>PNKE01000059.1 GCA_013822245.1 Candidatus Solibacter sp.
TCGAGGGCGCCGCGGAAGATGAACGGGAAGCCGAGGACGTTGTTGACCTGGTTGGGGAAGTCGGAGCGGCCGGTGGCCATGATGACGTCGCCGCGGGTGGCGACGGCGAGATCGTAGGGGATTTCAGGGTCGGGGTTGGCGAGGGCGAAGACGATGGGCTTGGCGGCCATGCTGAGCAGCATGCCGGGGGTGACGCAGTTGGCCTGGGAGAGGCCGATGAAAACGTCGGCGCCGCGGATGGCCTCTTCGAGGGTGCGCAGCGGGGTTGGCCGGGCGAAGCGCTGCTTGTACTTGTTCATGCCGGCGGTGCGGCCCTCGTAGATGACGCCCTTGGTGTCGCACATGAGGATGTTTTCGAGCGTGGCGCCGAGGCGGACGTAGTGGCCGGCGCAGGAGATGGCCGAGGCGCCGGCGCCGGAGAAGACGATTTTGACGCCGGAGAGAGGTTTGCCGACGATCTCGCAGGCGTTGATGAGAGCGGCGCCGGAGATGATGGCGGTGCCGTGCTGGTCGTCGTGGAAGACGGGGATCTTCAACGTGCGTTTGAGCTCTTCCTCGATTTCGAAGCATTCGGGGGCCTTGATGTCCTCGAGGTTGATGCCGCCGAAGGTGGGTTCGAGCAGTTGGCAGGTGCGGATGACCTCCTTGGGGTCCTCGGTGGCGAGTTCGATATCGAAGACGTCGATATCGGCGAATCTCTTGAACAGGATGCCCTTGCCCTCCATGACGGGCTTGCCGGCGGCGGGGCCGATATTGCCCAAGCCAAGGACGGCGGTGCCGTTGGAGATCACGGCGACGAGGTTGCCCTTGGAGGTGTACTGATAGACGGCCTGGGGATTTTCGGCGATTTCAAGGCAGGGGACGGCGACGCCCGGGGTATAGGCGAGGCTGAGGTCCCGCTGAGTCCGGCACGGCTTGGTGGGCGTGACGGAGACCTTTCCGGCGGGTTCGGCGGAATGGTAGGCGAGCGCTTCTTCTTTTCGAATCAGCATAAAAAGTCCTTTCATCCTCTGTTCTATACCTCCAAGGGAAGAAAAGCCAGCGGTGGAGGCGGGAGGACGGAGAAAACCGGCGCAGGGGAGGCAACCTTGGCGGGCGGGAAGCCGTCAATTAGGTGCGCCGGGGCGCGGAAGAACTATGCCTGAGGCGGCCGGTATTGCATACTGAAAAGCGCGGGGCCGGACAGGGCTGAACGTCCCGAGGAAGAAGCCGCATGGGGCCGGGAAGTTTGAGGATATGCCTGAAGAGCGAGGCGCGAGGAGGAAGTAGATGCCTTTGACGCACAGCGGCGGCCAACGATGCTGCCGGGGCAAGTCATTGCCGCCGGGCGGGTTGCGGCGGCGCCGGGCGAACCGCAAGCCTGCAACCGGGACGTCCGCCGAAGGCTGTTAACGGTATGTCAGAACCGATCACACCGCCGGTGGAGGACCTCAAGAAGCGGGCGTTCTCGTTCTATCCGCCGATTCTGAACATCGAGCACAACGAGTGGAAGCTGAAGGAAGCGACGTGGTCGGAGATGCTGGTCTCGAACACGAAGATGGATCTCGAGGTGGCGATTCCGAGGCGCTATTTCGGGCAGGCGCCGGAGATCGAGGAACCGGTGATGATCATCGGGCTGAACAGGGAGTTGGAGTACAAGACGGGGGCGGTCTGGCCGACGGAGCGCAAGGTGCTGGCGATGCCGGGCAAGGTGGCGCCCATGAAGCGGCCGGCGGGGCAGCCCGGGCAGGAGCCGAAAGCGCCGGGCGGGTTGAAGGCGATCACGGGGATGGGAGATACGGGGACGGACACGCGGATCAGCCGGATGATTTTGACGGTGTTCGGCGCGATTGCGTTCGCCGGGATCCTGGTGTGGGCGCTGGTGGAGTTCACGCCGGCAGCCAAGCCGGCGTTGGTGGCCAAGGACCAGGCCTACCTGGATCTGACGCGGGACGACGATTATCACGCCGTGGTGCGGAAGATGGGGGCTCCGTCGGAGGACCGCTACAAGGCGGGCGAGGGGGAGATCCACTACCGCGCCATGACGTACAAGGACCGCGGCTACGTCATCATCCTGATGGGCGCCGAGCGCGGGCAGGTGCGCTATATCGGCACGTTGAGCCATTCCGGGGACAGGAAGAAGGACTGGCAGCCGATGCACTATGTCGAGTTCGCCAAGGGGGCGACGACGGTGTCGATGCTGAGGACGCTGCCGAGATTCTGAGCGGGAACGCGCGGGGGTTTTGAATCCGGGTAGAATCGTTGATTCGCAATGAAGAAACGGCTCTCAGTACTCGGATGGATCGCGGTGGCGCTGACAGGCGGCGTGAGCCTGGCCGGAGTGGCCATTTACCGCGGGGAAGCGATCAACAGCGCGTGGCTGGTGGTGGCGTCGGTGTGCACCTACCTGGCGGCGTACCGGTTCTATGCGGCATTCATCGCGGCCAAGGTGATGGCGCTGGACGACAACCGGGCGACGCCGGCGGAGCGGCTGCGAAACGGCCATGATTACGAGCCGACGAACAAGTGGATCGTATTCGGGCACCATTTCGCGGCGATCGCGGGACCGGGTCCGCTGGTTGGTCCGACGCTGGCGGCGCAGTTTGGCTATCTGCCGGGCACGCTGTGGATCATATTGGGGGTGGTGATCGGCGGGGCGGTGCAGGACTTCGTGATTCTGTTTGCTTCGGTGAGGCGGAACGGAAAGAGCCTGGGGCAGATGGCGCGGGAGGAGATAGGCAGGATCGGGGGAGCGACGGCGACGCTGACGGTGCTGCTGATCATGATCATCCTGCTGGCGGTGATCGCGCTGGTGGTGGTGAACGCGCTGAAAGACAGCCCGTGGGGGACGTTCACGATCGCGGCGACGATGCCGATCGCGGTGTTCATGGGGCTGTATCTGCGGTACTGGCGGCCGGGCAGGGTGCTAGAGGTTTCGCTGATCGGATTCGTGCTGGTGGTTGCGAGCATCTTCGCCGGCGAGTGGGTGGCGGCGCACGCGGTGCTGGGGCCGTGGTTCACGCTGGGGGGGATGGCGCTGGCGGTCTCGGTGATCGTATACGGCTTTTTCGCCAGCGCGCTGCCGGTGTGGCTGCTGCTGGCGCCGAGGGACTACCTGTCGACGTTCGTGAAACTGGGCGTCGTGCTGATGCTGGGCGCGGGCATCGTGTTCGTGCGGCCGGAACTGCAGATGCCGGCGCTGACGCGATTCACCGACGGCACGGGGCCGATCTTCGCGGGGACGATCTTCCCGTTCTGCTTCATCACGATCGCCTGCGGCGCGATATCGGGATTCCACTCGTTGATCAGTTCGGGCACGACGCCGAAGATGATCGCGCGGGAGGGGCATATCCTGCCGGTGGGCTACGGGTCGATGCTGCTGGAGAGCTTCGTCGCGATGATGGCGCTGATTGCGGCGTGCTCGCTGGATCCGGGCGTGTTCTTCGCCGTCAATTCGCCGGCCGGCATTGTCGGGGCCACGCCGGCGGCGGCGACGGCAACCATCACGTCATGGGGCTTTCCGGTCACGCCGGAGCAGATGTCGGAACTGGCCAGGCATGTGGGCGAGGAGACGCTGTTCTACCGCACAGGCGGCGCGCCGTCGCTGGCGCTGGGCATGGCGCACATTTTCTCTCAGATCGCCGGCAACGAGGCCGTGCTGCGGTTCTGGTACCACTTCGCCATCATGTTCGAGGCGCTGTTCATCCTGACCATCATCGACGCCGGGACGCGCGTCGGAAGGTTCATGCTGCAGGACTTCCTGGGCCACTTCTGGAAGCCGTTGGGCAGGACGTCGTGGATGCCGTCGGTGATTCTGACGTCGGCGCTGATCGTTTGCGCCTGGGGCTATTTCCTCATCCAGGGCGTGCGCGATCCGCTGGGCGGGATCAACTCGCTGTGGCCGTTGTTCGGCATCGCCAACCAGTTGCTGGCCGCCGTTGCGCTGTGCGTGGCGACGACGATTCTGATCAAGGCCTACCGGCTGAAATACGCCTGGATCACGATCACGCCGCTGGCATGGCTGGTGGTGGTGACGTACACAGCGGCGTGGCAGAAGATCTTTTCCGGCGCGCCGCGCATAGGATTCCTGGCGCAGGCGGCGGCGCTCGAAGCGGGTCAGCAGACCGCGGCGACCAAGCAACTGATCTTCAACAACCGGCTGGACGCGGCGGTGTGTGGCATCTTCCTGGTGCTGGTGACGACGATTCTGGCGGATTCGATCCGGGTGTGGGCCGGAATTCTCAACGGCGCGCGAGACCGGCAAAGTACGGAGACGCCGTTCGTGGCGACTCAGTTGAGGGCCGAGGAGGTATAGCCTGAAACTCTCAACAGCGCAAGGTGTGAGTTGCGGCAAGCGGGCGTCCGCCATGTTGCGCCCGGCCGGCGTGCTCGGCGCACTGTCTCAATACGCCCGCGCCCGCCTCGGCCGCGGCGAGATCCGCAGGCTGGCAATGGACCGGATGAAAGCGTTCTGCGCGATCCTCCTCGGCATATTGCGCGAGATCGGCGACGAGACGGCCTATGATCGCCATCTGGCATCGCACGGCAGGGCGCACTCGGCGGAAGAGTACCGGCGGTTCGCCGAATGCAGATTGCGGCTGAAGTACCAGCGCGCCAAGTGCTGCTGACCGCGCCTCGCCGTAATACTGATCACGTAACGATCCTCATGGCCCTGCAAATGCCGATAGGCGGCAAGGGAGTGACGTGTCGAGGGCGAAGCGGGGAGTTGCTCATTTTGCGCTTCGCCCCGCGATGGTTGCGCCGGGTGCGGCTGGAGACAACCCGCTCATCGAGGATCTCATCGAGCGCCGCGTCATGAACCGCCTTCCTCCGCGGAGGGGGGAATAGCGCCGCGGACCGCCAACTTGCGGCGGACGACACGTACGGCGTGCAAGAACGGCAGGCGGTCCGGCTCGATATCGGCCCTCAGTGCGGCTTCGTGCATCAGCCCGCGGGTGGCGAAGCGGGCCATCATTAAGCAGTAGAACTCCTGGCGTACCAGATCGGGCGTCTTGCTCCGCGGCGCGATTTTGATGCCTCGCGGACGGGTTTTCAATCCGTCGAGAGCTGTTTCCATTTCCCCGCGCTCATGAGACAGAGCCGCCAGTTCCTTGGCCGGCACGCTTTTGAGATCCAGGGCCGTGGCGACCAGCCGGTAGATGGGCTCAGCGCCCTCCACGCCGTCCAGTTTGTAGTCAATCACCCGCACGATGATGCCGCCGGTCTTGTGCCTCCAGTCCCGCTCCGGGGGATCGGCGCAACTCAGATACGAACCGTCGGGAAGGCGCCTGTCGCACTACAGGCGCATGTTCCACTTCACTCGCCAAAGCAGTTCCGCACCCGCCGCCCGCGCCTGTTCCCACAGCTTGAAGCCGAAGAAGTACCGATCGGCCGGACACAGCGTGCCCGGGCGCAAGCGCGGCAGCACCCGCTTGGCCAGCGTGATCCCGCCCGTGCCGCAGGCGTCCAGTTCACCGCAAGACAACACATGCGTCCCGCTCTCCACCAGGGCGACAACACGAATCCGCGGATAGGCGCCGCCGCCGCGGCTGGCTCCAGGGCGGCCAAACGGCTCCTCATCGGCCTTCCCGCCGGCGACGTCGAGAGCGCTTCCATCCAGGCTGACAAGCCGCCATTGCCGATACCCGGCGCCCTGGGTGGTTTCTACCGCGACGGGCTTGACCAGTTCATCGTGCAATTGCCGCAGCGGTTCCCAACCCAGCCGTGCGCGGGCCCGCGAAATGCCCGGCCTGCCGGCCGCTTTGACATGGGCAGAAGTGTCCCGAAGCCAGTGGATGCCTTCCAGCAGTCGGCGCGGGACCCCGCAATAGGACGTTTGCATGTGGATCGCCAGGGCGATGACGTAACAGACCACCACGTGCGCAGGCAGATCAGGCTGGCGCACGCTGGCCGTGCGCGTGTCCGCCAGAGCCGCGCGGATAGCGGTCAAAGGGAAGGTTTTGGCGATGACGGCGAGACGGATGTTGCCGGTAACCGGCTGCCGGGGGGCAGAGTTACGACGGTTCGAGCCATTCCGGGGGCCTCCCGCCCCAAACAGAATTGCACAGAAATGTGATTACGTGAACAGTATTGCGGCTAGATCCTGTTGAACAGTTCGATCACCTTCGTCAGCGACTTGTGCTGCTTGATCGACGGCACCATCTTCGTCTCGCGCGCGTCGATCTCCTGCGACTTCTTCAGGACCTCAGCCGCCTTCTCCTGCGGCACCACCACCACCCCATCCTCGCCCGCCACAATGATGTCGCCCGGCCTCACCTTCACCCCCCCGCACTCCACTTCCACGTCCTTCGCCACGCTCGCCCAGCGGCTCACCGCCGTCGCCGGCGTAATGCTCGTCGAATAGACCGGCAGCCCCAGGTCCCGCAGCTCCGCCACGTCTCTCACTCCTCCGTCGATCACAATCCCCGCCATCTCGCGCGCCTTCGCCGCCGTGCCCATCAGTCCGCCGATGGCCGCAACGTCGGCCCCGTCCACCATCACGATCACGCCCACCTCGCCAGGCTTCGATGAGTCGATCATCTCCACCGAGTGCTTCACTGCCAGCGATGGCGTCGCTTTGTCCGGCGTCGTCGCCTGCACAATCGACGTCCTCGCCCGGCCCACAATCTTGCCCGCCACCGCCGGCCTCATCCTGTGCGTCATGAATCCGCGCGCGCCCACCACTTGATCCACCGCATCGGCCACCGACGCCACCGTCGACTTCTTGAAGCCCGCAATCAGCGGATCCTCAACCACCGGCGGCGGCGCCGCCGTGCACCCCGCAAGCCCCGCGGCCGCAAGCGTCACGATCGCGAATAAAACATTTCTCCGGGTCATGATCTTTACTCTTTCCTTTGCATCTCTCTCTTCCACCCAAACTCCACCCGCTACAGCCCCGCCTCAAACCATGGCGTGTTCGCCACTTGGACCTTCTTCGCCGCCTGCTCGTTCATCGTCACGCCGATGCCCGGACGGTCAGTCACGGTCACGAATCCCTTCTCGATAATCTCGCCTTCCTGGACGAAGTTCTTCCACAACTCCAGCCGCTGGATCCAATGCCACTCCAGGATCAGGAAATTCGGTATCGCCGCGCACATGTGCGCCGACGCCATCGTCCCGATCGGCGACACCACGCAATGCGGCGCCACGGGCACGTAATACGTATGCGCCATGTCGGCGATCTTGCGCCCTTCCAGCAGCCCGCCGCACTTCTGCAGGTCCGGCATGATGATGTCCGCCGCCCGCTCTTCCAGCACTTCCCTGAACCCATGCCGCAGGAACAGGTTCTCGCCGCAGCAGATCGGGGTGGAGGTCGATTCCCTGATGTCCCGCATCGCCTTCACGTTCTCCGCCGGCACCGGCTCTTCCAGATACAGCAGGTGGAACGGTTCGCACTCCTTCGCCATCCGCTTGCCGGTCGTCATGTCGTAGCGCCCGTGCATGTCCACCGCCAGGTCCACCCGCTTCGGGAAGAACTCCCTCACAAACCTGATCTTCGACACCATCGTGTCGATCTCGGCGTTCGACGCCGTCCAGTTCATCGCATCCCAACGGTTCGGATCGCGCCCGTCGTCCACGTCGATCTTCACCGCCGTGAACCCCATATCGCGCACCTGACCCATC
Source organism: Candidatus Solibacter sp. (assembly GCA_013822245.1). Classification (GTDB taxonomy): domain Bacteria; phylum Acidobacteriota; class Terriglobia; order Bryobacterales; family Bryobacteraceae; genus PNKE01. The sequence continues at coordinate 7,603 of PNKE01000059.1, forward strand.
TTCTTCGGCGCTTCCGGATCTTTCGGATCCTCGGTCTGCGAATCGCAGTACAGCCGGATCCGGTCCCTCATCTTCCCGCCCAGCAGTTGATACACCGGCAGTCCCGTCGCCTTGCCGGCCAGGTCCCACAGCGCGGTCTCGACCGCCGTCAGCGCCGCCACATACTGCCCGCCCTGCGCGCCGGCGAAGATGCCCGCCGTGCGGATTCTTTCAAACAACCTGTCCACGTTCAGCGGGTCCTGCCCCATCAGGAAGTTCCTGAACGACCGCACGATCGGCGCCCCGCCCACCACCGCGTCGGTCCCCTCGCCATGCCCGAAAATCCCCTGGTCGGTGTAGATCCTCACATGCAATTGCAGTCCGTGGCCGCGCACCTGCGCCGTCCTCACGTCGGTAATCTTCAGCTTCGGACGGTTGTAAGGAGTCGTCTGCGCCTGGACGGCTTGAGCCAGGGAAGGAAACTGGAATCCGGGCAGGGCCAGTGCCCCGCCAAGAAATGCGCGGCGGCTGTGTCGGTATCGCATGGTTCTATGAATCATATGCGACTCGACGCTCCGGCTCAATATAGCCTCGCTCATTCCTTGTCCTTCGCGATCGGCGCGAAGCTCGCGCCAGCCGCCCTGGCATAGTCTTCCGGCGCCAGCAACACCTGCAACCCCCGCCGCCCGGCCGACACCGAGATCTGTTTGTACAACTGCGCGAACTCGTCCACGACCACCGGAAACGCTCTCTTCGCCCCCAGCGCCGTCACCCCGCCCCGCACGTACCCCGTCAGCGGCTCCACCTCCTTCAGCGCCACCGTCTCCACCTTCCTGTCCCCCGACGCCTTCGCCAGCGCCTTCAAGTCCAGCGCCGCGTCGCCAGGGATTACGGCCATCATCACCCCCGTCCGGTCGCCCCGCGCCACCAGCGTCTTGAATGTCTGCCCGATCGGGAATCCAATCTTCGACGCCACCGTCTCAGCCGATAGATCCTCCGGATCCACTTCATACTCCCTCAGCTCGAACTCAATCCCCAGCGCCTCCAGCAACCTCGCCGCATTTGTCTTCCCCGCCATCTCCCGTCATCATACTCGGCTCTCGGACTAAACTGAAAAGTCGGGGGATACCCAGGTATGACCATCGATAAAGCCGTAATCACCGCCGCCGGCCCGTCGCAGCGCGCTCTGCCGCTCCAGCGCCTCATCGACCGCGACGGCCAGGATCGCACCGTCCTCGCCATCCTCGTGGAAGAGGCCGCCAAAGCCGGCATGAAGCAGGTCGCCGTCGTCGTCCACCCCGGCGACGAATCCGCCTGCGCCTCCGCCGCCGAAGGCGCTTCCGTCAAGCTCCACTTCATCCCACAGGCCGGCGGCGCCGGCTACGCCCGCGCCATCTGGTCCGCGCGCGACTTCACCGGCTCCGACCCCTTCCTCCACCTCGTCGGCGACCACCTCTACGTCGGCAGCGAACCCGGCGCCTGTGCCGCCCGCCTCGTCGAAGCCGCCACCCGCGAGCGCTGCTCGGTCTCCGCCGTCCAGGCCACTCACGAAAGCCTCCTGCCCAACTACGGCGCCGTCGGCGGACAGCCCCTCACCGGCCATACCGACCTCTACACCGTCGATTCCGTCATCGAAAAACCCACCCCCACCCTCGCCGAACGCAGCCTCGTCGTCCCCGGTCTCCGCACCGGCCAGTACCTCTGCTTCTTCGGCATGCACGTCCTCACCCCAACCCTCATGGACGTGCTCGACTCGATCCTCGCCGCCGGCTCCACCCCGCCCCCCAGCTTCTCCTCCGCCCTTCAGGCCCTCGCCTCCCGCGAACGCTACCTCGCCCTGCTCATGGACGCCCGCCGTTACGACCTCGGCGTCAACTACGGCCTCTTCATGGCCCAGGCCGCCCTCGCCCTCAACGGCCGCGACCGCGACGAAGTCCTCACCCGCCTTGTCCAACTCCTCGCCGCCAGCCCAGCCCGAAAGGTCAGTCTCTGATGGACCGCCTCATCGCCATCATCACCTCCGACGACGAGGCCCTCCGCAATACCCCCCTCGACCGCGCCGTCGAAGGCCTCACCCTCGACCACTTGCTCCAAGCCTGCCGTGCCCTCGACTCCTTCCGCCGCCAGACCTCCAACCTCTACCACCGAGTCCGCGCCCTCTTCTTCCTCTCCTCCATCCACCGCTACTCGCTCCCCCGCCTCGGCTCCGTCCCCGCCTTCGGCCACATCCCCTTCCGCGCCTACACTCAGTTTCTCGACCGCCGCTTCGAGGAGTCCATCTCCATCCTTCTCGATGCCGACTCCGCCGATGGCCCCAGCGAAGCCCTCTCCAGCGCCCTCGCCGCCGCTTACCGCGGTCTCGCCTTCCAGACCCTCGCCGACCAGGTCCGCCGCAGCGTCCGCTCCATCTCCGGCAATCAATGGATGTTCCGCTGCGGCCACGCCGCTGACTACCCTCTCAGAATTCGCCAGGAGCTGCTCCACTCCTCCTCCGGCCGCTTCCCCATCCTCCGCGAAACCACCCCCGTCCGCATGGACCTCTCCCATAGCGCCTGGAGCGACATTTTCTTTCTCGGCATGGACTACCCCGAGGGCGCCCGCGTCCTCAACATCTCCATCGACCTCGCCATCACCGGCCGCGGCCAACCCAAGCCCCCCGTCGAAGCCCACTTCCGCGTCATCGACCGTCCCGTCATCCGCCTCGTCAGCGTCGACCTCAACGCCCACGTCGAACTCTCCGCCGTCGCCGAAGTCTTCGATTTCGCCAAGGACTACCTCGGCCTGCTCAAAGCCGCCGTCATCGCCTCCGGCATCGTCCCCCCCGGCATGGAAGGCGCTCCCGCCTCGCTCGCCCCCCTCCTTGAACGCCTCACCGGACACCCTGGCCACGGCATCGAAATCGTCTCCAAGGTCAACGACATCCCCAAAGGCTCCCGCCTCGCCGTCTCCACAAATCTGCTCGCCTGCCTCATCGCCGCCTGCATGAGGGCCACCGGCCAGGTCTCCACTCTCACCGGCGCCATGGAAGAGGACGACCGCCGCCTCGTCGCCGCCCGCGCCATCCTCGGCGAATGGCTCGGCGGTTCCGGAGGCGGCTGGCAGGATTCCGGCGGCGTCTGGCCCGGCGTGAAACTCATCCGCGGCGTCCAGGCTCAGCCCGCCGATCCCGAGTTCGGCATCAGCCGCGGCTGCCTCCTCCCCCGCCACGATCTCCTCCCGGATGACCGCGTCCCTCCTGCCGCCCGGCAACTCCTCCAGGACTCCCTCGTCCTCGTCCACGGCGGCATGGCCCAGGACGTCGGACCCATTCTCGAAATGGTCACCGAGAAGTACCTCCTCCGCTCCGCCCGCGAATGGCAGGCCCGCGGCGAGGCCGTCGGCATTCTCGACCAGGTCCTCGACCGTCTCGCCCACGCCGACATCCGCGGCATCGGCAGCCTCACCCAGCGCAACTTTGACGCCCCCATCCAGACCATCATCCCCTGGGCCGGCAACCACTACACCCAACTCCTCATTAACCGCGCCCGCGCTGAATTCGGCTCCCGCTTCTGGGGCTTCTGGATGCTCGGCGGCATGGCCGGCGGCGGCATGGGCTTCCTCTTCGACCCCGAAATCAAACCCCAGGCCGCCACCCGCATCCAGCACATCCTCTCCGAAACCAAGCGCGAACTCGAAGGCGGCGTCCCCTTCGCCATGGAACCGGTCGTCTACGACTTCCGTATCAACCCCCGCGGCAGTTGGTCCGAACTCGTCCCAGCCGCCGAAGCCCTCATGCCCCCGGCCTACTACGTCCTCACCGCCCCGGCCCTGCTCCGCCGCGAGTCCCGCAGCCTCACCCCCGCCCAGCGCGCCGATCTCGAACACTTCGGCGCCCGCAGCCGTGAAGGCGGCGAATGGGCCGCCGCCGGCGCCACCCTCATTGACCACCTGCTGCCCGAAACCGCCCAGTCCAAGTCCGCTTCCTCCTCCCTCGACGCCCTGCTCGAATCCCATGGCTTCGACCGCGTCCAGCACTCGCAGATCCGTGCCGACATGAAGTCCGGCCGCATCGGCCTCGCCCAGAACCGCCTCCCGGCCTCCGCCCGCATCACCAACGTCGACCCCGGCGAACTCCCCGGCATCGACGGCGTCCACTCCCGCTTCGTCTCCATCGGCCAGGACGCCCTCGCCCAGGGCTCCATCGCCGCCGTCTCCCTCGCCGGCGGCGCCGGCAGCCGCTGGACCCGCGGCGCGGGCGTCGTCAAGGCCCTCAACCCTTTCTGCAAAATCGCCGGCCGCCACCGCTCATTCGTCGAAATCCACCTCGCTAAGAGCCGCAAGGCCTCGCGCCCCTACCCCCTCGCCATCCCCCACGTCTTCACCACCAGTTATATGACCCATCGCCCCTTTGAGGCCTCGCTCGCACGCGAGTCCAGCTTCGGCTACCAGGGGCCCCTCCTTCTCTCGCCCGGACGCAGCGTCGGCCTCCGTTTCATCCCCATGACCCGCGACCTCCGCTTCGCCTGGGAAGAGACCCCCCAGCAGGTCCTCGACGTCCAGAAACAAAAGGTCATCGAAAGCCTCCGCGCAGGCCTCATCCAATGGGCCCTCGCCGCCGGCGAAGGCTCTGACTACCGCGACAACCTCCCGCTCCAGTGCCTCCACCCCACCGGCCACTGGTACGAACTGCCCAACATGCTCCGCAACGGCGTCCTCGCCCGCCTGCTCGACGAGCGCCCGTCGCTGAAAACCCTCCTGCTCCACAATATCGACACCCTCGGCGCCGACGTCGATCCCGGCCTGCTCGGCTTCCACCTCGATTCCGGCGCCGCCATGACCGTCGAAGTCATCCCCCGCCTGCTCGACGACCGCGGCGGCGGACTCGCCCGCGTCGATGGCCGCATCCGCCTCGTCGAAGGCCTCGCCCTGCCCGGCGAGCGCATCGAATTCGACCTCTCGTTCTACAACTCCGGCACCATGTGGATCGACATCGACCGCATGCTCGCCGCCTTCCCCCTCACCCGCGCCCAACTCCGCGACCAGGCCGCCGTCGATGCCGCCGTCCGCGATCTCGCCGCCCGCATGCCCTCTTACGTCACCATCAAGGACGTCAAGAAACGCTGGGGCCGCGGTCAGGAAGACATCTTCCCCGTCGCCCAGTTCGAAAAACTCTGGGGCGATATGACCGCCCTGCCCGAACTCGATTGCCGCTACCTCTCCGTGCCCCGCCTCCGCGGTCAGCAGTTGAAAGACGTCGCCCAACTCGACGGCTGGGTCCGCGACGGCTCCGCCGCCCACGTCGCGTCACTCTGCGATTGGCAGTAGCCGCATCCGGCTACTTCTCTTTCACCGCCACCAGCCGCACCGTCGGCGACCGCCCGTCCGCGTTCGTCGCCCATTCGGCCTGCATCGTCTTGTCCTCATACCGCAACACCCTCAAGCGCCCGAACGACCGCAACAGTTCGTTCGTCTTATACCCCTCCTGCCCCGGCATCGGCCGCGCATCCAGATGCGGACCCTCCACCACCAGCACCCCGCCCGGCTTCAGCATGTCGATGATCTTCGCCGCGTTCTTCGTCGCCACGCTCGAAACGTACATGCACAGGATCAGGTCGTACTTCGCCCGCGCCGGCGGAATGTCCTCAAAGCGTGCGACATTCGCCTCCAGCGTCGCCCCCACCTTCGCCGCCGCCGCCTGCGCCTGCTTGATCGCCTCCCTCGACACGTCGATGCCGGTCACCTTCCAGCCCTTGCGCGCCAGATACACCGCGTTGCGCCCGTTGCCCATGCCGATGTCCAGCGCCGCGCCCGAAGGCAGGTTCGCCGTCGCCTCCAGCACCAGCGTCGACGGATTTACCGGCACTTTCGCTCCGCCCTGGTAGATCGCATCCCAGCGCGCGCCGGGCGCCTGCGCCCAGGCGGCGCCGGCCATCAGAATCGCGGACAGAACTGTAACGCTTGGCAGGGTTTTCATTTTCATTTGCGCTTCGGTCCTTACTGTTGCGGTTGAATGTTGGTCAGCCAGTAGTGGAGGTCGTTCATCTCCACCGTCGCGGTGATCTTCATTCCTTCTTTCAACTTCGCGAACTCCTCCGCCGACGGCACCGGGAAGTCCATCGTCATCGCTTCCATCCAGCCTTCTATCTTCTCGTGCTTCACCACCGCCACCCGCATGCCGGGCTTCAGCCTCAGCACCTCGCCCCGCATCGGATACGTCTTCTCCGGCTTGCCGTAATCAAACGACGGCTCCTTCTTCGCCGTGCAGCCCGCCAGGGCCGCCGCAAGCAACATGACCGTTCGGCGTGTCATCGGAATCCTCCTTGGGAAACTACTTGTAGGCCGGAATGCCCGTCACCCGCTCGCCGATCACCAGCGTGTGGATGTGGTCCGTTCCTTCGTATGTTTTCACACTTTCCAGGTTCGCCATGTGCCGCATCATCGGGTAATCGTCGGTGATCCCGTTCGCCCCCAGCAGGTCCCGCGCCGTCCGCGCCACGTCCAGCGCCATCGCCGTGTTGTTGCCCTTCAGCATCGAAATGTGCGCCGCCTCCAGTTTCCCCATGTCCTTCAGTCGCCCGCACTGCATCGCCAGCAACTGAGCCTTCGTGATCTCAGAGATCATCCACGCCAGCTTCGCCTGCACCAGTTGGTGTGACGCGATCGGCTTGTTGTCAAACTGCTTGCGCTCGATCGTGTACTGCCGCGCCGACTCATAACAGTCCATCGCCGCGCCCACCACGCCCCAACCAATCCCGTACCGCGCCTGCGACAAACACATCAGAGCCGCCTTCAGCCCCTTCGCGCCCGGCAGCAGATTGTCCGCCGGAATCCGGCAATCCGAAAACATCAGCGACGACGTCACCGACGCCCGCATAGACATCTTCCCGTGGATCTCCGACGTCGTATAGCCCGGCGTCCCCTTCTCGACAAGGAACCCCCGGATCCCCTCATCCGTCCTCGCCCACACCACCGCCACGTCGGCCACGCAGCCGTTCGTGATCCACGTCTTCTCGCCGTTCAGCACCCACCCCGCGCCGTCCTGCTTCGCCGTCGCCGTCATCCCGCCCGGATTCGACCCGAACCCCGGCTCCGTCAACCCGAAACACCCCACCGCCTCGCCAGTCCGCAGCCTCGGCAGCCACTTGTCCTTCTGGGCGTCCGAGCCGAACGTGTGGACCGGATACATTACAAGCGCGCCCTGCACGCTCACAAAACTCCGCAGCCCCGAATCGCCCCGCTCGATCTCCTGCATCACCAGCCCGTATTCGACGTTCGACAACTCCGCGCACCCGTATCCCGTCAGGTTCGCCCCCAGAAATCCCAACTCGCCCATCTTCCGGATCAGGCGCGAAGGGAACCGCCCTTCGTTGAAACAGTCCTTGATCACCGGCGCCACCTCTTCATCGACGAACTGCCGCGCCGTCTGGCGCACCAGCAGTTCCTCATCGCTCATCATCAAGTCGATATTGAGGTAATCAACTCCGCGGAAGCTGGGCATACCCTCTCATGTTAGCCCCAATTCCAGCGCTCCGGCCGCCGCCTCATGCCTGCGAATTCCCGTCCCTTCCCCCGCCTACCCCTCCATCACCCCGCGCCCCTCAACAGCACCTTCATCGACCCCTTCCGCTGCGCCTCCAGAAACGCCTCCGCCCCCGCCTCCAGCGGATACTCGCCCGTGATCATATCGTCCAACAATAACTTGCCCTTCTTGATCAGCTTCATCGCCGCCTCCATCCGCCCGCACCTCGACCCAATCAGCGTGATCTCGTCCACCACCACCGGCGCCATGTCCAGCGAAACCTCCCCGTTCACCGTCGACTTCATCACCACCGTCCCCCTCGGCCGCGTCATCGCCACCGCGTCTCTCAACCCTTCCGCCCGCCCCGTCGCCTCCACCGTCCACCGGTACGCCTTCGCCGGCGGCTCTTCGTTCAAGTGCACCTCGATGCCTGCCTTCGCCGCCACCGCCAGCTTGTCCACATGCCGCCCGTACTGATGCACCTCGGCCCCATGCGCCGCCAGCACCTGCCCGACCAGCAGCCCCAGCTTCCCGTCGCCCAGCACCGCCACCGCTTCGCCTTTCGGGATCTTCACCTGGTCCAGAATCTCGCACGCCGCCGCCACCGGCTCGGCAAACACCGCGTGTTCGGTCTTCACCCCTTCCGGCACCTCCAGCAGGTTCGCCTCCGGCAGCGTGAAATACTCCGCGAACGCCCCCGGATGCTTCACAATCCCCAGCACCGTCCGCTCCGCGCAATGCCGCCCCAACCCCTCGCCGCAATACACGCACTTCCCGCACGCCACGTTGATCCCGCCCACCACGCGCTTGCCCAGCCAGCTCTTGTCGTCCGACGCCACCACTTCGGCCACGAACTCATGGCCCGGCTGCCCCGTGAACGAGTAATACCCGCGCAGCAGTTCCAGGTCCGTGTTGCAGATCCCGCCCCGCAGCAGCTTCAGCAGCGCATGGCCCGCCTTGCGCCTCGGCCGCGGCGCTTTGGTCGCCGCCAGCGACCCGTCTTCGATCCACAGCCTGATCATCGCCCGCCCGCCTTTCTCACTCTCGACCAGTACCACCACTGCCGCTGCTCCGCCGGCAACTCCCGATCCCGCGCCTGCGCCACCGCGCACACCAGCGTGTCCTCAACGCACGGATCCTGCCGCGTCCCGGTCAGCCTGCAAAGCTCCTTGTACAGCTTCTTGCCGTCCTTCTTCGCCAGTTGCCCGACGCTGGTAATCCCCAGCAACTCGAAGTCCCTCAGGAACGCCCGCCCCACCCCCGCCAGGTCTTTCAGTTGACGCTCGTCTCTCATCGCCACGCCCCCTTCGCACCCGCTATCATGCCAGACATGCAGCGCGTCTGTTTCACCCTCCAGGTCAAGCCCGGCCGCCTCGACGAATACAAACTCCGCCACCGTGAAGTCTGGCCAGATATGCTCGACGCCCTCCGCCGCACCGGCTGGACCAACTACTCGCTCTTCCTCCGCTCCGACGGCCTCCTCATCGGCTACCTCGAAACCCCAGACTTCGCCGCCGCCCGCGCCGGCATGGACCTCTCGCCCGTCAACGCCCGCTGGCAATCCGAAATGCGCGACTTCTTCATCGACCCCGGCGCCCGCGACCCCGACAAACAAATGTTCTCCATCGAAGAGGTCTTCCACCTCGACTGACCTCGCCTCCGCGCGCCATCTGAAATAATAATTACTTGCCCTCCGTCCTAGCCTGTATCAACACACTCTGCGCCTCGTCCTTCTCCATCGACGAGGTCATCTATACCTGTCCCCGCTGCGGCGCCCTCGTTGAATACCGCGACGAAGGCCTCTCGCTCGACCCCCATCAATCAGCCAAACTCTGGCGCGCCCGCCGCATGTCCAACCTCCCCGTCGACCAGAGCGGCGTATGGCGCTTCCGCGAACTCCTCGCCTTCGCCAACCCCGAAACCGATCGCATCGTCACCCTCCGCGAAGGCAACACCCCCCTTCTCGACGCCCCCCGCGCCGCCGCCTACGCCGGCCTCGACTCGCTCACCTTCAAGCACCAGGGCTTCAACCCCACCGGCTCGTTCAAGGACAACGGCATGACCGCCGGCTCCACCGTCGGCCTCCGCCTCGGCATGAAACGCGTCGCCTGCGTCTCCACCGGCAACACCTCCGCCTCCATGGCCGCCTACGCCGCCGCCGCCGGCATGACGCCCATCATCTTTCTGCCCCACGGCAACATCAGCTACGGCAAACTCGCCCAGGCGCTGGAATACGGCGCCCTCACCCTCCAGGTCGAAGCCAACTTCGACCAGATCCTCGCGCTGGTCCGCGTCCTCGCCGATGAACTCGGCATCTACCTGCTGAACTCCGTCAACCCCTTCCGCATCGAAGGCCAGAAGACCATCATGGTCGAGATGATGGACCAGCTCGACTGGCGCCTGCCCGATTGGGTCGTCGTCCCCGGCGGCAACCTCGGCAACATCTCCGCCTTCGGCAAGGCCTTCCGCGAACTCAAGGCCATGGGCTTTGTCGAACGTCTCCCCCGCTTCGCCGTCGTCCAGGCCGAAGGCTCCGCGCCTTTCTCTGATTACTTCCGCGATCGCGGTGAATTCCAGCCCGTCACGTCGCCCGAAACCCTCGCCACCGCCATCCGCATCGGCGATCCCGTCTCCTGGCCCAAAGCCATCGACGCCGTCGATTCATCCTCCGGCGTCGTCTGCAAGGTCTCCGAACAGGAGATCGCCGACGCCAAGGCCGTCGTCGGCCAGTGCGGCATCGGCTGCGAACCCGCCTCCGCCGCCACCCTCGCCGGACTCAAACAACTCGTCGCCTCCGGCCAGGTCGACAAATCCGCCGCCGTCGTCGCCGTCCTCACCGGCAACGTCCTCAAGGACCCTGACTACATCTTCAAGTACCACACCGGCCAGTTGAAAACCCCCGCCGGCGCCCTGCTCAATTCCACCTTTGGAAACGCCCCCGTCGTCGTCCCCAATGAGCCGGGCCGCATCGCCGATATCATCAACCAGCGCACCTGATCCCGCCGCGGGTGTGTTCTTCCGACACACCTGCCCGTTTACATCCCTCGCGCGTCCCCCTGCCCCGCGCCCGTCCCGCCGCATCCCCCGATTGGCGTTAAACGTGCTTCCCTTTTCACGGAGGCGCATCTGAAACTCCTGCTCGCTCTTGCTCTCGTCCTGCCCGCCGCCGCGCAGTTCCGTGACCTCGCCACCGATCGCAACGCGACCCGCATCATGTTCTCCACCAACCTCACCCTCAACGGCGAGGACCGCAACGACGATTCCAAGCTCATTGAAGCCGATGCCACCGGCAAGCTCCGCACCTATCTCAGCGTCAAGCCCGAGTGGTTCTCCGGCGGCCGCCACCCGCTCAACTTCCCCAGCCTTCGCGCGCCCATCCTCAGCTCCGACGGCCAGACCGTTGCCTGGACCGCCACCCGCACCTGCATCGGCGGTTCCGGTTGCCTCGCCGTCGCACGCTACATCGGCCACGTCCTTCACGGCCGTTGTTCCGCCGGCGAGCGTTGCGAGACATCCAGCGACGGTTGGGCCCGCCTCAGCCCCAACGGACGCTATGCCGCATTTGCCAATCCTTCCTATATGCTCTTTCCCCGATACGCTCTTCGGCTAGTCGATCTTGAGACTGGCACGTTCATCGACTCCAACACCCGGCTGACCGGTCTAGCCGAATCCGGCGGCAGCGCCATCGCCAATGACGGCACGATCGTCTCCGGAGCCCTGGAACCCGGCATCACCGTCTATGCCCCCGGCCTCGCCCCCCGCATCATCCCCACCCCCTGGAACCTCACCTCCGTCACAGTCTCCCCCGACGGCCGCTTCGCCGTCGGCCAGACCCAGCATGAAGCCCCCACCCTCGTCATCGTCGAACTCGCCACCGGCTGGTACGCGCCCTACATCGAAGCCGTCGAAGGCGCCACCCGCCCCGCCTTCACCGACGACGGCCAGACCCTCATGTTCCTCTCCGGCGCTAACTGGGAGGACCGAAACGTCACCCTCGCCGTCCAGGTCTGGTCCATCGACCTCCCCACCGGCATCCTCCGCCAATGGACATCAGCGCCATCCGGCATCCGCGATGCCGCCATCTCCGGCAACGGCCAGGTCGTCATTGCCGCCACCGCCGACGGCCGCCTCCTCAGCATCGACAGTCTCACCCTCGAATCCACCGAACTCGCCCGCGCCGCCGAAGCCTCCACCGACATCTCAGGACCCGCCGCCCGCCTCTCCCGCTATTCGCTCACCGGCACCGGCCTCGACCGCGTCAAACTCACCTTCAAAGGCCAGCCCGTCGACGTTCTCACCCAGTCCCCCTCTCTCATCGAATTCATCTTCCCGGCCACATCTGAACTCGGCGGCGGACCATTGGAACTCTCTGTCGAAGCCAGCCCCTTCCAGTCCCAGAACATCACCGTCGAACTCAAAGAGGCCTTTCCGGAGTTCATCATCGAATCCAACCGCGCCAGCGGCCTCCGCGCCGACGGCTCACCCATCTCGGAATCCAACCCCGTCCAACCGGGCGAGACCATCACCCTCCACATGCGCGGACTCGGCCCCGTCGACTTCTCCGGCAATGTCATGACCCAACTGGAACTCGTCGACGCCACCACCGCCACCATCACCTTCCCGCCCATCGAAATCCTCAGCGCCACAGCCGACCCCGCCGCCCCCGGCCTCTACCTGCTGAAAGCCCGCGTCCCCAACCGCACCTACACCCAGTCCCCCGTCTATTGGTACATCCGCCTCGCCGGCGACGAATACTTCCGAGCCATGGCCTTCATCCCCGTCCAGACGCAGTAATAGCATCTCTTTGGACTCTCATTAGCGCAGTCTGCGGGGTAGGGCGGCCCCCCGGCCGGCAAATCCGGTACGGCCCGCCACCCGTGTTTCGTTGCAGTGGGCGGAAATAATTGCCGGGGGAAGCGCATTCTGCGCGCATTTATTACCGCATTGGCCCGTCCTTGTTGTTCTCCGGATCCACCTCAGCCGATGTGAATGCAGCGCTTGCCCGGCTTGGCAGGCGGCTTGCACCACAGTTGACCACTGACGAACATCACTTGCAGCAGGCCGCGCTCGCAGTTGGCCAGCCGCTTGGAGTGCATTCGTTTGGTCGCGCCTTGCCGGGATCCTCATCCAGGCGGGCTCGGAGAACTCTCAGGCCTAGGAGCGAACCAATGGAACCCATACTCAACCTTGCGCTGGCTGCTTCCTGTGTCATCCTGGCCGCTGCTGTGTCCCTCGCTGCGTCAGCCAGTCCTTTCGAACCGCAAGAGTCCGTGGCGAAAAGCCCCGAGGCCGCACGATCGCTGACCGGGGAGGAGCAGAACATCGAGGGCAAGATCGAATCCGTGGACGAGACTGCCAGAACCGTCAAAATCGAAAAACTGGATAAGACCATCGTTTTGACGGATTCGACGCGCTACGCCGCCGGCCTCGACTTCGCCAGCCTGAAAGCCGGCCTGGCGGTCAAAAGCGTCGCTTCCCCGCGCAGCGATGGCCGGATGGAAGCAATCGAAGTCAGCGCCGCCTCCTGACACGCCCCCCGGGCCTCGCGCTTGGCCCTCCGCGCGGCTCTGATCACCATGTGATCGGCGGGGCAACATGCCCCGCCAAATCGGCCAGCGTGTCCAACAGAACGTCCGGCGGCGCCTCATCCAGCGTTGCCGGCTTCAACCCATACGTCACCCCCACCGCCTTCACCCCCGCATTCCTCGCCGTCAGCACATCCACCGACGAATCCCCCACCATCCACGTCCGCTCCCGCGTCGCCCCACACTCCTCGATCAGCTTGTCAATCCCCATCGGATGCGGCTTCTTCTCAACGAAACTGTTGCCCCCATACACCTGGAAAAAGTACTTGTCCATCTTCAGCCCGATCAGGATCTCTTTCGAAAACCGCACCGGCTTGTTCGTCAGCACCGCCATCCTCACCCCTCGCCCGTTCAACTCCCGCAGGCACTCCCGCACCCCCGGATACTCCCGCGTGTAGTCGAGCATGTGTTCCCGGTAGTAGCTCAGAAAGTACGACAGCGCCTCTTCCAGTTGCTTCTCCGTCGCCCACTCGCCCATCGCCCGCTTGATCAGCACCGGCGCCCCGTTGCCCACATACGACGCCACCACGTCGTCGTCCAACGCCGCCATGCCCATGGACGAGCGGGTCGCGTTCACCGAATTGCAGAGGTCCTGCCTGGAATCAACCAGCGTGCCGTCGAGATCGAAAATGACTAAGTCCATGCCCTACATCCCAGTGTATGGGATGAGGCGCCGCTCAGCTGAAAACCGCCGTGAAGCCCGTCTTGATCAGCACCCACGGAATCCACGGAACCAGGATCGCCCCGAACGCCCTGCCCGCCGTCATCTTCGGGATCGCCTTCGAGAACCCGACCGCCACAAGGAACATCGTCCAGAACGTGAACAGGTCGATCGCCCCCAGCAGCGCTTTCTGCCAGGCCGCGGCCGTCTCCGTCAGAAACGCCCCGGCGTTGAATGCCAGGGCGTTCTGGATGTCGAACTCCTCCGGCGGCTTCAAATACAGCACCAGCATCATCGCCGCCATCATCACGATTCCCGGCGGCAGCCCGGCATACGAGCAGATGTTCAGCGTGTTCTTGTACTTCAACTTGCCGTCCATCAGCAGGTTGAAGACGAACAGCAGCACCCCGGCCGCGACAAACAGATAGACCGCGCTGCCCACTACCGCCCCGCCGTACATCGCAATCGGAATGATCTTGCGCTGCGTCGACAACGCCGCTTCCTTCCGGTCCGCGCTCATTTGCTGGAACTGCTCATTGTTGGCAACCACCCGGTCCAGCATCTGGTCCACCGAAACCCGCGACTGCACTGCCGAGACCATCATCACCCCCAGCACTGTCGAGATCAGCAGCGGAATCCACCACTTGCCCGATCTCACAATATCCCCAAACACCGCCCCAGGTGAATGAAACACGCCCGTCAACCGCTGCACTTCTGAAAGCGGGGCCGCTTCCTGCCCTGTGTCCGGATTCATGCTGAGTCCTCCTTGGAATAAATCCAAATCAGAATATCAGCCTCCGTAACGGGTGTATATCCACGGACCCGTAAATTCCGCGCCGAAACGACCGTGAACCGTGTCCTCAAACGAACGATGCCCAGCAGCCCGCGCTCCGAGGCCGCGCGCCGGGGACCACCCTGCCCGCGGCGCTTTCTTCCCGCTCCCCCTGCGCCCCCGCTGATCAGTGCTTGCCCGCGGCCTGGACGCTGTGCAGGCCGTCGGCCTTGCTCAGCTTCGGCCATCTGAAGCCGTAGTAGGCGACGATGATGAAGCAGAACATGGGCACGATGAAGCCGCGCGACATATCGTAAACGTCGGCCACGTGGCCCATCAGCTTCGGCAGCACCGCTCCGCCCATGATCGCCATCACGATATAGGCCGAAGCCTTCTTGGCCCGCGCGCCCAGCCCGAAGATGCCCAGCGCGAAGATCGTCGGGAACATGATCGACATGAAGAAGTAGGTCAGGAATACGCAGGCCACCGAGAGCCATCCGAGTTTGAGGAACACCAGCAGCGTCGCGATCACATTGGCCACGCCGTAGATGCCCAGCAACTTATGCGCCGAGTACTTCTTCAGCAGCCACGCGCCCGAAAACCGGCCCACGAGGAAGCAGATCAGGCCCACTGAGACGGCGTTCGAGGCGCCTTTGTCGCTGAACGCCAGCACGCCCCGCGGATTGACCTCGAACCAGCCCGTCAGCCATTCCTTCAGCAGCGTCGAACTCCCCGCCAGGCGGTTCATCGTCTCCTGCCAGCTTGCCGGGATCGGCGGCGGCTCGGCCACCATGTAGTTGATGAAGAAGCTGAAAATGCCCGCCTGCGCGGCCACGTAAAAGAACTGCGCCGCCACCGCCATCGTGAAGTGCGGATGCGACCAGATCGAGTGCGACACGTTCGGCGTGTTGTCGTCCAGATGGTAGTCGTCTCCCATCTTGATGTCCGGCATGCGGGCGAACCAGAAAACCGCCGCCAGCAGCAGCACCACGATCGCCACTCCGACATAGGGAATGTAGAGCGTCTCGCTGCCCGTGCTGCGGCCGCTGGCATCGGTGCCGTAGAAGTAAACGCTCCCCACGATCGGCCCCAGTATCCAGCCGACGCCGTTGCAGGACTGCGCCAGGTTGATGCGCGTCGCCGCGTAGCGCAGGTCGCCCAGCACCGTCGTATAGGGGTTGGCGATTGTCTCAAGGAACGTCAGTCCGGTCGCGATCAGGCAAACGCCCGTCAGAAATGTGAGGAACGCCATCGCCGGCGTCACGTCGCCGTGCTTCACCATGTCGTTCACCCACGTCGCCGGGACAAACCAGAACCCGCCCACCGAAACCAGCACCAACCCCATGATGATGCCGCCCTTGTAGCCCAGCTTCGTCGCCAGCCAGCCCGCCGGAATCGCCATCAGGAAGTAGCCCAGATAGTGGGCGAACTGCACCCACGCCGACTGCGCCTTGGTCAGGCCCAGTTCGTTCTGGAAGTGTTTGTCCATCACGTCGATCATGCCGTTGCAGAACCCCCACAGGAAGAACAGGGAACTGATCAGCGCGAACGTGAATGCGACGTTCTGCCCGTCGGAGGTGACAAAGAGTCCGGTGCTTTTCTTGCTCATTGCGGTAAGCAGACGATTGTATCAGCGCGCCGGAACTCCCATCACCGTGCGCCTCGGCCGCCAGGCCGGCGCGCCCCAAACCGGTTCGAAAACCGGCCCCCATGGCAGGCTCCCACGGCGCTATACTGAGCAGCGTTGTCCTCTCATCTCCATCCTGAGATCCAGTGCGGCCTCTCCAGCGCCCGGCAGCCGGACGTCCTGCCCCAGCTTCTCCACGAGGTCCGCCAGCCCCTCTGCGGCATCGAGTCCATCGCCTACTACCTCGAAATCGCTCTCGACGGCCAGGATGAATCCGTCCGCCGACAGTGCGGCAACATCCGCTCCATGGTCCGCCAGGCCAGTTGGCTGCTCGACGACGCCGCTATCGGCGCCGCCGCCCACAACGCCGCCCCCGGCACGGTCTGCCCCAACGGCGTCGTCCTCGACATCGCCGAGCGCCTCGCCCTCCACGACGAACGCCCCCTCCACCTCGATCTCCCTCGCCACGCCCCCACCGTCCGCGTCAACGAAACCCTGCTGCGCCGTATCCTCGAACACGTCCTCTGCTTCTTCCACGATGTCGCCGAAGCCAGCAAGCCCGTTCGCATCGGGTCCCGCCCCGGCCAGACCTCCCTCTCCCTTCTCATCTCCGGCGCCATCCACCCCGACCGCCGCCGCGAACTCACCTCCCTGTTTGAATCGCTCCGGCCCGGCGGCCTCGCCGCGGCCCTCGCCGCCATCGGGGGCCATCTGGAAATCAGCTCCACCCCCGGCTGCCTCGAAGTCGCCCTACTGCTTCCAACAGTTCCGCACGATTGATTCAATCCCCCCGTCGCCCACCCTCACCCTCACCGCATCGCCCGGAAACCCGCCCGCCGCCTGCTTCACCTCCGCCCCCTCGCCCGCCGTCACCAGGATCGCCAGATCGTACCCGATCAACCCCGCCGCCGACGTCGTCTCCACAATCCAGTTCGCCGCCTTGCCCAACTCCGCAACCAATCGCTCCAACCCACGCTCCACCTCCCCGCAATAGAGCAGCGTCCGCCTCGCCCCCGCTTCCCTGTAGCGCAGCGTATCGCCCGCTGACGAGTCCTCTTCCAGCGTCCACACCCCTTCAGCCCCGCCGTGCGCATGAGGCGTGATCTTCACTACCGTCCACTCGGCCTCCGGAAACGCCGCCACAATCCGGCACACCACCGCCGTCTTGCCCGCCTTCCTCGTCTCGCCTCCCACCACAATCCGCATCGCCTTACAGCTTCGCTTCCAGCCGCCTCACCGTCTCTTCCAACTCCGCAATCCGCCGCCTCATTCCAGGCACCCTCGACACGCTCGCCAGCGTCTCCAGATACTGCTTCAACGGCCGCGCCGGCGTCCCCCAATGCACCTCGCCACCGCCCTTTACCACCTTCGAATTCAGTATCCCCGCCCCAGACCCGATCACCGCCCCCGCCTTCACCGTCACCGCCTCCCCCATCCCCACCTGCCCGCCAATCACCGCGTAGTCCTCGATCGTGCACCCGCCCGCGATCCCCGTCTGCGCCGCGATCACCACATGATTGCCCACCGTGCAGTTATGCCCGATATGCACCATGTTGTCGAACTTCACCCCGTCGCCGATCCGCGTCACCCCCAGCGCCGCCCGGTCCACCGTCGAGTTCGCCCCCATCTCGAAATCGTCGCCGATGACGACCTTGCCCACCTGCGGAAACTTCTCCCACCGCCCCCCATGGAACGCAAATCCAAACCCGTCGGCCCCAATCACCGCCCCTGAATGCACCACTGCCCTCTCGCCGACCTCAACCTCGTCGTAGATCGTCACATTCGCGTGGATCAACGATTCCGCCCCGATCTTCACCCTCGCCCCGATCCGCGTCCCTGCCCCGATCGCCACGTCCGCCCCGATCTTCGCCCCCGCCCCCACCGTCACGTGCGGCCCGATCGCCGCCGTCGCCGCCACCTCGGCCGTCTCATCGATCACTGCCGTCCGGTGAATCCCCGGCACGTGCGCCGCCTGCGGATGCAACAATCGCACCAACCGGGCCATCTCCCGCCGCGGATCTTTCGCCCGCATCACCGTCCTGCCCGCCGCATTGTCGTAATCCAGCGGCACAATCAGGCATCCCGCCCCCGGCTCCGCCGCCTCCTTGCGGGCCTTCGTCGAGTTCACAAACGCGGCGTCAAACGCCCCCGCCGCCGCCAGCGTCGCGCACCCTTTTATGGCTCGCAGCCCTTCGCCTTCATAGGCGAGTCCCAGTCGTTCGGCGGCTTCGCGTACGGTCATCGGCGGTGTTTCCTTTGCTTCGAATCGATATGATTTAGTCTATGCCCGTTGACCCAGGCGCATACGTCGCTCCCACCGCCAAGGTCCACCCCGACGCCCTCATCGGACCCGGTTCGCGCATCGGCGAATTCTGCGTCGTCGAATCCGACGTCTCCATCGGTCCCAACTGCCTCCTCGAACCCTACGTCTACGTCAAACGCTGGACCACAATGGGCTCGGATAACGAAATCTCCGCCGGCGCCGTCCTCGGCACCGATCCCCTGGACAAGCACTTCAAAGGCCACCGCAGCTACCTCCGCATCGGCAACGGCAACAAGATCCGCGAGCACTACACCATCTCCCGCGGCACCGCCGAGGACAGTGAAACCATCCTCGGCGACGGCAACTACATCATGACCTCCGGCCACATCGCCCACAATTGCGTCATCGGCTCGAACGTCGTCATCGCTTCCTGTGCGTTGATCGCCGGCTATGTCGAAATCGGCGACCAGGCTTTCATCTCCGGCGGCATCGGCGTCCATCAGTTCTCGAAGATCGGCCGTCTCGCCATGGTCGGCGGCATGTCGCGCGTCAACAAGGATCTCCCACCCTTTTTCACCTACATGGGCTACCAGGTCGCAGCCCGCGGCCTGAACCGCGTCGGCCTGCGCCGCGCCGGCTTCTCCCGCGACCTAATCGCCGAAATCAAGGAGGCCTTCCGCCTTCTCTACCGCACTGAACTCAGCCTCGAAGCCGCCCTCGCTGAAATCGAAATCCGCCTCCAATCCGATGCCGCGAACGAAGTCGTCCGCTTCATCCGCTCCTCCAAACGCGGCATCGTCCGCCGCGCCAGCAACGATTCCGGCGACGAATCCGAAGACTGAGCCTGCCATCCTCTCCAGGCGGCATTCCGATTAACGGGGGATTCCCTCCTCCGGCAGTCTATGATGGGGATATGAGGCCGCTGCCCATACTGCGATGTCTGTTTCTGTTCGCGGCGCTTGCCCTCATCTGCTCCGTACCGGCCAGCGCCCAGGCCATCGAGTTCGAATCAAACGGCCTGCGCTACCTCACCCTCACCCGCGACGGCGTCACCCTCATGCTCGCCGAACTCCCCATGCGCGTCCGCGATTACGCCGTCGTCCAGGTCGCCATCTCCAACGGCTCGCCCTCCAACCGTTCCATCAAGCCCGACGACTTCGAATTCCGCACCCCCACCGGCGAGGTCATTAAGGCCATGCAGGCCAAGACCATCGTCCAGGAGTTCCTCGGCCGCGCCGGCCGCAACGACGTCATCAAACTCGTCACCATGTACGAACTCGGTCTCTATGGCCTGTCCCGCTTCCAGTCCACCTCCGGCTACGAACAGCGCCGCCAGGACGCCCTCGCCGAGGTCTCCTCCTCCCGCCTCAAAGCCGCCGCCGCCGCCTCCGCCGTCGCCCTCGTCCAAACCCGCCTCAAGCCCGGCCAATCCACCGACGGCGCCGTCTTTATCCCCATCGGCCAGCGCCTGCTCTCCTCCGGCACCCTCATCGCCACCCTCGGCGCCGAACGCTTCGAATTCACGCTCAGCGAACTCCCCCACCCCGGCAACCTCGTCAAACGCCCCTGACCCCCCTCCCCCGCACATGCGCTAGCATAAAGGTTTTTCAGGGCGGATCCTCACATCTCATCCCTCGCCGGACCATGATCGACCTCCACACACACTCCACCGCCAGCGACGGCGCAGACTCCCCCGCCGCACTGCTCCGCCTCGCCGAATCCTCCGGCCTCTCCGCCCTCGCCATCACCGACCACGACACCCTCACCGGCGTCACACAAGCCGCCGCCATCCCCTCCCCCGTCACCCTCATCACCGGCCTCGAACTCTCCACCCGTATCCTCGAGGAATCCGATCCCGCCTCCCGCTCCGCCCACCTGCTCGGTTACTTCCTCACTCCACCCCCAGCATCCTTCACCGCCTGGCTCGAAACCCTCAAACTCAACCGCCGCAAGCGCAACCTCGAAATGGCCCGCCTGCTCCAACTCCAGGGCATGGACATCACTCTTGAGGAAGCCGAATCCCTCGGTCGCAACATCACCGGCCGCCCCCACTTCGCCCGCCTCATGCGCGCCAAGGGCTATGTCCAAAGCTGGGAAGAAGCCTTTCATCGCTATCTTGGGGAACACGGCTCAGCCTATGTCGAGCGTGAAGATCCGCCCATCCGCGAGGGCATCGAACGCATCAAGGCCGCCGGTGGCATCACCTCGCTCGCCCACCCCTTGCGGTTGTCAAAACCCGACGAGGAATCCGAACGCCTGCTCATCGCCCGCCTGGTCTCCCGGGGCCTCGACGGTCTCGAAGTCTGGCACCCCGACCACTCCCCTTCCGACGCCGCCCGCTACCTCGCCCTCGCCGCCCGCTACTCCCTCATCACCACCGGCGGCAGCGACTACCACGGCGACAACAAACCTGGCCTCGGCCTCGGCGCATGGAACGGCGGCGAAATCCCCTCACACTCCCTCGACGGCCTTCGCCTCCGCGCCGCCAACCTTTAGCCCCCCCGCCGCCAGCGCCTCCGCCCTCACATACCCCATCGCCCTCACCGCCCCCAACCTCGGCGACCACACCGCCGACATCACCTCGCCCGCTTCCTTTTCCCCCCACATCACCTTCGCCCCCGCCTCCGGTACGCTGTCGCCGGAGATCGCCAGCGCCGTCAGCAGCCGGTTCACATGCCCCCGGCTCCTCACCCGCTCCACGATCTCCTGCCCCAGATAGCACCCCTTGCTGAAGCTCAGCGCCTGCATCCGCCGCGTCTCCTGCGCGATATAGCCTTCCGTGATCTCCACCCCATACCTCGGCACGCCATGCTCCACCCGCACCGTCTCGGACTCCTCCAGACTCGCTTCCACCGCCCCGGCCCCCTTCAACCTCTCCACCACCTCCGCCCGCCCTTCGCTTCCAATCAACCTGTACCCCCCCGCCCCCGTCATCGACGTGTTCACAATCTCCACATCCCCCCACCGCGTGATCCCATACGCCGCCCCCGGCATCTCCGCCTCCAACCCCCTCAAAATCTCCCCCGCCCCCGGACCCTCCAGCGCCACCTCCCACGTCTTCTCCGTCACATCCTCCAGCGTCACGTCGTCGGCGATGATGTAGCGGTCAATATGTCCGTACACCTTCTCCCGCGCCTCGGCCTCCACCATCAGCAGCAGCGACTCCTCCCGGCACAGCACCACCGCATCGGCCAGCACCCGCCCCTGCGCGTTCAGGAAAAATGCATACACGCCCTCGCCCGTCTCCAACTTCTCCACCTGGTTCGTCGTCATCGCGTGGATCAGCCGCTTCCGGTCTTCGCCCATTGCCGCGATCCGCCCCCGCGCCGACACATCCACCAGCGCCGCCGACTCGTAAAACGCCTCGTACCCGGTCATCGCCCTTTACCTCGCGAAATTCGAAAAATACAGACCGATCGCAATCGTCACCGCGCCCGAAATCAGCGCCCCCTTGCGCCACCGTGCCAGCTTTTCCGCGCTCGCCGTCCCCCGCGCCGAAAGCAGCACGATCGCAATCACATGCAGCCCCAACAGCAATTTAATCCCGATCCCCGCATGCCAGCCCGCCGGCGCGCCCTTCATCTGCGTCATGAAGTTGAACAATCCCGTCGCCAGCACCAGCAACGCCGTCACCGCCGAAACGGCCCTCAGCCGCGGCACTTTGCCCGCAAGCAGCAGCGCGAAAAGCACCAGTCCCAGTGCCAGATGCAGATGCAGTATTCCTGTTGTCATGTGTGTGTTCCGGGCCCCTTCCAGCCCTTCCCTATTGTGATGCGCCGCCCCGCCCCCCGGACTCTCATCAATCGCCGGCGCCCGTGCGTAGACCGTCCCATTTCATTGCGAATTCGGCACTGGGTGCGGCAACGCCCCGAACCAGAATCACCGGGGGTTGATTCCTGCCTGGTTCACGGTGCGGGGGATACGGCCGTGACACAGACTCGCAGCGCCCTGTTTATGTGTACCTCAGCATTGAGGGACAGATCTCGTGCTCCGGGTCCCACCAGATGAGCGTACACACACCCTCCGCCAGAATCCCCCACACCCGCTCCTTGCCCGAAAGCCGGATCGACAACAAACTCTCCAGGTCATTCTGTCCGAGTTCGTTCAATCTCGCCCATGCCTTGCTGCACAAACGATCCATTGGGACCAGATGGTGCTGACTGCCATTGAGAATCTCCCCCCAGGTCATGCTCTCGAAGTTGCCGAGCTTGGTCTGGATGTCTCGCAGTTTCTCTCCATCAACGACATGCCACCCGAACGGTTCAACCATCTCCATCCGGCCAATACGCCAGGATGGCGCGAGCCGATGGTAGTGAGACGGGTCTACCGCGAAGGCGGGTCTCTTTTGAGGATTGGGTGTGAACGCGGCTTTAGGTTGCTTCTTCATCGGCCGGGCACGCGGGGCTATTGGAGAACCAAGCCCATGTAGTACTCGGCGAGTTCAGCGTGCCTGATCTCCTGGTGCGACGGCGCTCCCGGCACCAGTCCACGTCTGGCATTCCGCCACGGGTCTTCCTGATGGGTCAGATCGCCCAGCCATTGTGCGTCCCGATCCCCGTAGAATTCCAGCACGGCACCAATCGTCTCGATGGAATCTCCGTCCAGCGCGCTAGCGTCCCCCCCCACCGTCGAAACCGTGAAATGTCCGCGATGCGCGTTGTAGAGCTCCGGAACCACCGGCCCATTCGCCCAAGCTTCAATCCGCTCATCGAAAATCGGCCGGCTCTCCCACACCAGCGACCATGCCTGGCAGTAATAGACGAGCTTCTGCAGCTTCATCGTCGTCATCTCGCCGCGTCTGCTCAAGATGTACTCTGCAACGTCTAGTACGCGAGCCATGGTTGCTGTGCCTTTCCCTGCCCCATACTACCAGCAGTTTTCGCCGCTGATAATAGTGTAACGATTTATACTAAACAACGCAACAACCTTCACTGCCCCTCCCTATACTGAAATCATGATCCGTGAGATCTTCCCCGTCGGCCTTCTCCAATGCAACTGCTCCGTCTTCGCCGACTCGACCACCCGCGAAGCCGTCGTCATCGACCCCGGCGACGGCCTCGACGACATGGCCCATCTCCAGTCCGTCCTCGCCCGCCACAACCTCAAAGTCTCCGCCATCGTCATCACCCACGCCCACATCGACCACATCGGCGCCGCCGCCAAACTCAAAAAATCCACCGGCGCCCCCGTCTACATGAACCCCGCCGACCAGGATCTCTACTCCAACCTCGACTGGCAGGCCAACTGGCTCGGCATGAAATCCCCCGAAACCACCGAAATCGACGCCCCGGCCCGCGACGGCGACACCCTCAAAATCGGCTCCACCGATCTCCACCTCATCCACACCCCAGGCCACACCCAGGGCAGCCTCTGCGTCTACGCCCAGTCGGAAAACATCCTCGCCGCCGGCGACACCCTGTTCCGCGATTCCATCGGCCGCACAGACCTCCCCGGCGGCGACCCCCGCCAGATCCTGCGCTCCATCCATAACCGCCTGCTCACCCTGCCCCCCGAAACCGAAGTCATCTGCGGACACGGCCCTTCCACCACCATCGGCCGCGAGCGCGAACGCAACCCGTTCCTTCAGACCTGACGCCTCGTCCGCCGCAACTCCTCCATCACCGACATCACCAGTTCCTTCGACTGTTCAATCCCCTGCAAAATAATCTGCAAGTCCATCGCCGGCTTGCCCGGCTGCCGGGCGCTCTGGCAGTAAACGCCATGCTGGCCCACCATAATCAGCGAATCGGTCAACAGATCCAGCGCCACCGCCAGACGGCCCGCCTCCACGCCATGCTGGAATTCCGAGCGCTCGATCTCGTCGCGTTTGTCTTGGAATACGGATACAGGTCTCATGGGGAATACAATGAAGGCAATTATGTTGACGCGAACTTTGTTGGTTCTCCTCTTCCTGATGCCGCTCGCCATCCTTTGGGCTCAGCAGCCCGCGGTTTCAAAAAGCTCCCGCCTCAAGGCCGACACCGGCCTCACAGCCGACCCCAACGCCGCTCTCTGGAAAGGCGCTCCCGCCGTCTTCACCGAAATCAGCGCCCGCGGCGAAGTCCAGCCCGGCCACAGAACCGAAATCCGCTCCCGCTGGACCCCCGGCAACCTCTATTTCCTCTTCATCTGCCCCTACAACGAGCTCTACCTCAAACCAGAATTCGACGCCGTCAACGAAACCAACCGCCTCTGGAACTGGGACGTCGCCGAACTCTTCGTTGGCGCCGATTTCGTCAACATCCACCAGTACCGCGAATACCAGGTGTCGCCGCGAGCCGAATGGGTCGACCTCGACATCGACCGCAAAGAGCCCAAGCCCGAAGGCGGCTGGCTCTGGAACTCCGGCTTCACCGTCGTTGCTAAAATCGACGAAAAGAACAAGGTCTGGTACGGCGCCATGAAGATCCCCATGAAGTCCATCACCGACAAGCCCGTCAAATCCGGCGACGAGTTCCGCGCCAACTACTACCGCATCCAGGGCCCGCCCCCCAAGAAGGTCTTCATCGCCTGGCAGGCCACCGGCGGAAACCACCACATCCCTGAAAAATTCGGCCTCCTCCGCCTCGTGGACTAAAAGCAAAACCATGAACGCCAGGATCCCTCTCCGCATCTCCCAGTTCGGGCTTCGCGGCGTGGTCGGTGCCGGACTCACGCCCACCCACGTCCTCGATTTCTCCGCCGCCTTCGGCGCCCTGCTCGGCCCGCCAGCCAAAGTCATCATCGGCCGCGACCCCCGCGCCTCCGGCCAGATGATCCGCGAAGGCGTCGCCTCGGCCCTGATGGCCTGCGGCCACGACGTAATCGACCTCGGCATCGTCTCCACCCCCGTCATCCAGCACGCCATCACCGCCACCGGCGCCCGCGGCGGCATCTCCATCGGCGCTTCCCATATGGCCGCCGAATGGAACGCGCTGAAATTCTTCGGCGAACGCGGCTCTTACCTCTCAACCGCCGAGGCCGGCGAACTGCTCGATATCTACCACCTCAAAGGCTTCGACTTCGCCCAGTGGGACGCGCTCGGCTCCTATTCCCGCGACGATTCCGCCGTCGGCCGCTACATCGACAACCTCGCCAGTGTCTTCGACTTCCCCGCCCTTCGCCGCTTCCGCGTCCTCGTCGATTGCTGCAACGGCACCTCCGCCCACATCCTCGCCATCCTCCGCGACCGCCACGGCCTCGACCTCGTCCTCATCAACGAACAGTCCGAAGGCCGCGCCTTCGCCCACGAGCCAGCCACCGACCAGCGCACCGTCCGCATGCAACTCGCCCCGCTCATGCGCCACGTCGGCGCCGACGCCGGCTTCCTCTTCGATGTCGATTCAGACCGCGTCGCCCTGGCCACCGAATCCGGCGGCGCCGTCAGCGAGGAAATGGTCCTCGTCCTTCTCGCCGACGAAATGCTCACCCTCGGCCCCGGCGACACCATCATCGCCAACCTCTCCACCACCGCCCTTCTCGATGAAGTCGCCGCCTCGCACAACGGCCGCGTCGTCCGCGTCCCCGTCGGCCGCAACGCCACCGCCGACGCCCTTGCAGGCTTCCCCCCGGAAAAGATCGCCATTGCCGGCGAAGGCACCGGAGCCGTCATGATGCCCCGGTTCCGCTTCGTCTACGATGGCATCGCCTCCATGCTCGCCATCCTCACCATGATGCATCGCCGCGCTCAATCGCTCGGCTCCATCCTCGCCGCCTATCCCAAATACTCCATCCTCAAGGGCGAAGTCCCGCTCGAATCCCACCGCATTCCGCAAATGATGGACGACATCGAATCCCGCTACCCCTCCGCCCGTAAGAACAACCTCGACGGTCTCCGCGCCGACTTCGACAACGCCTGGTTCCACGTCCGCGTCAGCCAGACCGCCCCCCTGGTCCGCGTCATCGCCGAACAGCGCGGCGACCCGCCCACCGCCCTGTTTGAAGCACTCATGGACACCGTCAGGAGCTACAACTCATGAGCCGCGCCCACCAGCTCAAAATCTCCGTCTCCGGCATCCGCGGCGTCGTCGGCGGCTTCTTCACCCCCAACCTCGCCTGCGCCTTCGCCCAGGCCTTCGGAACCTATGTCGGACCCGGCCGCGTCATCCTCGGCCGCGACACCCGTTCCAGCGGACCCATGCTCGAACACGCCGTCACCTGCGGCCTTCTCTCGGCCGGCTGCGAAGTCGTCAAAATCGGCGTCGCCCCAACGCCCACCGTCCAGGTCTTTGTCGCCGAAACCCGCGCCCGCGGCGGCATCGCCATCACCGCCTCCCATAACCCGCCCGAATACAACGCCCTCAAACTCTTCAACGCCGAGGGCCTGTTCTTCAACCATTACGAGCGCGGCGAACTGCTGGAGTTGTACCACCAATCCGCTTTCACCCAGGTCCCCAATGCCGAAATGCCCGGCATCCGCTTCGATACTGAAACCGCCCCGCGCCTCCACATCGAACGCGTCCTCAGACACGTCAATGTCGACCGCATCCGCGCCCGGCGGTTCCGCGTCGCCCTCGACGGCGTCAACGGCGCCGGCTCTGAAATGAGCGTCCGCTTCCTCCGCGACACCCTCAACTGCCACCTTCACGCCATCTCCGTCTCGCCCCACCTGCCCTTCCCCCGTGAAGCCGAACCCAAACCCGAAGTCCTCGGCGACCTCCGCGATCTCATCCTCCGTGAACACTGCGACATCGCCTTCGCCCAGGACCCTGACGGCGACCGCCTCGCCGTCGGTGACGAAACCGGCCGCATTCTCGACAACGACGATGTCCTCGCCCTGGCCGTCGATTGCGTCCTCCACCGCCTCAAAGGCCCCGTGGTCGTCAACCTGACGACATCCTCCGCCATCGACGATATCGCCGCCCGCCATGGCTGCCGCGTCTACCGCTCGCCCGTCGGCGAAGCCAATGTTGTGGATCGCATGAAATCGGCCGGCGCCGTCATCGGCGGCGAAGGCTCCAACGGCGGCATCATCTTCCCCTCGGTCCAATACTGCCGCGACTCCTACACCGGCATGGCCATGCTGCTCGACCGCATGGCCGAAACCGGCATGACCGCCAGCCAGCTTGCCTCGACGTTGCCCGTCTACCACCGCCGCCTCGGCAAGGCGCCCTTCGAGCACGGACGGCTCGGCGCGCTGATGCAGTCGCTTGAAGCCGGCTTTCCCGGCGCAGCGACAGATCGCCGCGATGGCCTGAAGCTCACGACGGAAGACGGCTGGATCCACGTCCGTGCATCCAACACCGAACCCATCCTCCGCATCGCCGCCGAAGCGCGCACCCCGGCCCGCCTCAACCAGTTATACGGCCAGGCCGAGAGCCTGCTCTAGGAATTACTTTTTCGACCCCGGCACGGGGTCCGTGAAATAAATCGTCGTCTCTTCCGGCTTCTGCTTCCGCGTCTTGTTACGGATCACCCTGTCCCGCGCCGGACCGCCCTCGCGCAATTCCAGCACCGTCGCCTCTTCGCGGCTGATCTGCTGCTTCAACTCCTCGTTCTTCCGTTCAGCCTCCAGCAACTCACCGCGCTTCCGCATCATCGCCGGCCACCCGTTCGGCCCCGCCATCAGCGCAAACACGTAGAACCCCGCCAGCACGAAGGCCGTCAGGAACCCGAGTTGGCGCAGCAGCCTTGTCATGAGCGGAACAATGCCCTAAGACTATGTTTATAATCCTTTCTGGGCCGAACTGTCCAGCAAAGGTTTACATATCTTCTCTATCTGCCCGCCCCGGAGTTCCATATGACCGACAAGATCGTCGCCTTCTCCACCTGTTCCTCCCAGGATGAGGCCCTTAAAATCGCCCGCCGTCTCCTCGATGCCCGCCTCGCCGCCTGCGTCTCCATCTCCCAACCCATCCGCAGCCTCTACCACTGGCAGGGCGCCATCCAGGACGACGCCGAGTTCATGCTCGTCATCAAATCCCGCCGCGACCTCGTCCCCCAACTCGCCGCCGCGCTGCGCGCCGCCCACAGCTACACCACCCCTGAACTGGTCGTCCTCCCCATCGTCGACGGCCTGCCCGATTACCTCGCCTGGCTCGATGCCGAACTCGCGCCGCCCGCCGCGCCGCTTGCCTGACGCCCCTGACGTGTGATCCGATAGGTTGCTCAGGCGTCCGAGAGGAGAAATCCGCTTTGAACCAGACTCAGGTCCCCACCCGCGCCCGCTACTGGGTGGTCTTCTACGCCGTCACCCTGGCTGTGCTGGCCTACATCGACCGCGTCGCCATCTCCCAGGCCGCCCCGGCCATCACCAAGGATCTCGGCCTGTCGAAAACCGAAATGGGCGCCATCTTCACCTCGTTCGCCCTCGCCTATGCGATTTTCGAAATCCCCGGCGGCTGGATGGGCGACTGGATGGGTCCCCGCCGCGTCCTGCTGCGCATCGTTCTCTGGTGGTCGTTCTTTACCGCCGCCACCGGCTGGATGTGGAACTTCACCTCGATGATGGTCACCCGCTTCCTGTTCGGCGCGGGTGAAGCCGGCTGTTTCCCCAACCTCACCAAGGCATTCACCACCTGGCTTCCGCCGCACGAACGCGTCCGCGCCCAGGGCATCATGTGGAGTTTCGCCCGCTGGGGCGGAGCCTTCACTCCGCCATTGTTCGCCTTCCTGTTCTCCTTCATGAGCTGGCGCGACGTCTTCCTCGTCTTCGGAGCGCTCGGCGTGGTCTGGGGTTTCTTCTTCTACCGCTGGTATCGCGACAACCCCCAGGACCACCCCTCCCTCAACGACGCCGAAAGGGCCCTGCTGGCCGATTCCGCCAGCACCGCCTCCGGACACGGCAATGTCCCCTGGCGCCGCCTGGTGACCAACCGCTCCGTCTGGCTGCTCTGGGTGCAGTACTTCCTCATCACCTACCCCTGGTATTTCTACATAACCTGGCTGCCCACATACCTCCAGGAACACCGCGGCCTCTCGATGAACGAAAGCGCCCGCTACGCCATCTTCCCGCTCTTGTTCGGCGGCATCGGCTGCATGGCCGCGGGCTTTTTTTCAAAGACCCTGTCGGGCTGGGTCGGCTCGCTCGACCGCGCCCGCCGCATCCTCGGCGTCGCCGGCTTCCTCGGCGGATCGGCTTTCCTGCTGCTGTCGGTCGTGCTCGAGGACCCCCTCTACGGCATGATCGCCATGGGCATGGCCAGTTTCTGCAACGACATCGTCATGCCCGGCGCCTGGGGCGCCTGCATGGACATCGGCGGCAAGTTCGCCGGAACGCTCTCCGGCTCCATGAACATGATGGGCAACGCCGCCGGCATCTTCGCCCCCACCATCGGCGGCTTCATCGTCCAACACACCGGCGGCGACTGGAACATGTTCCTTTACACCATGGTGGCGTCTTACTTCCTCGGAGCCCTCTGCTGGCCGTTCATCAACTCGAACAAGAAGCTGGAAGACGCCTGATCGGCTGAGAAATTCCGCCGCCCGCGGCCACTAGATCATTCAGTGGCCGGCCATCACATCCCCACCGTCCCTGACGCGATGGAGACCTTCCGCGCCGCGGTGGCCGAGGACGTCACCGCCGCCCTCTGCGCGCTCGACGGCTTAACCAGGGCGTTCGCCGCATCGATTGACGATCTCACGCGCCGCACCGTGATGGCTGAGGAATCGGCCGCCGAACTCGAGCGCTGCGCTCCCTTGCTCCGCCTGCTCGAGGAGCCGCCCCCGCGGGGGCTGCGCGTCAAGCCGCTCTGGGCCAGGCTGTTCTGGATCCTGGCGGCCTTGTTGTGCCTGCTTGCCGCCGCCGCCGGCTTCCTCGCCGCCCGCTGGCCGCTGCGTTAAGCCGTCCCTTGCCGCCTCACCCGCCCGAAGGTGGACCACGTTCCCGCGGTTTTCGGCGGAGACGTTGCCGCAACCTTGGCAAATGACCGGCGGACGGTGGCTATCGGCCTCGCCGGCCAGGGGCTGGACGGCAGGCTTGTACCCTTGGCGCAAGTAGTTGGGGCAGAAAAGCGCCCATTGTTATAGGCGATGCCGCCCCGGATGACGATGCCATCGAGGAGTCCGCCGGCGGGCGGGTCCGGTACGGTGCGCCAGCGTTTGAGGAAGCCGCCTCAGAATATGTCGCTGACGGGGACGCGGCCGGCATGTGAACAGGCCGGCTCACCTGGCAAGTGACTCGTGGGGCCGGGCGGCCGCGGCGGAAAGCTGAGGGCGGAACGCGCGGCGCACGGCCGCTGTGTGGGTGCGGCGCGTTTTCATTCAGAATGGATGTATGCGAATTGCGACGGTCGTGGCGCTGGCGTTGGCTGCGGTGGCGGCCGCGGGGGCGGACTTTGAGGTCCTGATCAAGAACGCGCGGATAGTGGATGGGACAGGGAACGGGTGGTTTAAGGGCGACATCGGGATTGCGAAGGGCAGGATTGCGGCCGTGGGGATGCTGGCCGGCAAGACGGCGGATAGGGTGATCGATGCGCGGGGGCGGGTGGCGGCGCCGGGGTTCATCGACGTCCATACGCATATCGAAGGCGCGGTGGAGAAGGTCCCGCGAGGCGACAACTTCCTGCTGGACGGGGTGACCACGGTGGTGACGGGCAATTGCGGCGGGTCGATGGTGAAGATGGGCGAATGGTTCGCGGAGTTGGAGAAGACGGGGATCGGGATCAATGTGGCGTCGCTTGTGGGACATAACTCGGTGAGGCGGGAGGTGATGGGGTCGGCGAACCGGAAGGCGACTGATGGTGAGATCGCGAAGATGCAGGCGCTGGTGGAGACGGCGATGCGGGAGGGCGCGGTGGGGTTTTCCACCGGGCTGATCTACATTCCGGGGACGTATTCGGAGACCAGGGAAGTGGTGGAAGTGGCGCGGGCGGCGGCAAAGCACGGCGGCGTGTATGCGAGCCATATGCGGGACGAGGGGGCGCAGGTGATGGAGGCGATCGCGGAGGCGGCCGAGGTGGGCGCGGCGACGGGGATGCGGGTGCAGTTGTCGCACTTCAAGATCGATAACCGGAAGCTGTGGGGGATGTCGGCGAAGACGCTGGGGCTGGTGGAAGAGTTCAGGCGGAAGGGCGTGGATGTGGTGATCGATCAGTATCCATATGACCGGAGTTCGACGAATCTGGGAATCACGCTGCCGACATGGGCGCTGGCCGACGGGGCGAAGGCGGTGAAGGAGAGGCTGGACGCACCACAGACGCGGAGGCGGATTGCGGCTGAGATGAAACAGATGCTGGAGGACAAGGGGCTGAAGGATTTTGATTACGCGATGGTGGGGTCGTATGCAAAGGACCGGGGTATCGAGGGTAAGACGATTGCGGAGATTGTGAAGGGCCGCGGCAAGGCGGGGACGCTGGACGAGCAGATCGAGTTGATCTTCGAGATGATTGGCGAAGGCGGGGCGCAGATGGTGTATCACTCGATGGGCGAGGAGGACGTGGAGCGGATTGCGAAGTGGCCGCATACGGCGGTGGCAAGCGACGGGGGCGTGAGGGAGTTTGATCTGGGGGTGCCGCATCCGAGGAGTTACGGGACCAATGCGAGGGTGCTGGCACGCCACGTTCGGGAGCGCGGATGGCTGACGCTGGAGGATGCGGTGAGGCGGATGACGTCGCTGCCGGCGCGGACGTTCGGGTTTGCGGATCGGGGGCTGATCCGCGAGGGGATGGCGGCCGACGTGGTGGTGTTCGATCCGGCGAAGGTGGAGGACAGGGCGACGTATCAGGACCCGCACCAGTTTTCGGCGGGGTTTGATTACGTGCTGGTGAACGGGAAGATCGCCGTACAGGGCGGGCAGTTGATGGAAGTGCGGGCCGGGCGGATTGTGCGTGGCGCGGGAGCGGTGGCGGCGCAATGATCTCACTCGTTGGAGCGGGCAAGCGGTTTGGTCCGCGGGAGTTGTTTGGCGGGATTGACTGGATGATTACGCCGAGGGACCGGGTGGGTCTGGTGGGTGCGAACGGCACGGGCAAGACGACGCTGCTGAAGATGCTCGCCGGGATGGAGCAGCCGGATACGGGCGAGGTGACGAGGCCGAAGGGACTGATGGCGGGGTATCTGCCGCAGGACGGGCTGAGTTTGAAGGGGCGGACGGTTTTTGCCGAGTGCATGTCGGTGTTCGAGAACCTGAAGTCGATGGAGCGCGAGATGGAGGAGCTGGCGCACAGGTTGAGCGAAGTCGATCCGGCGTCGGAGGAGTATGAGTTCGCGGCGGACCGGTATGCGCGGCTGGATGCGCAGTTCCGCAACAGGGACGGGTATGCGCTGGAGGCGAAGGTGGGGGCGGTGCTGGCCGGGCTTGGGTTTCCGAAAGAGGATTGGGACAGGTTCACCGAGGAGTTTTCCGGCGGCTGGCAGATGAGGATCGCGCTGGGCAAGCTGCTGCTGGAACAGCCGGACCTGTTGCTGCTGGACGAGCCGACGAACCATCTGGACCTGGAGGCGAGGAACTGGCTGGAGGATTATCTGGGAAATTATCCGGGAGCATTTGTGCTGATTTCGCACGACCGGTACTTCCTGGATGTGACAGTGAAGAAGATAGTCGAGCTGTGGAACAAGGGTCTCCATGTTTACGCCGGGAACTATGAAAAGTATTTGAAGCAGAAGGACGAGCGGCGGGCTACGCTGATCGCGGCGCACAAGAACCAGACGGACCGGGTGGAGCAGTTGGAGGCGTTCATCAATCGGTTCCGGTATCAGGCGACGAAGGCGAAACAGGTGCAGTCGCGGATCAAGGAACTGGACAAGATCGAGCGGATTGAGATTCCGAACGAGGAGAAGACGATCCATTTCTCGTTCCCGCAGCCGAAGGCGTCGGGGCGGATTGTGGCCGAGTTCAAGGGGGTGACGAAGGCGTACGGGTCAAAGGTGGTTCTGGACGGGGTGACTTTCGCGATTGAGAGGGGCGAAAGAGTGGCGCTGGTGGGAGTGAACGGGGCGGGCAAATCGACTCTGATCAAACTGCTGGCGGCCGATGAGCCACTGACGCGGGGCGAGTATGCGCTGGGGCATAACGCGACGCCGGATTACTTCGCACAGGATCAGTACAAGGCGCTGGACCCGGAGGCGAGGCTGCTGGACGATTTGTCGAAGGTGTCGAACGGGAAGACGGTGACAGAGTTACGGTCTCTGCTGGGATGTTTCCTGTTCAGTGAAGACGATGTGTTCAAGCCGATCGGGGTGCTGTCGGGCGGGGAGCGGAACCGGTATGCGCTGGCGCGGATGCTGCTGAATCCGTCGAATTTCCTGCTGCTGGACGAGCCGACGAACCATTTGGATCTGCGGGCGAAGGATGTGCTGCTGGAGAGCCTGCAGGAGTTTTCAGGGACGGTGGTGTTTGTGAGCCACGACCGGTATTTCATCGACCGGCTGGCGACAAAGGTGTTTGAGATTGCGGGCGGGGAAGTCAGGGTGTATCCGGGCAATTACGAGGATTACCTGTGGACGAAGCAGCGGGAGGCCGTGGGCGCGGCGGCGGATGCGGCTGTGGCGGCGGAGGCCGAGGCGGCGGCGGAGTTGGCCGCGGCGGCGGAATTGCCGAAGGCGGCGAAGCGGTTGAATCCGATCAAGCTGAAGCAGATGAAGGACCGGTTGGCGGAGCTTGAGGGGGAGTCGGGTGGGCTGGAGGGGGAGATTGCGGAGTTGGAGGCGGCGTTGCAGAACTTTGTGAACGCGGAGGAGACGGCGCGGCAGATGGGGCTGTTGGAGGAGAAGCGGGGGCGGCTGGCGGCGGCGTTGGAGGAGTGGGAGGCGTTGAGCGTTGAGATTGAGGGGGAGTGAGTGGGGAGGGGCGATGTGTTCAAGGGGGTGTGATGAGTCTGGCCCTGATTCTGCCGGATGACGTTGCACGCACGATTCTGATCGGCTATGTTTCCGCCATGTGGCTGCTGGGTGTCGCCTTTGGCGTGTTCATGATGTTGTTCCCGGATGAACTCACGCGGTATTCGCGGGAATTGCGAGAACGATGGCCGTGGGAGGGGGCCTTGCGGTCTATCACATCGGCAAGTGGAAGGGGGCGTGGCCTTAGGTTGGATTGGCGAGAAGGTCCGATTATAGGCGTTCAAGGGCCTTCTTCATCACGGCCGCGGCGGCGGCTTTGGCTTTGGCTTCGGGGGCGCCCATGAGCAGGACGGTGACGACGACGTGTTTGGAGCCTTTATACGCGCCGAGTTGTTGCATGCCGTAGCCGGGGCTGGCGGCGTAGGCGCTGTCGCCGAGGCCGGGGACGACCGAGGCGGCGAGCTTGCGTTTGTTGAGTTCGGCGACGGTGCGTTCGGCGGAGTCGGCGGCGGCCTTGGCGGTGAGCAGGACCGAGACGATGGAGCCGGGGGTGGCGGTTTTGTATTCACAGACGAGTTTGTTGATGGAGTTGGGGGCGCCTGCGCTGACTTCGACGCCGGCGGCTTGCTGGACCTCGGCGCGGGTGACGAGCGAGCAGGGCGCGGGGGCGGGGGCGGGTTGTGCGAGGGCGGCGATCGGGATCAGGCAGACAAAAGCGGGAACGATGGCGGTTGGCATACGGCGAGTATCATACCAAAGCATCTGAAAACGAAACCGGGCGGAGGATCTGCTTGCCGGTTCAGTCCGGCAGGCGGCCTTTTGACAGGGAGGCGGCGCGAAGAGTTTCCACGCGGCGGCGCGAGGTAGTAGGATTCTGACATGGCGACACTGACGCGGCGCGGATTGATGGGCGGGGCGGCGGCGGGGTTGGCGGGACTGGTTGCGCAGGGCAAGCGGCCGCCGAACATTGTGTTGATCATGGCCGATGATCTGGGGATCGGGGACCTGGGCTGTTACGGTCAGAAGAAGATCAGGACGCCGAACATTGACCGGCTGGCGGCGGAGGGCTTGCGGTTCACGGATGCCTATTCGGGCTGCACGGTGTGCGCGCCGTCACGGAGCGTGTTGATGACCGGCTATCACATGGGGCACACGTCGGTGAGGGGGAACACGGGCGGCCAGTCGCTGGCCGAGAGCGACGTGACGATGGCGATGGTGCTGAAGCAGGCGGGGTATGCGACGGGCGGGTACGGCAAGTGGGGGTTGGGCGACAGGGGGACGCCAGGGGCGCCGCCGAAGAAGGGATGGGACGAGTTCTACGGATATCTGCATCAGGTTCATGCGCATAACTACTACACGCCGGTGCTGGTGCATAACGAAGATGCCGTGCGGTTGCCGGGCAACACGGGCGGCCGGAGGACGACGTATTCGCAGGACGCGATCACGGAGAAGGCGCTGGGGTTTATCGAAAGGAGCGCGAAGCAGCCGTTCTTCTGCTATTTCCCGTCGACGATGCCGCACTGGGAGTTGCTCGTGCCGGAGGATTCGATGGCGGAGTACAGGGGCAAGTTCCCGGAGAAGGGCTTTCCGGCGCGGGGGCGGTATGCGGCTCAGCCGGAGATGCGGGCGGCGTATGCGGCGATGGTGACGCGCTTTGACAGAGAGGTGGGGCGGGTTGTGGAGATGGTGAAGAAGACGGGTCAGGAGGAGAACACGCTGTTTGTGGTGACCAGCGACAACGGGGGTGCGCTGGGGATTATCGGGGAGGATTACTTCAATTCGAGTTCAGGCTTACGGGGGCACAAGCAGAATCTGTATGAGGGCGGGATCCGGACGCCGATGATCGCGCGCTGGAAAGGGCGGGTGAAGGCGGGCGGGGTGAACGCGACGCCGTGGAGTTTCTGCGACATGCTGCCGACGCTGGCCGAAATCACCGGGGCGAAGGCGCCGGAGGGGATCGACGGGGTGAGCATGGCGCCGGCGATTCTGGGGCGCGAACAGAAGCGGAAGCCGGAGTGGCTGTATTGGGAGTTGCCGAGATGGATTGGGAAGGAGAACAGGTTTGCCGATGAAGTGCCGATGCAGGCGGCGCGGAATGGGGATTGGAAAGCGGTGAGGCCGAAGCCGAATGGGGCGGTGGAGTTGTACAACCTGAAGACCGACCGGGCAGAGAGCAAGGATCTGTCGAAGAGCGAGCCGGCGGTGGTGGCGAGGATGGAGAGGTTCATGCAGGGGGCGCGGACGGCGCCGCGGAGCCTGAACGAGCCGGGCGTCTATTACTGGGACGAGTACAGGGAGTAGCGGGGGTTGCGGGATTCAAGTCGCGATACAGCCCGCCGGCTCACTCAGGCGGCTCGCGCGAGGGGTGGCGGCGCGTGCGCGGATTAGCTGGAGTAGTGGCGAAGGACGAAGATGGCGAGGCCCAGGGAGGCGGAGGCGCAAACCAGGGCGGCGAGGTTGCCGGCAAGGCAACGCTTGAATGTGGACCGGGTGAAGCTGTCGAGGGGGCCTTCGCGGGCGCGTTCGCGCAAGGCGAACTGGGCGCGGATGGTGGAAAAGGCGGACGCCACGCCAAGCATGAAGACGCAGATGAGGGCAAGGGCGGCCAGCAGGGACTGGCGGGCGAAGGCGGAGTCAGCGATGAAGGCGACCTGGGCGAGAAGCAGAATGAGAGCGACGGGGATGGCGATCAGCGTGAAGCGCATCAGGCAGCGCGAGGACTCGGGCGATTCAGCCATGATGTTGAACTCCTATCGAACGGCTTCTGTCCATTATCCACGATTTTGTTCCGTAAGAGTGAAGCAATAGAGGCATATTCGGGTCGAGGGCGGAGATGCTCCACTCATTTTGGGACGGAATCGGATGAAGGAGGGGCGGCAGGGCGCGGGGGAGGGAAGAGGGATGGGGAAGAGCGGGCATTCGGGGATGCGAAACGAGGCTGAGCGGTTAGACTCAGAGACGTGGCTTCCAACGGCAAGAAACCTGAGGTGATGGCTCCGGCCGGATACTGGCGGCAACTCCATGCGGCGGTAGAGGCAGGGGCGGACGCGGTGTATTTCGGGCTGAAGCATTTCACGGCGCGGGCGAAGGTGGGGTTTTCGATCGATGAGTTGCCCGAGGCGATGCGGACGCTGCACCGGCGGGGGGTGCGCGGGTTCGTCACGTTCAACACGCTGATCTTCGATCACGAGATCGGCGCGGCGGCCAAGGCGCTGGCGCGGATCGCCGAGGCGGGCGCGGATGCAGTGATCGTGCAGGACGCGGGGATTCTCAAACTGGCGAGGCGGATCGCCCCGGAGTTGGAGATCCATGCCAGCACTCAGATGAGCGTGACCGATACGGCGGGTGCGCGGAGAGCGGCCGCGTTGGGAGCGTCGAGGGTGACGCTGGCGCGGGAGCTTTCGATCAAAGAGATCGGCGCGATTGCCGCGGCGGTGGACGTTGAGTTGGAGGTGTTCGTACACGGGGCGCTGTGCGTGGCGTACTCAGGGCAGTGTTTTTCGTCGGAGGCGTGGGGCGGGCGGAGCGCGAACCGGGGGTTGTGCGCGCAGGCGTGCCGGATGCCGTACGAGATGCTGGTGGACGGGGTGCTGAAGCCGCTTGGGGATGCGCGGTATTTGCTGTCGCCGAACGATTTATTTGCGCTGAACCAGGTGCCGGAATTGATGGCGTTGGGGTTGGCTGCGTTCAAGATCGAGGGCCGGTACAAGGAAGCCGACTATGTGGCGGCGGCGACGAGCGCCTATCGCAGGGCGGTGGACGACGCGTGGGCGGGGCGGGCGTTGACGGTGAGCGAAGGAGAGAAACTGGATCTGGAGCAGGTGTATTCGCGTGGGATGGGCGCGCATTTCGTGAATGGGACGAATCATCAGACGGTGGTGACGGGGCGGACGCCGAGGCACAGGGGCGTGTTGATGGGCGAGGTGGTGAGGACGGCGGGCGCGGGCGTGATTGTGAGAACGGGCGAGGCGCATCGGGTATGGCCGCTCAAAGCCGGCGACGGGGTGGTGTTTGATGCGGCGGACTGGCGGAGTCCGCAGGAGGAGGAAGAGGGCGGGCGGGTGTTTGAAGCGCTGGAGGCGTGGGGCGGGCTTTTGGAGTTGAGATTCAGGCACGATGCGATCCGCATGGGAAGGATCCGGGCGGGGGATCTGGTGTGGCGGACCGATGATCCGGCGGTGGAGAAGCGGTTGAGGAAGTATACGCAGGCGGCGTCGCCGGTGACGCGGCAGCGGGTGGATGTGACGGTGAGGGCGAGCGTGGGCGAGGCGCTGGAGACGAGATGGCAAGTGGGCGCGACGGCGGTGATGGTGAGGTCAAACGATGCGCTTGGGGCGGCGCGGGAGCGGGGGCTGACGGTGGATGCGTTGAGGGAACAACTGGGCAGGCTGGGGGGGACGGCGTATGAACTGGGCGAGTTGACCTTGGAGATGCGAGGGCAGGCGTTCGCGCCGGTGTCGGCGTTGAACCAGATGCGGCGGGAGGCGGTGGCGGCCCTGGAGGAGATGCAGGGGCGCAGGCCGGTGGCGCGGGTGGAGGATCCGGAGTGGGCGGCGGCGGGGGCGCTGAGGTTTAAGAGGCCGGAAGTGAGCCACGTCGAGGCGAGGCTGCATTTGCTGGTAAGGACGGCGGAGCAGTTGGACGCGGCGATCGAGGCGGGGCCGGAGTCGGTGACGCTGGATTACCTGGATCTGTATGGCTTGAGGCCGTCGGTGGAGCGAGTTGTGGGGGCGGGGTTGAAGTGCAGGGTGGCTAGCCCGAGAGTGTTGAAGCCTGGCGAGGAGAAGATGGCGGACTTCCTGGTGAGGCTGGGGTGTCCGATATTGGTGAGGCCGGCGGGACTGATCGAGATGTTGCGGGGCCGGGAAGGGGTGGAGTTGACCGGGGATTTCAGCTTGAACGCGGCCAACGCGCTGACGGCGCGGATGCTGCTCGATGACGGACTGGAGCGATTGACGCCTACGCATGACTTGAACGCCGAGCAGGTGGCGGCGCTGGCGCGGGCCGCGGGGGCGGACAGGATCGAGGCAGTGGCGTATCATCACCTGCCGGTGTTTCACACCGAGCATTGCGTCTTTTGCCGGTTTTTGTCGACGGGGACGACGTATGAAGACTGCGGGCGGCCGTGCGAAAAGCACCGCGTTGAACTGCGGGACGAGAAGGGGCGTTCGCATCCGGTGCTGGCCGATGTGGGGTGCAGGAACACGGTGTTCGGGGCCGAAGCGCAGGAGGCGAGCCTGCACATGAAGCCGTGGCTGGAAGCGGGGATCAGGCATTACAGGCTGGAGTTCGCGCATGAGACGGCGGAACAGGTGGCCGGGGTGGCGGGGGCATTCAAAGAAGCGCTGGCAGGGTGGATCGACTACAGGGAGTTGGGCGCAAGGCTGAAGCGAGCCGCGCCGCAGGGGGTGACACAGGGGAGTCTTTTCGTTTCGCCGGGGTATCTGGAGTTGCCGGTGCTCGAATGAGCGAGAGGATCATGAAGGCGGCGCTGTTTGTGGAGCGGGACGGGCGGATCCTGTTGTGCAGGCGGCGGGAGGGGTCGCAGTTGCTGATTCTGCCGGGGGGCAAACTGGAGGAGGGGGAGACGGCGGAAGAGGCGCTCAAGAGGGAGCTGATGGAGGAATTGGGTGACGTGGAGGTGGCGGGGTTGTATAGGGTGGGGAGGTATGAGGGTCGGGCGGCGGGGGAGATGAGGAAGAGAGTGGTGATCGAGTTGTTCGGGGGTGAATTGCGGGGCGAAGCGAGGGCGTGCGCGGAGGTTGGGGAACTGGTTTGGCACGGGGCCGGCGATGATGAGGCGCGGCTGGCGCCGAGTCTGCGGGAGTCGATATTGCCGGATCTGCGGGCAAGAGGGTTGCTGCCCGGGAAGGGCTGACGCCGGGGCCGGTCAGTCCTTTGGGGCGTAGTAGCCGCGGCGGGCCTGTGTTCTGAGGTCCTTGTTCCTGGGGCGGATTTCGACGCGGCGGAAGGCGCCGTCGCGGTTCTGATTTGAAGACGAATAGCCGATGGCGTATTGGGTGCGCATGTCCTCTTCAATCTGTTTGTAGATGTCGTCGAGGGAGTTGCGGCGGTCGACGCGGAAGATGCGGCCGCCGGTTTCGTTGCCCATGCGCTTCATCGCGCCTTCGCCGGAGTAGCCGCCGAACATGGCGGAGGTGTAGCGGGGGTCTTCGTAGAGGATGGGAAAGATGATGGCGTCGGATTTGTGGGCGGCTTCGATGGCCTCCTCGATTTTGGTGCGGCTGCCGACGTCGACACCGTCGGTGATGAGGACGATAGCCTTGCGGCCGACTTCGTTTTGCAGGCGGTCGCGGGCGGCGAGCCAGACGGCGTCATAGAGGACGGTGCCGCGCGCGCCGCCGGGGATGGGGACAGTAGAGGGCGTGACGACGCCGGAGACGCCGGCGTTGATGCGAAGTTCGCGCAGGCCGCGTTCGAGCAGAGCGAGCGAGCCGGTGAGGTCCTGGAGGAGGTCGGCG
The DNA here is from genome assembly GCA_013822245.1 of Candidatus Solibacter sp. GTDB lineage: Bacteria > Acidobacteriota > Terriglobia > Bryobacterales > Bryobacteraceae > PNKE01. Next base: position 48,166 of record PNKE01000059.1, read on the forward strand.
TCGGCGCCGAAGCTGATGATGAAGGCCATGTCCTTGGGCTTGAGGACCTTGGCGAAAAAGGTGGACGAGGCGCGCCTTTCCACCTCGATGAGGTTCTCCTGGCTGCGGCTGACGTCGATCAACAGGCCGAGGGTGAGGGGCTGGTTGGTTTCACGGGTGAAGAAGCGGGGCTCTTGCTTTTTGCCGTCCTCGTAGATGTCGAAATCCTCGGCCTTGAGGCCGCCGGCGTAGGCTCCGCGCTTGTCGCGAACATTGAAATAGATGTTGACCAGATCGACGTCGATCTTGATGACCTGGTCTTCCTCGACGGGCGGGACGGGCGCGGCGGGCTTGGGCGGCGCCTGGGCGCTTAGCGCCAGGACGGCGAGCGACAGCAATAGCGGGATGCGAAGGTTCACCAACTTCACCATGGCATACTTGTGGATGCAGCCGAGGGCCTGCACGTTCCATGCGCAAAGCGGTTTCCCACCTGAAACAGGCCTGTCCCGTGATGTCGGGGATTATCGACAGATGGGGCGCGCCCAAGATTGAATACCTGGATGCGGACTTCAAGACGCTGTCGCGTTGCATTGTCGGACAACAGCTCAGCGGCAAGGCGGCGCGGACGATATTCGGGCGGTTTGAGGCTGCGTGCGGGCGGGGCGGAGTGACGCCGGCGGCGATTCTCAAGCTGGGCGAGGAGGGTTTGCGGCCGCTGGGATTGTCGATGCAAAAGTCGGGTTATCTGATCGATCTGGCGGAGAAGACGCGGGCGCGGAAGTTGCGATTCGACAGGCTGGAGAAGATGGGCGACGAAGAGGTGATCGAACATCTGACGCAGGTGAAGGGCGTGGGCGTGTGGACGGCGCAGATGCTGCTGATGTTTGCGCTGCGGCGCGAGGATGTATTTCCGACAGGCGATCTGGGCATCCGGAACGCGATCCAGCGGGCGTGGGCGATGGAAGAGCCGCCGAAGCCGGCGCGGATGGAGGAGATCGCCGGGCCGTGGCGGCCGTACAGGACGCTTGCGTGCTGGTATCTATGGCGGAGCCTGGAGAACCAGGCGGGGCTATGAGGGTGGACGGGGAGCATGCGTCGCGGGCGCCTCTGATTGCGGCGCTGGAGCGCCATACGCCGTACGACGCGCATGAGGCGGAGATGCGGGTACGGATATTGGAGTTTGTGCGCGGGCACGAGGATTGTTTCGAGCGGTCGCAGAGGGCGGGGCATGTCACGGGTTCTGCCTGGATCGTGGACACGAAGCGGACGCGTGCGCTGTTGACGCATCACGCGAAGTTGAACAAGTGGCTGCAACCGGGAGGGCACTGCGACGGCGATGGCGACGTGGCGCGGGTGGCGCTCAGGGAGGCGCAGGAGGAGACCGGGATTCAGCATTTGCGGGTGTGGGGCGATGCGATCTTCGACGTGGATGCGCATGAGATTCCGGCGCGGGGCGAGGAGCCGGCGCATGTGCATTACGACATCCGGTACCTGATCGAAGCGCCGGCGGACGCGCCGCTGGTGGTGAGCGACGAATCGCACGAGCTTGTCTGGGTGGCGCTGGAGGATGTTGAGAAGCTGAATACGGATGCGTCGGTACTGCGGATGGTGGCGCGGACGCGGGCGCTATAGGGGTTCCTGCATGGTCATGCAGTGGAGGGCGCCGAGGCCGAGGACGAGGTCGACGGCATGGATGCCGATGACTTCTCGCGAGGGGAACAGGCGCGCGAGGGTGTTCAGGGCGATGCGGTCGCTGGGGTGGTGGAATGTCGGCACGAGCACGGTCTTGTTGGCGATGTAGAAGTTGGCGTAAGAGGCCGGAAGGAGCTGGCCGGCGTATTCGACACGGCCTGGCATGGGGAGTTCGACGACGCGGAGTGGTTTTCCGCGCTCGTCTTTTGAACGGCAGAGGATGTCGAGGTTCTCGGCAAGGGGGGCGTGGTTGGGGTCGTCGCGATTGTCTTCGACGGCGGCGATGACGGTGGAACGTGAGACGAAGCGGGCGATGTCGTCGACGTGGCCGTGGGTGTCGTCGCCGGCGATGCCGCGGTTGAGCCAGATGACGTTGGACGCGCCAAGCCAGCCTTCGAGCAGGGCTTCCAGTTGTTCGCGCGAGACGCCGGGATTGCGCTGCTGGACTTCGCTGAGCAGGCACTCTTCGGTGGTCAGCAGCGAGCCTGATCCGTTGACGTCGATCGAGCCGCCTTCGAGCACGATGCGGCGTTCGTTGAGGGCGGGGAATGCGAGTTCGGTTTCCGCGAGTTCACCGGCGAGGCGGCCGGCGGTGTCGTCGAGCTTCCAGTTCTTATACTTCGCCCAGCCGTTGAAATGCCATTTGACGGCCACTTTGGCGTGGCCCGGTCCGATGACCCAGGTGGGCAGGAAGTCGCGGGTCCAACCGCGGTTGGTCGCGGTTTCGAAGAGATGGACGCTTGGCGACCAGGCGCCGGCTTTCTTCAGCAGATCGCGGACCTGGCGCTTGGCTTTCAGCGGAACGAAGATGTTGACGTCTTCGTGGCGCGCGAGGATGCGGACGATTTCGGCGTAGAGGAAAGGGATGGGGGCGAACTTGCCGGGCCAGTCGGATTGCTCATGGGGCCAGGCGAGCCAGGTGGCTTTGTGCGGCGCCCATTCGGCGGGCATGAGGTAGGAGGATGGCGAAGGCATCGAGCTAGGCTCCGTCCCAGCGTTTGGTGATGGAAGAGTAGTGGCCGATGCGGCGGTCGCGGAAGAAGGGCCAGTTGCGCCGGACCTCTTCGATGCGGGCGGTGTCGCAGCCGACGATGAGGATGTCTTCGTTCTGGTGGGGGGCGTCGGCGATGACGGCGCCGAAGGGGTCGGCGGCGAAGGAGTTGCCCCAGAATTCGAGGCCGTGATCGGGCGTGCCCTCGAAGCCGACGCGGTTGACGGCGGCGACATAGATGCCGTTGGCGATGGCGTGGCCGCGCTGGATGGTGCGCCAGGCGTCGAGCTGCGAGGGGCCGTACTGCTGCTTCTCATGCGGATGCCAGCCGATGGCGGTGGGGTAGAACAGGATGTCGGCGCCTTGCAGTGCCGTGAGGCGGGCCGCTTCGGGATACCACTGGTCCCAGCAGACCAGGACGCCGATTTTGGCGAACGGCGTGTCGAACACTTTGAAGCCGAGGTCGCCGGGCGTGAAGTAGAACTTTTCGAAGTAGAGCGGATCGTCGGGGATGTGCATCTTGCGGTAGATGCCCATGAGCGAACCGTCGGGTCCAAGCACCGCGGCGGTGTTGTGGTAGAGGCCGCGGGCGCGGCGTTCAAAGAGAGAGGCGATGACGACGATGCCGAGTTCGGCGGCGATGCGGCCGAGGGTGTCGGTGGAGGGTCCGGGGATCGGTTCGGCCAGGTCGAAGAGCCGGGCGTCTTCGTCGCGGCAGAAGTATTGGGAGGTGAACAGTTCCTGGAGGCAGACGATATGCGCGCCGCGGGCGGCGGCTTCGCGGACGCGAGTGACGGCCTTTTCGAGGTTCTCTCCCTGGTGGTTGGAGCAGGTCATCTGGACCAGGCCGGCAGTGAACTCTCTGCGGGAAGGTGCGGGCATACTTTACGATTGTTCCATATATGCTCTCGCGCAGACTGCTGACGATTTCACTGCTTTTCGCCCTGGTGCTCTCCGGCGCGGCGACGCCGCCGAAGGAACATTTCGGATTCACGCCCGGCGACGACTACAAGCTGGCGGACTTCGAGCAGGTGGCTTCGTATTTCCACAAGCTGGCGAAGGAATCGCCGCGCATCCGCGTGGAGGAGTTTGGCAGGAGCGCTGAAGGCCGGCCGATGCTGGTGGCGTTCATCAGTTCGGAGGCGAATCTGAAGCGGCTGGCCCATTGGAAAGAGATGAACCGGAAGATGGCGCTTGGCCTGGCGTCGCCGGAAGAGGCTGAAAGGTACGCGCGCGAGGGCAAGGCGATTGTGTGGATCGATTCGGGGCTGCATTCCACCGAGGTCGCGCCGGTGCAACATGCGCCGCGGCTGGCGTACACGATGGTGACGGGCGAGACGGAAGAGATCAAGCGGATCAGGGAGAAAGTGATTCTGATGCAGGTGCCGGTGATCAATCCGGACGGGCATCAGTTGACGGCGGAGTGGTACAGGAAAAACCTGGGCACGCCGCATGAGCTGGCGCCGTTGCCGGAGTTGTACCAGAAGTACTCAGGGCACGACAACAACCGCGACTACTTCATGATGAACCTGCCCGAGACGCGGGCGGTGAGCCGGATGCTGTTCCGCGAGTGGTATCCGCAGATCGTCTACAACCAGCACCAGGTGGCGCCGTTTCCGGCGCGGATCTTCATTCCGCCGTACGCCGAGCCGTTGAACCCGAACATTGCACCGGCGGTGATGGAGGGGATCAATTTAATCGGGTCGGTGATGAAGGAGCGGTTCCTGAGGGAGAAGAAGCCGGGCGTGATCAGCTACGTGAATTTCGATGGGTGGTGGAATGGCGGGTTGCGGTCCGCGCCGGCGTTTCACAACATGCACGGGATATTGACCGAGACGGCGGGCTACGTGTACGCGACGCCGTATGAGGTGAAGCCGTCGGAGATACCGGCGCGGTTCCAGAGCGGGATTCCGGCGCGGGAGCCGTCGATTTTCTATCCGATGCCGTGGAAGGGCGGACGGTGGGCGTTGAACGATGCGGTGGAGTACATTTTGACGGCCGATATGGCGATTCTGGATCTGGCGGCGCGGCAGCCGGATTACTTCATCAAGAAGGCGTGGCTGATGGCGCGCGAGCAGATTGAAGCGGGCGAGAAGGGCGGTCCGTATGCGTACGTGGTGGCTCCGGAACAGCATGATGCGTCGTCGGCGGCGGAGATGGTGAAGCGGTTGCAGATGGGGGGCGTGGAGGTTCAGAAGGCGGCGGCGGAGTTTACGGCGGGCGGGAAGCAGTATCCGGCGGGGACGTGGGTGATGAAGGCGGGGCAGGCGTTCAGGGGGTATCTGGTGGATCTGATGGAGCCGCAGAAATATCCGGAGATCCGTATTGGCGAAGCGGGAGCGGTGAAGCGGCCGTATGATCTGGCCGGGTGGACGCTTTCGATGCAGATGGGGGTGAAGGTGGACCGGGTGGATGAGCGGTTCGAGGCTGCGCTGGAGGGCGCGGGCGCGGTGGAGCCGGCTGCGCCGGTGCTGGATCACAAGCAGAATGCGGGTTTCGTGGCGTTGTCGAGGGCGTTGAAGAACGGCGGGAAGGTGTACAGGGCGGGCGACGGGGCGTTTCTCGCGGGCAAGCCGGAAGCGGCGAGGTGGGAAGTGACACAGCCGCGGGTGGCGCTGTATAAGCCGTGGACGGCGAATATGGATGCGGGGTGGACCGAGTGGGTGCTGGACACGTTTGAGGTGGGGTTCACGGCGCTGCGCAATGCGGAGGTGAAGGCGGGCGGGCTGCGGGCGAAGTATGACGTGATTATTCTGGCGCAGCAGGCGGTGCAGTCGATTCTGCATGGCCAGCGGGCGGGTTCGCGGACGGGGGCTGGGCGGTATGGGGCGGCGGAGAAGAGCCAGCCGAGGCCGGAACATGCGGGGGGGATCGGCGTTGGTGGGGTGGAGGCGCTGGAGGAGTTTGTCAGGGCCGGGGGGACGCTGGTGGCGTTCGACACGGCGGCGGAACTGCCGATGGAGATGATGGATATCGGAGTGAGTGGGACGCTGCGGACGGGCGGGGCGGCGGGATGGATGTGTCCGGGGTCGCTGCTGAGGGTGACGGTGGACAATACGCATCCGCTGGCGTTCGGGATGCCGGCCGAGGCGATCATCACGATGACGGGCGGGCAGGCGTTTGAAGTGACGCTGATGAAGGAGTACAACCAGGGCAAGCGGGAGGCGCGGGCGGTGGTGAACTACGCCAAGCAGAACCTGCTGGCCAGCGGGTGGCTGCAAGGCGAGCGGGAGGCCGCCGGCCGGGCGGCGATGGTGGAGGCAAAGCTGGGCGACGGGCGGGTGGTGCTGTTCGGGTTCAGGCCGCAGTTCCGGGGGCAGAGCTTCGGAACGTTCAAGCTGCTGCTGAACGCGATCTATCTGGGGTCGTCGAAGCCGATCTGAGCGGGAGCCGAGGTTGCTGGAGCGGGAAATAGAGTTACCGCCCGCCCGGGGGCCTTCCATGCGGGGAGACCCCGGCGAGCGGGCTTCAGAATTTGCGAATCAGGCTCCGCTATGCGCTGAACGACGAGCCGCAGCCGCAGGTGGACTTCACGTTCGGATTGCTGAACTTGAAGCCGGAGCCTTCGAGCGTTTCGACGTAGTCGACTTCGGCGCCATCGAGGTAGAGCATCGAGGCCTGGTCAATGAAGACTTTAAGCCCTTCAAATTCATAGGTTTTGTCGAGCATACCGGGGTCTGTCTCGAAGGCCATCGAGTAAGAGAAGCCCGAACAGCCGCCGCCGACAACCGAGATACGCAGCCCGGCGGGCTGGGGATCCTGGCTGGAGAGGATCTCTTTCACTTTGCCGATCGCGCCTGAAGTCAAGTTCATCATCTGGATATCAACCCTCCTGAGAAAGCTGCACGTACATATACAGTATATCGGTTCCACGCCCTTGGGCGTGTTCTCATTTCACTATAAGAGATGCGCGGGTGCGGCGCCAGGCTTCGAGGATTGGAGGCCGGTGGAGGAAGCGCGCCGAGGAGCCGGGACGCGGCGGGCGGGAGCGCGCGGCCAGCCTGGCTTGCCGTGGAAACCTGTCCAGGAGACCCGCTCGCGGCGCTCGCCGAGACGCCACGGCGCATGCCGGCCGGGGAGCGGGCTCCGGCCACGAAGCCTGCTGGGGTGGGGGATCTGGTATGGTGGACAGGATCGAAGCAGTAAGTCGAAGAAACCGGAAATCAGCGGGATACGTCAGTCAGGGCGATGCACGCTACGACTGGAGTTCTCCCATTTCCGGCGGCCGGTGAAGCCGCAAAGGCCGCCGCGCGAGACAAAAGAAGCGTGGAGTACCGCAGAACTGAAGAGGCCCAACTTGTCAAGCGGATCCAGGCGCGGGACGAAATGGCGTTTCGCGAGATGGTTGACCGCTATCAGTCCAAGGTCTATTCAATCATCTACGGAATTCTGCGCAACCGGAACGACGCCGAGGACATAGCGCAGCAGGTGTTCGCGAAGGTCTACTTTTCGATCGGCAACTTCGATTTCCGGTCGTCGCTGCTGACGTGGATCTACAAGATCACGGTGAACGAGTGCTACGACTACCTGCGCAAGAAGAAGGTGCGCAAGCTGGTCTACGAGAGCGATTTCGGAGACGAGGAATCCAGCGGCATGGAGCGTAGCGAAGCCGATCCGGCGATGCCGGCCGATGAGCGGCTGGCGAAGCGGGATCTGGTATTGAAGCTGCTGTCGAAGATATCGAGCGAGGACCGGCAGTTGATGCTGCTGAAGGAAGTGGAAGGCCATTCGGTCGAGGAACTGGCCCGGATGATGGGCATGAACGAGAATACAATTAAGGTCAAGCTGTTCCGTGCGCGGCAGAAACTGCTGAAGGCGGCGCAACGTCTGACCGGACGGAAGGGTCTCAATCCTGGGGCGGACGGCTAGGGCCTCAGGGAGAATGGAAACGATGTCTCGCGCAATCGACGGACAGCCGGGCAACACGAGAGCCGGATACGGCCGTGCCTGGCGCGCCGCGCGGGGTTTGGGCGTTTGGATTGAGGGAAGTCGAAATGCATAAGCCAACGATGGAAGGCATGGAAGCCTACCTGGCGGGCCGGAACGCGGATGCGGCGGCGATGGCGCTTGAGGCGCACATTGAAACCTGCGTGGAGTGCCGGGCGATGGTGGGCCGGATGAGGGCGCAGTCCGGCATGGTGAGGACATTGAAGCCGGAACAGGAGTTCGATCCTGCTCCGGGGTTTTATGCGCGGGTGATGGAGCGGATCGAGGCGCAGGCGGCGGGCAGTTTCTGGGCCGTGTTCCTGGAGCCGTTTTTCGCGCGGCGGTTCATGTACGCGTCGCTGGCGCTGATGATGGTGATGGTGGTGGCGGCGGCGGCGGTGAGCAGCGAGTTGGATGTACATGCGACGGTTCCGATGGAGATGGCGGTCGAGATATCGTTGCCCGACTCGCCGGTTTTCGGCGAACAAAGCGGACGGGATGTGGTTTTTGTCAATCTGGCGTCGTTTGGGGACAGCCTGGCGGGCGGGCAGGCGATCAGGGCGTTTCCGGTGGTGGATGAGTAGCGGCGTCCGAGTGACGATCGGGATAAGATAGTCCAGACAAGGTGAGCAGCACCAGCCACAGCTTCGACAACCGCATCACCTGGCGCCACCCGCGGGTATTGCTGGTGCTGTGCACGGTTTTTTTGTGCGGGATGGCGGCAGGGGCGTTGATGGTCAGGGTGACGGGGGTTGCCGCGGCGCGGCCGTCGATCTCGACGTGGAAAGAGACCACGCGCGAGATGACGCTGGCGCGGTTCAAAAAAGAATTGAACCTGACGCCGGAGCAGGCGCGCGAGATGGAGACGATCCTGGACGATTACGTTCTGTACTACCAGAACCTTCAGGGCCAGATCGCCGACATCCGGATGCAGGGCCACGACCGGATACTGCGCATACTGGACCCGCGGCAGCGGGAAAAGTTCGAATCGATGATGACCGAACTGTCGTCGAAGGCGAAGTAGCCGGACCTGATTAGTAAAAGATCTGAACCTCCATGCTCGATGGGTGGACTTCGCGCCCGTCCACATACACCCGCATGCCCTTGCCGTATTCGATGCGCACGTTGAGGTGGCTGACCGCGTGGCCGGAGCGGATGGCGCAGGCCTTGCCGTCATGGACGAAGACCTTGGCCGACTGGCCGCCGGCCTTGGCCGCGGCCATGGACTTCGGGCGTCGGATTTCGGCGATCCGGCCCCAACTGAGAGCGTCCCTGGAGACCGGCTTCGACATGGTGGGGCGGTGGACGAACTCATCGCTGCCGGTGATGATTCCGACATGGGTGATGACGCCCTCCTTGTAGTTGCCGTAGGTATTCATGAACATGATGATGTCGCCGGGCTGGTGGGCGCCCGGCGCGACCTTCTCGCCGATTTCGCCGCCGGCGAGGCTGTTGGCGTAGCCGGGCCCGAGCGGCGCGCCCTGGGGGAGCAATCCGGCGTCGGTGGGCCGTTTGGCCTCGCCGAGCGGGATACCGGCTTCGCTGAAGACATGGCGGACGAAGTTGGCGCACATCTCCTTCTTCCCTGGCTGGAAATGGCGGCCGACCCAGGACCTGGCGCGGTTGACCACGGCGTTGGACTTCGGGTTGACGGCGACGCCATGCTGCTTGACGTGGTGGGCCGCCGTTGAAGCCGAGCCGTTGTGCTTGTTGGTAGTCGTCATGCGGTTGCTGAACCCTCTGAAAGGGATAGCGACAAAATCATCAAGATTCCGTCATGGGAAATTGAGTCTTGAAGAGAAGGCGCGGCCGGCGGTGATCACCGCGGCGGCGCCGTGGCGCGCGCGGCGGGGCGTTCGAGGGTTTGTGTGGAGGGCCGGGCGGGTCCGCTTTCGAGGCGGGCGATGAGGGATTCCCGTGGTGGACATGCGCCCGGCCAACTGCTGCTGGGTGAGACCGGCCGGCACGAGCCTGGATCACAGCCCGTGCAGGGTCGAACTCGTGCCGCAACCCGTCATGCGCCGGGCGGTACTCCGGGGGGGTCCTTCATCCACTTCTTGTTCTTGAGGAGGTCGCTCACTTTGGGAATATTTCGATCTCACGCGCCCGTTTCAACGCCAGTCTGATGTCCTGCTCCGGAGGCTTCCGTGTCTTCTTCACGAAGACCCGCAAGACAACCACGCGCTCACCGAGCGCCGTTACGCGGAGCGTTCGCTTGGATCCCATCCCGGCCTTTCATCCGCATCTCCCACAGGCCCGCCCGCAAATAGCTGACGTGCGGTTGCCTGACCCGATCGATTCCGAACTCATCAATCAACAGCACGATGTGATGGAACCGCGCACACCTCCGGGTCAGATGGGGCGAATTCCACGCGGCGAGTGAACCGTCGCCGCTGCCGGCTATTCAAGCCGCTTGATCTCATGGATGGCAAGGTGAATCGACTCAATGCAGCGTTCGGGAACATGAGCGTTCTGCCGGCTCCAGGTGAAGAACTCAAGCGCAGCCGGCTTGATCATTTCGTCGACACCCGTGCGCTGCTTGTAGTCGGCGTTCTCGTCCACGACCTGTCCGGCTAGGCAGAGAATCCAAGTCTCGATGTTACGTCGTGGAATCAAGTGAACAATCGGCTCCGTTTCGTTTCGAGTTTCCTGCCCACCGTTGGAGAGGGCTTTGGCCAATTGACGGCTGCGATTTTCAACCGTCCCCGAATCCGCATCCACGACAACGATCAGTTCCGTGCTCGCGGTGGCGGCCCTTTCCCGGCATGTCTGGACATGCTTCCCATACTGCATGCGAACCCACTGCTCCGCGCTGCCGCGCCCAGCGGAAAGCGGGCCGAAGTGAATTTCGTGACGGCGGAAGCCTTTCCTGTAAAGGTATTGGCGAACGAAGCGCTGGTGACGGTCGTCCTCCGCCAAAACAATGATTCGGGACGGCCTACTCATCCTCCCACCCGCGAGCCATGATCTCGGATGGAAGAAGACTGGGGTAGCGGCCAGACTCAAGGGGGATAATCCTTGTTGGCCCAACTCCTTCACGAACAAAGCGGACGCCGTTTTTGGCGGCCCACTGATTGATGATCTCAGGGTGGTGGGAGATGATGAAGACTTGCCCTCGCCCTTCCGCGATCACATCGTCAACCGCGGTCAACCACGGTTGAATTTCGCGCAATGAAACGAAGTTGTCCGGCTCATCGAGGATGACCGTCTTGCCGCTTTTGACGAGGAAATGCAGGATGACGTATAGGCAGACCAGACAGCGTTGCCCATCTGAAAGCTCTGACAGGCCGTAACCGGTGGGCTCGTCGCCGCTTGCCTCAAAGTCCGCAAACAAGAGGCGAACTTTTTCGTCAACCATTTGAAGACGGAAGTGGCGGAAGCAAGCAAGCGCCTGCCGAAGGTCCGCCGTCAGCGCGTCGCGGGTCTCGGGATCGGTTTGTTGCAGGTGCCTGTACCAGGCGGCAATGTTGGAGAGGTCCACATTGGGGTACAGGTCCTCACCGGGGGCCTCGATTCTCATCGCGAACGGATTCAGGCGAAAGCAGAGCAGTCCGCCCAGCCAGCGCTTGAAGGCCATCAGGAGCAGGTTTTCCTTTGACGGCGCCTGGGCATCCAAGGCGGACCGGCTCTGATTGAGTGAATATGTCACCTTATGCTCGAACCGATCGTTATAGAGGTGGACATCCCCCGACACGAACTCGAAAATCGGCCTTCCGTCGCACTTCACTGTTTCGGACAGGACGCGGGGTTCGATAGGCTCGCCCCAGCGGTCGATCACCAGCCGATAGACGTACCCTCGACCGTCCACTTCGGCCTCGATCTCGAAGGTCTGTTCCCGCCGGTTGTGCCAACGAGTGAGGTTGTATTTGGAGAAGCACTTCGCGGCGTCATGCCCCCCGACTACGAACCGACGAACATCGAGCAGCGCATCCATGAAAGACGACTTCCCAGTCCCGTTCCGTCCGAAAATCAACTGCTTGCGCCCTGGCCGGTACTCGAAGTTGACGAAGCAACGGTAGTTGTCGATGTAGAGCCGAGTCAGCATTTGAACCAATTGTACACATGGGCCACCGGGTCGGAGCGTGCACACTCAGGCCTCCCGGCGCGAGCGTAGTTCTTGTGCGGCTGCCGGAGGCGGCGGCGAGGCGTTCGGGAGGAAGCCTAACGTCCGGATAACGGCAAGCCCATGCGAGTGGCCACGCGTTTGAGGATGTCGACGGACTGTTCCAATTGGGCGCGCGAGTGGGTGGCGGTGACGATGGCGCGGATGCGGGCCAGGCCCTGGGGGACGGTCGGGAAGCCGATGCCGGTGGCCCAGAGTCCTGCATCGAACAGGGCGCGCGAGTAGTCCATTGCGGCCTTGGTTTCGCCGACGATGATGGGCACGATGGGGGTCTCGCTGAGGCCCGTGTCGAAGCCTTCCTGTTTCAGCAACTGCTTGAAGTAGTTCGTGTTGTCCCAGAGCAACCGGACGCGCTCGGGCTCGGCGGCCAGCAGATCGAAAGCGGCCAGGCAGGCGGCGGTGACGGCCGGCGGGTGGGAAGTCGAGAACAGGAAGGGGCGCGCGCGGTGGTAGAGGTAGTCGATAAGATCGCGCGAGCCGCAGACGTAGCCGCCGAGGGCGCCGATGGCCTTCGACAGCGTGCCCACCTGGATCTGGACCCGGCCATGCAGGCCGAAGTGATCGACCGTGCCGCGGCCGTTCGCGCCCAGGACGCCGGAGGAGTGGGCGTCGTCGATCATCATAATGGCGCCGTGCTTTTCGGCGACGGGGACGAGTTGATCCAGCGGCCCGATGTCGCCGTCCATCGAAAAGACGCCGTCGGTGATCAAAAGCTTGTTGCCAGGCTCGGAGGCGAGCGAGGAGAGGATTTCGCCGGCGTGGGCGGCGTCGCGGTGGCGGAAGACGTGGATTTTGGCGCGCGAGAGGCGGCAGCCGTCGATGATGGAGGCGTGGTTAAGGGCGTCGGAGATGATGTGGTCGTTGGGGGTGAGGACGGAGGAGACGGCGCCGGCGTTGGCGGTGAAACCGGACTGGAAGACGACGCAGGCTTCGGTGTGTTTGAAAGCGGCGATCTTCTCTTCCAGTTCGATGTGCATGGCCAGGGTGCCGGTGATGGTGCGGACGGCGCCGGAGCCGACGCCGAACTCGCGGACGGCCTTTTCGGCGGCTTCCTTGAGTTTGGGGTGGTTGGCGAGGCCGAGATAGTTGTTGGAGGCGAGGTTGATGACCTCGCGGCCGTCGGCGCGGCAGACGGGTTCGCAGGCCGACTGCAACTGGCGGAGGCGGAAGAAGCCGCCGGCGGCTTTGATCTCATCGAGCGCGGATGTGATGTATGAAAGGGGGTTGGCGCCGGGCATCGACCATCAGTATAGCCGGGAGCCTGCTGGTAACATGAAGGTTCTCCCTATGAAAAAGCTGATTCTCTCTCTCGCTCTCGTGTGTTGCGCCCCGGCGTTCGGGCAGGGCGAACAGGAAACCGCGCTGGACCGCTACGTGAAAACGCCCGACGCGGCCTATAAATGGTCGCTCGTGAAGACGATCCCCGGCGACGGCGTGACGGCGTTTGTGATCGATATGACGTCGCAGACGTGGCTGACGGCGAATGAAGTGGACCGGCCGGAGTGGAAGCACTGGGTGGTGGTCTACAAGCCCGACGTGGTGAAGCATACCGCGGCGCTGCTGATGATCGGCGGCGGGTCGAATGAAAACCCGGCGCCGGCCAAGCAGGAGCCGTTCAACGCCCAGATTGCGAAGAAGACGTCGTCGGTGACGGTGGAACTGCGGATGGTCCCGAACCAGCCGCTGTCGTTCTTCGGCGAGTCGCGCAAGCGGACCGAGGATTCGATCATCGCCTACAACTGGGTGAAGCACATGGAGACGGGCGACGACAAATGGGCGACGCGGCTGCCGATGACCAAGGCCGCCGTGCGGGCGATGGACACTGTCACAGCGTTCATGAAGAGCGAGGCGGGCGGCGGCGTGACGGTGGACAAGTATGTCGTCACCGGCGGCAGCAAGCGCGGCTGGACGACATGGACGGCAGGCATCGTGGATCAGCGGGTTGTCGCCATCATGCCGGCGGTGATCGACCTGCTGAACATGGTCCCGTCGTTCATCCATCACTGGCGGGCGTACGGATTCTGGGCGCCGGCGGTGGGCGATTACGTGGAGCACGGGGTGATGGACAAGGTGAACACGCCGGAGTTCTCGCGGCTGATGAAGCTGGTGGAGCCATACGAGTACCGGGGGCGGCTGACGCTGCCGAAGTACATCGTGAATTCGACGGGCGACCAGTTTTTCCTGCCCGATTCGTGGCAGTTTTACTGGGACGATCTGAAGGGCGAGAAGTACCTGCGGTATGTGCCGAATACGGATCACGGGGTGACGAGGCGGTCGGACGCCGGCGACAGTCTGGCGACGTATTATGCGTCGATCATCAACAACTGGAAGCGGCCGGAGTTTGACTGGTCGGTGGCCAGGGACGGCACGATTACGGTGAAGTCGAAGGAGAAGCCGTCGGCGGTGAAGCTGTGGCAGGCGCACAACCCGGATGCGCGCGATTTCCGGCTGGAGCGGATCGGTCCGGCGTACAAGAGCACGGATGTGGCGGAGACGGCGCCGAATACGTGGGTGGTGAAGACGCCGGCGGTGGAGAAGGGCTGGGTGGCGTATTTCGTGGAGTTGACCTTCCCTGCCCCGGAGGGCATGGCGTGGAAGTTCACAACGGGCGTAAAGGTGATGCCGGACGCGTATCCGTTCCCGGCGCCGGATTTCGCGGCGGCGACGAAATAGCGCCCGGCCCCGATCCGGCCCCGGCGCGGATGGCAATGACAGTCAGGAGAAGGCATGAAGATGGTAGTGGCGCTTGGATTGGCTTTGATGGTAGCCACCGCGGCGGCCGGCGCGCCGAAGGTGCGGCAGGTGGGTCCGAAGGCGAAGTTCAAGACTCCGTGCAAGGCCTTCGCGGCGGCGGGCAACGGCGACGTCATCGAGATCGACGCCAGGGGGGACTACACGGGCGACGTCTGCAGCATCGGGAGGGACCGGCTTACGATCCGGGGCGTCAACGGCAGGCCGAAGATCGACGCGGCGGGCAAGGCAGCCGAGGGCAAGGCGATCTGGGTGGTGAAGGGCAGCGGGACGGTGGTGGACAACATCGAGTTCAGTGGAACGGCGGTGCCGTCGAACAACGGGGCCGGCATCCGGCTGGAGGGCAAGGATCTGACGGTGTTGAACTGCTATTTCCATCACAACCAGAACGGGATACTGACGACGTGGGATGTGGGCGAGGTGAGGGTGGAGCACAGCGAGTTCGGCTGGAACGGCCATTTGAACGGGCTGGCGCACAACATTTACGCCGGCGCGACGGCGCGGTTTGTCCTGCATGCGAGTTACATGCACCATACGGTGGGCGGCAACGCGGTGAAGTCCAGGGCGGTGGAGAACCTGATCACGTACAACCGGATTTCGCAGGAGACGGGCAACGGGAGCTACGAACTCGACATCTCGGAAGGCGGCAAGGCGCTGGTGATGGGCAACGTGATCCAGCAGGGCGTGGAGTCGGTGAACGAGCACATGATCACGTTCGGGATGGAGAAGACGCGGCCGGAATCGCGGATGCTGCTGGTGCACAACACGATCGTCAACATCCGGCCGAACGCGAGGTTTTTCCTGCATGGCCCGGCGGCGATGATCGAGGCGCGGAACAACATCTTCGCCGGGCCGGGCGAACTGAATCTGCGCAATGCGGCGCTGCCGCCCGGCAACGTCAGGGACCTGGAGATGCGGTTCGCGGATGCTGGGGCGCACGACTACGCCCTGGCCGCGGGATCGCCCGCCATCGACGCGGGTGAAGACGCGGGTGAGTGGGAGGGCAAGCCGGTGGCGCCGGAGTGGCAGTACGTCAGGCCTGGCTGCATCCAGGCCCGGGCCGCCAATGGGCGGATGGATGCGGGGGCGATCGAGTCCGGGCGGAATGACGCTGCCGCGGTTTGCACGGCGCCGTTGCCGCCGCCGGCGCCGGGCAAGAAAAAGTAACGGCCGCTTCGGTTCAGAACATCTGGTAGAAGCCGTCGAATTCCTCGACGCGCACGGCGACGCCGAAAAGGCCGCTGAGCGTGGGCGCGGTGAGGGATTCGCGCTTGGGTCCGTCAAGCCAGACGCGGCCGTCCTTGAGGCAGATGACGCGATCGATCTCCGGGACGATGTCGGGCAGGTGGTGGGTGACGAGAAGAAGTCCGATGCCCTCGGCGGCGAGGCGGCGGACGGCGGCGCGGAGTTCGTGCTGGGAGCGGATGTCGAGGCTGTTGGCGGGTTCGTCGAGCAGCAGGGCTTTGGGTTCATGGACCAGGGCGCGGGCGATGACGGCGCGGCGGACCTCGCCGGACGACATTTCGGTCATCTGGCGGTGGGCGAGATGGGTGATTTCCAGCAGTTGCATGAGTTCGGCGGCGCGGGCGCGCATGGCGGGGGTGACGGCGTGGTTGGGCCAGACGCCGATGGAGGAGAAGAAGCCTGAAAGGACTGTCTCTTCAACGGTATAGGGCTGGATGCAGCGGTCGGCGAGGTCGTTTGTGACGATGCCGAGCAGGGCACGGAGGTCGAAGACGTTCCAGATGTCCTGGCCGAAGATGCGCAGGCGGCTGGCGGGTCCGGCGAGGGGGTAGCATTCGCGGGTGATGGCCTTAATGAAGGTGGACTTGCCGCTGCCGTTGGGACCGAGGATGGCGACGTGTTCGCCGGGCTGAATGGAAAGAGTCACGCCACGCAGGGCGAGGTTGCCGGAGCGGGAGATGGAGACGTTTTCGAATTCGATGAGAGGGAGTTGCACAGCATCCAATTTAGCGGCTCGGCCGGGACGGCGGGCATTCGGCTCTGCGATCGGAGCGAACAAAGGGGTCCAGTTTGGCGTACTCTTCTGTTGAGACGCCAATGGACGCCATCACTTTACTGGGAACGGCCTTGGGCCTGGGCTTTGCCGCGGGATTGCGGCTGTATGCGACGGTGCTGGCGCTGGGGTTGGCGCTGCGGTACGAACTGCTGACGCTGCCGGCGGCGTTGAAGCCGCTGGAGATGCTGGCCCACCCGGTGGTGATCGGGGTGGCGGCGGTGATGTATGTGGCCGAGTTCATCAGCGACAAGATCCCGTGGTTCGACTCGGCGTGGGACGCAGTGCATACCTTCATCCGGCCGGTTGGAGCGGCGGCGCTGGGGTTTGCGGCGTTTTCGGAGATCGATCCGTTGATGAGGACGGTTCTGGTGCTGGTGTGCGGGGGGGTGGCGCTGACCTCGCATGCATCGAAGGCGGCGACGCGGGTGGCGGTGAACCATAGTCCCGAACCATTCTCGAACTGGGGATTGAGCCTGGCCGGAGACGCCGCCGTGCCGGCGATGGTGTGGCTGACGATGACGAATCCGCTGGTGGTGGGGGCGGTGGTGCTGGTGGCCATGGTTGCCGCCGTCTGGCTGATCCGGAAGACGCTGCGACTGCTCGGCGAGGGGTTGTCGGAGCTGCGGCGGAGGTTCGCGTAGCCGGTATTGCTCAGCGGCAGGCGGGGCGGTTTAGAGCCCAGGCCAGAAGGGCCAAAAATGGTTGACCAAACGAAGTCCCGGAGCCGGGGTTGTCGTGCAACTGCTTTATTTTCAATATATTAGATTATTCTACACAAATCCGATAGGAATGAATGAGATTGCGTTCATGGGGCGGGGCCGGGCTGGACGGGGCCGGATGGGCGTTCGGGGTGGAAAGGGGACGCGTAGAATTTCACGGAGAATCCTACGTAATGCGGGGGAGGAGGCGCGGGCTGGGGCGGGGTTGGGAGAGGCGCGTGGCAGAAAGGGGACGCGTAGAATTTCACGGAGAATCCTACGTAAAGAGGGGGAGGAGCGGGATGGGGGGAGGGTATCCCGGAAGGGGCGGGCGGATGCGGGATGATGCCGGCTGGCTAACAGGGCTGCGAGGAGACCACCGTGACAAGGCCATCGGTGAGGAGGCTGTGGCAGCCGGGGCCGGCGTGGCTGCCGGCCCGGACAACCGCGCCTTCGGGGATATGGACGCCGGCATCGACGATGACGCGGCTGAGACGGGCGTAGCGGCCGACGGTGGCTCCGGGCAGCAGGATGGAGTCCTCGATTTCGCAGAAGCTGTTGACGCGGACGCCGGGCGACAGGATTGAGCGATGGACGCGGCCGCCGGAGATGATGACGCCGGGCGAGACGATGGAATCTGTGGCGACGCCCATGCGGCGGCCTTCCTGGGCGAAGACGAATTTGGCGGGCGGGGACTGGGGCATACGGGTGCGCAGGGGCCAGCGGGCGTCGTAGAGGTTGAATTCGGGGTTGACGCTGACGAGGTCCATGTTGGCGTCGAAGTAGGCGTCGAGGGTGCCGACGTCGCGCCAGTAGAGGGCGGATTTGTCGTTGAGGTCGTGGAAATCGTAGGCGGCGACGGGGCAGGATGAGATGAGCCGGGGCAGGACGTCGTGGCCGAAGTCGTGGGAAGAGCCGGGTGCGGCGGCGTCGGCGCGGAGGGCCTCGAGAAGGACTTCGGCCTTGAACAGGTAGATACCCATGGAAGCGCTGACCATGAGGGGGTTGAAGCCGGAGATGCAGGGGTTGCCGTGCGCGGGTTTCTCCTCGAAACCGCGGCAGAGCGAGGTGGAGGGGTCGACATCGAGGATTCCGAAGCGGGAGGCGTGCTGGGGAGCGATCTGGATGGTGGCGATGGTGGCCGAGGCGCCGGAGGAGAGGTGCCAGTCGATCATCTCGCGGTAGTCCATTTTGTAGATATGGTCGCCGGAGAGGATGAGGACGAGTTCGGGGCGCTCCTGTTCGATGGATTCGATGTTCTGGTAGACGGCGTCGGCGGTGCCGAGGTACCAGTCCGAGTGGATGCGCTTCATCGGCGGAAGCACTTCGAGGTATTCGCCGAGTTCACGGGAGAAGATATTCCAGCCCTCGCGCAGGTGGCGGTGCAGGACGAGCGACTTGTACTGGGTCATGACGAGGATGCGGCGCAAGGCGGAGTTGACGATGTTGGAGAGGGTGAAATCGACGATGCGGTAGTGGCCGCCGAAGGGCACGGCGGGCTTGGCGAGGGAGTGCGTCAGGGGTTGAAGGCGCTCGCCGGCGCCACCGGCCAGCAGGATGGTGAGGACGTCCTTCATTGCCTCCAGCATACGCTGGCGCGAGGCGCCAGGGCACCCGGCTCAACATGGCGGCCGGCGAGAGTTGCGTTGCCGCCGGCCCCGGCGGCTGGCCGGGCATTCCGGTCCCAACCGGGATTGAAGGACAGCATGTCGTTCCCGAACATGCCCTGAAATAGCCCGATGGCGTGGCTGCCGATTATCGACGATGAACCAGCCGCGCGCGGATTGCAGGCGCTGATCGTGCCGGGCGCTGCCCACGGGGCCAGGCATCCGGCGTGGCAGGAAATGCGGGCGAGGCGGAAACGGCGGAGATGACGCCATAGGAGAAGGCCGCGTTGCCCCGGGACGTTACCGCGCTGGAGCGGAAGATGAGTGACTGGGAGATCCAGCGGCAGAGGCAGCAGCAGAGGCGGAGGGGGCGGGCGGCGGGTTCAGGCTGGGCGAGTTGCCGGTGATGTAGGCCAGCGCCGAGGCCAGCAGCACTGCGATGATGATGGGTCTCATAACAGCCTTTCTGTGAGTAAAGACGCTGGGGGAGGGGCAAAGGATGACAGGAATTGAATTGTTTACGCCTGCGGCTCGGGCATTTTGCCGTAGACATGGCCAAGGCGGTTGATGCCGTCGAAGGCGGCGGTCTTGTAGCATTCGGCCAGGGTGGGGTAGTTGAAAACGGCTTCGACGAAGTAATCGAGTTTGCCGCCAAAAGCCAGCACGGCCTGGCCGATGTGGACCAGTTCGCTGGCGCCCTCGCCGATGATGTGAACACCGAGCAGCTTGCGGGAGTCGGAATCGAAGAGCATTTTCAGAAGGCCGGTGGTGTCGCCGATGATCTGGCCGCGGGCGATTTCGCGGTAGCGGGCCTTGCCGACCTCGTA
Organism: Candidatus Solibacter sp.; assembly: GCA_013822245.1. GTDB lineage: Bacteria > Acidobacteriota > Terriglobia > Bryobacterales > Bryobacteraceae > PNKE01. The sequence goes on from PNKE01000059.1 coordinate 67,780, forward strand.
GGGGATGCCGGCCTGGGTGAGTTCCTCCTCGGTCTTGCCGACCATGGAGATTTCGGGGATGGTGTAGATGCCGTAAGGGAACAGGCCGGGGACCGAGGTGGCCTGGAAGCCGAAGGCATAACAGGCGGCCACGCGGCCCTGCTCCATGGAAGTGGAGGCGAGTGACGGGAAACCGATGACGTCGCCCACGGCATAGATGTGGGGGCAGGAGGTCTGATAGCAGGAGTTGACGCTGATGCGGCCGCGCGAGTCGGCGCAGAGGCCGGCATTTTCGAGATCGAGGCAGGCGGTGTTGCCGGTGCGGCCGATCGAATAGAGGGCCTTGTCGGAGACGATCTGCTTGCCCGATTCGAGAAGGATGCGGACCTTGCCGCCGCATTCGTCCTCGATCAGTTCGACGCCGGCCACCGATTCGTTGAGCCGCATGGTGACGCGGTTTTCGCGCATGTGATAGGCGAGGGTGTCGACGATTTCGCCGTCGACGAAGGGGAGCATGCGGTCGCGGCGGTCGACGAGGGTGACGCGGGCGCCGAGGGTGGCGAAGATGGAGGCGTACTCGGCTCCGATGACGCCGGCGCCGATGACGGTGAGCGTGCGGGGGAGTTCGTCGAGGTGGAGAATGTCGTCGGAGATGAGGACGCGGCGGCCGTCGATGGGGATGTGGGGATCGCGGGTGGCCTCGGTGCCGGTGGCGATCATGATCTTGTGCGCGGTGACACGGCGCTCGCCGGCGCCATCGACGGATTCGAGCAGCAAGGCATTGGGCCCGGTGAAGCGGGCGGAGGCGGTGAGCACCTCGACGCGGTTGCGGAGCAACTGGTGGCGGGTGACGTCGATTTCGTGGCGGATGACGGATTCGACGCGCTGGAGCAGGTCCTGCATCGTGATGCGGCGCTTCACGGTGTGGGAGAGGCCATAGAACTGGCGTTCACGGTAGCCGGAGAGGTCGAGGGCCGCCTCGCGGAGGGTTTTCGACGGGATCGTGCCGGTATTCACGGAGACGCCGCCGAGGACGCTCTTGCGCTCGACAACGGCGACCTTGAGCCCGAGTTTGGCGGCCTGGATGGCCGCTTTCTGTCCAGCCGGGCCGGATCCTATGACAAGGAGGTCGTAGTCAAAATGGTGCTGATCTGAACCCATCGCCCTACCGGCCTGGCGCCCGAGAGCCGCCGCATCCGTCCCATTGATTCTAGCAGCAGACGCCGCCGCGGCCCCGGCGCAGAGCCCGGGGCGCCGACGGCGGGGCATTGACGCTACTCTTCAACGATTTCGACGCGCACAGGCTGCTCGATGAGCTTCGGTTCCTTGCCGCGCGTCAGCAGCATGAGCTTATAGCGGACGCCGGCGGCGACCTTGGGCGGGATCTTGCACTTGATCGAAGTGGCGGACTGCTCGATCATCGGGGTCTTGATATCGTTGGTCCCGTCGGTGAAATAGAGCTCGGCGACATTCTCCTTGCCGATGTTTTCACCGGTGATGACGATCTCGGTCCCGACCTTCCCGCTCATGGGCTCCACCGACGTGAAGCGCGGGATGACTTCCTGGCCGGACAGCAGCGGCGCGAGACAGATGAAGAACGCGGCCGCGAGGATGAGTTTGAGGGATAACCGCATCTGAAATTCCTCCCGTCTTGATCCTAGGCAACCCGCGCCAGAAAAGCAAGCGCTTTGGTCAGGATTGCCCGATGGCCGGAGCGGAGAGGGTCAGGCCCCGCTGTCGGGCAGGTGCAGGCCCTTGTGGATGGCGTAGAGGGCGAGTTCGAGCCTGTCGCTGACGCCCAGTTTGTCGAAGATGTTGTGGAGGTGGTTTTTAACGGTCTGCTCGCTGATGAACATCTTCTCGGCCATTTCCTTGTTTTTATAGCCCTGGGCGACGAAACCGACGATTTCGCGTTCGCGGTTGCTGAGCGGCGAGCGTTCGCGCACCCTGCCGGAGGAGCCGCCGGGGCCGCCGTCCAGCGGGGAGGCGAACTGCCGCATGACGGCGGCGGTGGTGTGCGAGTCGAGCCAGATTTCGCCGTTGTAGACCTTGCGGATGCTCTTGACGATGAGATCCGCGGAGGTCTGCTTGAGCACGATGCCCGAACAGCCGAGTTTCATCGCCTGGACGAACTCGTTTTTGTCCTCCGAGGCCGTGAGGATGATGACACGGGCCTTCGATCCAGTGTGCTGAAGGGTTTGGAGGGCGCCGAGGCCGTCGAGGTTCGGCATGCGGAGGTCGAGCAGGATGACGTCGGGCTGCGACAGGCTGGCTTTGTCGAGCAGGTCACGGCCGTCGCAGGCCTCGCCGACGACGTCAATGTCTTCCTCGAGCAGGAGGAGTTTGCGCAAGCCTTCACGGACGATCGGGTGATCGTCGGCAATCATCACCTTAATCTTCCGCGGCGCGCTCTGAGCGCCGTCAGCCGAAGCCGACAGGTTTTCGTTTGTTATGGGGGTTGCCGGGTTGGCCATAGTGATGCCTCAGTCCTTGTCTTTGATTTTAGAGGCAGTTCCAGTACCCGGCAATCTGAGGTAACACTTAGTATGCATGCCGGGATTGCCGTAAGTCGGACTAAGTGATTCACCCGTCCCCTCTTATACGGCAGCCACCCGACGCCGGATCATCGCTGCCCGATCCGGGCGCCGACGGCGGAGGAAACCACTTTGAGCGCGGCTTCAGACTCGGGTTGGCGGAGCCGAGCCGACCAGATCATGCGGCCGCTGTGGACGTCGGTGAGCCGGGCGGCGCCGGCGGCGGCGGAGCCGGGCCACTCGCCGTCGACGATGAGGGCGGCGCCGAGGATGCGGGCGGTCCAGTGGTCGGGGAAACGGAGGGCGCGGTAGCGGCGGACGGTGGAGGGCGAGATGACGCGCAGGCGGGGGTTGGAGGCCAGTTCAGCGGCCAGAGCCTCGGAAAACCCCGACGGCTCGCCTTGAAAGGGGACCACGAGCAGATCCGCGCGTCCCGCGGCGCCGGGCAGCCAGCGCGAGGGCAGGTAGAACTGCCAGTAGACGAACAGGATGAAGGCGATCGAACCGGCCGCGGCCCAGATGCCGAAGCGGCGGCGGGCGGACGCCGGGGCAGGGGCGGCGGATACAGGGGACTCGACGGCCGCCGGCGCCGAAACGAGGCGGTAACCGCGGCGGGGCACGGTTTGGATGTAGGTTTCGCCGGACTCCTCGCCGCCGAGCAGTTTGCGCAACTGGGAGATGTTGCGGGCGAGGCCGGCCTCCTCGACAACGGTGTCCGGCCAGACGGCGCGCACGATCTCCCGTTTGTCGACCACGCTGCCGGCGTTCAGCGCGAGGACGTGGAGCGTATCGAGCATCTTGGGTTGGAGATCGACTGGCTCGGCGGCCCGAAACAACTGCCGTTTCGACAGATCGTAAACAAAGGGACCGAATTCGACCGGTCCGCCGTCGTGGTGCGTCTTCACGCTTTCAGCCGCTCCTGCCGTCGAATCAAGGCGAAACGCATTCACTCCATTATCGGCCCACCGGCGGGGCCGCGCGCTGGCCCGGGCGGCGATGGATCATGACGGGGATGTGACTTAGGTCATGTCGCGGCCGGCGCCCCTTGCCGTACCGTGGGGATGGAATGAGTGAACTTATCGACAACAGCGCCCACCGCATCAGGACCCTGAAGACGATCATCAAGCGGCTGCACGCCGGCGAATCGCCCGAGGCCGTGAAGGCCCAGTTGAGGGCGCTGGTGCGCGAAACCGACTATACGGAGATCGTCGCCATGGAGCAGGAACTCATGGCCGAAGGCATGCCGGTGGAGGAGATCCGCGGCATGCGCGACCTGCACAGCCAGGTGACGCGCGAGATTCTGGTCCAGCTCGCGCCGGCGAGCGTGGCTCCGGGCCACCCGCTGGATACGTTCCAGCGCGAAAACGACGCCATCGGCGGCGTACTGGGCCGGATGCGGGCGGCGATGGCGGCGCTGGAGGGCCTGGACGACGGCGGGCCGGGCGGCAAGCCGTTGATGGAGTGGCGGCAGGCCTACAACGACCTGATGGACATAGAGAAGCACTATCAGCGCAAGGAGAACGCTCTGTTCCCGAAGCTGGAAGCGCACGGCATCACGGGCCCGTCGAAGGTGATGTGGGCCAAGCACGACGACGTGCGGGCGCTGCTGAAGGATTTGGGGGCGGCGCTATCGGTGCAGGAAGCCACGGCGGGCGAGTTCAAGCTGGTGGCGGCGACGGCGGGCGAAACGGCGGCGGCGGCGGTGGAAGAGATGATCTACAAGGAAGAGAACATCCTGCTGCCGATGTCGCGGAACACGCTCACCGAGGACGAGTGGGCCGACATCTGGCTGGCATCGCCGCGCCATGGCTGGTGCCTGGTGGAGCCGCTGGACGGCTACCGGCCGCCGGAGCAGGTGGTGAAGCAGGGACTGAAGCTCAAGGGCGGCGAGGAAGTCGAGTTGCCCACGGGCGTGCTGGCGCTGAAGCAGATGGCGGCGATGTTCAACACGCTGCCGGTGGACATCACGTTTGTGGACGCCGGCGACAGGGTGGCGTTTTTCAGCGAGGGGCCCGACAGGGTGTTTGCGCGGACACGGGCGATCATCGGGCGCAAGGTTCAGCACTGCCACCCGCCAAAGAGCGTGGATACGGTGGAGCGGATTGTGGGCGACTTCAGGGCCGGGCGGCAGGATGTGGCCGAGTTCTGGATCACGCTGCACGGCAGGTTCGTGCACATCCGGTATTTCGCGATGCGGTCGGAGGAGGGCGAGTACCTGGGGACGCTTGAAGTGACGCAGGATCTGACGCGGCTGCGGGCGCTGGAAGGCGAGCGGAGGCTGCTGGAGTACGACACGCCGGGGAAGGGAGAGGGTGCATGAGACTCGCCATTCACCCGTCCACGAAAGTGGGCGACCTGCTGGATGCGTATCCGGGCATGGAAGAGGTTCTAATTGCGATTGCGCCGGCGTTCGCGAAGCTGCGCAATCCGATCCTGAGAAAGACGGTGGCCAAGCTGGCGACGCTGGAACAGGCGGCGAAGATAGGCGGCGTGACGGTGCGCGAGATAGTCACCAAAGTCCGCGAGGCGGCGGGCCAGCAGGGCGGCGAGATCGCCGAACCGGCGGCGGCGGCGGCATGCGCGGAGCCTGCGCCGTGCTGGCATAACGAAGCGCGGGTGGGCATGAGGGTGGATGCCGACGCGATGCTGGAACAGGGCGTACATCCGCTGGGACTGGTGATGCAGGCGGCGGCAAAGCTCGAGCGCGGGGCGATCATCCGCATCGAGAGCGGATTCCGGCCCGAACCGCTGATCGAGAAGATGCAGGCGCAGGGGCTGGCGGTGTGGTCGCGCGAAACGTCGCCGGGCCGGCACGCGACCGATATCTGCAGGCTGTAGGCTAATTCAGGTCCAGGCCGTCACCGATGGCGGCGAAGCCGGGGATGGAGACGGGCAGGCGGCCGCGGACGGGGGCCTGGCCGAGCAGGGCGTCGAGGGCGGCGGTTTCGGAAGAAGAAGTAGTCGAGAACGCGGCCATGTAGGCCTTCACGGCCGGAAACGCGCGCAGCAGGTAAGGGTTGCCGAACGAGATGTAGGCGACGGGCGTGGCGGCGGCGAGTAGTTTCTCCATGAAGGCCGGGTAGCCGCCGGCCAGGGCGACGTTGCCGCGATAGGATGCGGCGGCCACCCAACTGACGGCCACGGCGGCGTGGCAGGACGACGCCGATTGGGCCGTTGCGGCGAGTTCCGAGGCGGGCAGTCCGGGATCGAGCAGAGAGACCGTGGCTGCTGGAGCACGGCGGCGGATCTCGGCGGCGAGGTCACGGCCCTGCGTGGAGAAGCGGCTGCCGGAGAGCAGATAGAAGCAAGAACCGGCGGGATCGCGCAGGGGCAGCAGGTTGTCCTGGTTGCGGACGACGGTGATGGCGGCGCGGGCGGCGTCGCGGGCCAGTTGCAGGTCCTCGGGGGTATTCAACCCGTCGGCGAGTTTTTCGAGATCGACATAGCGGCGGTGATCGATGCCGAGCCGGGCCTTGGCTTCGAGCACGCGGAGGACGCTTTCGTCGACGCGCTTCCCGCTGATACGGCCGGATTTCACCGCTTCGACGACGCCGTCGATGGCTTTACCTGGATGCTCGGGGATAAGCAGAACGTCGGCGCCGGCGAGCAGGCTGCGAACGGCGGCCTCGGCGGGCGGGAACTGTTTGGTGAGGCCCTGCATATCCATGGCGTCGGTGGAGACGATGCCCTTGAAGCCGAGCTGGTTTCTCAACAGGGCGGTGAGGATGGCGGGCGAGACGGTGGCGGGGATGCGCTCGGGTTCGAGAGCGGGGACGGCGAGGTGGGCGGTCATGATGGAGTCCGCGCCGGCGTCGATGGCGGCGCGGAAGGGGACAAGTTCCATGCTGTCGAGACGCTCGCGGGGTGCGTCGACGACGCCGAGACCGATGTGGGAGTCCGTGGCCGTATCGCCGTGGCCGGGGAAGTGTTTCACCGTCACCATCACGCGGGAGGCGGGGTCGGCATGCGCGCCTTCGATGAAAGCACGGACGTGGCGGGAGACCGCGGCCGGGTCCTCACCGAAGCTGCGGATATTGATGATGGGGTTGTCGGGATTGTTGTTGACGTCGGCCACGGGTGCGTAGACCCAATGGAAGCCGAGAGCGCGGGCTTCGCGGGCGGTGGCGGCGCCCCAGGCGCGGGTGAGGGCGAGATCGTTGGCGGCGCCGAAGGCCATGGCGTGAGGGAATTCGGTGGTGTCGATGAGGCGCATGGAGGCGCCGCGTTCGAAGTCGCCGCCGACGATAAGCGGCAGTTTGGCGAGCCGCTGCATGCGATTGAGGAAAGTGGCTACGTCGTGGGAGCGGGCCTTTTCGACCGAGCCGTGACGGACGCGGTTGAGCAGGATCAGCCCGCCGACGCGGACGTCAGCGACCAGGCGGCGGTATTCGGCATAAGCGCTGCTTCTGGAGTTCAGATCGTCGCCGTAGAAAGGGACGATGACGAGTTGAGCAACCTTTTCGCGAAGGGAGAGCGACTTCAGCCCAGCCTGGGCTTCAGCCGAGGCGGAGGACTGTGCAGGCGCCCTGGCATCGGGGGCGGAGCTGGATTCCGAGGCCTGGGCGATCATCGCGGCGCAGAGAAGTGATAGTAGAAGACGCATCAGGCGGCGCCGGCGGCGCGGCGGCCTTTCGTCGCGGGCGCGGCGGGTTTGGGCCCTTTGCGGCGGACCGCGCCGCTGAGGTGGCGGTTGACGGCCCGGACCAGATGGGTGACCTCGTTGGCGCTCTTCATGATCACCACGTCGGCGCCGGTGTTGCCCTCGGTCAAACCGAGGGCATCGACAAAACCGGAGACCAGAATGACGGGCACGGTGGCGGAGATGGAGCGGATCTGGCTGATGAGGTCCACGCCTGTGTGGCCGGGCATCTTGTAGTCGGTGATGACAAGCTCGAACGGTTCACCCATTTGGGTGGAAGCGGAAAAGGCCTCGATGGCCTGACCCGGAGATTCCACGCCGGTGGTGGAGTAACCGAGTTCGCGCAGAACGGCGCAACGCGCGGACAGGCCCGGGCGGTTGTCATCCACGAGAAGGATGCGCGGGGCGGAGATTGGAGATGCCGTCCGTTTCAGACTCATGCGCGAATGGCAAAGTTAGCAGACGGCGATTTGCAGTGTCAACACAATTGTAATCCGCTCATGCGCGGGAAGATGGAGTTCTTGACATCGAAACCGGGCGGGTGTAAGGGCCGTTATTCGACGGCCCGCGGAGCGTTGTAGCCGGACTTGGCGACGACGGTGTATTTCATCGGTTTGCCCTTCTCGTCGGTGATGCGGAGGGGATCGCCGTTGGGTCCCACCAGATCCACCTTGATCTTGCGGTACTTGCCGTCGCGGGCAATATTAGTTGGGCTGTAGGAAAGGGTGTAGGTATTGCGCAGGGCCTCGGAGATCTGACGGAAAATGCCGCCGTATTCACCGAGGAAACGGGGAAACCAGGCCTGGCCGCCGGTCTCCCTGGCGAAAGTCCGGAGCTGGTTGTCGGCCATGAGGAAGTCGAGCCGGGCGATGGAGCCCATGGCGCCGCGGGAATCGTACCATTCGCGCAGGGCCTGCAGTGTGCCCATGGCGTAGATGGGCACGCCGGCGGTCTGGAGTTTGCGGCGGGTCTGGTCGAAGGTGAGCTTGGAGAATGTATCCATGCCGGAGCCGATATAGAAGATGGCCTTGCGGCCTTCGATTTCGGCCATGCGGTCGGCGACATCGGTGAGGGCATCGTACATATTGGACTCGGAGAAACCGGGGATGCGGAGGCGGGCGAGCGCCTGGGAGGTATCGCGGCGGTCGGTGGAGAAGTCGGAGAGGATTTCGGGGCGAAGGTCGAAGGCGACGACGGCCACGGTGTCTTCGGGCTTCAGCGTTTCGAGAAAGCTGTAGCAGGCGGTAAGAGTCTCCTGCCAGCCCCAGGACCAGTACTGCTGATAGAGGTTAGAGAACTCGATCACCATGGCGATGGTCATGGGCGATTCACCGGTGTTGAAACCCGTGAGCCGTTGCGGGACGCCGTCCTCGAGGATGCGGAAATTGCCGGCCGGGATGCCGGGGATGAAGCGGCCGCGGTTATCCAGCACGCCGACATCGACGTTAACCGAAAGCGTATCGGCGCGGAAGGTGGGCGCCTGCTGGTCGATTTGGGCTTCCGGCGCCCGCTTCAACTGTGAGGGGATCTTGGGCTGTTCGGCGGCCGGGGGCGCTTCGCCCTGGCGCGGGCGCGGACGGGCGACGGGGTCGCCGGTCTCCTTCTTCGGACCCTGCTGCGAGAACGCGGCAGCCGGGATCAACGCGGCGGCCGCGACGGCGAAGACAGCGATTCGAAGTGCATTCTTCATGCGGAGAAATCCCCCTTGTGGATTGAGTCCATGATACCCGATCCGCTTCATCAGACGATCCAGGAAAGGCCGCGGTTGCAGAATGAGTTCAGGCGGCGGGGTGCGGGGCCGGCCAGCAGGCGCGGATGGCGAGGCCGCCGAGGGCGATGAAGTCCCGGTCGCCGCGGCTGAATTTGTAGTTGGGGGCGGGCATGTTGAAGCGGTTGAGCCAGCCGTCGCGGGCGCCGGCGAGGGCGGCGAAAGAGAACAGCCGCCCTACGCGCGAGGCGGCGGCGGCCGGGCATTGGAGTTACCTCGTGGGAGTTAACCCCAGGGGAGTTAGCCGCGGACGCTGGCGGCGGGGATTTTTTCGGTGAGTTGTTTGAACTCGTCGAAGCTCTCGCTGCCGATGGTGAAGCAGTCCATGACGCCGGCGTGGGCGAGGGCGTACTGGAGGCACTCGTCGGTGCGGTTGCGGAGGCGTCCGGCGCCGAAGATCTTCATGCCGATGACGCCCTTGCCGGCGGCCTTCATCTGCTTGAGGACGGCGTAGACGGTTTTGGGGTCGGCATCCATGGCGACGCCGGCGGGGTTGAAGCGGGCGAGATCGACTTCGACCCAGGGGGTGGCGGCGGCGGTCTTGAGGGCGGCGAGGGTGTGGCAGGAGACGCCCTTGGTGCGGACGATGCCCTTCGCCTGGAGTTCGTTGATGTACTCCATGGCGCCCTTTTTGCGTTCGGGCCAGTTGGCATCGGTCATGAAGTGCAGCAGGAGGATATCGATGTAGTCGGTGCCGAGTTCGCGGCGGAAGCGGTCGATGTCGGCCTTCATTTCGGCGGCGGTGGAGGCGTGGGTCTTGGACAGGATGGCGACTTTTTCGCGCGGGACGGACTTGAGGCCTTCCTTGGCGTGCGGGTGGGTGCCGTACTGGTCGGCGCAGTCCCAGAAGAAGACACCGTTGTCGTGGGCCGCACGGAACAGATCCCCCATGCCCTTGAGTCCGAGGCGTTTGGTCTGGTTGGAGGAGCCGCCGCCGCCGTTGGTGCCGGTGCCCATGGCGAGGCGGGAGACCTTGACCTTGCGCGGACCGAGTTCGATGACGTCGGAGGCGAGCTTCTTTTCGGCGCCGGCGAAAAGGTGGTGTGGAAACGCGCCGAGCGGAACGGCCGAGCCCAAGCGGACGAAGTCACGACGATTCATATGGTTCTCCTTGCCCAGTTTCTTCGAAGTTACCACAGGAACGGGGAGCGTGCGGATTTCGGGTTGAGCCGCCGGTTGGATTCGCGGACCATGCGGGTGTTATAGCATGACGAGTGTCCCGCATTTCAAGACGAACCCTCATCACGCTGCCGGCAGGGGCGATCGCGGCCAGGGCGGCGCAGGCGCCATCCGATCTGACGCTTTGGTACGACAAGCCGGCGGGCCCATGGACCGACGCATTGCCGGTGGGCAACGGGCGGCTGGGGGCGATGGTGTTCGGCGGGGTGGATGAAGAGCGGATCCAGTTGAACGAAGACACGCTGTGGTCGGGTTGTCCGAAGGACTGGAGCAACGCGGACGCGAAGAACCAACTGGCGGAGGTGCGGCGGTTGGTGATGGAGGCGGAGGACTACCAGGCGGCGGACGCGCTGTGCCGCAAGATGCAGGGGCCGTACAACCAGAGCTACCTTTGTCCGGGCAACCTGGCGCTGAAGTTCGCGCCGGGCGCGGCGGCTGGGGGCTACCGGCGGTCGCTGGATTTGAACACGGCGGTGGCCGAGGTGCGGTATGCGCGGGGCCGGACGACGGTGGTGAGGAGCGTGATGGCGTCGTATCCGGCGCAGGTGATCGCGGTGCGGATCGAGGCGCAGGGCAAGGAGAGGCTGACGTTCACGGCGTCGCTCGATTCGCAGTTGAAGGGCGAGGCGGCGGGGGAGCAGGGGGCGAGGATTGCGTACAGGGGCAAGGCTCCGGCGCATGTGGATCCGAACTACAAGAAGTCAGACAAGCCGGTGATCGACGACGAGCGCGAAGGCTACGGGATGCGGTTCGAGATCCTGGTGTCGGCGCGGGTGGAGGACGGGCGGGTTTCGTCGAAGGACGGCGTGCTGAGCATCGAGGAGGCCAGGGCGGCGACGTTGCTGGTGGCGATCCGCACGGGCTTCCGCGGATACGACCAGATGCCGGACATGCCGGCGCGGGCGATTTCGGCGCTGTGCGAGGCCGACATCGACGCAGCCGAGCGGATGAGCTGGCCGAAGATGTTGGCGGCGCACACGACGGCGCACAGGGCGCTGTTTGCGAGGGTGGCGCTGGACCTGGGCCCGCAGGAGGCAGGGACGCCGACCTCGGCGCGGTTGGCGAAGTTTGCCAAGACGGAGGACCCGTCGCTGCTGGCGCTGTATTTCCAGTACGGAAGGTATCTGCTGATCTGCTCGTCGAGGCCGGGGTCGCAGCCGGCGAATTTGCAGGGGATCTGGAATGAGCAGGTGAGGCCGCCGTGGAGTTCGAACTGGACGGTGAACATCAACACGCAGATGAACTACTGGCCGGCGGAGACGTGCAACCTGAGCGAGTGCCACGAGCCGCTGTTCGAGATGATGGGCGGGCTGGCGCGCAACGGGGCGGAGACGGCGAGGGTGAATTACGGGCTGCCGGGATGGTGTTCGCACCACAACGTGGATCTTTGGAGGCAGTCGGCGCCGGTGGGCGAGGGGACGGGTTCGCCGACGTGGGCGAACTGGCAGATGAGCGCGCCGTGGTTGTGCGGGCACTTGTGGGAGCGATACCGGTTTTCGGGCGACAGGGAGTTTCTGGCGCGGTATTACGCGGTGATGAAGGGCGCGGCGGAGTTTCTGCTGGCGTGGCTTGTGCCGGACAAGCAGGGACAGTTGACGACGTGCCCGTCGTTTTCGACGGAGAACGTATTTAGTGCGCCGAACGGAAAGCCGGCGGTGACGAGCGCGGGCTGCGCGATGGACATTGCGCTGATCCACGAACTGTTCGGCAGCGTGGCGGAAGCGGCGGGGATTCTGGAGCGGGATGCGGAGTTTGCGGCGAAGCTGCGGGAGGCGCTGGGCAGGCTGGTGAAATACAAGACCGGGTCGCACGGGCAGTTGCTGGAATGGGAGCGGGAGTTCGGCGAACCGGAGCCGGGCCACCGCCACATGTCGCATATGTACGGGCTGTATCCGGGCTGGGAGATCACGCCGCGGCGGACGCCGGAACTGGCGCGGGGCTGCCGGGTGTCGCTGGAGAGGCGGCTGGCGGCGGGCGGGGCGTATACGGGATGGAGCAGGGCGTGGGCGATCGGGTTCTGGGCGCGGCTGCTGGATGGAGACAAGGCGCACGAATCGCTGTCGATGCTGATGCGGCATTCGACGGGTCCGAATCTGTTCGACACGCACCCGGCGGGCAAGACGTGGATCTTCCAGATCGACGGCAATTTCGGGGCGGCGGCGGCGATGGCGGAGATGCTGATGCAGAGCCACGAGGGCACGATCGACCTGTTGCCGGCGCTGCCGAAGGCGTGGGCGGCGGGGTGGGTGGCGGGGCTGGTGGCGAGAGGCGGGGTGGAGGTGGCGCTGAGGTGGCGGGGCGGGAAGCTGGCGTGGGCGTCGTTCAGAGCGCGGCGGGATGGCGGGCACACGGTGCGGTTGCCGTCGGGCGAGACGAGGCAGGTGAATCTGAAGGCGGGGAGAACCGCCGAGCTGAACTTCGCATGAGAAATACGAGGACGATCGTGATTGAGCCGGGCTTGCGGCTGGGGCTGGCCGTGGAGGAGGAGAGCCTGGTTGAGATCCGGTTTGGCGATGTGGCGGTGGGCGACGCGGAACACCCGCTGTTGAATGAGGCGGAGCGGCAGTTGAGGGCGTATTTCGAGGGCCGGCTGCGGGAGTTCGATTTGCCGTTGAAGAGGCCGGGGACGGCGTTTCAGGAGTCTGTGTGGCGGATGGTGGCGGCGATCGGATACGGGCGGACGAGGACGTACATGGATCTGGCGCGGGAGTTGGGGTCGCCGGGCGCGGTGCGGGCGGTGGGCGCGGCGAATGGGGCGAATCCGTTGCCGATTGTCATTCCATGCCACAGGGTGGTGGCGACGGGCGGGGGGATGGGCGGGTATGGGGGCGGGGTGGAATTGAAGCGGCGGCTGCTGGCGCTGGAGGGGGCGATTCTGATCTGAGGGGGCAGGCTCAGGCGTTGCTGGATTCGCGGAATTTCTTCAGGCACTCGTCGGAGCAGAAGAAGTGGGTCTCGCCGCCGGCGGTGAGTTGGCGGGCGCCTTGCTCGGGGACGAAGGCGCCGCAGACGGGGTCTTTCTGGAGGACGCCTCCCTGGGGGACCCGCGGGCGGCGGGCTTGCGTGCGTTGCCTGGCGCCATCAGCGGAAACCGAGGAAGAGAACAGCTTGAAGAGGACGCCGATCACCATGCGGATGATGATGATGCCGAAGATGGTCAGGATGAGATAGCCGAGGGATCGAAACATGGCACTGCTTCATTGATACATGAAATGGCTGGTGCGCGCGCGGAGGCATGAAGAAGGCGCCGCCCGCGGGGGGGGGCGCCTTCGATTGCCAGTTTGAGATTGCCGCTATTTCTTCTTCCTCGCCGGAGCCTTCTTGGCGTCGGGGTTGGTGTAGGTGGTCTGGACCGAAGTGGTGACGGTGCTGAGCAGGCCCTGGGCGGCGGGAGCGTTGGGGCCGTTGGGGTCGAGTTCAAGGTATTTCTCGAGCGCGGCGACCATGCCGTCCGGGGGAACGACTTTGTCGCCCTGGATCTCCATTTTGCCGCTGAGGGTGTTGCCGTAGTAGTACCAGCAGTTGGCGTACTTGGGATCGGCCTCGGTGCATTTTTTGAAGGCACCGATGGCTGCGTCGTTCTGGCCGGTGTTGACCATGATGGCGCCGAGGTTGAAGTAATACTGGCCAGCGCCGGCGGGGTTGAGGGCGGCGGCTTTGTCGAGTTCGGCGGCGGCGCCGTCCATATTTTTCATCTTGGCGAGCAGGAGGCCGTAGTTATTGTGGAGGCCGGCTTCGTCGGGGCGGAGTTCGATTGCCTTGATGTAGGCTTCGGCGGCCTTCTGGTAGGAAGCGGTCTGGGCGTCAGCGGTCTGGGCGCCGCCGAGTGCTTCATGGGCCGCGGCGAGGTTGGCCCAGACGGCATTCTGCTTGGGGTCGAGGCCGGAGGCCGTTTCCAGCGCCTGGATGGCCGCGGGGAAGTCCTTGGCCTGAAGCGCGGTCATGCCGGCGTTGAAGGCGTCGTTGAGAGCCTTGTTCTTCTTCATGGTCTCGGAACGTTCCTTCATCTGGCGCTCCATCTGCGCCTTCTGCTCGGGAGTCATGTCGCGGGCCATTTCCTGCGTGACCTGGCCGGTTTCCATGGCCTTCTGCATGGCGGCGTTCTTGGCGGCGAGCTGTTGCAGGTTACAGACCGAGACCTCGATCGGGTCGCCCATCTGAGCGCGGACGCCGTTGATGGTGTCCATCACCTTGCCGTCGACTTCGCAGGAGATCGTATAGCGGCCGCCGGACTGCATGCCGCTGTAGATCCACTCGCCCTTCTTGTTGGTCTTGGTCTTCCAGTTGCCCTTGATGTCGGTCCGCTCGATCTTAATGACGACATCTTTCGCGGGTTTGCCATCGGCCCCGACCACGCGGCCGATGAACGTGCCCATCTGGGCCATGCTCAAGCCGGCAAACACCAACATGGCGCCCGCCAGAACCAATGCGCGTCGAATTGTTCCAACCATGTCTAAACAGACCTCCAAATCTCAAATGAGCACTACTCGTCCATCACTATACTACGGACGTGCGGAACCCTGCCATACGTTACCGTACAGTCCGCACCGCCGTGGAATGCACATCTGTCCGGCTTCTCCCGCCGGGGGTTCATGGCGTCCGGCGCCGCCTTCGCCGCGCCGGTGGGACGGCCGAATGTGCCGCCGATCCCGGCGAGATCAGGAATCCGGCAACTGATAACCCGTCAGCCGGACTGTTGCAGAACCGCCGGGCGCAGCTAGCCGACTGGCGCAGCCGGCATAGGGCCACCGCCGGACAGGCGGAGAGTCCGGGCCGCGGCTGTGGGAACGCGGCGGCGGAGAACAGGAGGAGAGCGGCAACCGCGAGTCTCATGCCGCAGATGGTGTCAACAGGAGCGGCGGGAGGTGTAAATTCTCGAATACGCCGATTACGCTGGCGGCACGCGGCCCGTTATACTCGCGTACTGAGGAGTCCGAAAACCTTGAAAACCAGCTTCACCCTTGCGCTCACGCTCCTGGCCTGCACGGTGTATGCCGCGGATGGCCCGTCGATCTACCGGAATCCGGCGTTGTCGAAGACCGCCATCGTGTTCGAACATGCGGGCGACCTTTGGTCCGCCGGCAGGCAGGGGGGAGTGGCAGTCAGGCTGACGTCGGGCGCGGGCGTTGAATCGCAGCCGGTGTTCTCGCCGGACGGAACGCAAGTGGCGTTCACGGGCGAGTATGACGGCAACATCGATGTGTTCGTGGTCCCGGCGGCTGGCGGTGTGCCGAGGCGGGTGACGTACCATCCGGGGCCCGACCTGGCGCTGGGCTGGACGCCGGACGGAAAGCGGATTCTTTTCACGTCGTCGAGGGCGGCGTATTCGCGGTTCTCCGAGTTGTTTACCATCGCGCCCGAAGGCGGGCCGGAAGAGAAACTGCCGCTGCCGATCGGCTATGAAGGCGCATATTCGCCGGACGGCAAGCAGATCGCCTATGTGCCGATGCGGCGGGCATTCGGAGTGTGGAAGCGCTACCGCGGCGGCACGACGACGCCGGTGTGGATCGCGGATCTGGCGACGTCGAAGGTGGAGAAGTTGCCGCGTCCGAATTCGAACGACTACAACCCGATGTGGGCGGGCGGCAAGGTGTGGTTCCTGAGCGACCGCGAGGGTCCGGTGACGCTGTACAGCTACGACGCGAAGACGAAGAAGGTCGTGCGGGCGGTGGAGAACAAGGGGCTGGATTTCAAGTCGGCTTCAGCGGCCGAGGACGCGATTGCGGTGGAACAGTTCGGATCGATTCTGGTTTTTGACATCAAGTCGGGCAAGATGACGCCGGTCTCGATCACCGTCTCGGGCGATATGCCGGAGGTGCGGGAGCGGCTGGTGAACGTGGGATCAAGGCTAGAACCGGGCGGGATTTCGCCTTCGGGCGCGAGGGCGTTGTTTGAGGCGCGCGGCGAGATTATCACCGTGCCGGCGGAGAAGGGCGATCCGCGGAACATCACCAACACGACGGCCGTGATGGAGCGCGACCCGGCGTGGTCGCCGGACGGGCAGTGGATCGCCTACTTCTCGGACGCAGCGGGCGAATACGAGTTGCATGTCGCTCCGCAGAGCGGCACGGGCGAAGTGAAGAAGATCAAGCTGGCCGACAAGCCGACGTTTTATTCGTCGCCGGTGTGGTCGCCGGATTCGAAGAAGATCGCCTACCTCGATGCGCATATGACACTGTGGTACGTCGATGTGGCGACGGCGGGGGCGTCGCCGGTGAAGGTGGACAAGAACCGGTTCTGGGGACGGAATTCGCAGTTGAATGCTTCGTGGTCGCCGGACTCGAAGTGGATCGCGTACACCAAGGCGCTGCCGAATTACCTGGGCGCGATTCACCTTTATTCGGTCGGCGACGCGAAGATCACGCAGTTCACCGACGGCATGAGCGACGCGGCGCATCCGGTGTTCGACGCGGGCGGGAAGGTGCTGTATTTCACGGCGTCAACCGATTCCGGCGCGGCGATGCAGCCGGACATTCATTCGGCGTCGCATCCGACGACGCGGAGCATCTATCTGGCCGTGCTGTCGAAGGACGAACCGTCGCCGTTTGCTCTGGAGAGCGACGAAGAGAAACCGGCTGCGGCAGCCAAGCCGGCGGGTGAGGCCAAGCCGGCCGAGGAAGCGAAACCGGCCGAGGGCGCGAAGCCGGCAGCCGGGCCGAAGCCGGAGGCGGCGAAGCCGGTGGAAGTGAAGATCGATTTCGACAACATCCTGCAGCGGGTGCTGGCCGTGCCGATGCCGGCGCGGCGGTATGCCGGGCTGCAGGTGGGCAAGGCGGGTACGCTGATTGCACTTGAGGCTCCAGGCGGAATGTTCGGCGGCGGAGGCGGCGGGCCGCAGGGCGCTACCGTGCATCGCTTTGACTTGAAGGCGCGGCGCGCCGATGTGGTCACCGCCGGGGTGATGCATTTCGAGATGTCGGCGGGCGGGGAGAAGTATCTGGTGCGGCGCGGCCCGGCATGGTCGATCGCTGCGCTGAGGCCGATCGCGCCCGCGGGAGCAGGGGCGGGCCCGGCTGCTGCTCCGCCATCGCCTGCCGGTCCTGGCGGCGCGCAGAACCTGAACACATCGGGCATCGAAGTGCGGGTGAATCCGCGCGACGAGTGGCCGCAGATGTACCGCGAAGCATGGCGGGTGCAGAGGGAGTTTTTCTACGACCCGAACCTGCACGGGGTGGATGTGGCGGCGATGTCGAAGAAGTACGAGCAGTATGTGGCGAATCTGAATTCGCGGCGCGACTTGAACTATGTCTTCGCCGACATGATGGGCGAGGTGACGGCCGGCCACCTTGGAGTGGGCGGCGGCGACGCGCCGGAGGTGAAGACGGTGCCGACGGGCCTGCTGGGCGCGGACTACGAAATCGCCAACGGGCGTTATCGATTCAAGCGGATCTACAACGGCGAGAACTGGAATCCGCAGATGAGGGCGCCGTTGACGCAGCCGGGCATCAACGTGAATGCGGGCGACTACCTGCTGGCGGTGAACGGGCGCAACGTGACCGGGGCCGACAGCCTGTACCGCTTCTTCGAAGCGACGGCGGGCAAGCAGACGGTGATCCGGGTGGGGCCGAACGCCAATGGCGACGGGGCGCGCGAGGTGACGGTGGTTCCTGTGCCGAATGAATACGGGCTGCGCAACCTGGCATGGATTGAAGACAACCGCCGCAAGGTGGACCAGATGACCAACGGGCGCGTGGCTTACATTTACATGCCCGACACGTCGATGGGCGGCTACACGAACTTCAACCGCTACTTCTACGCGCAGGTGGGCAAGGACGCAGCCATCGTCGATGAACGCTTCAACGGCGGCGGCGCACTGGCAACCGACATTGTCGAGATGCTGACGCGCAAGCACATGAGCAACGTCGCCACGCGCAATGGCGAGGACGAGCAGCAGCCGCAGGGCGCGATCTTCGGGCCGAAGGTGATGTTGATCAATGAATTCGCCGGTTCGGGCGGCGACGCGATGCCGTGGTACTTCCGCCGCGGAGGAGCGGGCAAGCTGATCGGCAAGCGCACGTGGGGCGGGTTGATCGGGCGCGCCGGAGCGCCGCGGCTGATGGACGGCGGCGTTGTCAGCGCGCCGAGTTCGGGCGTGTGGGATCCGGCGACGTCGAAGTGGATCGCGGAGAATGTGGGGGTGGAGCCGGACATCGAAATCGAGAACGAGCCCGATCTGGTCAGGCAGGGCAAGGACCCGCAACTGGAAAAGGCCGTCGAACTGATCATGGCCGAACTGGCGAAGAACCCGCCGGTGAAGGCGAAGCGGCCGGCGTATCCGAACTATCAGAAGCCGGGCGGAGCGCCGGGTGCGGACACGGCGAACGCGACGCGAAAGTAGCCTGGAAAAACTCTGCTCCTCAAGCCTCCGGCGCCGGGAACAAGACCCGCGCCGGAGGTGTCTATCGTGGTGCACGCCAAAGATGAGCCGGCTTTTTCGATGGCGCGACAGACGGATCGAGGAGGAAGCCATGTTTGAGCAGAGCTTCGTCCAGCCCGCGTCGCGCGTCCGCACCGGCTGGAGCCTGATGACATCGTTCGGCCTGCAGGCGCTGATGATAACCGCGGCGCTCGCCATCCCGCTGGTCAACCCGGAGATGCTGCCGAAGGCGCTGACGCGGATCGCGCTGGTGGCTCCGCCAGGACCGCCGCCGGGTCCTCCGCCCGAGACGCCGCGCGTCGTGGCGGCGAACAGAGTGCAGCCGCGCGAAGTGACGCGGGGGTTGATCGAACCGGTGACCATGCCACCGAAGGCGGTGATTGTCGTGGACGAGCCTGTTCATGATGTCGCCGCCGGAAACGCGGGACCCGGAATTCCGGGCGGCATTGGGGCCGCCGGCGGAGGCGAAGGCTCGGACTTTATGCGCTCGCTGCTGACGGCAACGCAGGTGCAGGGGCCGCCGGTGAAGGTGGAACCCAGGCCCGAACCGCCGAAGCCGCCCGCGGCGCCGATCGTGGTGAGCAAGGGCGTGCAAGAGGCCCTGATCCTGGTGAAGACCATCCCGGTATATCCGCCCCTCGCACTGCGGGCGCGGATCGAGGGCATCGTCCACCTCACGGCGCTCATCAGCCGCGATGGAATGGTGACTCAACTGAAGGTGATCAGCGGCCACCCGATGCTTGTCCCGGCCGCGATTGATGCGGTGAGGCAGTGGCGTTACCGCCCGACGCTGTTGAGCGGAGTTCCGACCGAGGTGGTGACACAGGTGGACGTAAAGTTCACGCTGACGCGATAGCGCAACCGGCCGCCAGTGCGCTAGACTGTAATTTCAATGTTCGCCGCGCGCGCAATCCAGGCCCACCATCACCATCATGCGATGGGCCCCCGATCCGCGTCCTAGCGACGAGCGAAGAGACGAGATTGGATGGCCCGCCGAGCGAAAACCGGCGGGCCATTTTGTATTTCAAGGACGGACTGATAAGAGATGAACCTGGATTTCAGCAAACTCGACGGCCTGATCCCGGCCGTGATACAGGACGAGAAGTCGGGGCGCGTGTTGATGGTGGGTTATATGAACGAAGAGTCGTTCAGGATGACCGTGGAGACGGGCTTTGCGACGTTCTACAGCAGGTCGCGGAACAAGCTGTGGTTGAAGGGCGAATCGTCGGGCCACAAGCTGGCGGTGAAGTCGATTCAAACCGACTGCGACCGCGACACGGTGCTGGTGGCGGTGGAAGCGCTGGGTCCGGGCGTGTGCCACGAGGGCTATGAGTCGTGCTTCTTCCGCACGCTGGAGGGCGGCGAGTGGAAGGTGACAGAAGCGCAGACCTACGATCCGAGGAAGGTGTACTAACGATGAAACTGAAGCTGGGTATTCCGAAGGGGTCGCTTGAAAACGCGACCGTGGACCTGTTCCGCAAGGCCGGGTTCAACATCACGATATCGAGCCGGTCATACTTTCCGGCGATCGACGACGATGAGATCGAATGCATGCTGATCCGGGCGCAGGAGATGGCGCGCTACGTGGAGGACGGCGTGCTTGACGCGGGATTAACGGGCTATGACTGGGTGGTGGAAAACGACGCCGACGTGGTGACGGTGGCCGACCTGGTGTACGCGAAACAGAGTTTCGGCAAGGTGCGCTGGGTGCTGGCTGTGCCGGAATCGTCGCCGATTCAGTCGGCGAAGGACCTGGAAGGCAAGATCATCGCCACGGAACTTGTGGGCGCGACGAAACGCTATCTGGCGAGTTACGGCGTGACGGCGAAGGTGGAGTTCAGTTGGGGCGCGACCGAGGTGAAGCCGCCGGTGCTGGCGGATGCGATTGTCGAGGTGACCGAGACGGGCTCGTCGCTGAGGGCCAACAAGCTGCGGATCATCGAGACGGTGATGGAGTCGAACACACAACTGGTGGCGAACAGGAAATCGTGGGCCGACGAATGGAAGCGGCAGAAGCTTGAAGACCTGAAAATGCTGCTGGACGGCGCAATCGCCGCGATGGGCAAGGTGGGGCTGATGTTGAACGTGCAGAAGGCGGAACTGGAAGCGGTGCTGGGCGTGCTGCCGGCATTGAAGAATCCGACGGTGTCGCCGCTGAGCCACGGCGACTGGTATGCGGTGAACACGATCCTGGACGAGGCGACCGTGCGCACCATCATCCCGCGCCTGAAACAGGCCGGGGCGCAGGGCATCGTCGAATACCCGCTGAACAAGATCGTGATGTGAGGCGCGCGATGATCCGGATACTCGAAAGCAAGGACGCGGCAAAGCTGCTGCGGCGCCGTGCGGCGCGGATGAGCGAAGCCGAACAGGCGGTGAAGCCGATCCTGGAGGATGTCCGCAGGAAGGGCGACACGGCGCTGCTGGCTTACGCAAAGAAGTTCGACGGGCTGAAGCGCAAGTCCGTCGCTGTGCCGCGGGAGGAACTGGTGGAGGCGGCCGGGCGGCTGGGCGCGGAGTTCCGCAGGGCGGTGAAGACATCGGCGGCGAACGTGCGCGCCTATGCGAAGTTGCAGATGCCGCAGGACAGGCGGCTGGAGCCGGCGCCGGGATTGAAGCTGTCGCAGATCGTCAGGCCGTTGGATACCGTGGCGGCGTACATTCCCGCGGGGCGGTATCCGCTGCCGTCGACGGTGATCATGACCGTGGCGCCGGCAGTGGCCGCGGGCGTTGAGAACATCCTGGTGTGCGCGCCGAAGGCCGTGGACGGCATCTTCGGAACGGCGCACATGCTGGGCGCAACGCATGCCTTCGAGATGGGCGGCGCGCACGCCATTGCCGCGTTCGCCTACGGCACGAAGACTGTGCCGCGCGCGGACCGCATTGTCGGGCCAGGCAACATCTATGTCGCGGCGGCGAAGAAATTGCTGGCCGGCGAGACGGGCATCGATTTCGTAGCAGGACCGACTGAGATCCTGATCATTGCCGCGGACGGCAATCCGCGATGGCTGGCCGCCGACATGCTGGCGCAGGCCGAGCATGACACCGACGCGTCGGCGATCCTGTTGACGACGTCGAGGACGCTGGCGGCGGAGGTGGCAGCGGAGATCGAGACGCAACTGGCGACGCTGCCGACGGCGGGCGTGGCGCGCAAGGCGATCGGCCGTAACAGCGCGGTGATCGTCGTCGAGTCGCTGGACGAAGCTGTGGAATTGTCGAACCGTTTCGCGCCGGAGCATCTGAGCCTGCACGACGCGAAGCTGCTCGCACGCGTCCGTCACGCGGGCAGCGTATTCCTCGGGCCGTTGAGCCCCGAGGCGGCGGGCGACTACGCTTCGGGCCCGAATCATGTCCTGCCGACGGCGGGCGTGGCGCGGCTGCGGGGCGGGTTGTCGGCGGCCGATTACGTAAAGACGATTTCGGTGCAGCGGTTGAGCCTGCCGGCGCTGAAGCGGCTTGAGAGTGCGATCACGACGCTGGCGCGGGCTGAAGGGCTGGAAGCGCACGCGCGTTCGGTGGAGGTGCGCACCCGTGGCTGAGCCGTTGAAGCCGAGGCCCGCCGTTGAGCGAATGGCCCCGTACTCGCCGCCTACTGCGGGACGCGCGGGCAAGCTGCGGCTGGACTTCAATGAAAACACGGTGGGCTGCTCGCCGGCGGTCGTGCGGTTCCTGGTGGAGAAGTTGACGCAGGAACAGTTGACGATCTATCCGGAGTACGAAGCCACGCGCGCGGCGCTGGCACGGTACTTCGGGCAGAACGAATCGCGGTTCGCCATCACGAATGGAACAGACGAGGCGATCCAGGTGCTGGTGAACACGTATGTCGACGACGGCGATGAGGTGCTGATATTGCACCCGTCGTATGCGATGTACCGTTTCTACTCGGAGGTGGCAGGGGCCGTGGTGCGGGAGTTGGCATATCGCGAATCGGACCTGTCGTTCCCGCTGGAGGAATTGACCGGTGCGGTCAGCGAACGGACGCGCGCGATCCTGATTTCGAATCCGAATAACCCGACTGGCACGGCCATCGGACTCGATGCGGTGGAGACGGTGCTGAAGGCGGCGCCCAGAGCGGCGGTGCTGGTCGACGAGGCGTACTTCGAGTTCTTCGGCGTGACGGCGCTGGATCTGATCGATGCCTACCCGAACCTGTTTGTCAGCAGGACGTTTTCGAAAGCATTCGGGATGGCTGCAATGCGCGTCGGCTGCCTGTTCTCGCAAGAGGCCAACGTCCAATACATGCGCAAGGCGCAGTCGCCCTACAGCGTGAACATGTTGGCTGCGCTGGCGGTGAGGGCCGCGGTGGAAGACCCTGCGTATGTCAATGAATACGTGGCCAACGCATTGGCCGCGCGCGAACTGATCTACGAAGGGTTCCGCGAGCGAGGCATCCGGTTCTACCCGAGCCAGGCCAATTTTGTTTTATTCCACGCCGGAGAGAAGCCGGTGGCCGTGCGTGACGGATTGAGGGAACGCGGGGTTCTGGTCCGCGACCGGAGCTATGAGATTCCGGGCACGGTGCGGGTGACGGCGGGCACGCCGGAGCAGGTGGAGCGATTCTTCGAGGCTCTCGACGAGGTATGGGAATGAGCGCGAACGGCGACACGAGGCCGGTCCTCGTTTTTGACATGGACGGCGTGTTGGCCGAGGTCAGCGAGAGCTACATCGAGGGCATCGTGCGGACCGTGATGCACTTCACCGGCAAGACGGTGGACCGCGAGACGATCCACGGATACAAGAACCGCGGCGGCTACAACAACGACTGGCTGCTGTCGCAGACGCTGTGCCGGGACCATGGTGTCGAAGTTGAATACCAGACCGTGGTCGATCATTTCTGCCGCATCTTCTTCGGCGAGAACAACGACGGGCTGATTGCGCGCGAGCAGTGGATTCCGGCGGATGGACTTTTGGAAAGGCTCGCGGCGCGATTCCGCCTGGCGATTTTCACCGGGCGGAACCAGGCCGAGGCCGGCGTTACGCTGCGCAAGTATGCATCAGGAATTCGATTCGATCCGCTGTTGACCGCGGACGAAGTAAAGAACGGCAAGCCCGCGCCCGACGGGCTGCACATGATCCGCGAGCGGACGGGAGCGAGCGAGGTTTACTACGTCGGCGACACGGTGGACGATGCGCGCAGTTCGCGGGCGGCGGGAGTGCCGTTCATCGGTATCGCGGCGCAGTCGAATCCGCGGTATGCGGAATTGGTGGCCGCCATGCGGGCAGAGAACGCGATAGCCATTCTTGAAGATGTGAACGAGTTGGAAGGAGTGCTGCCATGAGGTCAGCGACAGTCGAGAGGGTCACCCGGGAGACGCAGATCTCCGGATCGCTGAAGATCGAGGGCAAAGGCCGATACACCATTTCCACGCAGGTGCGCTTCCTCGACCACATGCTCGAGCTGTTCGCAAAGCATGGCGGATTTGATCTGACCATCGACGCCAAGGGCGACATGGATGTGGACCAGCATCACACGGTGGAAGACACCGGCATCGTGCTGGGACAGCTATTTTCAAAGGCGCTGGGCGACCGCACGGGCATCAACCGCGCCGGTTATTTCGTGCTGCCGATGGACGAAACGCTGGGCGTCGTGGCGGTGGACCTGGGCGGGCGGCCTTATCTGGTTTACGACGACAAGGTGAAGACGCGGCTTGTCGGCGACCTGCAATCGGAGTTGCTTGAAGACTTCTTCCACGGCTTTACGACGCACGCCGGCGCGAACCTCCACGCCAGGATCATGTACGGGCGGTCGAACCACCACAAGGTGGAAGCGATCTTCAAGTGCTGGGCGCGGGCGATGCGCTACGCCTGCTCGAAGGACGCGCGGTTGAAAGACCAGTTGCCTTCGACCAAGGGGCTGCTGTGATTACCATCATCGATTACGGCGCGGGCAATCTGCGTTCGGTGGAGAACACGCTCGGGGCCGTTGGCGCGCCGTATCAGATCACTCGATCGGCTGAGGGCGTCAGGTCTGCCGAGAAGCTGATCCTGCCCGGCGTGGGCCACTACGGGCAGATGATGGGCGCGCTGGACGGGTTGGACCTGCGCGCGGCCATCATCGGCAAGCTGAAGGACGGGACGCCGTTCCTGGGCATCTGCCTCGGCATGCAGGCGCTGTTTGAATCGAGCGCCGAGGCGCCTGACGAGACTGGCTTCGCAGTATTTGAAGGCCGAGTTGAACGGTTTTCGGCCGATGCGCGGGTGCCGCACATGGGCTGGAACGAGATCGTCCAGGTGAAGCCGGGGCGGTTGTTGGACGGGATTGGAAAGAAGCCCTATGTGTACTTCGCACATAGCTACTACTGCCCCATAAGCCAGCCCACGGCGGCGGTTTGCAGCTACACGCTGGACTACACGGCGGCGATCGAACAGGACAACATATACGGGGTTCAGTTTCATCCGGAGAAGTCCGGGCCGCTTGGGCTGAAGATTGTGCGCAACTTCGTGGAGCTGTAGAGATGCTGGCAAAACGTATCATTCCCTGCCTCGACGTCACCGGCGGCCGCGTGGTGAAAGGCGTCAACTTCGTCGGCCTGCGCGATGCGGGCGATCCAGTGGAACTCGCCGCGCGTTACAACGAACAGAGCGCCGACGAACTGGTTTTTCTCGACATCACGGCGTCAAGCGACGGCCGCGACACGATGGTGGACGTGGTGGACCGCACGGCGCGGGAGGTGTTCATTCCTTTGACCGTGGGCGGCGGCATCCGCGGCGTGGAAGACGCCCGGCGAATCCTGCACGCCGGCGCGGACAAGGTTTCTGTGAACACGGCGGCGGTGCACCGGCCTGAACTCCTCACTGAGCTTTCGAGAGAATTCGGCGCGCAGGCCGTGGTCCTGGCCATTGACGCGAAGCACAATGCCCGCGGCGGCTGGAACGTTTTCACCAAGGGCGGGCGCGTGGACGAGGGCATCGACGCCGTTGAATGGGCCGCGCGCGGCGAGGCGCTTGGGGCCGGTGAGATCCTGCTCACCTCGATGGACACCGATGGCGTGCAGGACGGCTTCGATTGTGCATTGACGCGGGCCATTTCACGCGCGACGAAGATCCCCGTGATCGCTTCGGGCGGCGCGGGCAGGCCGGAACATTTCGTCCGCGTGTTGACCGAGGGCGAAGCCGACGCGGCGCTGGCGGCGTCGATCTTCCACTACGGGACCTATACGGTGGATGAGCTGAAAGAGCATCTTGAAATGGCCGGCATCCCGGTGAGGAGAGCGCGTTGATTATTCCCTGCATCGACCTGATGGACGGCAAGGTGGTCCAGCTTATCCAGGGCCGGGAGAAGGCGCTGGAGGGCGCGCCGCCGCTGGAGATGCTGGCCCGTTTCGAGGGATTCAGCGAGATCCAGGTGATCGATCTCGACGCGGCGCTGGGGCGAGGGGAGAACAACGCGATCGTCGAACTGCTGGCATCGCGGGCCCGGTGCAGGGTGGGCGGCGGCGTGCGCACTGTTGAACGCGCCCGGACACTGCTCGGTTGCGGCGCACACCGCGTCATTGTGGGGACATCGGCGTTCACTGGCCAGGGCGTGAACCACGCGCTGCTCGATGAGATTGCCGCGGCTACCGGGCGAGACCGCGTGACCATCGCCCTCGATTCGAAAGGCGGCCGCATCGTGGTGAAGGGTTGGACCGAATCGCTCGACCTGGCGGCCGAGCAGGTGCTCACACAGCTTGAACCCTACTGCGGCAGCTTTCTCTGCACGTATGTCGACAAAGAGGGCATGATGCAGGGCACCGACCTTGAGTGGTTCGGCCGGTTGCGCGCCGGGACCACGCACGGCATCACCGCCGCCGGCGGCATCACCACGATCGAAGAAGTCCGGGCGCTCGAAGCCCTGCGCATCGACTCGGCTCTCGGCATGGCCATCTACACGGGCCGGCTCGATCTTGCAGAGCTAAGGCGGCTGAACGCCACGTTTATCGCCGGCTGACCCCGGCGGCGTTGCCATAGGGGACCCGGTTTTCCTGGACACAGGGTTGGCGACCTGGCCGAAATCCAGGGAGATGGACGTAATGCCAAAAGATCAGAGAGACTTGACCGGTACCGGGGTGGCGGGGCTGCCGGACGTTCACGCCCAGATGACTAACCGCCAAGAAAGACGGGTTTGATGTGGCGCTGCCAGAGATTGGCCTTCACGTTGCGCGACACCGATTCGCGCGCTTCGACGAGCATGTCCGTATAGCGCGCACCCATCCGGGCCGCCACCTTGTAGCCGACATGCAGAAGCTGCCGGAGGTGCAGGTTGTAGGCGGGGTTCGTCTGGTCGTGGCGCAGAGCGGCGGCAAACTGCTCGCCGGTCCAGAGGTTGACCACGGACGGGCCGGGCAGTTTCGATGGGACGATATCGACGACCGAGGCGTAAGGCGCGCAAAGGTCTTCGCGGTGGGCGAAGGCCTCGGCGTAGACCTCCTTGGCCAGGGCCAGGCCGTCGTCGCCGTGTTCGGCGAGACCGATCAACTCTTCAAGCCAGGTGGTGCCGGCGGTCTTGAGGTGGACGCCGGCGTCGTGGCGGCGCAGGGCGCGGTGGATGGCCGGATAGATGGAGAACTTGTCACTGCCTGAATGCACGCTGAGCTTCAGGTTCACAGGCAGGCCGTACTGTTGGACGGCGTGGGCGACCACGGATATGTCTTCGTTGAACTCGCGCTCAAACTGGAGCGGGTCGCCGACATAATCGACGCCCTTGTTGAAACGGCCCGTGAATTTGGGCGCGATGGTCTGAGCAGGGATCTCCTCGCCGGCGACGGCGGCGAGGATCACCAGCAGTTCCTGGGGCGACTGCGGGGTGTCGGTTTCGTCCATCGAGACTTCGGTGATGAACGGGCGGCCGGCGCGGGCTTCAAGGATGTGGCGGTAGATCCGGCCCGCGGCCTGGACGGCGGGCAGATACTTGGCGACGATCCGCAGCAGTTCGGACTGATGGAGGCGGAAGGGAGCGTCGAGGCCCGCGATCACGACCGGCTGAAGCAACTCCGGATGGCTGAGGATGAAGGCGGCCGTGCCGGATGCGTCGACGGGGCCGCCGATGTTCGCGGCGACGTCGATGGTGAAGAAGTCAGAGCAGTCGATGAAGCCATCGACGTTGCCGAGGTGGATATGGTCGGCGTCGGTGTGCCAGGGCCGGACCCAGCCGAGGTCCTGAACGGCCTTCACGGCGGCCTCGCGGGCCGATGGCGGCTGGCTGCCGACGATGGAATGCTCGCGGAACGATTTGTTCCAGACCGGGATGACTTCAATGCCCGCATGCGTGGCTTCGATGCAGGCTTCCAGTTGCGCGGCGGCCTGGTGGGCGAAGCGGTCGCCCGCGCCGATGGAGTATTTCGCGAGTCTCAACATGATGACACCTACATCATAGTGCGCGGCAGCCCACCAGCGCGCCGCTGCATGCGGGGACCACAACCGGGCCTGGGTTACAAATCTTCAGGAAGCCCGCAATCAGGGTTTGGCGGTTCGAGACGGCTTCGGGGCGGGCGGAGGAGGCGGGGGAGGGGGTTTCGGTGGGGGTGGAGCCGGCTTAGGAGGCACCTGGCCTCCCTTGAATGTGTCCGGGTAAGAACTCATACCACTGTCCACGCCTGGTCAGAGGGGTATTCATGCAGGACCTGATCCCAGCACGAATTGATCACGGAAGAGTGGGGGGGTTCATCAAGTGCGCCCAGCGTGGTACGAAGCGAGTCAATCTCGGCCTTCCGGCCCAAATGGACGTCATCCAATTCCGACAACTTCAAGTCACGAAGGAGCTTGTGTATCCTGTCCCTCACGATGGCGTGGCCGAACGCGGCCTTGTCCAACTGCGAAGCCTTCGTGTCAAGTTGGAGAATGGGCACAACTGCTGCACACACGGCAGCCAGCATTGCGAGGATTAACCAAAGCAGAGGGAACCAGCCGAAAACACTGTCTCTGAGTAGCGCAGTAACAACCGCACTCGATGCGAGGGCAGAAATCACGTTGGCCGAAGCTGAAAGGCGGCGGTGCCATTGAGCCCTCTTCTGGTAATACAGCTCGTTGAAGCGTGCGATCTGCAGATCGGAAAACAGCTGCGCCATTATGATATCCCGATAGTCGGAGGAGGCGGGATTCGCAGTGGCCTGCATACCCCCATCTTGCACTTGAGGTTCCACATTGTCAACGAGGCCTCCAGACAACCGCGGTGTGCAAGCGAGCTTGCCGCACCCTTAATTGGCCTTCCCCCGAAGTTCTCGGCTTGGCGGTCTTCGTCTGGCCATACGCGAAGCGAGGTTGACTCCTGGGCCGTTGCAAGTCAAGAATGGGAATCGCATGAGGCGCAAGCTGAAACAGCGGGCGGGGTGTAGGCCTCGCCACCGGCACAGACGCTGCCCCGCTCCGGCGGGGCTAACGTATGGCCGGGCTGTCTGGTTTCGCTGAACCCTATGGACAGTCTGTTTACCAACATCGATCTCCGAGTCTCGAAGAAGCGGTTTGAAAACTGGGATGAGTTCACCCGCGAGACTCCTGAGTACTCAATCGCACTCGAGGTGCTCGACGACATCCCAGGGCACCGCGGCCACTACGTCAATTTTGACCACCACGCCGGCGTTGTCCGGGAAGCGTCGATGAGCGCGGCCATGCAGGCCTACATCGCCGTCCGGCAGGGCCGGTTGATGGAGCGCTGGTTGCAGGCGCGCGCGCAGGTGCCGGTGTTTGTCTGGAACGCGGACCAGGACGTTTGCCTGGCCGCTTTCGTGCTCGAATACCACTGGATGCTCGAACGCTCCGAAGGCATGCCGATGCTGCGCTGGATCGTCCAGTACAACAACAAGATCGACGTCTGCGGCGGGCTGTACCCGGTGAATCTGGATGACCTGGTAAGAAACCACTTCACCTGGGTGTTTGAGCCGTATCGCGACCAGCGGCGGCTGGGCAAGGTGATGGGCGACGAGGCGATTGTCCGCGGCACGGTGCGCAAGGTCTGCGACAGGCTGCTGGCGCTGCTGAACGGGCAGGCGGGTATCACGCCGATCACGGTGGAGCCCGATATCCTGTACCGGTCGCCGTATAACTACGTCATCGCCGACGAGAAGGGCGATCCGTTATCGCGGCTGGTGCTGGCCAGCCAGGGCCACACGAATCTGATCAGCCTGATCTGCGAACGGCCGAACGGACGCTATACCTACAGCATCATCCGCGGTTCCCCTTACGACGAAGACATCTTCCACATTCCCAGGCTGATTGAAGCGTTTCAGGCGGCCGAGGACCAGCCGGACGAGAAGATCTGGGGCGGGTCGAATCTGGCCGCCGGGTCGGACAGCAAGCTGGGGTCGAGCCTGCATTGGAAGAAGTTGAAAGAGATCGCCGACCCGATCGTGCGGGCGTCGCACGTGCGGGCCTACGCGCGGGTGTGAAAACTAACCCTGCCCGTAGGTGGCGTTCCTGCCGTGCTTGCGCGAGTAATGCTTGTCGAGTTGCGCCTTGGGCAGTGGCGCGGCGTGGGGGTTGATGGCCAGGGTCTGCATGGCGATGCGGGCCAGTTCCTCCAGCACGACGGAATGATAGGCGGCCTGGGCGGCTGTCTTGCCCCAGGTGAAGGGAGCGTGGCCGGCGACGAGCACGCCGGGGATGGCGGCGGGATCCAACTCGTCGAAGGCTTCGACGATGGCGCGGCCGGTAGCGCCTTCGTAGTCGTTGTGGATGTCGGCGGCAGTCAGATGCCGGGTGACGGGCACGGGACCGTGAAAGTAATCGGCGTGGGTGGTGCCGAGGCACGGGATCTCGCGGCAGGCCTGGGCCCAGGCGGTGGCGGTGCGCGAATGCGTGTGGACGATTCCGCCGATGGATTCAAACGCCTTGTAGAGCACCAGGTGGGTGTCAAGATCCGAGGACGGTTTCAACTTGCCGTCGACGCTCCTGCCGTCGAGGTCCACCAGGACGATGTCGGCGGCGGTCATGTTGTCATAAGGCACGCCCGAGGGTTTGATGGCGATGACGCCTTCGGCGCGGTCGATGCCCGAGGCGTTGCCCCAGGTGTAGAGGACGAGTCCGCGGCGGACGATTTCGAGGTTGGCGTCGAGGACGTGTTGGCGAAGTTGTTCGGATTTCATTCTGACGAGCGCGCTTCGGCGGCGATGTTTCTCAGCGCGGGCAGGATGTCGCCGATGGCGGCAGCATCCGAACCCTTCTGACCGAGGCCGAAGTAGAGCTTCCTATACAAAGGATACAACCGCGCATAGACGGCGGCCTGCTTCGGGTCCGGCTCAACGACGCGGTAGTTGGGGCAGAGCGCGGCCTGCGCTTCTTCCACCGTCTTGAACGCGCCGGCTGCGAGGAAGGCGAAGATGGCCGAGCCGAGCGAAGTGACATCGCTTTCCGGCACCAGCACCGGCTTGTTCAGCACGTTGGCGTAGACGCGGTTGAGCACGTCGTTTTTCCGCGGGATGCCGCCGCCGTTGATCACCTGGCGGATGGGGACGCCGCCCTGCTCCATGCGTTCGAGGATGACGCGCGTATGGAAGGCCGTGCCCTCGATGGCGGCGAACAGTTCGTCCTGCGCGGTGTGGGTGAGTTTCCAGCCGAGGGTGACGCCACCGAGTTCGGGGTTGACCAGGACGGTGCGGTCGCCGTTGTCCCAGGTAAGACGGAGCAGGCCGGTCTGGCCGGCGCGGAAATCGTCGAGCCCTTCCGAAAGCGCGGCGACGGTCGTGCAGGCGCGTTTGGCGATGGCGTCGAAGATGTCGCCCGTGGCTGACAGTCCGGCCTCGACGCCGGTCATCGATGGATGAATCGAACCAGGAACCACGCCGCAGACGCCCTGGATCAGCGACACGCCGGGCATGATGGCCATGATGCAGGTGGAGGTGCCGACGACGTTGACCACGTCGCCTTCCTTGCAGCCCGCACCGATGGCGTCCCAATGGGCGTCGAACGCGCCCACCGGAACGGGGATGCCTTCACGCAAGCCAAGCTTCGCCGCCCAGTCAGCAGATAGCCGCCCGGCGATCTTTTCCGAAGTTTCGTAACGGCCTTGGAGCTTGGCGCGCACGCCGGCCAGCAGTGGATCAACGGCGACGAGAAACTCTTCCGGCGGCAGTCCGCCGAGCGACGCGTTCCACATCCACTTGTGGCCCATCGCGCAGATCGAACGCGGCGCGTCCTCGGCCTTCGTGATGCCGCAGAGCGTGGCGGCGGCCATGTCGCAATGTTCCAATGCCGTGGCCATGCGGCCGCGTTTGTCAGGGTTGTTCCGCAGCCAGTGCAGCAGTTTCGAGAAACCCCATTCGGACGAATACGTCCCGCCGCACCATTGAATGGCGTCCAGGCCCGTTTCGTGGGCCTTGGCGGTGATTTCGGCGGCTTCGCGCCAGGCGCGGTGGTCGCACCAGAGATAGTAGTCATCGAGCGGCTGAAGGTTCTCGTCCACGGGCACGACGCTCGATCCGGTTGTATCGATGGCCAGCGCCTCGACAGCCGAGCCCTGAACGCCGGCCGCCGCAAGCGCCTTGCCCATGGCCGTGACGAGAGCCGCCATGTGGCCGCCGTGGGATTGGGTGGCGTGGTCCGGGTCCTCGCGCTTGCGGTGCAGCGGGTACTCGGCGACGCCGGAGCCGAGGCGGCCGCGTTCGTTATCGACGATCGAAACTCGGACGCTCAACGTTCCGTAGTCCACACCGGCTACGATGGCCATCTCATCCCTCCATTTCGACGAATCAAGAAAAAGGCGCGTGGCCACGCCGCGGGAAGCGCGCCACGCGCCCGTCGGAAAAACCTAACCGTGCCAGTACATGTCCCAGCCGAGGTAGGTGGAAGCGGCCTCGCAGACCGCCTCGCCCGCCGTGGCCGAGAAGTTTGCCGCGACGTGGTGTTCGAAGCCGTTCTGGCAGATGTGGCGCAGCAGGGCCTGCATGTTCGGGATGCGGACAACGCCCGCGCCGCCGAACGTCGACAGCGGATCGTCAGTGAATTCGCCCGTGCCGGCATAGCCGCGGATCCTGCCGGTGAAGTCGTCGGTCGAGAAGCGGGCATAGCTCATCGCGCCCGGCTTCACGCGGCCGACGCAGGTGCCGAAGGTGTTCAGCTTGCCGACGGTGCCGGCGATGATCTCCTGGTAGTCCATGCGGACATCCTGGAAGAAATGCTTGGGCAGGTTGGAGCAGTGGAAGCAGACGGCCTTGTCGGGGTCGTCGCCATAGTTATTGTTCCAGTCGAGCAGCGCCGAGGGCGTGCCGGAGGCCAGTTGCAGGGCGTGCATGGCGATGACGCCGCAGACGTCCACCTCGCAGGCGCTCGACATCAGTTCGTTCGACATCTTGCTCATCACGGTACAGGGGACGACGCCGAAGTACTCTTCCATCGACGTCCAGCACTGCACGGCCGAGATGTCGAGATCCATCTCCTTCATCCATGCCGAGATGACCGAGCCGAGCTTGGCCATCTTCATCAGCGAGGCTTCGGGCACGCCTTCGGTGGAGACGTAGCCCTTGATCGAGGCCAGTGACGACTGGGCTTCGGCCGAGTCGTCTTTCATGCGTTCGATACGGCCGAAGATCTCGGACAGGTCGATCGGCTCGACGGCGATGCCGGCGAGTTCGAGCATCTTCTCGCTATAGCGGACGGTGTTGAACGCCTGGGGCCGCGCGCCGATGGCGCCGACGCGGAGGCTACGCAGACCTTTGACGACGCGGCAGACGGCGGCGAAGCGGTCCAGATCGGCGGCGAAGTGCGGCGAGCCGGGCGCCTCGGTATGCAGCGTGGTGAGCGAGTACGGGATGCCGTACTGCTTGAGGTTGTTGCAGCAGGACATTTTGCCGCAGAACGAGTCGCGGCGGTCGGCGATGGTCATCTTTCCAGCCGAGTCGGGCGTGGCCTGGACCAGCACGGGCACGTTGAGGCCGGCCATGCGAAGGGTTTCGACGATGGCTTTCTCCTCGCCGAAGTTGGGCAGGGTGACGATGACGCCGGCGATGGAGTCGCGGTTGGCGCGGAACAGTCCGGCGCATTTCTTGGCATCGTCGCGCGAGGTGACCGCGCCGTGCTGGGTCTGTCCCGGTTCGGGCGCAATGACTTTGTGGCCGGCCTTTTCAACGGCCGCGATCATCTCCTGGCGGCCGCTGACGGCAAGGTGGTCGGGGAAGAAGCCCCGGTTGCCGACGATCATGCCGAATGTCACTGAAGTCGCGCTCATGATTGCACTCCCTTCGTTACTTGTTGTCCTTCGAGGGACGGAAGAAATAGATATATGTCAGGCCGCCGCCGAGCATCAACAGGCCCCACCAGATAGCGGCGTGAAACTCCGCCAGCACCACCGGACGCGCCGGCGGCGAGAAAAGTTCATAGATCCCGGAGCCCGTGATCAGGACGCCGTAAATCGTCAGCAGGCAGCCGATGAAGTACCAGATCGAGATTTGTCCGTTTTCGCCAGTCATCACAGCCTCCTACCAGAAGATCACGTTCAGAACCACGAAGACCGCGCCCACCACCCAGGCCCAGAACGCCGGCTTCGACATCAACGGCACGCCGTGCTCGGACGGGATGTCGGTGGCGCCATAGACCAGCCCTCTCAGTTCCTCGATGGGTTTCGGTTTCGTCATGTAGCTGACCACCACAGTCACGAGGACGCAGACGGTCCAGGACCACAGCGCGCGGTACATGTTTTCGGCCATGTCCTTGGCGTTGGGCGACAGCGCGATGATGCTCAGCACCGAGGGGTCGGCCTTCACCCAGGCCCACATGGCGATGGAGGAGACCGTGCCCGCCAGCAATCCCCAGAACCCGCCCGCCGGCGTCGCCCGCTTCCACAGCATGCCGAGCAGGACGGTGCCGAACAGCGGCGCGATGAAGAAACTGAACAGCGCCTGGACGTAGTCCATGATCGACAGGAACTGCATCACCAGATAGGCCGTGCCGATCGACACCAGCACGCCGACGATTGTGCACCACCGGCCCATCGAGACGTAATGGGAGTCGGAGGCATCCTTCTTCATAAAGGCGCGGTAGATGTCGTAGGTCCAGACAGTAGCGAAAGCGCTGACGTTGCCTGCCATGCCGGACATGAAGCCGGCGATCAGCGCGGTGATGCCCAGGCCCAGAAGCCCCGGGCCGAGGTACCGCGCCATCATCAGCGGCAGCACTTCGTTGTAGCTGTGGCCGCCGGTGGCGATGGCTTCGGCCTCGCCGGTGAGTTTGATGTCCAGAAGGCCGAGGCCGAGCAGACCGGGCAGGATGACGATGAACGGCACCAGCATCTTGAACCAGGCGCCGATGATCGGGGCCATCTTGGCGGCCCGCAGGTCCTTGGCGGCGAGAACGCGCTGGACGACGAGGAAGTCGGTTGTCCAGTAACCGAACGAAATCACCCAGCCCAGGCCCAGCACGATGCCGGTCCAGTGGATGCCCATCGGATTGCCCTCGAACGTGCCGAGCGTGCTCCACAGGCTGGTGAAGTCCTGGCCGGCCCAGTTTGACGCGATCTTTGCTTGAAGATTGGTCCAGCCGCCGGCTTCGATGAGGCCGAGGATGGGGATCAGCATCGCGCCGAGCCAGATGAGGACGAATTGCAGAACCTCGTTGAAGATGGCCGAGCGAAGTCCGCCGAGGGCGACATAGACGGCGACGGTGATCGACGATACCCAAATGGAGAAGTTGATGTCCCAGCCGAGAACAACCTTCATCACCAGCGCCATCGAGTACATGTTGATGCCCGACATCAGGACGGTCATGAAGGCGAAGGTGACGGCCGACAATCCGCGGGCGCCCTCGCCGAAGCGCAATTGCAGGTAGCCGGGGACGGAGTGGGTCTTCGAGATGTAGTAGAAGGGCATCATCACGACGCCCAGGAAGAGCATGGCGGGGATGGCCCCGATCCAATACCAGTGCGTGGCCAGGATGCCGTACTGGTAGGAGGCGGCGGCCCAGCCCATCAGTTCGAGCGATCCGAGATTGGCGGAAAGGAAGGCGAGGCCGGCGACCCAGGCCGTCATTTCGCGGCCCGCGAGGAAGAAGTCCTCGCCGGTGGAGGCGCGTTCCTTGAGGTAGAAGCCGATCATGAGGACGGCGACGAAATAGATGGCGATGATGGCCAGGTCAATGGGGCTGAGGACGATCAGCCGTTCGGGGGCGGCGGCCAGCATCAGTGCGAAAGGGTTCATGGTCTGACTCCGGAGAGCGGGAGGGCGGATGATCTCGATATACGGCAGGGCGTGAAATCGCGCTCCGGCGGCTCAACGGGCCGGGCAGGGAGGTCAGCGTGCAGGCCGGTGACCGGCTGCGTGGCGGGCGGCATCATTGTAGTTAGCCTGCTGTTCGATTTCAGGTCAGAATATATCGACTATGGCGAGATGCTGTCAACAAATACCAGACGCAGGGGGAGACGGCAAAAGCCCGGACTGCGGGCCATCCGGGCCTTCAGGAACGCGGTTTCCCCGCCCCGCCGGTCAGTCGAAAGCGGGCGTCTTCAGGCCCGGCTCGGTGATGGGCTGGACCTTCAACCGCGGCGCGTACTTCTTCACCTGCTCCTGAATCTTGGCCGCCGGGCCGATCAGCAGGAACTGCAGATTGTCGCCGCGGTACCACTTGCGCGCCGCGGCGTTCACCTGGTCGAGCGTCAGCGCGTCGATGCGCGAGAAGTAGTCGTCGATCTCGCCCTTGTTCAGCCCGAACAGTTCGAGTTCGCCGAGAACGCCGGCAAGCTGGTCGGCGGTCTCGAGTTCCTCGGTGGGGAAGCGGCCCTTGATGTAGTTGCGGGCCGAGGTCAACTGTTCGGCCGAGAGGCCCTGGCCGCGCAGCCTGGCGAGCAGGCCGAGTGCGATGTCGATGGCCTGAACGGTGGCTTCCACTTTGGTGTAAGTGGAGATGGCGACCGAGCCGGGCAGGCGGTCCTCGTCGAAGCGCGACCGGGCGCCGTAGGTAAGCCCCGAATTGACGCGGAGTTCGTCGTTGAGCATCGATGTGAAGCGGCCGCCGAACAGCGTATTGACCACCTGGACGGCGGTGCGGTCCGGATCGGTGCGCGCAAGGCCCGGCCAGCCGATCATGAAATAGGTCTGGGTGGCGTCGGGCTTGTCGATCAACAGCAGCCGCGGAGATGACAACTTCACCGGCGGCGCCTGCGGCGGCTTGTGGGCGACGCCCGAGGGTAGCGCCGAAGCGAGCTTTTCCAGGCGCGGGCCGAGCGTGGATGCGGCAAGATCGCCCGAGGCGATCAGGATCAGATTACGTCCCGTGAAGGCGGCTTTGTGATAGGCGAGCACCTGTTCGCGGGTGAGCGACGCCAGCGTGAGTTCGTCGCCTGAAAGCGGGGCATGATACGGGTGGCCGGCGGGGAAGAAGAAGGGCCGCCAGTAGAGGTTGATGGCCTGGCCCGGATTGTCCTTGGCGGACTTGGCGCGGTCGACGGCCTGGGCGCGGGTCTTGGTGAACTCGGCTTCGGGGAACGAGGGCTTCAGGAGGATTTCCTCGAACAGGGCGAGCGACGGATCCTGATTGCGCTTCATGTACTCCATGGAGATGAAGGTGGCGCCGGGGCCGGCGGAGGCCGAGAGGTTGGCGCCGAGCGAGTCGAGCTTCCCGCTGATCTCATCGGCCGTCATCGAGGCAGTGCCGCGGCGCAGCAGTTCAGCGGTGATCGGGGCGAGTCCGGCCTGGGCTGGCGGGACGGCTTCGCCGCCGCCGCGGAAGATGGCGCGGAGCGTGACCAGCGGGACATCGGGCTTCTCGATCACGATGAGCGTGGCGCCGTTGAGAAGCGTCTTCTTCGTGAACGGCGGCAGTTTGACGGCCGGCGACTGCGCCAGCAGCGTGCCGCAGGCGCAGGCGAGCAAGAGGGTGCGGGCGATCACAGTGCGCCTCCTTTGGCGGGGATCAGAGTGCCGACGGTGCGGTTGGTTTCCTTGAAGTACTGGCCGGCGACGCGCTGGATGTCGGCGGCCGTGACCTTTTCAAGTTCGGCGGCGACGGTGGAGAGTTTCTTATGGTCGCCGAAAAAGACTTCGTACTGGCCGATGAGATTGGCCTTGCCTGCGATGGTTTTGAGCGACCGGTAGAAGTCGGCCAGCTTCTGGGTCTTGGCCTTTTCGAGTTCAGCGGCCGCGATAGGCGCGGCGGCGAGCTTCGAGAGTTCGTCATAGAGCGCGGACTCCGCCTTGAGCGGGTCGACTCCGGAGCGGACCTGCATGCTGAACAGGAACTGGCCCGGATCGAGCGAAAGCTGGGCGCCGGCGTTGATGCCCAGCACAAGCTGGTCCCGATCCACCATCCGCGAATAGAGGCGCGAACTGCGTCCGCTGGACAGGACGGCTTCGAGCAGTTCAAGGGCCGGGCCATCGGCGTGGCGGGTTTCGGGAACGTGATAGGAGATCAGCAGCAGAGGCAGGGCGGCGGGCCGTTTGACTGTGATGCGGCGCTCGCCGAGTTGCGGGGGTTCCTTGGTGCGGATGGCCGGAGGCGGAGGCTGTGAAGGGATCGGTTCGATGTACTTCTTCGCCAGGGCAAGGATTTCAGATTCGGTGACATCGCCGGTCACCACCATGATGCAGTTGTTTGGCGCGTAGCCCATTTTGAAGTGGGCCTTGAGGTCGTCCATGGTCCAGGCTTCGATGTCGGAGGCCCAGCCGAGGACGGGCCAGCCGTAAGGATGGGCGGTGAAGGCTGCCGCGTTCACCTGTTCGTAGAGCGCACCGAAGGGATTGTTGTCGACACTCATGCGGCGCTCGGAATAGACGACGCCGCGCTCGCTCTCGACGATCTTGGGATCGAAGGCGAGATCGCGGATGCGGTCGGCCTCCATGTCGAACATCAGTTCGAGGGCGGACTTGGGGAACCAGTCGGTGTAGGCGGTGATGTCGCGGCTTGTGTAGGCGTTGTTCGAGCCGCCGGCCTTTTCCATCTGAATGTCGAATTGCTTGGGACCATACTTTTTAGCGCCGTTAAACATCATGTGTTCGAAGTAGTGGCTGATGCCGGTGGTCCCTGGGCGCTCGTTCCGGGAACCGATCTTATAGAAGAAATAGAGGGCGACGTTGGGGACGTCGCGGTCGGGATGGATGAGGACTTTCATCCCGTTTGAGAGGGTGTGCTCGCTCACCTGAAGCTGCTGCGCCGGCAATAGGGCGCAGAGCAGCAGGAGCGGCCAGAGGAGTCGCTTCATGAGACTAAGTTAACAGACGGCTCAGGCGAGGTTGATTTTACGAAGGTCAATTTTGGATTCGTCGCTGACGCCGAGGCCGAGCAGGCCGGAGATCTCGATGAACTCGGGCTGCATGCGGACGAAGAGCGAGTCCTGGTCGGGCTTGGCGTCGGCGATGGTTTCCATGCCCATCTGGCCGCGTTTGATGTCGATCACCGAGAGTCCGACGGTATCGACGGCCACCGGATCGGTGGCGAAGTACATCGTCTTGTGCTCCCAAAGATAGCGCCCGACCTTGCGCGCCGGACCGCCATGGTAGGCGGCCATGACGCCGTCGATGATGTGCAGGACAATCTTCTTGCGGAACACCGGCAGATCAACGACGGTGGGGATGAACATGCCGCAGGCGTTGTTGGATGAACTCACGTGGCTTCGCGCCACGTTGTTCACGAAGCCGTGAGAAAGGTTCTTCAGCGCGATGGTGGCGCCGGCGGACTGGTGGTGTTTGACCACGCCCAGGGTGAGGACCTTGTTCACCCGCTGCGTGAGGAACTTGGCGACATAGCTTCGCCGGTGGTGGGGATTCGTTGGATCGGCGCGGCGGGCGAGCAGGGCCATCTCCATGTAGACGTCCTGGTCGTAGCCCTCCATGTCGAGTTGGAGTCCATCGACCGAACGCGTCGTGGCGGCTTCCCAGCGCACGCCATCGGGCAGCCATTTGTCGAAACCGCCGGAAAGGAATTCGGCGCGGTAACGGTCGAAGGCGAACATGTCGGCTCGCTTCACGCCGGCCGATTCCAGCCCCGCGATGATGGCGTGCATCACCATCGGCGAAGAGATGAGAAACGGCTGCCCGACGGGATTCACCTTGATGCCGACAACGTCGCCCGGCTCGAAAAAGAACCGCCAGGCGTCGGTCGCCGACGGCGCGCCCGAGAGTTCCATCATGCCCCGGGCGACCATATCGCGGACCGGTTCGGGCTGGTGCCTGCCGGAAACGGCGCAGCCCGCATGGTTGACGGCGATGACTCGTCCGGGAAACGGCCCTGGGATGCCGAGGTTCTTCGCTTCCGTCCGGGCGGCTCCGATGACCGGCGCCGCGGCCATCATCGACTTCAGCAAATGCCTGCGGTTGAGTTCCATGCCGTGCTCCCTTCCGCGCCGTGCGCAGGATCTGTCCTGAATATACACGCATTCGCAGGCCGGTAGACATGGACGCCGCGAGACAGGACGGGGTGGACCGGCGATGAACAAACAGCCAGGGCTTGAGCGAAGCGCTCTCAACAAAGCCGGCGGATGCACACCGGCGGTGGGGCGGCAATCCGGCCGCCCTGTTCGATCGGCAGGGCGCTCTCGCCGGGGCGCATCAATGGCTCAATCGGCGGGTCAAGCCAATCGCCGCGAGGCCGGCCGCAAGCAGGATGAAGGCGCCCGGTTCGGGGATCTCACCGCCGGCGACGCTCCAGGAGCCGCCATAGCCGTAGCCGGTCGGCCTGAACAAGAAAGCCCGAGCCTGTCTCCCAGTAGCCGTCCGGGTACCCTGGCAGCCCGCGGTAGAAGTCCCGCTTGTCCGCGTTGCGCGCGCCGCCGGGCCGGGATTCGAGCGGCGGCGACGTAAGCGATGCCCTCCATCGGAGAGGAGCCGCTGTGAAGCAGATCGCCCGGCGCCGCCGCAGCCCTTTGGACAGCAACCACTTGCCGCGATAGCTTCGTTGGCCGTCGTGGTGGATGAATGGCATCGGCTTCCTCCTCCCGCCTCGCTCTCGCGGCAGGTGATCTGGCTGCGCGGCCGCACGCGACTTCAACCACGGGCCGCTGGACTAGCGGTCGCGGTCGGCGACGAGTCCTGTGGCGGCCTGAAGGGCGCGCCGCGAGGGGGAGTCAGGGAAGGCGGCGAGCAATTCGGTGGCCTTGGATGTGAACTGCCGCGCCCGCAGGCGGGTGCGCTCGATGCCGCCGTAGTTCTCCACCATGCGTAGGATTTGAGAAAACGGGACGCGCGTGTAGGCCGCATCGTCGAGCACGGTTTGGATCGCGGCTCGTTCATCGGCGGTGGCCTGATCGAGGGCGTAGATGAGCGGCAGCGTGACTTTGCCTTCACGCAGGTCGTTGCCGACAGGCTTTCCGAGAACCGATTCGCGGCTGGTGAAGTCCAGGATGTCGTCGATCAACTGGAACGCCATGCCGAGGTTCCAGCCGAAGTCGGCAAGCAGATCGACGTCGCGCGACGTGGCGCCGCCGGCGAGGCCGCCCAACTTGGTGCAGGCGGAAAAGAGGCTGGCGGTCTTACGGTCGATCAACTCCATGGAGTCGGGCTCGCTGATATCGATGCGGCCGATGCGTTCGAGTTGGAGCAGTTCGCCGTCCACCATTTGCTGGGTGAGCGTGATGAGCAGGTCGAGGATCTCGAAGCTGCGCTGTCGCAGCGCGATCTGAAAGGCCTGCATGTAGAGCCAGTCGCCCGCGAGCACCGAAGTATGATTGCCCCAGACAACATTGGCGGACGGTTTGCCGCGGCGCGTGCGCGCCTCGTCGATCACGTCGTCGTGGACGAGCGTGGCTGTGTGGATGAGCTCAACCACGGCGGCCAGGCGGATGGCGTCTGGCGAGGGCGCCTGAAAGAGCCGGCAGGTGACCAGCAGAAGAATGGGTCTCAGCCGCTTGCCGCCATTGCCCTGGAGGTAATGCGCAATCTGTCCAACCGCGTCGGCGCTGCCCGAGGTCTGCAGGCGCAGCTCCGCCTCAACCTTTTCAAGATCCGTCGAGACGAGGCTGAAGATTTCGCGTGCTGTCAGGGCTTGGCCCAGTTTGCCTGAAGCCATCGGCTGAGCCCAGTTTACCCTTTGGCTTTCGTCTCTGGCAAACACAGCCGCCTCCAATTTGCCGACGCCGCAAAGGCGAAGGTTTCAAATTCTTCTCCGCGAAGCTCGGCGAGGCGGCGCGCCGTCTCGACGATAAAGGCGGGTTCGTTGCGTTTTCCGCGGTAGGGGACCGGAGCGAGGTATGGCGAGTCGGTCTCGATCAGGATGCGGTCCAGCGGCACGATCCTGGCCGCCTCATGCACTTCAACGGCCTTCGGGTACGTCACGATGCCGCTGAAGCTGATGTGGAAACCCATCGCGAGCGAACGCTCGGCCTCGGCCGGACCGCCGGAAAAGCAGTGCATGATGCCGCCGGGTCCGTTGGCCGGCCAGTGCGATTCGAGGATGGAGAAGGTGCCGTCCCAGGCCTCGCGCGTGTGGATGACGATGGGTAGCGCCGAATCGCGGGCGATCTCCAGTTGCCGGACGAACACCTCCCGCTGAACATCGGGTGGCGAGAAGTTGTAGTGGGAGTCCAGGCCGATCTCGCCGATTGCGACCACCTTCGGGTGAGAGGCGAGCGCACGAAGTTCGGGCCAGGTGGAATCATCCGCCTTTGATGCCTCGTGCGGATGGACGCCTACGGTTGCATAGATGAACGGATAGGCCTCGGCGAGCCGGATGCCGGCTGAGAGATCAGGCGGGCCGTCTCCAGAGCCAATCGCAACCATGGTGGTGACGCCGGCGGCCAGCGCGCGGCCGATCACCGGGCCGAGGTCGTGGACGAAGCTCTTGCCATCGAGATGGCAATGTGTGTCGATCAGCTCCATTTCAAGGTGGCGGGACTACTTCAGCCGGGCGCCGACAGGGATGTCCTCAAGGAAACCGGCCAGCACCGCGGGCCCGTTTTCGAGCGACGCCGCGACAATCATCCCATTACTCTCGATGCCGCGCAGCTTGCGGGGCTGCAGATTCGCCACGATGACCACCTTGCGGCCGACCAGTTGCTCGGGCGCATACGACTTGGCGATGCCGGCGACGAGCGTGCGGGGCTCTTTCTCCGCCGCGTCGATGGTGAGTTTCAGCAGTTTGTCGGCGCCTTCGACGCGCTCGGCGGCAAGCACCAGTGCTACTCGCAGATCGACCTTGATGAAGTCGTCGAACGTGATCGCCGGAGCCAGCGGCGGCACGCCCTCGGGGGCCTTCCATTCTTCGGCAACCGGGGCGGGCTCTCCGGCCGGCGGCGTGGTCTTGCCCATCAGGGCGTCGAGCCGGGCCACCTCCTGTTCGTCCAATTCGTGCATCCTTTCCACGGCTTTCGCCGCGTCAATCCGCGGGAAGACGGCTTCCACCCCGCCGATGGCCTGCCCCGCCGGCAGTTGGCCCCACTCAAGCGAATCCAGCCGCGCGGCGCCCACCTCGCCGGCCATGCCGAGCATCCTCCACAGCTTGGACGACGCATCCGGCATCACGGGCGCAAGCAGTGCCGCAGCCAGACGGACCACTTCGGCCGCGGTGTAGAGAATGGCGTCGAGCTTCGACTGCGATTCGTCGTCCTGTTTCTTCGCCAGCACCCACGGCTGGTACTGAACAATGGCGCGGTCCACCGTGCCGATCAATGCCCAGAGCTGTTCCAGTGCGCGATGAAACTGATACTTCTCAAACTGGTCGCGGTAGCCGCCGATGGTCTGGCGGGCCTCTTCGGCAATCTCCGCAATGCCTTGCGACTGCGGGATAAGACCGCCGCGGTACTGCCGGATCATGGTCAGCGTTCGTGAGGCGAGGTTGCCGAGGCCGTTGGCCAGATCGGAATTCGCGCGCGCGACAAGGGCGTCGTAGCTGAAGCTGCCGTCCTGACCGAAGGGGATCTCGCGCATCAGGAAATAGCGCATCGTGTCGGCGCCGACCACCTGGCGCAGCGGTTCCGGCCTCACGACATTGCCGCGCGACTTCGACATCTTCGCGTTGTCTTTCAGAATCCAGCCGTGGGCCATGATCTGCTTCGGCAGTTCATAGCCGCCGGCCATCAGGAACGCCGGCCAGTAGATGGCGTGGAAACGCAGGATGTCCTTGCCGATCAGGTGGACGTCGGCGGGCCAGTAGTGCGAGCCCTCGACGGCGCTCATGTAACTGGTGAGCGCGTCGAACCAGACGTAGAAAACGTGGTTGCCCTCCACCGGCACCGGGATGCCCCATTTGATCGACGTGCGCGTGATGGAGAGGTCGTTCAACCCGCCCTTGACGAACGAAACAATTTCGTTCAACCGCGTTTCAGGCACCACGAACTCCGGATGCTTCGCGTAGTGTTCGAGCAGGCGGTCCTGGAAGGCGGAGAGCTTGAAGAAATAGTTCTCCTCGGTCACCGGTTCGGTGGCGCGCTGGCAATCCGGGCAGGGGTCGCCCTCGCCGGCGTCGTTCACGTAGAGTTCGCAACTGAAACAGTACTGGCCGGTGTAGGAGCCCTTGTAGATGGAGCCGTTCTCGATGCAGCGGCGGAACAGCTCCTGCACCACGTGGCGGTGCTGTTCGCTCGACGTACGGATGAAGCGGTAGTCGATGTTGAACTTGTTCCACTGAGTCTGAAACTCATCGGCGACGCGGCCGGCAAAGTCGATCGGCGCGATGCCCACCTTCTTCGCGGCGCGCTCGACATTCTGGCCGTGCTCGTCCGAGCCCGTCACCAGAAGTGCGTCGTAGCCGGTCATCGCGCGGTAGCGGCGGATGGAATCGGCCACCAAGGTCGAGTAGGCTGTGCCGAGGTGCGGCGCGGAATTCACGTAGTAGATCGGCGTTGTCAGGTAGAACTTCTTGCTCATGAACGGTCTCTCTCATAGGCCGCCAGCGCGGCCGACATAATCTGTTTCAATGGCAGGCCCGTCTCTGAGGCGAGCGCGCGGCAATCCTCAAACTCCGGCGCGGCCGAACCCCCGCCCGCCTTGACCCGCACCCGCCCGTGCCCGGTCTCCACTTCCACCCATTCGCGCGCGGCCACCATGCGCTGGGCCTGTGTATAACGAACACCGAGCGTCGATGTTTCGCTCATCAGGATCCGGCACATCGTGTTGCGGTCCTCCGGCTTTGCGATCACCTGCACCAGCGTGCCCGGACGCTGCTTCTTCATATAGACAGGCTGCAGCGTAACGTCCAGCGCGCCGGCGGCCAGCAGGCGTTCCATCGCATAGCCGAGGACCTCGGGCGTCGAATCGTCGATGTTGGCTTCAATCACCGATACCTCGACGGTCTCGGCAG
Organism: Candidatus Solibacter sp.; assembly: GCA_013822245.1. Taxonomy (GTDB): domain Bacteria; phylum Acidobacteriota; class Terriglobia; order Bryobacterales; family Bryobacteraceae; genus PNKE01. The sequence goes on from PNKE01000059.1 coordinate 112,380, forward strand.
CGCCGGAAGCTTCACCGACGATGAGGCGGACGACGTTGGCCTGGCCGGGGAATTCCTTGGCGCCCGCGCCGAAGCCGGTGGATTGAATCGACAACGCGGGCATGGGACCGAAACCCTTGGCGAGGGCGGCCATGAGCGCGGCGCCGGTTGGGGTCGTCAACTCGGTTTCAGGGCCGCTGGCATAGACCGGTTTGCCCTTGAGCAGAAGCGCCGTGGCCGGCGTGGGCACGGGCATCACGCCATGGTCGGCCACCACGGTCCCGGAGCCGGTATTGACAGGCGAGCAGTAGACGGCGTCGATGCCCAGCAGGCAAAGCCCGAGGCAGGCGCCGACGATGTCGCAGATCGAGTCCACCGCGCCGACCTCATGGAAGTGGACCTTCTCAATCGGTACCCCATGCACGGCGGCTTCGGCCTCGCCCAAGACTTCGAAGACCCGGATGGCGTCGCGCCTGGCGCGCTCGGGCAGGACGGCCGCCTCGATCATCTTGACGATGTGAGGCAGGTGGCGGTGCTTCTTCTGGTCCTCATGCTCCACCGTGAAACGGGTGGACAGGATGCCCTTCATTTTGACTCGCTCGACCTTGAAACGCGCCCCGGTCCCGAGCGAATCGAGTCCGCGGATGAGAGCCTCGGCGTCGGCGCCCGCGTCGATGAGCGCGGCCACGGTCATATCACCGGCGATGCCGGAAAATGCGTCGAAGTATGCGATTTTCATGAGATAAGTTGGGGCAGGATCTCGCCCGCCTTGCCCCTGAGCGCGAGGCCGGCCACGCCGCTCAGCGGGGTCTCTTCCAGGTTGATTTCGATGATCCGGGCGCCGGCGCGCGCCGCCAGGGGGATGAGCGATGCGGCGGGATAAACCCGGGCGCTGGCGCCGGCGACGATGAGAAGGTCGCAGGCCGCGGCCGCGCGCTCGGCCTCCATCCACGCCTTCCCTGGCAGTGGTTCGCCGAACCAGACCACGCCCGGCCTCACCAGCGCACCGCAGCCGCAACGCGGCGGGATCTGTGGCAAAGGCACGCGGTCATCATTGTTTTCCGCTCCGCATTCCGTGCAGCGCACGCGCCAGATGCTGCCGTGAACACGGTGGACGCGGCGGCTGCCCGCGCGTTCGTGCAGCCCGTCCACGTTTTGCGTGACGAGTTCAAAATCCGGGCTTCGATCTTCGAGCGCCGCCAGGGCGAAGTGGCCAGGGTTGGGCTCCACTTTGGAGATGATCGAGCGCCGCCAGTCGTACCATTCCCACACCAGTTTCGGGTCGCGGGCAAAGGCTGCCGGCGTGGCCAGATCCTCTGGCTTATGCGTCCTCCAAAGGCCGTCAGGGCCGCGGAACGTGGGCACGCCGCTTTCGGCCGAGATGCCCGAACCGGTCAGCACGGCGATGCGCCGCGCCTCGCTCAGCCACTGCTTTGCCTGGGGGATCAAATCTCATTATGCCCCGCCGCGGCGAGCGCCCGCTTGGCTTTCTCCAGATGTTCGCCCGGGATGAGGATCCAATCGGTGTCGAACGTGGAGATGGCGAAGATGGGGACGCCGGCGGCGGCCAGCGGATTGAGAATGCTGGCGAGGATGCCGGTTAACGAGAAGCCGAAAGGCCCGGCCAGTTCGATCCGGCGCCAGCCACCTTGTTTGCTGATCCCGTCCGGGACGGCCGATTGCTCGCAGACGATCGACAACTCCGCCGGCGTGCGGGTGATGGTCGACCACCCGTCCCGCGGTAACCACGCAGGGACAGGCAAGGCCGCGTCGAGACGGCAGACGGCGAAGGTCCCCTGGTGGACCCTGAACTTCAGACATGCGGGAGATTCGGGTTGCACTCTCGATTCGCCCTCAGCGCTCAGGACCACCGGGCCTGCAACGCCCGCCGCGCACAGATCTCGACGTCTCACGGGACCGGGCCTCGTGAAGAATACTACTTGAATCAGGGCGTGGAGGCAACGCTACTCGGCCCGGCTGACCTTCGACAGACTGTAGCGCGATACCATGTACTCGCGCCAGCCTTCCGGCACGGAGAGTCCCGCGGTGAGCTTGAAGATCTGCTGCCAACTCATGGCAAGAAAAGCGACGCCGTCCTGGCGGGCCTTGAGCGCGAAGTCCTCGAGTTCGGCCTGATAGGCGCGGGCGTCGCGGTCCTCGACGTCGTACCAGAGATGGACGAGGGCGAAATTGGACCGGCCGAAGTTCTTGCGCATCACCATCAACTGGCGGATCATCTGCGCGGCGTGGATGCGGCGCGGCGCGGATTCGTTATGGCCATCCAGCGACCGCGCGATACGCATCAGACGCGGCCAGCCGTCAAGCAGATCCTTGCGGTCGGCATAGGCGCGGGTGAGCGGCGGACGCGGTTTGAGATCGTAGGGCTCGCAGAACTTTGACTCGATGCCGTACATGAAGCCTTCGCCTTTGTCGTCAACGAGCATGGTGTCCATCGAAGGCGCTTCCGTGCGTTTAGGCGACAGCGGAACGCGGACGTCATACCAGGCGCGCAACCGCCGCTCCTCGTCGAAGCCGAGCGCCTGGGCCAGCGATTCTGCACCGCTGCCACGCCAGGCCTCCATGAAGTTCAGGCACAACGCCATGGACGATGCGAGCGAGTAGACATGGCCGGTGGCGCAATCGGGCGGATTGAGTTCGCCGCCCGAGCCGCGCATCAGTTGCGTTCGCGCCTCGTCGGGTAGCGGGACGCGGAAGTTGTCGTTCAGGCTGACGACCTGGAGCAGAGCCTCGCCCGTCTTTTCGTCGCGGCGGGTTTCCATGCCGCGGTCCTGAGCCCATTCGAGTTGCCTTTGTTCGAGCTTGCGCCGGAGTTTCATGGGTGCCGACAGTAGGGTAACAGAAAATGGCGGGAGCGGCCTCCGGAGGGCCGGCGCTCAACAATGGTACGGAGTGCAAAGCATATGATTTTGAGTGCATATGCAAATCGTGGCGCGGCTCGTCGAGCCGGGAGGCGAGTTTGAGCGTCTCTCATCGGAGAGGCGCACGAGCCGTTTCAAGGTAAGCGTCCGGCCAACGACATCTTGAGTTGCGTGGTTGCGCCGGGAGAGCATATGAAGTAGAACAGTCGCATGGTTTGGACGGAGCGGAGTTGGCTGCGTCGACGCGGCCGGCCCGGTCCGGAAACGGCACACCAGCAATGAAACTCGGACTCAATACACTCCTGTTCACCGCCGGATTCGACGAATCCCACCTCCCGTTGCTCGACAAGGTCAAGCAATGGGGCTTTGACGGCATCGAGATCGCGCGCTTCTCGTTTGACGGCTTCCCTGCCAGGGCGATCGGCCAGAAGGTCCGCGACGCCGGTTTGGAATGCACCTTCTGCTCGGCGCTGACCGGCGACCTGAGCCTGATCAGCGAGGACGCCTCGGTCCGCCGCCGGGCGTCGGATTTCATCCGCCAGGGCGTCGAGACCGCCGCCGAGATCGGCTCGCCGGTCTTCGTCGGACCCTACTGCGCGCCCGTCGGCCTGCTGGTCGGCCGCCGCAAGAACGAAGACGAATGGAAGCGGGCCGTGGAAGAACTGCGCGCCCTGGCGTCGCACTTCGAGGCATGCAAGGTCGCCCTGGCCAATGAGCCGCTGAACCGTTTCGAGACGTACTTTCTGAACACCGCCGCCGAAGCGGTGAAACTGTGCGACGAGGTCGGCAGCCCGTGGCACGGCATCCTGTTCGACACGTTCCACGCCAACATCGAAGAGAAAAACGGCGGCGACGCCCTGCGCTCGCTAGGCTCCCGCGTGAAGCATATTCACGCCTGCGAGAACGACCGCGGCGCGCCGGGCACGGGCAACGTCGGCTGGGCGGACGTCTTCGCGGCGGCCAAAGAGACCGGCTTTGACGGCTGGATGGTGATCGAGAGCTTCGGCTCGAACATCCCCGAGATCGCCGCCGCGGCCTGCATCTGGCGCGACGTGGCTGCCTCGCCCGAGGCGCTGGCTACCGAAGGCCTGGCGTTCCTGAAGAAGAACACCCAGGCGATCAACTGATCTTGTGGAGTGCGGCCAGCACATCCTCAGTGTGGCCGTTCACCTTCACCTTGCGGAAGATGGACGCGATGCTGCCATCCGGCGCGATGACGAATGTCGTCCGCTCAACGCCCATGTAGGTCTTGCCGTAGTTGGACTTCTCCACCCAGACGCCGTACTGCTCGGCCACGGAGTGGTCTTCATCCGCCAGCAGGGTGAACGGCAGATTGAACTTCTGCTTGAACTTCGCCACCCGGTTGACCGGGTCCGGGCTGACGCCAAGGACGGCGGCGTCCACGGCCTCGATGCGCGGCATCTGTTCCCGGAAACTGCAAGCCTCTGTGGTACAGCCCGGCGTGCCCGCTTTCGGGTAGAAGTAAAGGACCACCTTCCTGCCCTTGAGCGACGACAACGACAACTTCTCGCCCGCATCGGTGAGCGCCGTGAAGTCCGGCGCCAGTGATCCAACCGTCAGTTCAGACATATCTGATTGTATCGATGAGGACGGGATGCGGGAGTATCGCGGAGTTCGTCAGCGCGGCGGGAAGAGTCCGCCGGCCTGGAGGATCGCCTGGCCCTTGGGTCCGGTGAGGAAGTCAATGAACCGGCGGGCGGCGGCCTGGTTCTTTGAACCCTTCACGACGCCGCCGCTCTGGCGGATCGGTTTGTGGCCGGAGTCGGGCAAAAGGATGCCGCCTTTGTCATGGAGCATGGTCCAGGACGTGATCACCGCGTCGGCGTTGCCAGTCCGAGCAAATTCATAGGCTTGGCGGACGTTCTCGGCCAGGACGAGCCTTGATTCAATTTGACCAAACGAACCATGGGAGCGGAGAAACTGCTCGGCGGCCATGCCGTAAGGGGCGTGTTTCGGGTTGGCTATGGCGAGCGACCTGAGGGCGTATAAGTCCTTTATCGTCTTTACCTTGCCATTGGCAGACCAGATTCCGAGCCGGCCCGTGGCGTAGTTCCTCACCGTCGCCGGGTCCAGGTGGCCAGTGGCCGTCAATTCCTGGACAAACCCTTCATTTGCAGACAGATACGCGTCGAACGGCGCGCCGTTGGCGATCTGGCGGGCCAGCATGCCACTCGATCCGAGGCTGAACCGGACCCGGAGGCGAGTGTCCCTAAGGAACGCCTCCGTGAGCTTCTTTTCCAAAGGTGCCAGATCGGCTGCCGCGGCGACGATAAGTTCTTGCGCTTGAACAGCTTGGAGGACCAGGAAGAGGATGGGAAGCAGGCGTTGCATGAGGATAGTTGACAGGATCAGGCTAATATTTAATACTAAGAGCAGGCGCATCTTTTGCAGCATGAATGCTGCGACGCCGCAATCTCTGGAACGAAGAAAAGGAAGCTGTCGAAAATGAGCAAGATCATCGGTATCGACCTTGGGACCACGAATTCTGTCGTGGCCGTCATGGAGGGGGGCCAGCCAGTTGTCATCCCCAACCAGGAGGGAGGCCGGACCACGCCTTCGGTTGTCGGCTTCGCGAAGTCGGGCGACCGCCTGGTGGGTCAGGTTGCCAAGCGCCAGGCCGTCACCAACCCCGAGCATACCATCTACTCGGCGAAGCGCTTCATGGGCCGCCGGTTCGACGAAGTCTCGGAAGAGACCAAGCTGGTTCCTTATCACATCGTCCGCGGCGATGCCGGCGATGCCCGCGTCGACAACAACGGCACAAAGATCGCCCCGCCCGAGATCTCGGCGATGATCCTCGGCAAGCTGAAGGAAGCGGCCGAGGCCTACCTGGGCGAGACGGTGACCAAGGCCGTCATCACCGTGCCGGCATATTTTAACGACGCCCAGCGCCAGGCCACCAAGGACGCAGGCCAGATCGCCGGCCTTGAAGTTCTGCGCATCATCAACGAGCCGACGGCTGCCGCGCTGGCTTACGGGCTGGACAAGAAGAAGGAAGAGCGGATCGCGGTCTATGATTTCGGCGGCGGCACGTTCGACATTTCGATTCTCGAAGTCGGCGAAGGCGTGGTCGAAGTGAAATCGACCAACGGCGATACCCACCTTGGCGGCGACAACATCGACCAGCGCCTGGTGGACTGGCTGATCGGCGAGTTCAAGAAGGAAGAGGGCGTTGACATCTCCAAGGACCGCATGGCCCTGCAGCGCCTGCGCGAGGCCGCCGAAAAGGCCAAGATCGAGCTCAGTTCGGCGATGGAGACCGAAATCAACCTTCCGTTCATTTACGGCGACCCGCAGACCGGCCCGAAGCACCTCGTAAAATCGCTCACCCGCGCCCGGTTTGAGCAGATGATCGAGGACATCCTGCAGCGCTCGGTGGCGCCCTGCAAGCAGGCGATGGCCGACGCCGGCATGACGCCGTCGCAGATTGACGAGGTGGTGCTGGTGGGCGGTTCGACGCGTATCCCGCGCGTCCACGCCATCGTGAAGGAGCTTTTCGGCAAGGAGCCGAACAAGACGGTGAACCCGGATGAGGTGGTCGCCGTCGGCGCGGCTGTCCAGGGCGGCGTCCTGGGCGGCGAGGTGAAAGACGTGCTGCTGCTCGACGTCACCCCGCTCTCGCTGGGTATCGAGACCCTGGGCGGCGTGTTCACCAAGCTGATCGAGCGCAACACGACGATTCCGACGCGCAAGTCGGAGGTCTTCTCGACGGCCGCCGATTCGCAGACTTCGGTCGAGATCAAGGTCTATCAGGGCGAACGCTCGATGGCGCGGGACAACCGGCTGCTGGGCGTGTTCCAGCTTGTCGGCATCCCGCCGGCCCCGCGCGGCGTGCCGCAGATCGAAGTCACGTTCGACATCGACGCCAACGGCATCCTGCATGTCATGGCCAAGGACCGCGCCACCGGCAACGAACAGAAGATCACCATCACCAGCTCTTCCGGCCTGTCCAAGGAGGAAGTGGACAAGATGGCCCGCGACGCCGATTCGCACAAGGCCGACGACGAACGCAAGCGCGAGGAGGTGGAGGTCCGCAACCATTTGGATACGGCTGTCTACAGCGCGGAAAAGACGCTGAAGGACCATCGCGATAAGGTCTCGGCCGAGGACGCCAAGGCCGTCGAAGCGGCGGTGGAAGAGGCCCGCAAGGCCATGGGCGAGGGCAATCTCGAGAAGATGAAGGCCGCCCAGGAGCAGTTGTTGCAGGCGTCGCACAAACTGGCCGAGGCCATGTATGCGGCCGCCTCCAAGCAGCCTCCGCCCCAGGATGCGCAAGGCGGCAATACTGCCGGCGCATCGCAGGAGCCGAAGAAGGACGACGTGGTGGACGCCGAGTTCGTCGACGTCGACGAGAACAAGAAGTAAGCCTCGGCATCCGGGTGAGCCATGCCCTCGACGAAGGACTATTACAAGACTCTCGGGATTAAGCGGGACGCCTCAGTGGATGACATCCGCAAGGCGTACCGCAGGCTCGCCCGGAAATACCACCCCGATCTGAACCCCGGCGACAAGGCCGCCGAGGAGCGCTTCAAGGAGATCCAGGAAGCCAACGACATCCTGGGCGACACGAAAAAGCGCAAGATGTACGACCAGTTCGGCTTCTACTCCGAACAGGGCTTCCCTGGCGCGGGCGCGCCCGGCTCTCAGGGCGGTTTCGGCTTCGGCGGCTTCGACTTCACTGACGCCTTTAGCGGAGCCGCAGGTGCTGCTGGCGGAGCCCGCGGCGGGTTCCCGGGAGCAGGCGCCGGGGCAGGAGCGGGCTCCTTCAGCGACCTGTTCAGCCAGTTCTTCGGCCGTGGCGCGGGCCAGAGCGAAGCCCCGCCGGCGCCTGAAAAGGGTACCGACCTTGAATACGCGCTGTCGATCGATTTCTGGCAATCGATTCAGGGCTCGCAGGTTCGCATCAGAATTAACCGGCTCGATGGCTGTGGCCGTTGCCGGGGAACGGGTTCCTCGGGCGGCGGATCGCAGACCTGTCCGGCGTGCAAGGGCAGCGGGAACATCAGCCAGATGGCAGGGGCGATGCGGTTTTCGCTCACCTGCCAGCGCTGCGGCGGTACTGGCCGGCTGCGGAACGCATGTCCTGAATGCCGTGGCGAAGGCAGACAGGCGAGCGAAGAGAATGTTGAGGTGAGGATTCCGGCGGGCGCGAACGATGGTTCGCGGCTCAGGGTCGGAGGCAAGGGCAACGTCGGCACGATGGGCGCGCCTTCGGGCGACCTGTTCATCACGCTGCGCGTCCAGCCGCATCCGGTTTTCCGGCGCGACGGCGACGACATCCACATCCACATCCCTGTAACGGTTTCCGAGGCCGGGCTCGGAGCGCGGGTCGAGGTGCCCACCGTCGACGGCAAGGCGCTGCTGAAGATCCCGCAGGGGACGCAGAACGGGCAGAAATTCCGCCTGCGGGAAAAGGGCGTGCTGAACTCGCGCAAGGCGATGCGGGGCGACCAGATTGTCGAGATCGGCATCCAGTCGCCGGACATCCGCGACGAGCGGACGCGTGAACTGCTGAGGGAACTGGCCCGAGTGGACGTCAAGGATCCGAGGGCCGAACTTTGGGACAAGGTGCAGTCGAAAGGATAGACCGGCGTGGCGAGATCAAAGGCGAAGGCGGGTTACATGATCTCGGCGGTCGCCGAGAAGTACCAGATCCATCCCCAGACGCTTCGGATGTACGAGCGCGAGGGCCTGCTGCTGCCGTCACGAAGTGAGGGCAATACGCGGCTGTACACGGACGAGGATCTCCAACGGCTGGAAGTGATCCTCGAACTGACGCGTGAGTTGGGGGTGAACCTGGCCGGCGTTGAGATCATCCTCAATATGCGTGAGAAGATGGCGGCGATGCAGGTGCAGATCGAGGAGTTCGTGAAACAACTGAACGTCGAACTGCGTCGCAGCCTGGCCCATGCCGCACCGGAGCAGACCCATGCGCTGATGCGCGTCGCGCGGCCCATGGATCCGGTTGAGGGCGCCCGGCGCAAGAAGGTGTAGCCGCCGGGTTTCGGTCTTGCCGCGGATCGCCGCGGAGCAGTCCGTCGCGCGGACCGCCGCCCCGCCGGCCCTCGGATCGCTGCGATAATGCCGGGATGCCGCAGCTCCTCTCCCTGGCCCTCCCGCTGGTTCCCGCTCTCCTGCTCGCCGCTACCCCCCAGGACGACATCCGCGCCGTCCTCGCCATGAAGGAGCAGGCCTGGAACAACGCCGGCATCGGCGCCTTCATGACCGCCTATCTCGACTCCCCCGAAATCACCTTCCTGGGCCGCTCCGGCATCACGCGCGGCTATGCCGCCGTCACCGAACGGTACCGGACGGCCTACTCCTCGCCCGAGAAGATGGGCAAGCTCAAATTCACCATCGACGAGGTTCGTTTGGTTACAGCGGACGCGGCTGTCGTGCTCGGCGGCTTTGCCCTGACCAGGACGAAAGAGGCCGGGGGGGATGCCTCCGGCCGTTTCTCATTGGTTCTGATTAAAACCCCGAAGGGCTGGAAAATCGTCCACGACCACACAAGCTGATCAGGCGGCCAGACTGCGTGTCAGGATCTCGACCACCTGCTCCGGTCCAACCTCGCCCTTCTCGCCCAGCTTGGCGAAACCGCGGCTCTGGAGCTTTTCGGCGACCAGCGCCGGCGTGCCGTCCTGGATGTTGTCATACTTCGCCAGCCGTGTCGGCAGGCCCATCGACTCGAAGAACTCCTCGGTCTTCGTGATCGCGGCTTCGATGCGTTCGGCCGGCGCGCCGGACGTGACGCCCCAGATGCGTTCGGCATACTGCAACAGCTTGGCTTCCTTCCGTGCCGACTGAACGCGGAGCAGGTGCGGCATGACGACGGCCAGCGTACGGGCATGGTCGATGTTGTAGAGCGCCGTCAGTTCGTGGCCGATCATGTGCGTCGCCCAGTCCTGCGGCACGCCCGCGCCGATCAGACCGTTCAACGCCAGCGTGGCCGACCAAACGAACGTCGCCCGGTCGTCGTAGTTCGTTGGATCTGCCAGCGTCCGCGGACCCACCTCAATCAGCGTTTGCAGGATCGATTCGGCGAAGCGGTCCTGGATGTGCGCCTCGGCCGGGAACGTCATGTACTGCTCGCAGACGTGGCAGAAGGCATCGACAACGCCGTTGGCCACCTGGCGCGGGGGCAGCGAGAAGGTGGTTTCCGGATCGAGCACCGCGAACTTCGGATAGACGTGGACGGAACTGAATGCCCGTTTCTCGCCCGTCTCACGGCGGCTGATGACGGCGAACGTATTCGACTCCGAGCCCGTCGCCGGCAGAGTGAGGATCGACGCCAGCGGCGTGGCCGTGTTCACCGTCGCGCCCTTGTTCAGGATGTCCCAGGGTTCGCCCTCGAACGGGATGGCCGCGGCAATGAATTTCGAGCCGTCGAGCACGGACCCGCCTCCGACAGCCAGAATGAGATCGACCTTCTCCTTGCGGCCGAGTTCGACGGCCTTCATCAACGTGGCGTATTCCGGGTTCGGCTCGATGCCCCAGAACTCGATGATGGTGCGGCCAGCCAGGGCGTCGATGGTCTGCTGGTAGACGCCGTTCGCCTTGATGCTGCCGCCGCCGGCGGTCAGCAGGACACGCGCGTTGGCCGGGACTTCCCTGGCAATCGAGGCGATCTGGCCCTTGCCGAACATGATTTTGGTTGGATTGTAGAATTCGAAGTTAAACATGGCGGGTCTGCTTCCAATTTTATGGGATGCGGCCCGCCCCGCGCCCGCCTCAGCGTTTCGGCGACGCAAGCCAGTAAATCGATGCCGCGCTCAGTCCCAGAACCGTCAATCCCGCGACAGCCGTCAGCGACAGCGCGGCCGATATCTCCGTGAGCCAGGGCACGGCCAACGCCGCGCACACAACCATCAGCACGGCGGCCACCCGTTCAGCCACAATTGCAGGCCGCATCGCTGCTTCGGCGCGTTCTCTTTTTCTGCGCAGTTCCATCTTGTGCCACATCAGCCCCGCGTCCGGCGTCTCAAAATCGGCCATGCCGGTGGCGAAGGCCGCTGCCAGCGCCAGCGCCTCGCCGCAAGACTCGCAGCCGGCGATGTGCTCGCGCAACTCGCCGGTCATGTTAGCTGTGCGCACCGCCCCGATGGTTTCACTTTCCCGTTTGCAGCTCATCGATCTCTCGCTCATTTCGACCCTCCATCGAAACCCGCCTCACGCAGCAACATGGCGAGCTTCTGGCGCACCCGGTACAGCAGCGGGCGGATGCTGGCTTCTTTCAATCCCGTGATCTCAGCGATCTCGCGGTGGCTGGCGCCCTCGGCATACGCCAGCCAGACCATCTCTCGCTCCCTCGGCGCAATGGTGGAAAGCACGCGCTGCATGTCCATCGAAACCGTCGAACAGGCGTCCCGGCCATCCCCGATCTGGACCGTTTCAATCGATGTTTCCTGGCGCGCCGGGCGGCGGTAATGATCGCGGGCCAGGTTGGTCGCAACCTTATATAGATAGCTGCGGAGTTGTCCGGCGTCGAGCGGCGGCAGATTGGCCCGCAGCATACGGTAATACGCCTCCTGAAGGAGGTCGTCGGCGAGGTGCGTCTGACCGGTGATCCGGCTGAGATAGGCCTTCAGCGGGCGCGCGGTCTCGGCGTGGAACTGGCGGAACTGCTGCTCCGTCATGGCGAGTCCGCGCTCGCCGGCGGCCGCGTCATCAGCCACGGCCGCCGTTGCTGCATAAGTGCCGGTCATCAGGGGATCCTCCACTTGAGACGTCCCCGTCAGCCGATCTGTTCTGTCTTTTCGCCATTGATCAGGTTGAACTTGCGGCTGAGATAATACGACGCCCCGCCGCCAGCCAAAAGGCCCAATCCAGCCGTCAGCATCAGTATCCCAAACGCGTTCACGCCGGCGACCTGCTCGCGGTCGCGCCGCGCGTCGTGGAAGATCAACCATTCCTTCTGCGGATCCCCCGCAGCGGCAGCCCGTTGCGCTTGGTAGTCCGGTGTCGGCATCTGCGTGCTGACGGCCATGAAGCCTGCTCCCAGGATCACAGCCAGCATTCCGCCCTGGACGGCGTTCAGGATGCGGTTGTAGGCCATCGGCTTAGGCGTCTCAATCGCTTTGAGAATCCCCTGGGCGCCTTCGTTTTGCAGCCAGGTGACCACCTCCTGGTGGGTTCCAAACTTGTCGAGGACCTTGTTGTAGAGGTCGAACTGCAACCGCTCCGTCTTCGAGCGCTTGAAGTGCTCCAGACCTGCCTTGAGGATCGTGACGACCCCCACGATCAGGCTCACCAACACCGTCATGATTGCGAATCTTTCATCCATCTGTTGTCTCCTGGGTTCAGTCTCTGCCCCTACAACGTTGGCAGCCCAGGGAATGTGAACCAATCGCAAACTTGCTCACCAGTAGTCGTTAATTTGTTGTCATGTGTATTAAGTATCTGTTAACTTAGAGCCAGCAGGGGGTTCGATACCATACCCATGAACAAGAGAATCTTCACTCTATTGCTCCTGGCCGTGTTCTGCCTATGCGGCAGCGCATGGTCGCAAACCATCACGGCTGCGATGACCGGCACGATCACCGACCCGACAGGCGCGGTGGTTCCCAACGCCAAGGTCGTCGCAACCAACACCGCAACGAATCTGAAGTTCGAGACCCAATCCAACGAAGCAGGCCTCTACAATCTGGTCTTCCTTCCCGTAGGCCCCTACACCGTGGCCGTTGAGCTTTCGGGCTTCAAGCGGGCCACCGTCGGCAACCTTCAGATGCAGGTGAATCAGATCGTCCGCGTGGACGTCAGGCTCGAAATCGGCGAGGCGACCCAGACGGTGGAAGTCACCGGCGCCGCGCCGATCCTGCAGACCGAATCCACGCAGACAGGCGATTCGATCACGTCCGCCAAGCTCACCGCGCTGCCTCTGAAGGGGCGCAACTTCGTCGCCTTGACGCTGCTGGTCCCCGGTTCGGCCTCGCCGAACCCGGAGGGCACCAACAGCCGCTTCGGCGCCCGGCCCTACGTGAATGGCAACCGTGAGCAGACCAACAACTTCATGCTCGACGGCGTGGACGTGAACGATTCGATCGACAACCGCGTCGGTTACTCGCCCAACGTCGACGCACTCGAGGAAGTGAAGGTTCTCACCGGCAACGCCGCCGCCGACTACGGCAACGCCGGCGGCGCCACCGTTGTGATGCAGATGAAGAGCGGAACCAATCAGTTCCGCGGCAACGTCTTCGAGTTCCTGCGCAACAACGTGCTCGACGCCAACGGTTTCTTCCGCAACCGCAGCGCCGCCACGGCCCGGCGCGCCGACTTCAAGCGCAACATCTTCGGCGGCACCTTCGGCGGCCCCATCGTGAGAGACAAGGCGTTCTTCTTCGTGAACTATGAGGGCACCGAACAGCGCGCCGGCGGCCCGTCGAACGCAACCGTCGCCCCGCAAGCCTGGCGCAACGGCGACCTGAGCGCCTTCCCGAACACCATCATCGACCCGACCACCGGCGTCGTCTTCCCGAACAAACAGATCCCGGTGGCGCGCATCGTCAACCCCGTCGCCAAGAAGCTGTTCTCCAGCCCCGACCTCTACCCGCTGCCGAACCAGACCGGCGTCGGCGCTCTGGGCCAGACCAACAACTTCGGCAGCTCGACGGCCAGCACTTTGAAGAACCACCAGGGCGACATCAAGATCGACTACCGCTTCTCGGACAAGGACCACCTCTCGGGACGCTTTTCGATGGGTCAGTACGACTCGTTCGGCAGCCAGGCGGTCCTGCCCACGTCGATGACCAGCGGCCAGGAAGGGCCGACCAAGTCCGGCGTCATCAACTGGGTGCGCACCTTCACGCCGGCCATCGTCAACGAAGCCCGCGTGGCGTTTTCGCGCATCCTCATTAAGGACGTCGCCGTCGACTGGTCGGGCAAGCTTGGAACGAACGGCAACCAGGCCTTCGGCATTCCCGGCGGCCAGGCCATTGCCGGCCTCAGCTCCGTCACGCTTGGCGGCGGTCTCACCGGCATCGGCGCCTCGGCGACCATCAGCGACACCGCCGACAATAAGTTCATCTACTACAACAACCTGACCTGGCAAAGCGGCCGGCACCTGATCAAGATGGGCGGCCAGTTCACCCGTTACCAGCAGAACCGCTACTACGCCGGCAACAACGGCGCACTCGGTCTGTTCGTGTACGCCGCCACCTACACGGGGCTGGACTATTCCGACTTCCTGCTGGATCAACTCCAGCGCAAGGGCCGCGGCGCCGCCACGGGCATGTGGGGCCACCGCAGTTGGCGTCCGGCGCTGTTCATCCAGGACGACTGGAAGGTTTCGCCGACCTTTACGATCAACCTCGGCCTCCGCTGGGAATACATGCAGCCGCTTTACGAGGTCGCCGACCGCCAGGTGAACGTGAACACCTTCACCGGCGAACTGATCTACCCCGGCAAGGGCAGCTTTGGCCGCGCGCTGTATAACGGCTACACGAAACAGTATATGCCGCGGTTCGGTTTCGCCTGGACCCCGGGCGGCTTCAACAACAAGCTGGTGGTCCGCGGCGGCTACGCCTACATGAGTTTCATGGAAGGCACCGGCGCAAACCTGCGCCTGCCGCTGAACCCGCCGTACTTCCTCGAAACCGACTTCACCTACGACCCGCGCACCCCCGGAACCATCACCACGGGCTTTGCCGATGTGGTGACGCAGAACATCACGCTCGACATGCCGCGCCCCGGCGCCACGCCGCAGCTTCAGGGCCGCGCCTGGGATCTGAACCTGCGTCCGCAGACGACGTCGCAAATCAACTTCACGCTCGAGTACCAGATGGATAACTCCACCTCGTTCTCGGCCGGCTACGTGGCCCAGAAGGGGACCCACCTGGTTGCCCCCCACGAGGCCAACCAGCCGCTGCCGGGCACCGGACCGTTCTCCACCTGGACGAACCTGAACATGCGCCGTCCGCTCATCAATAAACTGCCGAACCTCGGCAACATCGCGTTGACCGAAGCCTCGGCCACGATGGACTACCACTCTCTCCAGACCACGGCTCGCCGCCGCTTCGCCAGCGGGCTGGAGTTCATCGCCGCTTACACCTACAGCAAGACCCTCACCGACAACCTCGGCTACTACGGCAGCGCGTTCACCGCGAGTGAGGGCGCCTACTGGCAGAACGCATACGACCGCCGCGGCAACCGCGGCCCGGCATTCTTCGATATGCGCCACAACTTCACCATCGGCGGCATGTACGACCTGCCGGTCGGCGGGGGCAAATCGTTTGGTTCCAATCTGCCTAAAGCGGCGGACTTGCTGCTTGGCGGTTGGAGCCTGAACTACACCCTGGCCGCCCGCACCGGCGTGCCGATCACTGTTCGCGCCAACGACCGTACGGGCCAGGCTGTCCGCGGCAACGTCCGCGCCAACCGTTACCGTCAATTGGTGGTGAACGAATCCCTGAGGAACGTCGACAACTGGTTCGGCCTGCCCATGGACACCGCCGCCCGCACTGCCGTGTTCTGCGCCGGCGGCGTCGACAACGGCGCCTGCGCCTACGGCCAGCCCGCCGACGGTTCGTTCGGCAACTCCGGCATCGCCACCGAGCGCGGCCCGGGCTTCTTCAACCTCGATTTCTCGATCGGGAAGAAGTTCAACGTGACCGAGCGTCAGTACCTCGACTTCCGCGCCGAGTTCTTCAACGCGCTCAACACCGTCTCCTGGGCGCCTCCCGGGGCCAGCGTCGCCGCCCCCGCCAATTTTGGCGTCATCGGCGGCCAGGTTCAGAACCCGCGTCAGATCCAATTCGGTCTGAAGTACTACTTCTGATCCAACCGGACGGGTCTCGGACCCGTCCGCGCAACCTCAAGGCCGGCGCCTCTTCCAGGCGCCGGCCTTTCTGTTTGCATGGCGGCCGGCCGCACCCGGGCGGCAGAATCGAACGGCCGCTTTATTCGGCGGCCGGGCGGAAGACGAAGTCCTTCACGGCGTATTCGTCGGCCCGGCCGAGGCCTCGGCCCGAGACGAAGAACCCAAACCGGCCGGCTCCGAGTCCGGATCCCTGGAACTGGTCGGCGGCGGTCCAGGCGCCGCCCTGGCGCAGTTCCTGACGGATGCGGCCGTCCTCGATCACGATGCGGACTTCGAATTCAGTCAGGTTTGCGAGGCCGTGCGGGACTTGAGATGCCACGCGCTCGCGCCCGTTGACCACCTCGACGCGCGAGACCTGCTTGTCGTCCACGCGGTAAAGAACGTGATTTCGCGGGTCCTTGTAGTTGACCACCCACACCGCCTCCCTGCCCCGCCGCAACTGGAACGAGAACTGCACGGTCCCGTTCGAGGGCGGCGTCGAATAGAGGACGAAGCTGCCGCCGCGGCGGACCCGCCACTGGCCGTCCGCAATCCAGGAACTGATGTCGGCGAAGTCCTGAATGCCGCGCGGTGGCGGGGCCTGCTTTGCCGCCTGCACGGCCAGCGCCCGCAATGCGACGGGCACGCTGGAGTTGGATCCGGCGGTGACCTCGAAGTTCACCACCGTCGAAGCGTGGCCCGGCGCCGATACCGAGAGGACGTAGGCGCCCTCCTGCAGCGTCATCGAGGATTGCGTGACCGCCTGGCCCTGGCCTTCCGCCTCGCCGCGGCGGCGCAGCGTCACGCGCGCCCCCGCGGGCGTCACCTCGAACCGGACGATGCCGGTAGCCAGCTGCGGAAACGCCAGTTCAGAGGAGCCGATCGACAGCGGCTCGCCCGGACGCAGCGTCCGCGTCGCGGCCGCCGAGCGGACGTTGTTCCGCCGGAGTTCGAAGCTGTGCTGTCCCGGCGGCAGATCGAGCGTCAGACTTCCGCCGGCGGGGATCGAACCGGCGGCGGCGCCGTCGATCATCACCTGAGCGCCGGCGGGGCCGGTAATGGTGACCGCGGCAAGGCGGACCACGGCCCGTACCCTAAGCTCGATCCTGGTCTCCTCACCCGCCTTCACCTCAACACTTGCCGCCTGCGGTGACTGGAACCCGTCCTTTTCGACCTCGATCCTGTATCTCCCCGGCTTCAGGCTGGAGATCCGCACCTGCCCGTTGCGCGACTTCAGCCAATGCTTATACCCGTTCACCTTTGCGCTCACCTGGTCCTCGCCGGTGGCGATCAGAATCGAACCCGTCCCGGCGGCGCCCTTGCTCAGGATATAGGCCTGAACGACAGGCGCCCCGCCGGCCACCGAAACCGGGATGGTCCGGCTGGCCGTTCCGTCGGTGATGGCGACCTGGTGCGGGCCAAGCGCGATTCCGCTGAATACGGCCCCGGCGCCCGCAAGCGGCCGGGCCTCGCCACCGTCGATTGAAGCTTGCGCCGACGCCAGATTCGAATGGATCGTGATCTGGTCCTTGAAGGTATGGATCAGCAGAATGTCGGCCGACTTGGAGTCAATCGCGGCGGCCACGGCGGGCATCGCGTTGCCTGCCAGTAGCAGCCCCACCGTCGCGCCCCCCTGCGGGCCGGACAGGGCGAGATCGTAGTTTCCGTCATTGAGGCTGTCAAGAACGAATTCGCCGGCCGCGCCCGGGTTCATCGGCCGCCCGGACAGCGTGACGCCGGTGAGTTCGAGATCGCTGTAAACGCGCACGCTGGGCCGCCAGGGATTCAGGATCAACCCAACGCCCGTGGGTACGCCGCTCTGGACATTCAGCGGCGCGACGACGGGTTCGTAGCCGTCGAGTTCGGCGCTGATCTGGTAGTCGCCCGGTTGGAGACGCAGCGTCAGGTTCGTGGCGCCCTTCGTCTCTCCGCCAATCACGATGCGCGCGCCGGGCGGCGTCGTACGGATCTCGACCTCGACCCCGTCACTGGTCGACACTGAGCGCCGCCAGAGCGCGAACAGGCTGACCAGCACGATCAGGACCGCCGCTCCGACAAATGCGTTCCTGAGCGTCCTGGGCGCCGTCTTCGGCGGAGTGAGTGGCTTTGAAGGCGGCCGCTGCGCCGGAGGCGCCCCGTGAGGGGGCGGAGCGGACGGGGCCGGGAATCCGGCCGCCGGCGCGGCTGAAGCTTCGGAGGCGCCGTAGAAGAACGGATCGGGCGAGGATGTCCCCGGTCCGGCGGATTCCCCTGGGCCTGGGAACAGCGGGGGCATGGGCGCGGCGGGCGGAGCGCCGAAGAGGGTATCCTCCCGCGGCGGCGCGGCTGGGGGAGGCGGAACCGGCGCGGCGGCCGCCGGCGCCACCGGAGCGGGGGCCTGGGCAGCGCGGGAGCGTTCGATCTTCGCCCGGATCGACGCGATCAGCGCCGAGCACTCGGCGTCGCCGAAGCGGATGATCTCGATCGCATCCACCTGCGCGCTGATGCGGCCGGTCCCGGCGGCCGGGATGGCGGCCGCCTCGGCATCGAGAGATCGCAGCAGGTCCAGGTCGGCGTCACGCGCGCTTTTCACCGGAGGCGGCGGCGGAGCGGCGGGCGTGAGCGATTCCATCGACTGCCGGATGCGCGGATCGTCCGGATAGCTCAACATGCCCTGTTGAAGGATAGCCTTCGCGCCGTCGATCTCGCCTATCGCCTGGAGCCTGGCGGCCTGTCCGGTGCACCACTCGACAAACTGATCGCGCTCCCTGTTTTCGAGATCGGCGCGCAGTTCCAGGCCGGCGGCGTTGGTTGGATCCGCCTTGAGCAGATCGGTCAGGGCGGCCCCGGCGGCCGGTGAGTTCCGCCGTGAAAGCTCAACGGCGTTCGCCTCCAGGGCGGCCTTCAACGCGGACTGAGCCTCGGCATTGAACGGGTCGGCGTCGCAGGCTTGCCTGGCCAGGGAGACAGCCTCGCCGTACTTGCCGTCAGCCATCATCAACCGGGAACGGTTGAGAAGTCCGAGCACCTGGTCGTCCACGTCCTACCCCCTTGCGCCGAATACGGCCGGTTCGTTGCGCGCCGTGACTGGAGCGCGGATGGACACCCGCTGCGTGGATCCCGGCGGATCCGCCGTCCACCAACGCAAACAGATTACTACACCCCGCCGCGGCTGAGAACCTCCGCGTCCGGGGCCGCCGCTACTTCTTGTACTTCTCCGCTTTCTTCGGCTTCTGGGCCGTCTTCTTGTTCACGCCCTTCCCGCTGCCGGCCGAGCCGCCTGAGTTGATCTTCACCATCGTGCCCTGGATGGTGACGCCAGCCGGGCCGATGTCGATAAACCCGCCCGCGCCCTTGATTGACAGTTGCATGCCGCCTTCGATCACCACTTTCGTCCCGCCTTTGATATGGACCTCCTGGGCCGCTTCCAGGGCGGCGTCCGAGCCGGCGTGGATCGACGTCGCGGCGCCGGAACTGATGGAAATCTCCTTGCCGACCGTGATCACGCAGCTCTCGCCGATTGTGGCGTCGTGGTTCTTGCCGATCTCTTCCTTGTGGTTCTCTCCAACGTAGAAGTGGTGATCGGTCCCGGTCTCGAACACCGTCTCCTTTTCGACCGATATCTCAAGATCTTTTTCGGCGTGAAGGACGACGTTTTCCTCGCCCTTGGTGTCGTCGAAACGGAGTTCGTTGGCGTTATCCTGCCCGCCCCCCTTCGTGGAACGCGTCTTGAACCCGCTCCAGTTCTGCTTGTCGGGCAACTTCCACGCCGGCATCTGGTTGGCGTTATAGACGCGGCCGGTAATGATGGGCCGGTCTGGATCGCCTTCGATGTAATCGATGATCACCTCCTGGCCGATCCTCGGCAGCCACATGCCGCCATAGTTCTGCCCGGCCCAAGGCTGCGAGACCTGGACCCAGCAACTGCTGCCCTCGTCCCTCTTCCCTACGCGGTCCCAGTGGAACTGGACCTTCACCCGGCCGTACTTGTCGCAGTAGATCTCCTCGCCCTTCTTGCCCACCACCATCGCCGTCTGCACGCCGCGCATGATGTGCTTGGGCGTCTTGCGGGCCGGCCGGTATGGCAAATCGAACGGAATGCAGCGGAACGTATTCGAGTACCGCGCTGTCCGGCCCTGGTCCTCGGGCAGGAAATTCTCCTCCTCGCCCGAGTGAACCACCTCGGTCACGACGTAGGAGCGGTTCTGCTCCCGCCGTTCATGGCCGGTGAGATCGAACTTGAAGCCCGGCATGAGCGAACGGGCGCAACTTGTCCCGCGGGCGAACTCCTCGTCGGTCTCCTCTTCCTCCATGCGCAGCCGCACCCAGGACGAGCCGTCGCCCGGCTCCTCAAACTCGCCGGGGTAGTCGTAAACCTCGAATTTGTCGTTGCCGGTGGCCGTCGACCGCGCCGGAACCTCGCTGTGCATGTCCGCGTCCGGCTTTTCGAAGTCGTAGTCGCGGTGGCTGTACTTGCCGCTGCGGATGTTCTTCTCCGGATCCCAGCTGAAGATGGTGTCCTCGCCGCGCTTGTAGCCGCGGCCGAAGGCGCGTTCCATCTTCATGCGCGACTGGTGTTGACATGCCTGGTGCGACGCCGGCGAGTCGGCGAGCACCATCGTGTGCTTGCCCTGCTTCTGCTCGAAGAAATAGAAGATGCCTTCGATCTCAAGCAGGCGGTTGACGAACTCGAACGCCGTTTCACGGTATTGCGTCAGGTAGACCCAGGGGCCGTGGGCATTGCGCAGTTCCAGCCGGTAGTCGGTGAAGCCGAACTTCTTGAACACCCACTCCACCACTTCCGGCACGGTCTTGTTCTGGTGGATGTAGCAGTCCGCCGTCCGTGTCAGCAGCCATAGCCAGGGCACCACTTCCAGCCGGTATTGCGCAAGGTGCCCCGTCGGCGGCAGCGTCTTGGCGCGCCGGACATAGCCGTTGAAGTACCGGAATGAAGTCTCATCGGACTGCCGGATGGCCAGGGTGATCTGCTTGCCCACCACCCTCGACACGTCCAGTTTCGGATCGTCGCTGACGGCGTCCACGCTGAAGAAGAACGCTTCGCTCATCGCCTCGCGGCCGTGCAGTTTCCTGACCAGCAGCTTGTCCTTGCCCAGCGGCGTATCGATAAAGAAAAGCCTTTGATGTTGACTGAGCGCCTCAGCCATGGAGCACCTCCCTGTTCAAGCCCTGCCGCGGGCGGCGGGTCAACCCGCGGCGGAGCCGTTCATGTCCGGCCCGCGGATTCAGTCTACGATGCCGTGTAGGTGAACCCTCCGTCAGCGGCGGTCGAGACGTGGAAGGCTGACGGCTTGCCGCCTTCGGCCATCCTGGTGAGCAACTGCCGCGAGATGTCGGGCAGCAGCGTGTTGGTCAGGATGTTGTCGACGTTCCTGGCGCCGCTTTCCACTTCCGTGCAGCGCTTGGAAACCTCTTCCACCACCGCGTCGTCCCAGGTGAGCCGGATGCGGTGATTCTCGTTCATCCGGCGTTGGATCTTGCCCAGCTTCAGTTTGATGATCGTCTTCAACGCCTCGTCGCGGATCGGGTAGTAGGGGATCAGCACCATGCGGCCAAGGAAAGCCGGCTTGAAGATCTTGTCGAGTTCCGGCTTCAGCGCCTTGATCAGGCCCGACGGCGCCGGCGCCGTCTCCGGGTCGGCCAGCAGTTTCATCATCGAGTCGGTGGCGGCGTTCGAGGTCAGCAGGATGATGGTGTTCTTGAAGTCGATTTCACGGCCCTCGCCGTCTTCCATGTGGCCCTTGTCAAAGACCTGGTAGAACAGTTCGAGCACGTCGGGGTGGGCCTTCTCCACTTCGTCAAACAACACCACCGCGTAGGGCCTGCGCCGCACGGCCTCGGTGAGCACGCCGCCCTCGCCATAGCCGACATATCCGGGAGGCGACCCCTTCAACGTCGAGACCGTGTGCGCCTCCTGGAACTCCGACATGTTGATGGTGATCAGACTCTTCTCGCCGCCATAGTAGATGTCGGCCAGGGCCAGGGCTGTCTCGGTCTTGCCGACGCCGCTCGGCCCCACCAGCATGAAGACGCCGATCGGGCGGTTGGGATCGTCGAGGCTGGCCTTGTTGGTCTGGATGCGCTGCGCGATGATGTCCAGCGCGTGGTCCTGGCCGATGACCCGCTGGCCCAGAATCCTCGAAAGGTTGAGCGTGGTGTTGATCTCGTCCTTCAGCATCTTGCCCACGGGGATTCCCGTCCAGGCCGAGATCACCTGGCTGACAATCTGGTTGTCGACGCAAACGCGCATCAGCGGAGACTCGCCCTGTAGCGCTTCGAGCTGTGCTTCGAGCTTCGCAAGCTCTTCCCGCATCGAAAGCGGCGCCGCCGGAGCGGCTTCGGCCGCCACATCAGCGAGGGAAACGGTCTCCGGGGCCTCGGCGGGCGTCTCTGCCGGAGTCTCGGGGGCGGGCGCCTCCTCGGCTGCGGCGGTCTTCCCGGCTGCCGGCTCTTCGAGTTGTAGCCGCAGGTCACGCATCCGTTTCACCAGATCGCTTTCCTTCGCCCACCGCTCGTTGAGGGCGGTGAGTTCCGCCTCGGCGGCTGTCTTGCGTTCAGCGATTTCGCCAAGCCTCTGGGCATGGTCGGCGCCGGCGGCGGACTCGCGTTCGAGGACGCGCATCTGAACGGCCAGATCATCGATTTCGCGTGCCAGGTCCTCGATCGCCGGCGGCGTGGCATTCTGTCCGAGCGCCAGCCGGGCGCAGGCCGTATCCAGCACGCTGACGGCCTTGTCGGGCAACTGGCGGCCGGCGATGTAGCGGTGCGACAGGCTGACCGCGGCGGCGACAGCCTCGTCGAGAATGCGGACGTTGTGGTGGCGCTCAAGCGACGCGACAACGCCGCGAAGCATGACGTTGCAGACCGCCTCAGTCGGTTCCTCGACCTTCACCACCTGGAACCGGCGCGCCAGTGCCGCGTCTTTCTCGAAGAACTTCTTGTACTCAGACCATGTCGTCGCGGCGATCGTCCTCAGTTCCCCGCGCGCCAGGGCGGGCTTCAACAGGTTGGCGGCGTCGTTCTGGCCCTCGGCTCCGCCCGCGCCGATCATGGTGTGGGCTTCGTCAATGAACAGGATGATCGGCGTCGGCGAGGATTTTACCTCATCGATCAGGCCCTTCAGCCGGTTCTCGAACTCGCCCTTGATCCCCGCGCCGGCTTGCAGCAAAGCCAGGTCCAGCGAGCGGATGGCGACATGCTTCAACGGAGGCGGAACGTCACCGCGAGCCACGCGCAGCGCAAATCCCTCCACCACGGCCGTCTTGCCGACGCCGGCTTCGCCGGTGAGGATGGGATTGTTCTGCCGGCGGCGCATCAGGATGTCGATGATCTGGCGGATTTCGGCGTCACGGCCCAGCACCGGGTCGAGCTTGCCTGAGCGCGCCTGCTCCGTGAGGTCGCTGGTGAACTGGTTCAGGTTCTCGGTCTTGCCGCCTCCGCGAACCGCCGCCGGTCCCTCTTCGCCGCCTTCCTCGTCCTCCTCGGCCTCCGCGCCGCCGGTGTCTTCGGAAGTGCCGGTGACGATGCCGGCGAATTCAGACTTGAGATCGGCCGCGTTGATTCTGCCGATTTCGCGGCTGGACTCCCGGATCATCCTCCACAGGTTCGGCGACTGCGTCAGGGCCAGGATGGCGTGGCCGCTTCGAATTGTACGCGCGCCATATTCCAGCGACCCCAGCGTCCAGGCCTCGGTGAACATCTGCATCAGGTCCGGGCTGAAGGCGGGCGTGCGCGAGTTGCCGCGTTTGAACTTGTCCAGGCTGCGGTTCAACTCGCTGTTCAGCCGTGATGGATCGAGGCCGAAGTGGTGGAATATCTTCGCGCTGTCGTCGTCGGAGTGCTCAAGCAGACGGATAACGAAGTGCTCGATCTCCACGTTGTAATGGGTTCTCGCCATGCACAGGCCCGCAGCCGATTCCAGGGTCTGCCTGCATGTGTCGTTGAGCTTGGATATGAGGGATTTCAGACTCGCGGCCATGGTTTCAATTCTCCTCTTGCAGCCGGAACATCGTTTGGTCCGGGTCTTTCGCCAGCGGATTTCGTTTCGCCCAGCTCAGCCATCCCAGCCGTGGGGCGGCCGGCCCCCCGGCGCCCAGTTCGCACCCCGGCGCATCCTCGCGCCGCAGAACAAGCTGAACGTCAAAATCGATATCCTGCCCCGCGTAGAAGCGGCACATCGCCTGCAGCTTCGCGAATGCGCTCCCGTCGGGCAGGAACTCCAGGTATCTACACAGACTCATCGGTCCCAGCCGCAGCCGCGCCGCCGACTGCGGATCCCACACTTCATCGCCCGCCACCGCGCCGCCGCCCAGCATCGTCGACTCGCTGCCGTCGATGTCCTCTTCCACCAGCCGGCACATCATGTCCGGCTCCAGCGGCCGCCATGAACCGACAAACTGGATCACTTCGACATCCACCTCGAAGTAGTCCTCAAGCATCTGCTTCAACCCCTGCGCCGACCGCGGCTTCTGGCTGAGCAGCCCGGCATAGTAGATGTAGGCCCGGTCATCCACCGGCTGGCGGTCGCGCAGCCCGGTGGTGCCCAGTCCGGCGACGTCCAGGAGATTATGCGTCAGCCCCGCGATCTCGCCGCGCTCATATGGCACCGCGAACCGGTACTTCTCCCAGCAGCGGTAGAACAGCGACACCATCCGGTGGTTGAACAGATCGAAAAAATCCGCCAGCGTGTGGTCGCGGCTCCTCATCCGGTGCACCACGTATGCCGTGTAGAAGACCGGCAATTCGCCGACGGGCCCGGTCAGGCCCATGAAATTCACCAGCATCCTCGGCGGCCGATCCTCGGGGAATTCCAGATTCTGAATCTGGCTTGCTGGAAAGCCGAGGCTCTGGTGGGCGGCGAAACGCACCGCCTCGTCGTTCGGATTCGAGAACCGCCCCACGGCGCTCTGCTTCCCGGAGGCCCGCTGCAACAGCCTCACTGCCTGAAAGAACCGGAACTCCTGCGGCGTTTCCTCGAGCCGTTGCGGCAGCAGACGGGATTCGCTCATAGCAGTATCCCCTGCCCCGCCCGCGCCGGCCATCGCCGGATCGGGCCACGCTTGCGCTGCATGCTGCGCAGTTCAAGCTGGCTGAAGCTGTTCAGCGACGTGTAAAGGCCCAGAAACCGTTCGAGCACACTGCCGAAAACGAATGCGCCCGCGCCGACGAAATATTCCTCGTCCACAGTCAGCGTCACCCGCGTACCCCGCACAAATGCCAGCCCCGCCTCACTCGCCACCCGCGCAAACTGGCGCTTGCTTTCTATCGACGACACGCCGTCGATCTGGCGGTCGAACGATCCGCTCGTCAGCGGCGCGTACAAGCGCAGGATCTCTTGCAGCGCTTCCTTGCCATCCTCGACGATGCTCAGATAATTCAGCGATAAGTGAGAGATCAACCGCCAGAACGCCGCCGATCCCGTCGACGGACGGATCGTATTGGTCGGCTTGCGCAACGCCACGATCCGGCCCACGGGATTGGCCCCTTCCAGATCGAAGTCGCCCTGCTCGCTCCCGAGCGGAAGCCGTTGCGGCATCTCCCGGTTCGTGCAAAGGCAGCGCACGGTCAGCGTGTCGTACTCCGGCGTCCGCGTCCGGCCCTCGAGATCCACCATTTGCATCATCAGTTCGGTGCCGCCGTCGGAACTCGCCGCCTCCCGCCTCACGGCATGCCAGAACAGCCGCTCCTCGCCCTGCTGCCGGCCCGCGTGCCGGTATGAGAAAAACGGCTCGAATTCGATCACATCCATCGATCTTGGATTGGTCGCCACCACGCTCTCGATCGAGAAAACCTCCAGCATCTCCCGCCTGCGCGCGTCCGGCGCCACCGGGTACTCGGGCTTGGTCTGATCCACCATGATCGGGTCAGCCGTATGGGGGAACAGGTTGATTGCCGGAACGCAGTTGAGCCGGATGGTGCGCTGGCTGACGCCGAGTTGCAGGATTGGCTCCCATTCGTTGCGCTCGCAGGATGACATCAAGAAAATGACTTCCACCGCCTGCCCGGCCTCGATCGACTGCAGTTCGTCGAGTCCCTCCAGCCGGTAGAAGTGGAACTTCTCGGGGAAGGCGAAATACTCCTGCAACAGCCGGTATCCGGTGAACGAGCGCTTCGGATACGGCAGCATCGCCTCGTCTTCCTCGAATCCGAAAGGGACCAGCCGGGCTGGCGGCAGCGTCAAGGTCCGGCTTCGCGCCCCAGCCGAGACGTCCCGCACCAGGATCCGCTTCGTGTTGTTGCCCAGCAGTTCATAGAGCGGACAAACCACACCCGCCTCACCGTGCAGGTGCAACAGCATCGACTTGATGCCGAGCGAGGAAAACGTGTTGTTCCCGCCGCACTCCAGGCGCAGGCGCAGGGCGTAGGCGGCATCGGAGGACTTCACGGGCGGATCCAGCCGCTCGGGCGTGGTCCACTGCGCCTCGGTGAGCCGGACCGGCCACATCCGCAGGTTGCCGCACGTTCTGAACTGGCAGCGGTAGCCGTGCACGGGGCGGGCCAGAAGTGATGTTCCGCGCGGGAACTCGAACGCCGTCGTGGCCTGGGTCTGCTGCGGATCGGGGTGGAATTCGGCGATCGTCATCGACGGCAACGGCCGGATGAAATGCGGAAACAGGATGCCGAGCAGCGATTGCGTCAGTTCCGGAAATTCGTCGTCGATCTTCAAATGCAGACGCGCCGCCATGAAGGCGAAACCTTCCAGCAGACGCTCGACGTGCGGGTCCTCGCAGTGGTTGGGCTCGAGTTGGAGCCGCGCCGCGACCTTTGGATACTTCTCGGCGAACTCCGCGCCCAGCTTGCGCAGATATGCAAGCTCCCGCTCGTAGTAGTTCAGCAGTTCATCCCGCACCGGCTCCCCCTTCGACGGTGTAGCTGCCGCTTGCCAGTTCCAAAGTCGTGTCGAACTGGATCCTCTCCGGCCCTGTGTCGATCAGCAGGACGCCTTCGATCTGGAACTTCAGAATCCGGTTGGTGCCGGCGAGAGGGATCATATTGACAACCACGCTGCTCAGCCGCGGTTCGAACTTCGCCACCGCCTCTTCGAGGATGCTGGCAAGCAGGCCCTGGTCCCGCGACGTGCCAAGCGAGTAGGACGTGAGGTCCGGCAGGCCGTACATCTGCAACGAATACTGCAGTTCCTTCATCCACTCCCGCGGTTCGTCGATCGAACGCCGGGTGTTGAGCAGCCACTCGAGGTCGCGCCTCAACGACGCCTTGATCGACCTCAGCACCTGGGCGCGCGGCGGACGCGCTTCGTTCCGGTTGCCCGGCTCGTCGTCCGTCAGGCGGTCCAGCAGGGCGGGAAGGATCTCCTCTCTGTCTTTCCAGTCCGCCATTTGCCGTTCCTCGACCCGACTAGCCTAACTCGAATGCCCGCACGGGGTCCAGGCGGCAGACCGTGGCGTAGATCCGCTGACGTTCGTCGCCGTCCACGCCCAACTCCTGCAAGCACCTGTAGTAGAGCACCAGAGGATGAACCACCACCGGAGCCGGCTCCCAGTCCTCCAGCCTCCTTTTGTAAATCTCCTCCGTCACCTCCTTGAGAATCGGAAACGCCACCGCCGCCCGCCCGGCCTGCATCAGGATTTGCGCCTGCTCCACCTGCCACTGGAACCTGCCCCGGCCGCTGGTTTCGAGCTTCATCTGCCGGGCGACGAGCGCCAGCGCCACTTCATGCCGGCCCTTCTTTACAGCCTCGCGGATCATCTCCTCCGGCGGCGGCTCGGCCGCGGGCACGGCCGCCTTCCGCCCCTCGCCGCTGGTTATGCCCTCCTGCGCGAAGTACTCGCGCGTCTGCGGGCTCGCGGCCGGCGTATCGTCGTCCAGCGCCGAATGGACCAGGCCGGGATACTCCGCCAGCAGCGTGCGAAGGTCCTCGCGGACAGCCTCGCTCGCCTTGGCATAGGTCTCGCCGAGGCCGTCCATGGCCATCAGGGTGTAGCGCTGGATGTCGAGCCATCCGCGGCCCGCCGCGCTCGCCATCGCCTCCTCGGACGCTTCCAGCAACTTCTCCCAGTCCGGTTCGAGCGAGAGCCGTTTCAGCGTCTGTCTCGTTTCCAGCGGCGCCGCCGCCAGCAGAGACCAGTTCGGCGCCGGCCCCGATGCCCTCAACTCGCCCCAGCGGAATCCCCGCAGCATCAGGTAGGGCGCGGGGTTTGCGGGATCCTGGCTCCGCAGCCACTTCGCCGCCGCCGCGATGCGGTTGGCGCAGTCCTCGGCGCTCTCCGGATCCACCCCGTAACTGCCCGGGGACCATCCCCGGCTCGGCTCTTCCCTGTACGTCCGCCGCGGCGCCGGCTCCTCTGATTCCTCCTCCGAAGCGCCTGACCCGAATGCATCCGAGCCGCCGGAGGACTCTTCCTCGTCGAACGGGCTGGAAGTTGGTTCATCAATGGCCGCGCTCGAATCGGAACCGAATGGATCGGATCCCCCGGCGCTCCCAAACGGGTCGCTCGCCGGCGAGGTAAACGCATCCGGTGTCGATCCGAATGCATCGCCTGACGGCGCCGGACGCCTTTTTGGAGCCGCCGGCGCGCCGCCGGACTCCTCTTTCCGCTGCTTCAGGATACGAACCGCGTTGGCGATCTCGGCCAGGCAATCCTTGATTGTGCGGAAACCCGGCGCGTAGTCGCCGAATCTGTCGTTGCAGTAATCGTCCAGGGCTTCGATCGCCTCGCCGCATTGAGCCAGCGTCCCTTTCCGCTCCTCCAGAAACGCCGCCTGCGTCTGCCTCAGCGCATCGAGGACATCCTCGGGGGTGGTCTTGCCTTCCTGCACGGCGAGCGAGCGGATCTTCGCCTTGCTCTCGTCGCTGCCGGCATCCTCCTCGGTGGGAATCGCTGTCGATTCCTTGTACTGATACCAGTTCAGCCCGGTCGCGGTGATCGGCGTCCGCCGCAGCGGGATCTCCAGCTTGCTGGCGACATAAAGCAGCGGGACGGCGCGCATTTCGCTGTCGCCGTCCTCGAGTTCCGGATGGACCGTCTCCCAGAACTCCTCCATCAGCGCCTTGATCAGACTGATGCATTCGAGGAATCCGCTGAAGCCCTCGCGGTTGACCTGCGCCTCGGTGAGCCATGCGGCCAACTGCAGGTCCTTGCTCTGCTTGATGAGCGCGTCGGTGCAGAGCTTGATTACCTTTGGCCAGTCGGCCACCTTGCGCTCGTAGGCCCACACGCCCTGCGTGGCGTCGTCGTCCTCCCGGGCCGCCTCTTTGATCTGTGTGTAGACAGCCGCATAGCGGAGGCTCTCCCCGCTCGGGTTGCCGCCTGGAATCGGTTTTAGAATTTCGTCACGCGAGATCATCGGTCTCCCCGTCTTCCGGCGGGCCGATGGTCAACGCTCTGATCTCCAGAATCGGGACTTCCTCGCCATCGACCAGCAGTAACTTCTGGCCGAAGGGGACACTCACGCCGTCCGCCTCCCCCCATACCGTCACCCGCCCCAGCCGGACCTGTTCGTCGGCCTGCGTTGACGTCATGGGAGCGGTCACGGGCAGCAGGACCTCCCCGAGTTCAAAGTCCTTGCATTCCGGGCCCGTCCTGATTTTGGCCGGCGCCCATAACAGGTCGCGCAGCTTCTTGGGCTGTTCCATGTGGATGGAACGGATATGCTGGAACGGCAGCCACATATATTCGCCGGCGGCGAACACTTCGAGTCTGGCCCCGATTCGCGGGTCCGCGTCCTCGATCGCCTCGAACCTCCGGCCGTTCAATTCGCCGGCCGGAGGCGTACAGGACGCTCCGGCAAGCGGCAGCGATCCGGTGGTGAACATCCCGGCGCGCGTCCGCTCGGCGTGCATCGCCCCATGGTAGAGGAGCGCCGCGACCTGCTGGTCTTGGCCCCCCTCGCCCAGGATTCTCAGGTGCTTCTCCGCGCGGTCATAGTCGCCTGCGAAGCAGAGCAGTTCGAACAGGAAGGTGCGCAGCCGCGCGTTCGACGGATCGTCGCGCAACTGCGCCCCCGCTGCCTCGATTGCCTCTCCCAGCCGCCCTTCTTTCAACAGTTGTTGCGGATTCATGGAGCCTCAACTGGCAGCCATCACGCCCTACTCCGTCATGCGGGCCATGTCGTAGCTGGCGTGGACGTCGCCTTCCTTGACCCCGTCTTCCTTGAACGCCGACTGCGTCCATTTCACCTTCGAGAAATTGATCGATCCGGTCTCCATCGGTATACCGCCGTCGCCGGCGCCGCCGCTGGTCTGGAACGAACTGATCACGCAGTGCTCGAATGTGAAATCCAGCACAATCTGGTTCTCCGGCATGCGCACCATCCGCAGCTTGATGGGCGTGTAAACCGTGCCCTTGCAGCAGGATTCAAAAAGCTTGGGCGTCGCCTTGTCGGTCAGCTTCTGGAAGCTGAAGTCCTGCATCTGGACCTTCCCTCCCACCAGGCCGCCGCCGCGGTCCGACGCGCCGGCGCTTGAGCTGCCCCAACTCCAGCTGTCCAGCATGATCCAGTCGTTAAATCCCTTCTGTTTGCATTCGCCGGGAATATCAGCGATCTTCAAATACGCATCCATCGGCATGGTTCATATCCTCCTTATGCCCACACGGTGTTCTTGCGAAGGTCCCAACCGCCGGAGAGCGCGCCCTCGGGCTGGCCGTCTTCCTTCACCGCGCGGTAGTGCACCTTGCATCTTCCGAATCTGAAGCTGACGGCCTCCGTCGGAACTTCCGACGACGGCCCGCTGTAGGAATGCGAGGCGATCACAACGTCGTCGAACTCCCAGATCAGGTAGTCCAGCGGCTTGCCGCCCTGCATGCCCTGCTTCCTCGCCACCATCTTCACGTTCTTGATGTGCTCGCCCTTGAACATCAACTGCACGATCTTCGGCCCGGCCTTGCACATCATCTTCGTGAAATGGAAATCCTGCATCGAGACGCGTCCCGCCGCGCCCTGGCCGCCGCCGAAGTCGCCGAGCGCGGTCTGCGAGCAGCCGAACGCCCAACTCATGACCTCGATCTCCCTCTCGTGCCCGGCGCGCCGGCTTTCGCCCTGAACGCCGTCAATCTTCAAGAAATAATCAGTCGACGAACTGATTCCTGCCATGGTTTATCCTCCGTGGGCGCCGGACCCCACGGCGGGGCCCGGCGCTTTCCTGTAGCTTTCAACTTCTTACTTGCGGGCCGACTGCGGCAGCTCAGCCACCAGCCTGAGCGAAACGCTCAACTCGTCAAGCTGGAAGTGAGGACGCAAGAATGCAACGGCCCGATAGGCCCCCGGTTTGCCCGGGACTTCCAGCACTTCGACCTTCGCCTCGCGCAGCGGAAACTGCGCCTTGGCCTGGGCCGACGCCGTGTCGTCGGGCGTGACATAATTCGCGATCCAGCGGTTCAGGAACGACTCGCAGTCCTTCCTCGACATGAAGCTGCCGATCTTGTCCCGCATCATCGCCTTCAGATAATGCGCGAACCGGCTCACCGCCAGGATGTATGGCATCTGCGCCGACAGCCGCGCATTCGCGTTCGCCGCTTCCTTGTCGTACAGCTTCGGCTTCTGGCAGCTCTGCACGCTGAAAAACGCCGCGTAGTCGGTGCCCTTGCAGTGCACCAGCGGAGCGAAGCCGAGGTCGGCCAGTTCCTTCTCGCGGCGATCGGTGATGATCGTCTCGGTCGGGCACTTCATCGCCACGTCGCCCGAATCGGTGTAGAACGTGTGGACCGGCAGCCCCTCCACCAGGCCTCCGCCTTCCACCCCGCGGATCGCCGCGCACCAGCCGTATCGCGAAAACGCCTGGCTGATCCGTGCGCCCAGCGTGAAGCTGGCGTTGCCCCAGAGGTACTTCTCGTGCGATATCCCGTCGACGGCTTCCTCGTAATTGAACCCGTCCACGGCCTTGGTCTCGCGGCCATACGGCACCCGCATCAGCACCCGCGGCATCGTCAGGCAGACGTAGCGCGAATCCTCGTTCATGCGGAAGCCCTTATAGCGCGCATATTCAGTGGTGTCGAAGACCTTGCCCAGATCGCGCGGCGCATCCAGACTCGTGAAGTCCTCGAGGTTGAACATGTCCGCCGTCGATGCGGCGATGAACGGCGCATGCGCTGCCGCCGCCACCTGGCTCATCCTCTCCAGCAGCTCGATATCCTCCGGTCCCTTGCCGAAGTAGTAATCGCTCACCAGCGCCGCGAACGGCTCGCCGCCAAACACGCCGAACTCTTCCTCGTAGATCTTCTTGAACGCCTGGCTCTGATCGAACTCCGGAACACGCTGCAAGTCGCGCAGCATCTCCTTCTTCGAAACGTTCAGAACCTTGATCTTGCAGTTCGGTCCGGTCTCGCTCTGCTCGAGCAGGTAGCGCAACCCGCGCCACGTCGCTTCAAGCTTCTGGAATTCCGCATGATGCAGTATCGTGTTCACTTGCAGCGACAGCAGGTGGTCGATCTGGGCGATTCTCTGGTTGATCATCGCCTCGATGTCGGCCGAAACCGTCATCTCCCCTTCCAGAAGCTGGTTGACGAATTCGCCTACCAGGCTCTTGCCCCACTGCTTCTGCTTGTCGTCCTTCGCCAGACGTCCCTTCTCGACAATCTGATCGAGGAGGCTCGCCTCCGGCGCTTTCGCGGCCGCCTGAGCAGCCGGTGCGGCTTGTTTCTGAGCTTTTGCCATGGCTTACTCCTCCTCGTCCTTCTTCTTCATGCCGCCGATTTCGCCCTTCAGTTGCTCCAGCGATTCGGTATTCGACATGACGTCCTGAAGGAGCCGTTCCAGCTTCTCGTTGCCCTGGAGCGTGCCCCGCAAGTCGCTCAGCTTCTCTCTCAGCTCGAGCAGCTCGCGCAACGGCTTCACCTGCCGCGCAACCTTCTCGGGCTCGAAATCCTCCATGCTGCTGAATCGCAGGTCCACGCCGATCTTGCCGGCGTTCGGGTCGTCGCTCAGTTTGTTCTCCACCGTGAATGCCACTCTCGGATTCATGCTCGCCAGAACGCTGTCGAAATTATCCGGCGTGACCTCGACGAAACGCCTCTCCTTTAGGCGTGGCAGCGGCTCCTCGGGCTTCCCGCTCAAGTCCGCCAACACGCCCATGACAAACGGTATCTCCTTGATCTCGATCGCGTCGCCCACTTCCACGTCGTAGGTGACGTGGACGCGTGGTGCGCGCACGCGATCAAGCTTTGCATGGACACTTTCTCTTGCCATTCTTCCTCCTAACGCTACGGCCGCTTTCGAAAAGCGATGGTCTACTCTAGATCCAATTTCCGCCGGGGTCAAGCATGGCGGGTTAAGCCTCGTTTCTATCTCTCTATAGCGGAATCACTGCGCGGCTTGACTCACGCATTGAAATCCCGCGAGATAGTTTCTTTGGAAAATCGGCGCCGATGTCCCCATGTCCAGGTAATACCTCACCGTCAGCGGGCGCCCGTCGCCCAGCCGCATCGGCTGTCCCGACGTCTTCGGTACCCACTCGAAACTGAACCCGGACCCCGTCGGCTGCCACCGCTCCGCCTCCGCGAAGAGCCGGAACACCGCCCACAATCCGTCATAGCTCAGCCAGCCCAACTCCGGCCCGCCCAGACTGCCCGCCAGCCGCGCCTCCCCCACGCCTCGGCCCGGCCACGTGAAGTTGGCCTGCTGCCCGCCCGCGCCGGTCGATTTCAACTCCTGGCCGTCCAGCCGCAGCGTCAGCCTCTGGATGCCTTCGGAACCGAGCGCCCGGATCATGTAATTCACTCCCGGCGTCTGCGATCCTCCGCGGCTGTAAAGCGCGTCGGAGAACGACGCCGCCCGGTTGAAGAACCTCAGGAACGCCGGCGTGATCCGGATCCCGCTCGACGACGGATTCGGCGCGAACTCCGAACCCTGCCGGATCAGGTGGTTCTTCAGCGTTGATTCATAAAATACCCACAACGTCCCGTTCTGCGGACGGAAGACCGAATTTACCTCCTCGATCGTCGCGTCCACCCGCGAGTTCGTGTCGAACGGGTACTTCTTCACCAGGTTCCCGAACTCGACGCAGAACTGCCGCGCCGCTCCGTTCACCTGCGCCGGACCCAGCCGGCCCAGCAGGTTCTCGACATAAGTGATCGGATCCTCCAGGTGCTTCTGCACCATCTGATCCACCCGGCCTTCCTTGTCGATCCTGAAGCCTTGCGCCACCTGCCGCGCCGCCTGCTTGGCCTGCGACGCCATCGACAGCGTCTGTCCGACGGCCGGGTCCTGCGGGTTGTTCGCTCGCGCCGCCTGCTCCAGCGACGCCTGCAACCCCAGCAAACCGTTCATGTACATCTGGTTCGTGTTTCCGATATATCGGTCCGTGCAGCCGGCCGGCGTCACGTGCTGCGCCGGCTGCAGCGCCTCTTTCACCTCCGCCACCGTCGCCGCCGACGTGTTCTCGCTGGCCACGCAGATCATTGCCAGCAGGTAGCTCTGCGTTCCCGAAAGCTGCCCCAGCTTCCTCACCGCATCGTCCAGACTGCCGTATCTCACCACCGCCCCGCCTCGTACATACTCGCGCCAGTTGCCGATAAAATCGGCCCGGTACCGCGCCAGCAGGTCCTGCTGGATCTTCGCCCGGTCGATCGCCCCCGCCGACTGCGGCCCCAGCACCCACTCCTCGCCCGCGAAGTACTCGTCAAATTTCTTCGTGATCGCCTCTTCCATGAACACCCAGCCGCCCTTGGTGAACGCTCCCGCGATCTCCTTGCTGTTTACCACATAACCGGCCGATCCGGGAAACTGCCGGTTGAAGTTGATCGACGGGTGCTTCTTGCCCGCCTCGGCCAGCATGTACTGGTAAATCCTCTCGGTGGCCGCAAACTGCGCCAGGTACTTGCGCGTCTTCTCGATCGCCGCCGCGTCGTTGTCTCGCGAGAACGGATTGGCTATCTTCAACTCGTCGGAATAGAAGTCAAACTGCATCCGCGCCAGCTTCTGCCGCTCCTCTTCCACTTGCACCCGGCCCTGCCAGCGGTTCATCAGCAGCGGCGGCAGGAACATCCTCGTGCTCTTGTCGGGGTGTGATGTCGTGATCAGATAGCCCTTCAGCGTGTCGTAGGTGTACTGGTAGTCGTCGGTCGGCCCGGGCGTCAGCGGCAGCCGCCGCATCCAGTCCAGCAGGCCCGCCTGCGTCTGTCCAAACAGGAGTTGGTGGAATCGCCCGAAATACAGCCTGCGCACCGTCGGCAACAGCGAGTCGCCCGTATACAGGCCCCACCTCATGCTCCACGGCGCGCCTTCCCGGCTGTAACGCGACAACAGCTCCGCGTTCTGCCTCAGCCCCTCCAGCCGCCTCAATGCGTCCGCCGGCGCCAGATTCTGGCTGCTCACCTGAACCCGCCCGATCTCCTGGACAGACTCCCTTACCTCCGACTGCAGGCTCCTGTTCTTGAAGTACGACACCGTCCATCCCGTCATCAGCAGCAACGACAACGCCGCCGCGCCGCCCAGCAGCGCCCGCCGCATCATGTCCGTGCCCACGCTGCGCGCGCTGGCCCCGAACGCAGCCTGATCGCTCAGCACAACCTCGTTGAACAGCCGGTGCGTGAATACCCACTGCGGCATCCGCCTCACCTGCACCGATGGCGCTTCCATCCCCGGCGCCGGCGTCCGCTGCCTCACCGCCTCGCGCACTTCCACTGGCCGCACGCCCGAAAAGTACACGCCCCTCAGATACGGACTCGTCTGCAACTGGCTCGGCCGGCAGAGCTCCACGGTGAACTGCACCAGCATCTGCCGCAGCTTTCGGAACTCCCTCGGAAACTCGTATATCCCCGGCAGTTTGCCGGCGTTGTGCTCGCGCTTCAGCATCGGCGACCGGTAATCGGCCAGACCCAGGAACAGGTCCTGCATCGCATACGTCAACCGCCGCGTCTCTTCCTCGGCGTAAACACCCGCACCCTGGCCCAGCGCCAGCGGCACCGTCACGCCCAGCACCTGCCTCGATTCCTCGTCGCTCAGATTCGAAACATACTCCGTGAAAAACGGGATCCTGTCGCACCGCGTGAACAGGACGTACACCGGCAACTGTACGCCCAGCGCCCGGCTCACCTCGCCCAGCCGCGCGTTCAGCCGCCGCGCCATCGAAATCGTGTTCTCCACCGCGCCCGGCTGCAGAAACCTCTCCGCGTCCACAAACACCACAACCGAACGCGGCGCCTGCCTTCCCCCGCCGAACAGCGGCTTCAACCGCGCCGGCTGCAGCCTCCGCAGAATCGCCGTCCACCTTCCCGCATCCGACAGCAGCTTTCCGCCCGCCTCCACCACCACCACGTCGCGCGCGAACCACAGATTCACCGCGCGCGTCGGTACGACGTATCCCTCCTGGTACACATGGCCGGCCAGCAACTCCGCGTCCAGTCCGCTG
The DNA here is from genome assembly GCA_013822245.1 of Candidatus Solibacter sp. Classification (GTDB taxonomy): domain Bacteria; phylum Acidobacteriota; class Terriglobia; order Bryobacterales; family Bryobacteraceae; genus PNKE01. The sequence goes on from PNKE01000059.1 coordinate 148,354, forward strand.
TTGACGATCGTGCTCGATTTCGCGCTGCCCTCGTCACCCAGCGCCAGCACCAGCGGCAGCGTCCCCAGTCTCGCCTCGCGCCCCAGCCTCGACGCCGCCAGCTTCGCCTCGGCGTCGCGGAACATCGGCTCCAGCATCTCCGCCTCGGCCGGCAGCGCTCCGCCCTCGGCGCCCGCCGCGCCCTTCTTCTGCCTCCACCACAACCACAACCCGCCCGCCAGAATCCCAAGCGCCATCAGGCCCAGCCGCACGTTCCACGCCGCCCGCCCGCTCAGTCCCATCACGTCGACCAGGATCCACGTCGTCGCCGTGTAGGAAACCAGCCCCAGTGCCGCGATTATGTACATCGACATTGGTTGCATCGTCGCTTCCCCTTTACTTGGCCACCGCGCCGGCCATGCTCTCCAGCGTCGATATCCCCGACCCCAACATCACTTTGTACAGAATGAAGGCCACAACCGCCACTCCCACGCAACTCCCCGCCACCCACATCATCCGCTTCACCCACGGATCCGCCGACCCCTGCTGGAACGCCTGCTGCGGAATCCGCCAGTATGGCGAAATCTCCCCGTGCGGCTGCCTGATCCGCCTCATCTTGTCCTCCACCGCGTCGATGATCGCCCTTAAATCGCCCCGCCCGCTCAAACTGTACCGCCCGGCAAAACCCAGCAGCATGCACTGCTGGTGGACTTCCAGGAGATCCGCCAGTTCGTGCGTCTCCCGCCGCCCCATCAGGTGCTTCAGGTTTTCGAAGAAAATCTCGCCCGCCGTGTGCCGGCCGAACATCTCCTCCTGCAACGGCTTCCGCACCCACTCGGCAAACGCCGGATTCTGCAGATTCAACACTGACTCGTCCAGAAACGCCACCGTCGCGAACACCGCCAGCCGGATATCCTCTTCCACATAGCCCAGCCGCGTCGCCTCCTGATGCGCCGCCCGCATCGCCGCTCTCACCTGGTGCCGGAACATCTCGGCGTCCTGCACGTCCTGCCGCCCCGCGCGCAACCGTACCGTCGCCGTCAGCACCTCCTGAAACGCCAGCGCCAGGTTCTCGGTTCTTCTCTGCTGCGGCGCGCTCGCCTGAGCTTGATTCGGATTCATCGGATTATGACTCCAACACCACCAACAATTCCACGTCCGGCTCGGGCAACTCGCCCGGCACATATAAACCCAACTCCCGCGTCGCCACCAGGTGGTCCCAACACGGCCCTGACCGGTCCACGCCGAAATACTGGAAATCCACCCGCGGCGATATCGCCGGCGGAGCCACCGGCAGGTGTTTCATCGTCAGCCCCGGCAGCGCCCGCTGAACAAGCTTCGGCAGAAACTCCTTCGAACACAGCTTCACCAGCCGCGGCGTCGCCGACAGAATCTCCGACTCGCCGATCTTCGTCCGGATCGCGAAAATCCACCGCGAGTGCGACAGCACCCGCTCGTCGGTGATCCTCGCCTCCCAGAAATACGCCGCCCGCCTCACCAGCGGGATCGACACGAAGTTCGACGGCACCACCAGCTCAAGGTGCGTCCGGATATGATGATCCAGGTTCGCGAACACCTCGGTCAGGTCTCCATGGTTGTATAGCGGCAACGCCGCCGGGTGCGACTCAATTCCAAATGTGCACAACGCCCCAGCCAGACGCGCCATCTCCCGGTACAACTCCTCGGGATGCGCCGACTTCGTCGCCAGCAGGTGCCGCAGCGGCGCCACCCCCGCGTTCACCGTGTGCAGAAACCAGGCGTTGCTGATCCCCTGCGCCGAAAATCCCGCCGCCGTCCCCGCCGACAGATCCTTCGGCTTGGCCACCGTCCGGCTCTTGTCTTCCAGTAACTCCACCAGCCGCCTGAGGATGATCAGCACCCTCTCGTTGCCCTGAATCTGCAGCAGCGGCGGTATGAACTTCGAGTCCGCCGAGTAGTTCCCGCTGCCGTCCCGGCGCACGCGCGCCACCGCTAATGCGACCTCGCCCGCGAGTTCGTGCCTGGCAAGCAAGCGGAAGTTCTTGCCCGCCATCTTGATCTCCTGCTGGTCGCCCCCGGTCCACTCGTCGGCCATCTCGACGCCCGTGGTCCTATACCGCGCCTCTCTCCCGCCCCCATCCACCAGCTTGCCGCGCCCGGCTGCCGGCGCGATGGCGAGATACACGTCTGTGTGGTCCTCCACCGGCGAAATCGTATCCCCAAGATTCCGCTGATCAGGCAGCGCATCGGACTCCGGCAGCAGAAACACCAACCCGTCCGGCATGATGCCGCGCGCATAAACCAGCGCGAACACGCCGTTCTTTAGCGCCTCCTGATCCAACTGGATCCCGCTCAAGCCCCAGGGCTCGTACGCCAGAGCCTCCGAGGCGAACTGCACGATGCTTTCGAAATACCGGTTCTGCGCCTGGAAGTGCTGCGGGCCCAAATGCATCCCCTCGCTCCAGACAACCCGTGAAAGGCTCTTCATTCCTCCTGCCTTTCCCTCCGCTTTCATTGCTGCCCTGCTTGACCGCCTGCGCCGTTGCGCTCCGGCTGTACTCAGTCTCTCTGAGTCCTATAATAGTAACTACTTTTTTCGGGACGGAGGCACGCTATGAGCTTCTACCATCGGTATGAGCTAGTCAAGCTTGTTCACAACGGAGATCCGAAATCGTTCGAGGCCCGCGATCTCCAAAGCGGTCAGCCCGCCCTGCTCCACCTCTGGAGCATGGGCGGTGACTCCCCCAGCGCCGCTCTGCTGGCCCGAATGCGCGCCATTCTCGCCGCTTATCCCGCTCAATTCGCCGGCAGGATCATCGACGTCCAGGAGTCCGCACAGCCCCCTTACGCCGTCACCGCCGTCGAAGCCGGCTTCTCCACCCTCGAATACTGGCTCGCCTCCCTGTCCGCCTCCCTGCCGCCCGCCCAGGCCGCCGCTCCGGCCGCCATGACCGAACCCACCCTCGAATTCCCGACGCCCCCCGCCCCGCATGCCGCTGCCCCTCCTCCCCCGCCTCCGCCCCAGTATGCCGCTCCAACTCCTCCCCCGGCTCCCCCCGCCCAGCCTCGGTATGCAGCGCCGCCCGCACCGCCCCCAACCGAATTCGACAAACCGTTCCAGGGATCTATCCCCCAGCCGCCTCCTCCCGCGGCCCAGGCCGCCGCTTCTTTCACCACGCCCCCTCCAACTCCTCCAGCCGCCCCTCAGTCCGGCGAGTTCACCCGCCTGTTTGCCCCGTCTACCGCCCCGCCCGCCGCTCCGCCATCTCCTTCGTTCGCGCCCGCCCCAAAACCGGCCTCCGAAATGGGCGAGTTCACCCGCATGTTCGCCTCTCCCGCCGCCCAGCCCGCCCCGCCTCCCGTCCAGCCGCCGCGGCAGGACTTCACCCCCCAGCCGCCCTTCGCTTCTCCGCCACAGGCAGCCCCGCCAGACCTCTTCGCCCCCGCCTCGCCCTCTTACAACCCGCCCCCGCCCGCCGGGACCAGCTTCGACGACCTCTTCGGCGGCCCCGCGCCCGCCGCTCAACCGCCACCACCGCCGCCCCAATCCGGCTCCAGCGACTTCGCCAAGTACTTCGACAGCCCCCTCGGCGCCGGCTCCATGCCCATCGAAGCCATCGAGCAGGGCAGGATGGCTCCACCGCCGCCACCCTCGGCCAAGCCCTTCCGCGGCCCCGGCGACTTCACCCTCCAGTTCGGC
>PNKE01000032.1 GCA_013822245.1 Candidatus Solibacter sp.
AACTAGGCGTCAAGGAGGCCACCCAACCCAACCGCGATTGGGTGGCCTGGAATGGGTGGTCTGGAATGGGTGGCCTTGGGTGGCCTGGCATCAATCAGCCCCTCCAACCCCCGAATCCGCCTTCTCCCGGAGCTTCCCTACCTGCCGCAAGCTTTTTGTTATTTCTCGTAACGCATTCATTCTAAAGGTCCAATGACAGAAATTAATTCGTTTGGTCAACCTCCGGCCACCTCCTGGGGGACGAGCGCGGATTCGCCCGCCCGGCGGCCCCGCACAGCCTGATCCGGCCTATATGGATCCCTTCGCCGCAACCGCTTTGGCCGGCTCGGGCGGCGAAACTGGAGCGGCCACAACCTGCGGCGCCATGCCGAGCGTCTGGCGGACCTGAGTATCCAGTTTGGTCAGCGTCTCCGGATGGACGCGCAGGAGCGTCTTGGCGTTCTCGCGCCCCTGGCCGGTTCGCTCGCCCGGGTAGCTGCACCACGACCCGCTCTTCTCGACGATCTTGCGCTCCGCGCCGGCGTCGATCGCGTCCCCAAGGCTTCTACACCAACATGGAACCGATCGACAGACATGCCTACGGCTGGCGGAACTTCAACGGCTACAAAATGCCAGTGCGGGTCTTATGCGCGTAAACCGCTCTGGATCCCTGGGTGTCCCCCGTCTTTGGCGTAGCGCCAGGGAGCGCCCTCAATGTCCTGGCACGCGCGGCGTGGCGGCACATGGCAACACGGCAGGCCTTTGGCTCATCGTAAGTTGTTGGGAATACAGAGGTGGGATGGTAGCGCTAAGGGGATTCGAACCCCTATTTAAGCCTTGAGAGGGCCTTGTCCTAACCCTTAGACGATAGCGCCGTCCACTTTCCAAGCTATCAGGAGCGCGGCGGAAAATGCAAGCGCAGACTCTGCCGATGCGGATGAGCAGCCCATCCGGCGCTGCCGCAACCACAAGCTGCGCAACGTGATCGAGGAGTTGCTCAAGGAACAGCAGGCTCAGGCGGCGCGCACTCCTCGCCCGCGCCAGGCTACTGGCGCCTGAATCCGTTGTGCCCCGAGATCGACGAGTTCGCCTGCGGCGGTAACCGCCGCCGCCGGCCCCGGGACGCGCGTTGTTCGGCTGCACGTTCTGTTCGAGCTTCAGGCCCAGGGTGGCCATATAGCCGGCCTCGATTACTGTGTCGCGGCGCAGTTCGCGCTGCACATTGAAGCTCCACTGCGCGGAGGGCCTGGTGCGCTGGAACAGGCCGATGCCCGCCTGCTGGATCTGCTTCGGGCTTACCTCGGCGGGGCCGAAGACGTCGAAGGTCGGGAACTGCGGGATGAATGCGTTGGCGGAAAGCGTCTGCGCGATGTTGCCGGGCAGCACCGCGGCCAGGCGGAACAGCGGGTTGGCGTCAGTGGCGGCATAGAACAGACCCGCGCCCGCGCGGATCACCGTCTTCGGCGTCGTGTTCCAGGCCAGGCCGAGGCGCGGCGCCCAGTTGTTCTTGTAGGTATTGGCGCAGCCCTTCGGATAGCCGCTCTGGCCGCGGATGAAGAACAGTGGCTCGTAACTGGCGAGCCGCCCTTCTCCGAAGACATCCCACGGGCTGGACACGTTCCGGTGGCCTCGCGCGCACGCGACTCTACGCCGACGGTTGTGAAAACTCAGTTCGCGAAACGCGAGACGAAAAACGGGTCGTCGCTTAGATGCATGTGATGACCCCAACCATCCACCGGCCCCGCAACCGATCTGCCGGGCAGAATCAGCCTGCACCCGTCCCAGCCGTTCCTTGGTTTCTCATCGTCTCGCGAGGATGGAGGCGGGGAACCGACCCAGCGCACAACCCGTGTGTTGTGCTGCGCCACCCAGGGCGATGCCCGCCCCCAGTCCCTCTATCGATCCGCTTACGCTTCGCGCCGCTTCCGCTGCCGCGCCGTCTTGACGGCCAGGGCATCGAGAAACTCCTGCACATCGAGCGCCTCGACCTGCGGGGCAACGGTCCTGATTGGTGCAGGACTGGCGACTTTGGGGTGGATAATTGCCGCGTGCACGGCATCGTGCTTTCCCATCGCGCGACGGAGTGATTGCAGGGGGCCGGCCATCGCGGGTTGAATTGTTTTCGATGATTGCCAGCCTTCGAGCCAACCTTACTATCCAATCGACACCAACGCAACACTATCGAAGCAGCCAGATGCAAGCCAATGAACCTGGACCTCATGCTTCAATGGTTCATGACATCAGGCCGCCGGCAGACCGCGTGCCGAGATGACTCTTGCGGTTTCCTCGGCGAGGAAACTCTCAAGCGTCCTTGAGAAGGCCCGGTTCATGGGTGGGTCATCAGAGGGTTTGTCGTGATCTGCCAGCGCTCGGCTGCGGCAGTGGTAACGGCGGGCAATGCCGTGGGGGAAGCCGCAGCTAATCCATCGTTCTTCACATTGATTCCTGTTCTCGCCCTGCTCAGTAATTACGGCCAGGAGAACTGTCTCATCAATGTTGGCACGGAGGGCGCGATCCGTCCGGTTAGCTCTTCCGGCTCCGCTGTGCGGCGCCGCGGACGCGGCCATTCCCCGCGGCCCGGAAAGCCGCGTAATGACCCTCCTCTGGCGAGCCTTTGCACCGCCGTCCGCCCGTTCCCAACTCACACCGGGCTCCGCCAACGTCTGAACTTATGCCAAATCAGCCGTCTGGCCCCAACCGGGGGACACTCTACGGAATCGCTGCTTGGAAGAGTCTGGCGCTTTCTAAAGCGGCTCAATCGTGAGAGAATGGGGAAGTACACGATGGATCGGGCCGTGGCGCAGCCTGGCTAGCGCGCTTGCTTGGGGTGCAAGAGGTCCCGGGTTCAAATCCCGGCGGCCCGACCAAACGTTTCAAACACTTACACCCCTCCCCTCCTCCACACCCCCACTTTTAGGTCCAAGTTTAGGTCCAAAACCACTTCCAGCGCCCATGTGGCCATGGGGGTCATGGCCACTTCGACGACCCCATGCCTATCTCGTTGATGCTCCATGGCTTGGTGCCCATGGTAGCCATGGGGACGTGTTTTGGAGATTCTTCGTGTTGCGAAACAGGAGACGAAAAACATCCACGCTTATATATGTCAGCGACGGTGCAAAAATCCCCATAGTGCCGGTTGAAACTTCCCCACCCGGTGGCCAGGGTCGAAGCCGGTGCCGACTCTTGTAGGAGGAGGTACCGAGACCTCTTACGAGGAAGAGACGTGAACGACATCGAGGAGTTGAAACGGCAAGGACTGAGCATTCAGGCGATCGGCAACGAGACAGGTTTTGATACGAAGAAGGTCCGCCGACGCTTACTGCAACTCGGAGCGGTTCCGGTTTACGGGCCGCGAGCAGCGCAGCCGAGCAAACCGGATCCTTTCAATTCATACCTGGAAGAACGGCTGCTCGCCGGGGCTTGGAATGCGCAGGTACTATTGTGGGCTTGTCCCCGTTCGCGCAAATGCTTCGGCGGCGTCTTTGACACGATCGACAGTTGCGGGACTCCCGCCCGTTCGTAGAGGATGTGCTCAGATCCGCGTGGGGAAATCGCCACGGAGACAACCAATGCCAGGAGGTGAGTGAACGCATCGCGCCTCACATCCGGTGCACGCTGAAATCATGATCAGCGGCTATATTGCTGCATCGAGTCTTCCGTCCCGCGTCAGCCGGCACGGCGGAAAACACGACTGGTATACCAACCCGGAAACCGGCGTCTCCCAGCCTGTGCCTCGTCACGCAGAGGTGAATGAACACCTCGCGATTCACATCCTGCGAAGCCTCAGGTCCTGACCGGCGCCTCCGCGCCTACTCCGCCCTATCCAGCCGCCCGTCCCGCGTCAGTCGGTACCGCGCTCCCCGCCACTCGACGGTATTGCCCACCCAGCCCGCCACCCACACCACAAACGCCCAGACATCCCACACCACCGCCAGCCAGCATAGCCACACCGCCGGCCAATGCCGCAGCGCAACCCCCGCCGCCAACGCCGTCGCCGTCCGCGCCGCCCAGCACGCCATCGCCGGCGCCGGCTGCCCCATCGCCAGAAACGCCGCCATCCAAATGCCCGCATGAGTCACCGGCAACCCCGCGTACCCGTCGCCCCTCGATACCCGGATCGTCCGCGCCCACCTCACCTGATGCCGCCACACCGACGCCATCGACGGGTCGGACAAATGCGTCTCCACCACCACTTCGCTCAAGTGCGCACGCTTGCCCGTCGCCAGCATCCGCTTCGCCAACTGGTAATCGTCGGCGATATACTCCGCCACCGCCTCGAAGCCCCCAGCCGCCTCAAGATCCTGCCTCCGGAAACAGATCGTCGACCCCAACCCAAACTCCCTCACCCCCACCATCGGCGCCACCAGCGTCGACGGAATGAAATCCGTCGCAATCCCAAACGCCTCCCACTTGCCCGCCACCGACGACGAAACCGCCCTGTAGACGCACGTCACCAGTCCAATCCCCTGGTCCTCGATCAACGGAGCCGCCACCCGCCGCAAGTAATCCGGCGGCACGGTCACATCGCTGTCGTTCATCAACAGCAGCGGATACCGCGCCTCGCGCGCCAGATCGATCAGCGTCCCGGCTTTTGCATTCGGCGTCTGCCGCGTCGAATGAATCAGCCGCATCGCCACATCGGGGTTTGATTCAATCAACCGCCGGATCGCCGGCACGGCCTCGTCGTCCATCGTATGCACTCCGAACAGAACCTCGAACTCCGGGTGATCCTGCCTGGCGTGCGACCCGATCGCCTCCTCGAAACCCTCATCCAGCCCGCACACCGGCTTCAGCACCGACACCCCCACAGTCCTGCCCGGCTCACCCTTCCGCCTCAGTGCAAACCGCAGTGTTGCCGCCAGCGCGGCCAGTTGATACCCAACCGGGACGATGGCGGCGGCGAGGTACAGCAGCGGGTTCATTGGGATATCAGATAGACGCCAACAGTCACCAGCACCGCCCCCGCCCACCGCCGCGACGTCACCTGTTCCTTCAGCACCAGCCCCGCAAGCACGGTCTCAATCACCAGGCTCGCCGCCGTCGCCGGCACGGCAAAACTCAAATCGGCGATCTTCAGCAGTTGCGTGAACGCGAAAAACGATGCCGCCATGAAGACGATCGACAGCGGCAGCTTCCAGGCCCGCCCCCCCCGCCTCATGCCATGGCTTTGCAACAGGTCGCAGCACACCGTCGCGCCGACAACACATCCCACCAGAGCCCATTTCATCGCTCCGGCTCCTCCTGCGACGGCGGCGTCAGTGACGTCAACGCAGCCCCTGCCGCAATCAGCACCGCGCCCGCCCATCGCGCCGCCGAAACCTGTTCCCCCAACAGCATCGCCCCCGCGGCCACATTCAGCGCATAGCCTACCGCCGTGATCGGCAGAACGAAGCTCAAATCCGCCATGCCCAGCAGTTTCATCCGCAGCAGCGTCCAGGCGATCAACATGGCGATGCCCCCGATCGCCGCCGGATGGATCAACGCACTCACCGGACCCGCCCCTTCGGGCGCGGCTTTCATCCCCATGCTCAACAGGAAATTGCCCGCGACATTGCTGGCGATGACCACCGCCAGCAGCGCAAACGTCCGCGTGCGCACGGTCAGTCGCCGGCAGCGTTTGCCGATGCCTGCCGCTGGTCGGCGACAAACTTCTTGCGCTTGCTGCGCAGCGCCAGGTATTCGCGCGCCTCTTTGTATAGCCGCCGGCGCTCCTCGTTGTTGAAGATCGCCTTGCGCACCACCCGCCACGCGGCCTTCGGGCGGAAGTAATACTCGCCGTAGAACCGTTCCACCCAGTCCACCAGTTCCGCCCGGTCCAGCCCCGGATACACCACGGTCGGCAACTGGTGGCCCGTATCATCGGTCATCGACGCATCAAGCTGAATCAGACCGTTCTTCTCGGCGTATTCGTAAAACTCCGTCCCCGGATACGGATGCGCGATCGACACCTGAATCGTCTCGGTGTCCAGCGATTTGGCGAAATCCACCGTGTTCCGGATCGACTCCCTCGACTCCCCAGGCAGCCCCACAATGAAGTCGCCGTGGATCGTCAGCCCCAGCTTGTGCGCGTTTTCGGTGAACCGCCGCGCCATCTCCAGCGTTGCGCCCTTCTTGATGTTTTTCAGGATCTGCGCGTCGCCCGACTCATACCCGACAATCATCAGCCGCGCCCCGGCATCCTTCATCGCCTTCAGCGTGTCGTAATCCGTCGTCACTCTCGACGTGCACGACCACGTCACTCCCAGCGGCGCCAGCTTCTCGCACAGCTCAATCGTCCGCTTGCCCTTGTAGTTGAACGTATCGTCGTCGAAGAAGATCTCCTTCAACCCCGGAAAATTCTCCTTCGCCCACGCCACTTCGTTCACCACATCCTCGGCCGAGCGCAGCCTCCACCTATGCCCCGAATGCGTCTGCGGCCACAGGCAGAACGTGCACAGCGCCGGACACCCCCTCGACGTATAGAGCGAAATGAACGGGTTGTTCAGGAACGGAACGTTATACCGCCGGAAGTCCAGGTCCCGCTTGTAGATCTTGGTCACCCAGGGCAGTGAATCGAGGTCCTCGATGTATCCGCCCTCAGGATTGTGGACAACCTTGCCGTTTTGGCGATAGCTGACGCCCGGAATCTCGGCCAGCGGCTTGCCGTTGGCGTAATCCACAATCTGGTGGTCAAACTCCCGTCTCACCACGAAATCGATCGCCGTCGTCGACTTCAGAACCTTTTCCGGCTCCACCGTCACCGGCGGCCCGACGAAGCACACCTTCAACTTCGGGTTGACGTCTTTCATCAACTCCGCCATGCGGATATCCACGGCCAGGCCCGGCGTCGACGTGAACAGCACCAGCAGTTCGAAGTCCTTGGCCATGTCCACGGTCTGCTGGATCGAGATCTTATGCGGCGGTGCGTCGACGACTTTCGAATCCTTCAACATCCCGGCCGGATAGCACAGCCACACCGGGTACCAGTAGGATTCAATCTCTCGCGTGGCCGGCCAGCGCGAGCTTGCGCCGCCGTCAAAGCCCTCAAAAGATGGCGGATTCAAAAAGAGAGTGCGCATTCCGGGGAGCCTTGGAGCGCTCAGGTAGAGCTTACCCTCATTGTACCAGCGGGATCGCCGTTTACCCGGCCTTCTCTGAAACCGTGTGCAACCCGCACTCCAGCTTCCGCCCGCCCCAACGCCCCGACCGCGCATGGCTCTCCGGGTCCGGCTTCGCCGTGCATGGCTCGCAGCCGATGCTCGTATACCCGGCGTCGTACAGCGCCAACCGCGGAATCTCGTTCGCCGCCAGATACGCCTCCACGTCCCGCATCGTCCAGTCATAGAGCGGACTCAGCTTGGTCAGCGACAGCCCGTTCGGAAACTGGTGCGCCTCCGAAGGCTGCAAATTCGCCCGCGTCGGCGACTGCTCCCGCCTCAGCCCCGTGAACCACAGCTTGTACCCGGCCAGCCCCGCCATCAGCGGCTCCACCTTCCTCATATGGCAGCACCTCGACGGGTCCGATTCATACAGAATCCCGAACGCCCCTTCCTGCTCCGCCACGCTCCGTGCCGGCGTCAGATTCTTCACCTCAATCCCAAACTGCCCGGCGATCCTGTCCCTGTACTCGTACACTTCGGCGAAGTGATACCCCGTGTCCAGGAACAACACATCAATCCCCGGCTTCGCCGCCAGCAACAAATGCACCAGCGCGACGTCTTCCGACTGGAAACTGCACGTCACGCACGCCTGCTCGCCCCCGGCCAGCGCCCCGGCGATAATCCCCTGTGCCGATGTCAAAACGTCCGCCATCTCTAGATCCCCTCTCCCGGTTGCACCGCGTCATGGTCGAGAAACACCCCGGCCCGCCGCAGCCGCTCTATCAGTTCCAGCACGGCCTCGTCCGGGTCCGCCGACAGGCCCTGCGCATCGATCCCGCCCTCGCCGCCCGGCCGCGTGTCCAGCACGATCAGCCCCGCGCCGGTCAGCGCATCCACGGCCACATCGTCGCGGTCGCGCAGGAACACATGCGCGCCCTGCTCGATCAGCGCCCGCTCGGCCAGCGGCGCAATCTCCCCGCGCCCTGCCAGCGCAACCCTCGCCGAGGTGTGCCCATAGAGCGCAGTCCTTTCAGCCGCCGTTATCGCGGCCGACTCAAACTCGATCCTCGACTTCCGCCGCTGCTCCAGCCGCGCCGCCCGTTCAATCAGCCCCGCGGCCATCGTCAGATTCGTGATCGGGTCAATCAGGATAAACCCGCCCGTCGACCGGTTCTCCCGGTACGAATCAAACACCAGCGGCTCGGCCGTTTCAATCTCCACCTGCCCGATGTCGTTCAACTGCAACGCCGCTGCGGGCAAAGCTTCCAGCTTCTCCACATCCCAGCGATGGACAATCTTCGTCACCCTTGCCGGCACCGTCCTCGGACCCTGCTGCAACAGCCACGTCGCCCCTGCCGCCAGCGCGTGTTCGTTCATCCAAACCACGTTGGCCACAATCCGCCGCGCCAGCTTCGGCGCCGCCGCCGCCAGAGCAATCACGTCGCCCCGCGCGATATCGAGTTCGTTCTCCAACTCCAGCGTCACCGACAGCGGCGCAAACGCCTCGTCCAGATCCCCGTCAAAAGTGACAATCCGCTTCACCCGCGTCGTGCGCCCCGAAGGCAGCGCCACCACCTCATCGCCCACCTTCACCCGCCCGCTCGCCACCTGCCCGGCATAGCCCCGGAAATCCAGATGCGGCCGGATCACCAGTTGCACCGGAAACCGGAACTGCGGCGCGTACGCCGGCGGTTGCAGCGTCTCGATTAAATCCAGCAGGCTCGCGCCCTGATACCAGGGCGTCCGCGCCGAAAGCTCGACGACATTGTCGCCGTCCAGCGCGCTCACCGGCACGAAATCCGCCTGCGCCCCGTCCAGGTGCACCAGCAGCGCCGACGCCTGCTTTCGGATCCCCTCGTAGACCTCCTCCGAGAAATCCACCAGGTCCATCTTGTTGATGGCAAAAACCAGCCGCCGCACCCCCAGCAGCCACGCAATGAACGCATGACGGTGCGACTGCGCCAGAAACCCCTTCCTTGCATCGATCAGAATAATCGCCAGCTCCGCCGTCGACGCCCCCGTCGCCATGTTCCGCGTGTACTGCTCATGGCCCGGCGTATCGGCCACGATGAACTTCCTTCGCGGCGTCGAAAAATACCGGTAGGCGACGTCAATCGTGATCCCCTGTTCGCGCTCGGCCCTCAGCCCGTCGGTCAGCAGTGATAGATCCACGCCGCGCGAAGCCCGGTTCACCTTCGACCGTCCGATCTCGTCCAAATGGTCTTCCCAAACCTGCTTGGAATCGAGCAACAGCCTGCCGATCAGCGTCGACTTGCCGTCGTCCACCGACCCGGCCGTCGAGATCCGCAGCAGCGGCTTCTCGCCCTCGGGCGCCAGGAAATGATCGAGCGTCAACGAAGCGCCGGTTGCCATTAAAAGTACCCCTCGCGTTTCTTCAACTCCATCGATCCTTCCTGGTCGTGGTCGATCACCCTGTTCTCACGCTCAGACCGCCTCATCGCGGCCAACTCGTCGATAATCTTGCCGATCGTGTCGGCTTCCGAACGGATCGCCCCGCTGCACGGCGTGCACCCCAGCGTCCGCATCCGGCACATCACCGTCCGCGGCTCCTCGCCCGGCAGCGTCTTCACATTCGATTCCAGCGGGATAATCGTATTCCCCCTCACCAGCACCTGCCGCGGTTTGGCGAAATACAGCGGCACAATCGGAATCGACTCCAACTCGATGTACCGCCACACGTCCATCTCCGTCCAGTTCGACAACGGGAACACCCGGATGCTCTCGCCCGGATCCACTTTGCCGTTGTAGACGTTCCAGATCTCCGGCCGCTGATTCCTCGGATCCCACCTTCCGTCACGGTCGCGGAACGAAAACACCCGCTCCTTGGCCCGCGATTTCTCCTCGTCCCGTCGCGCCCCGCCCAGCGCCGCATCGTAGCCGCCGGCCTCCAGTCCCTCCACCAATGCCCGCGTCCTCAACAGGCTGCAGCACTTCGACGTCCCCAGCGTGTATGGATTCGCCCCCTGCTCGATCGCCCTGTCGTTGGTGTGCACCAGCAGCTCGGCCCCGATCTCCGCCGTGAACCGGTCCCGGAATTCGATCATCTCCGGATACTCGTACGTCGTGTCTATATGCAACAAAGGAAGCGGGATCTTGCCCGGATAGAACGCCTTCCGCGCCAGATGCACCAGCACCGACGAGTCCTTCCCGATCGAGTACAGCAGCACCGGTTTACGGAACTGCGCCGCGGTCTCCCGCAGGATATGCAGACTCTCGGCCTCCAGGGCGCGAAGATGGGCAAGAACGAAGTCAGACATGCTTGGCTACTTAAAGACTCAGTATACACAATATACTTAATCTCTATCAACAATGCGGTGATTATAGCCGACGACCAACCTCTCCGCCCGCCCGCCTCAACCTGACTATTGCACTTCCGTCGTTTCCCGCTCACGCCGGCTGCCGCCCACCGTGTCCCGGACCTCTTCCCGTGCCTTGCGGATGTCCCGCACCGCTTCCCTTGTCGCTTGACGCGCCTCGCCGGCTGCGTTCCGGGTCTCTTCCCGGATCTCCTTGGCGGCCTCGCGAGTCTCTTCGCGAACCTCTCGGGCGGCCTCGCGCGCCTCCCGCGCGGCTTCCTGTGCAGCCTCGCGCGCCTCCCGCGCGGCTTCCTGTGCGGCCTCGCGGGCATCGCGAGGGGCGCATCCGGCGGTGAACAGTAAGCAAAGGGTCAGTGCAACTGGGACTCGCATGGTTGTTCTCATCCCATCTTGCGCCCATTCTCCCCGGTTGCCAAGCGCCAGGCGGCCGGTATCGGAAGTTGCGCCGCCGCACAAGCAAGAACAGGCGGGACGCCGCCCAGCCGCCTGGGGATGTCCCGCCCGCTCAGAGGGCTTCGAATGAAACCGGGCTCAGTTCACCCTCAAGCTCGCAGTGGTGGACTTCACCATCGATCCCGAGGCGCCGGTGATGGTCAATGTGCGAGTCCCTCTTGGGGTCCGGGCCGTTGTGGCGATGCTCAACGTGCTGGTCCCGCTGCCTGTAATGGTCAGCGGTGTGAACGATGCGGTGCTGTCGGCAGGCAGGTTGGAAACCGTCAGGCTGACGGTCCCCGTGAAGCCGCCGGCCGCGGTCACCGTGACGGTGTAACTCGCCGTCGATCCGCGCTTTACCGTCACCGACGACGGCGAGACGCTGATAGTGAACGACGGCAGCGGATTCACGGTGAGAGATATCGACGTTGTCTTCACCGTGCCGCCGGACGTGCCGCTGACCGTCACCGTGTAGGTACCCGCCGGGGTGCTGGTGGATGTGCTGATCGACAGTGTGGAATCCCCGGCCGCCGACAGCGAAGACGGGCTGAAAGACGCCGTCGAGCCCGTAGGCAGGCCGGATGCCGCCAGGTTGATCGTGCTGCCATCCCAATTCGAGACGGAAACCGCCACCGTGCTTTGCGCCCCGCTTCCTTGCGTCACGCTCAGTGAGGAGGGCGTGGCGGACAGCGTGAAGTCCTTGCCGGGAGGAGCGGCGCCGCAGGAGTTGAGTGCGTTGTAAGCGTTCAGCCTGCCGCCGGTTAACGTCTTGCCCAGAAGGGAGCTGACGGACTCGACACCGCCGAGAATCGCCGACTTCAGCCCGGCGGTGTCCAGGCCGCCGCATTTCGCGAGCACCAGCGCCGCCACGCCCGAAACGTGTGGAGCCGCCATCGAGGTGCCGCTCATGTAAACATATCCTGTCCTGGACGTCGACGCGATATACACGCCGGGCGCGCCCAGGTCCACCGATGTCGCCCCGTAGTTGGAAAACGATGCCAGTTGGTCGCGGTTGTCGGTCGCGGCGACCGAGATCACATTGGCGACCTCGTAGCCCGCCGGGTAAGACGGGGTTGTGTCGTTGTTGGTCCCGCTGTTGCCCGCGGAAGCGACGAAAAGCATTCCGTTCGAGTTGGCTTGCTCGATCTTTTCCTTGAGCAGCGAAGAGTAGCCGCCGCCACCCCAACTGTTGTTCAGCACCCGTACATCCGCCAAACCCATCTGTTTCACCTGAACCGCGAACTCAATGGCGTTGATCGCATTGGACGTGGAGCCGCTGCCGCGGCTGTCCAGAAACTTCAGTCCCATGATGGATGCGGTCCAATTCACGCCGGTCACTCCCTTGCCGTTGTTTCCGGCCGCGCCAATCGTGCCCGACACGTGGCTGCCGTGGTCGTTGTCGTCGTTCGGATCACACGTCTTCGCGATGGCGTTGAAGCCGTGCGTACCGGCGGCGCAGGTGATCGTGGTCCCGCCTATATTGACGCTGAACGAACTGGGGGCCGACCAGATGTTTCCATTGAGGTCCTCATGATTGTAGGCGACGCCGGTGTCGATGACACCCACAACGTAGCTCTTCGATCCCGTGGTCATGGCCCAGGCGTCCGTGGCCTGAATGTCCATGCCGCTATACCCCGCCTGGCCTCCGATGGTCTGGCCCGTATTCTTCAGCCCCCACAACAGACCGTAATACGTATCGTTGGCGTCCACGGTCGTCCGGACGATGTAGTTCGGCTCCACCAACTCCACATCGGGATCGAATCGCAACAGTTGCATCAGCGCCACGATGTTCATCGAACCGGCTTTGATACGCCCGCTGTCGCCCGCGCCAATCAAATGCGCTTCGGCCGCGTTGGCCGCCGCGGCAAGCCTCGGCAATGCCGATGCCCTGCCAGGACGGAACTTGACCAGCACTTCCCCGGCTACGGCCTCCTTGCCGTTCACCACCTCCACCACGAACGGCTGGGCGAAGGAAGCCGCCGGAACCAGAAAACACAAGCCGGCCAACAAGGCCGGCATCAGTAGGGATCTCATTTCATTTCGTCCTTTCGTCACTTTGCGCATCCGATGTCCTTCATGCGTGTCAGGCCCCGGAGAAGCGGCAACCTACACTTCCCTGCCGGAAATAGCCCAAGAGGCGGCACGCCCACGTGCGGCTGTTTGACGCGCATGGCGGCCGTCTTACCCCTCACCAGACCGATGTTGGGGTAAATGGAGAACGTTGTCAACAATGTTCGCGCCTGAGCTTTCGGAAAGTATAGCCCCAGAATCGCGTCAGGCGTATACCCGATGGTCACTCGGTCAGGGGGAGTTGAATGCGCCTCGCCCACATCCGCCGGTCCCGCGGATCAGCCGCCCGCTCAGGGCCTATCCGGCAAGCCCGAACGCCTTCTTCATCGCCGCCGCGGTCTCCTGCAACGCCTGCTCCGCCGGCAGCGCCCGCAACCGCGCCGAAAACGGTTCGCACCGCGCCGGCGCATCGCAGCCCAGCGCCTTCAGCGTGCCCAGAAACGCCTTCATATCGATCACGCCCGTCTCGCACGGCAACGCCCGCGCACTGTCTTTCTGCTCGAGAACCGGAATCCCCGCCGGCGCGTCGTTCAGGTCAATGCAGACGATGTCGTTGTTGGTCAGCGTCTTCAGATCGTCCACCGTCTCCTGCGCCGTGAACCAGTGCCATGAATCCAGCAGGATGCCCACGTTCGGCTTGCCGATGGCTGCAATCAGTTCCTTCGTCTCTTTCATGGTGTGCACAAACGGATAGCGCCGCGCCGACCACGAGGTCTTCGGTCCGACGTACTCCAGGCCCAGCCGGCAATCCTGATCCGCCAGCACCGACGCCACCAGCCGCAACCGCTCCGCATGCAGCTTCATGTTCTCGCTGAAGGTGAGCGTGTCGCTGCTTGGATTGATCCAGGTCCCCACCCGCGTCACCCCGGCCGCCCGCAATGCCGCGGCCCGGCGCGCCAGATCGGCCACTCCCTGGCGGAACGTCTCGCCGTCCCGGCGGAAATCCACCGGCAACCCCGACGACCCCCATATCACATTCCTCGCCTTCATCTCCCCAAGCAGCTCCTGCAACTGCCGCCTCTCAAGCGAAGCGAGGAATCCAGAGTCCGCTTCCACCGCTTCAAAACCATACCGCGCCGCGTAGTCGATGGCCTGTCGCTGATCGGCCTTTACGCCGATAGACCCACAGGAGAGTTGAATGGACATTCTTGTGCCGCCCGCCGCGAGTACGGAAGAGAACGGCATAATGCTGAGATGGCGCCGGCTGATGAGCATGAAGGCCTCCTGCCCGGCTAGTTTATCGCGTATTCTGAATAGTCACCCGATGATTCCGACCCTGGAGCAGATCGTGTCTCGTGTCGACGACCCGGAAACCCCTGTCGTCTGGCTCGATCCCGCCATCCCGGACGAACTCTGGGCCGCCCTCCCTGCCGCCCTGCGCGCCCATGGATTCGAAGTCTTCCACATCGATGCTCTCGCCGAGGTGCCCGACCGCGACTCCCTCATGGCGCGCTTCGACCAACTCGCCCCCATCCCCGGCCAGGCCACCCGGGACTTCGAGTCGCTCAGAATCTGCCTCATGCGCATGGCCACCGGCCAGCCCCGCGGCTGGGCCGTTCTGTTCTCCAACCCCGGCCCCTTGCGCCACTCCGACGAAGCCGCTTTCGAGGAACTCATGGAAGCCCTCGAAATGGTCCACGAATCCCTCTACGAGATCCACGCCAAGTCCTTCAAGTTCGTCGTCAGGGATTGACGCGTTCGCCCGGCTGCTGTTAATTTAGTATTCGCTATGTTAGCGAATGCTAAAGCGCGCTCCGAAGCTCGGCAGCGCATGACCGGCGATGAGCGCCGCCAGACAATCGTCCGCACGGCGTTCGACCTGTTCGCTCAAAACGGCTTCCGCGGCACCACCACGCGCGAACTCGCCCAGGCCGTCGGCGTCAGCGAACCCGTCCTCTATCAGCACTTCTCCAATAAGAAGGAGCTTTACACCGCCATCGTCCAGCACCTCATCGAGGAAGGTATCGGCCGCTATGGTGATCAACTCGAAGCAGTGCTGGCCGAAACCGATAGGCGGCGCTTCTTTGAACAGCTCGGCCTGCTCATCCTCGCCTGGTACATGGACGACCCCCGCCTCATCCGCCTGTTGACCTTCAGTGCCCTCGAAGGCCATGAACTCGCCGAAATCTGGCACCAGCAGGCCTTCACCACCTTCTTTGCTCCCGTCATCGAGCGCGTCGGCCGCATGTCGGCCGCAGGCCAGTTGATTGACATGGAACCTGACGTCCTCGCGCGTTCGTTTATCGGTATGGTGGGCCACTACGGCATGATGACCGAAGTGTTCCACTACGGCGCCTTCGACCTGAACCGTCAGGAGGTCGTGGCCCGGTTCGTTCAAGTCTTCCTCGACGGCGCCGGACGCCGCTCATAAACAAGGGACCTTTATACCGATGCGATTTGCAATTATTGTGCTCGGCGCCGCGGCGTTCGCCGCGGCCGGTTGCGGCGGGAAGCGGGAGGCGGGCAAGGCCGCGGCGCCACAAGCCGTCGAGGTGCAGACCGCGCTGGCCGAATCCCGCACCGTCGAACGCTCCATTATGGTCACCGGCTCGCTCCAGCCCGACGAAACCGTCACAGTCACCTCCGAAGTCTCCGGCCGCATCAGAACCATCAACTACGACTTCGGCCAGCCGGTCCGCCGCGGCATGGTCGTCGCCGAACTCGATACGACGGAATTGAAGCTCCAGCTGGAACGCGTCCGCGCCACCCTCGCCCAGGCCCTGGCCCGCGTCGGCCTGCCCGCCGATGCCCCAGAGGACACCTCGCCTGAATCCACCCCCTCCATGCGCCAGGCCAAGGCCCAGTTCGACGACGCCCGCTCCCGCTTCGAACGCGCCGAAAAGCTCAACAAGTCCGGCGACATCGCCCAGGAACGCTTCGTCGAAGCCGAAAAGGCCCTCGCCGCCCGCCAGGCCGCCTACGACATGATGCGCGACGACAAACTCACCCAACTCGCCGCCATCAAGGGCCTCCGCGCCGACCTCCGCCTCGCCGAAAAGCGCGTCCGCGACGCCACCGTCGTCGCCCCCTTCGACGGCCAGGTCTCGGCCAAGCACGTCTCGCCCGGCCAGTACATCAAGGAAAACGTGCCCATCGTCACCCTCGTCAAGACCTCGCCGCTCCGCCTCCGCGTCGAAGTTCCTGAATCCGCCGTCGGTCTCGTCCGCGTGGGCACCGAACTCGTCTTCACCACTGAAGCCGTCGCCGCCACCGAATTCCGAGCCCGCGTCACCGAACTCAACCCCGCTCTCGATGCCCGCTCCCGCACACTCTCCGCCGAGGCCCGCCTGCTCGCCGCCGACTCGCGCCTCAAGCCCGGCGCCTTCGTCCAGGTCCGCCTCGTCACCTCCGCCTCCTATCCCGTCATCGCCATCCCCAAGGCGGCCGTCTATACCGTCGCCGGCCTCAACAAGTTCTTCACCATCGAAGGCGGCAAGGCCGTCGAGCACAAGATTCCCGAAATCCTCGGCCGGAACGGCTTCGTCGAAATCCCCGATGGCCTCATCCCGGCCGGCGCCCAGGTGGCCGTCTCCAACGTCGCGCTGCTCACCCAGGGCGTGCCCGTCAAAGCCTCTTCCGGCAGGAGCTAGTCCCCCATGCGCAAACTCGCCGAAATCTGCATCCAGCGCCCGGTCTTTGCCACCATGCTCATCCTGGCGCTGGTGGTCGTCGGCCTCAACGGCTACCGCCAGCTCGGCGTTGACTACTTCCCCAAGGTCGAATTCCCCTTCGTCAGCGTCACCACCACCCTGCGCGGCGCCAGCCCCGAGGAGGTCGAGTCCCAGGTGTCCAAACCTCTCGAAGAGGCGCTGAACACCATCAGCGGCATCGACGAACTCAACTCCACCTCCGCCGAGGGCATCTCGCTGATCGTCATCGGCTTCGTCCTTGAAAAGGATTCCGAGGTCGCCGCCCAGGAGGTCCGCGACAAGATCTCCACCGTCCTCTCCCAACTGCCCCGCGACGCCGACGCTCCCCTGGTCGAAAAACTCGCCTCCGACGCCTCCCCCGTCCTCAACATCGTCATTTCCAGCCCCCGCGACCTCCGCGAAACCACCAAACTCGTCGACGACCAGCTCAAGAAGAACATCGAATCGCTCAGCGGCGTCGGCCAGGTCAAATTCGTCGGCGCCCGTAAACGCCAGATCCAGGTCGTCCTCGACCCCGAAAAGCTGTACAGCTACAACCTCAACATCGAACAGGTCCGCGCCTCGCTCGCCGCCCAGAATATCGAAATCCCCGGCGGCCGCATCGGCCAGGGCAACCGCGAACTCGCCCTCCGCACCATGGGCCGCGTCGAGCACCCCCTCGACTTCAGCCGCATCACCGTCGCCACCCTTAACGGCGCACCCGTCCGCATCAGCGACATCGCAGATGTCCGCGACAGCTACGAAGAACCCCGCAGCATCGCCCGCCTCAACGGCAAACACGCCGTCGTCCTCCAGGTCCGCAAACAGGCCGGCACCAATACCCTCGACGTCATCGCCACCGTCAAGAGCCGCGTCGGCGAACTCAAAGCCGTCCTCCCGCCCGACTTTGAAATCTCTTACGCCCGCGACCAGAGCGGCTTCATCCAGGCGGCGTTTTCCGCCGTCCAGGAACACCTCGTTCTCGGCGGCATCTTCGCCGGCATCATCGTCCTGCTGTTTATTCGCAACTGGCGATCCACCCTCATCGCCGCCGTCGCCATCCCCACCTCCATCATCTCCACCTTCGCCCTGCTCGACTTCATGGGCTTCACCCTCAACCAGATGACCATGCTCGCCCTCACGCTCATGGTCGGCATCGTCATCGACGACGCCATCGTTGTCCTCGAAAACATCTTCCGCCACATGGAGGAGAAGGGGATGGACCCGGTGACGGCCGCCAAGGAGGGCGTCAACGAAATCGGCCTCGCCGTCCTGGCCACCACCCTCTCGCTCGTCATCATCTTCATCCCCATCGCCGTCATGCCCGGCATCGTCGGCCGCTTCATGTCCTCGTTCGGCTACACCGCCGCCTTCGCCATCATGGTCAGCCTGCTGGTCAGCTTCACCCTGACCCCCATGCTCTGCTCCCGCTTCCTCAGGATCACCCACTCGAGCGGCGGCACCAAGGACAGCGCCTTTTTCCGCCATACCTCCGCATCCTACCGCAGCATGCTCGAATGGTCGATGTCCCACCGCTGGGTCATCGTCGCCATCAGTATCCTCGTCGTCTCTTCAACCGCTCCCATGATGATGTTCATGGGCGTCGACTTCCTTCCCGTCGAGGACCAGAGCGAATTCGAAGTCTCGGTCCGCGCCCCCGTCGGCTCCTCTCTTGATGGCACCGAAGCCGTCCTCGCCAAAATTGAGAAGGACCTCGAAGCCATCCCCGGCGTCCGCGACAAACTCACCCTCATCGGCGCCGACCAGCGCCAGCAGGTCGACCGCGGCTCCATCCTCGTCTCGCTCGTCGATGTCACCCAGCGCAAACAGTCCCAGCGCGAACTCATGGACATGGCCCGCGACATCCTCGCCAAGTACACTGACCTCACAATCTCGGTCCAACTGCCCTCGCTCATCCAGGGCAGCGGCGCCAACGTCGATCTCCAGTACTCGCTCCAGGGTCCCGACCTCGAACAGCTCGACGTCTATGCCAAACGTCTCACCGCCAGACTCCGCGCCATCCCCGGCGTCGTCGATCTCGAATCCTCCTACGAATCCGGTAAACCCGAAGTCCGCGTCCGCATCAACCGCGACAAGGCCGCCGACCTCGGCGTCAACGTCGCCCAGGTCGCCAACGCCATGCGCGTCCTGGTCGGCGGCGACGACCAGGTCACCACGTACAAAGAGGGCGACGACCGCTACGGCGTCATGCTCCGCGTTCAGGAGCAGTTCCGCAACTCGCCCCTCGCCCTCGAACGCCTCTATATGCCCTCCTTGACCCTCGGCAACGTCCCCATCTCCAGCGTCGCCACTCTCGAACAGGGCGAGGGCCCCGTCTCCATCGACCGCTGGAACCGCCAGCGCCGCATCCTCATCCAGGGCAACATCTCCAAGGGCCAGGCCCTCGGCACCGTCCTCGAAGCCGCCCAGTCCGAAATGTCCGCCATGAACCTGCCCCCCGAAATCAAGCACGGCCCCATGGGCAAGTCCAAGGAACTCGGCCGCGCCGTCACCAACTTCCTTATTGCCTTCGGCCTCTCCATCATCTTCATGTACATGATCCTGGCCGCCAACTACGAGAGCTTCATCGACCCCGTGACAATCCTGCTCTCGCTTCCCCTCTCCATCCCCTTCGCCCTGCTCAGCCTCTTCATCGCCGGCGAGAACTTCTCCATCGTCTACACTTCGCTCGGCGTCCTCGTGCTCTTCGGCATTGTGAAGAAAAACTCCATTCTTCAGATCGACCACATCAAGGGACTCCGCCGCGGCGGCATGGAACGCCTTCAGGCCATCTATCAGGGCTGCGACGACCGGCTCCGCCCCATTCTCATGACCACCGCCGCGCTGGTCGCCGGCATGATCCCCCTCGCTCTCGGCCGCGGCGCCGGCGCAGGCACCCGCCGCACCGTCGCCATCGTCGTCATCGGCGGCCAGACCCTCGCACTCCTGCTGACCCTGCTTGTCACCCCCGTCGCCTATTCGATTTTTGACGACATCGCCCATTCCCCCCGTTGGGCTAAGCTCGCCCGCGGCTTGTCCTGGGCGTTCAGCCCGCTCCGCCGCGCCCTCGGCGCCATCACCGGACTGGTCCGTCTCTAGCCATTCATGCACCCCGCAGGTATTAAAAGGATGAGTATGAATCTCAGGATTGTAGCGGCTCTGCTGATGAGCCTCCCGGCCCTCGCCCAGCCCCCAGGAATCGAACAGGCCGCCCCCGTGCACATGGGCGGCATCGA
This sequence comes from Candidatus Solibacter sp., assembly GCA_013822245.1. Classification (GTDB taxonomy): domain Bacteria; phylum Acidobacteriota; class Terriglobia; order Bryobacterales; family Bryobacteraceae; genus PNKE01. The sequence goes on from PNKE01000032.1 coordinate 19,764, forward strand.
CCAGGCCGCTCGCGTCGGCGTAGGCAGTGTCGAGGTCCGTCTCACGCTCGACCTCGCCCTGGAACTCGCGCTCAAGAACAACCTCGCCATCGAAGTCGATCGCACACAACTCGACGCCGCCGCCCAGTCCCTCACCGGAGCCAAGGGCGCTTTCGATACCGTCACCCTCTGGCAGCCCTCTGTCAGCGACATGACCACCCCCACCACCAACACCCTGTTCGCCCCGGACGGCAAGCTCAAGGATAAGGCCGTCAACTGGAACATGGGCCTCCGCCAGAAGACCCCCTGGAACGGCGTCTCCCTCAACGTCGCCTTCGACAACTCCCGCCAGACCACCACCAACGTCATTACCGCCCTGAACCCCTTCTACACCTCGCGCCTCTCCGCCGCCATCTCCGCACCCCTCTGGCGCGGCCGCCGCATCGACCGCGACCGCGCCGAAATCCGCATCCGCTCCAAGGCCGTCGAACAGTCCCGCGCCGATTTCGAAACCCGCGTCGTCGACGTCATCACCATCGCCCAGTCCGCCTATTGGGACCTCGCCGCCACCCGTGAGGACGCCAAGGTCGCAGCCATGGCCGTCAACCTCGCCCAGGAACAGCTCGGCCGCACCCGCCGCGCCATCGAAGCCGGCGTCCTCGCCCCCGTCGAGATGGCCGCTTCCGAAGCCGAACTCCAGCGCCGCGTCGATACCTATGTCACCGCCGTCGGAGCCGTCACCGTCACCGAAAACATGCTGAAAAACGTCATCGCCGGCGGCCGCAGCGATGAGATCTGGGGCAAGCGCGTCATCCCGGCCGACACCCGCCCGCTCGACATTCCAGATACCGACGTGATCGCCGGCATGTCCAGCGCCATCGCCAGGCGCCCCGAACTGCGCTCTCTCGACTTGCAGAAAGCCCAGGCCGAAGTCCAGAAGTCGCTCGCCTCGGATTCCACCAGGCCCACCGTCAGCCTCACCGGCTCTTACTCTGTCGCCGGTCTCGCCGGCGCACAGGCCACCACCGCCAGCCCTTTCACCTCCCTGTTCGGTTCCATCACCGACCGCCTCAATACGCTCTCCGGCCTCCAGGGTCTGACTCCCCTGCCAGCGGCCACCGGCGGTGGTCTCCCGGCCTCGCTCGTCGGCGGCTACGGAGCCTCTCTGTCGAACCTCATCTCAGGCGACTTCCCCACCCTCCAGGCCGGCCTGCTGATCGAATGGAGCCCCCGCAACCGTACCGCTGAAGCCGCCCTCGCCCAGGCCGGTCTCGTCGAGCGCCGCCTCAACATCGTCAGGCGCCAGCTTGAACAGGCCATCGAAGCCGAAGTCCGAAACTCGCTTCAAGGCCTCGCCACCGCCCGCCAGCGCATCCAGGCCGCCCAGGCCTCCGAACGCGCCGCCCAGGAGAAACTCGATAGCGAAATCCGCCTCTTCCAGACCGGCGAATCGACAAACTTCCTCGTCCTCACCCGCCAGAACGAGTTGATCGACTCCAAACGCCGCGCCGTCACCGCCACCCTGCTGTTGAACCGCACCGTCGCCCAGGCCCAGAAAGCCCTCGGCACCGCCCTCTCCTCCCACAACATCAAACTCGATTAGCTGTCGCGCTACTTCCTCACCGCCAGCACCCCGTTGCCCGGCCCCAACTCCACCCGCTGCGGATGCCTCGGCAGCGTCACCTTCACCGACGCCCCGTCCCCGGACGTCCTGATCCACCTCACGACCGGCGTCTTCGCCCCCGCCGGCCAGATCTCCACCGGCACGTCGATGCTGAAGTCCTCGCCAACCCCCGTCTGGTTCACCGTCACCGTCAACTGCACCTTCGGCGCCTTGCCCGACACCGCCGTCTTCAGTTCCAACGTCGGAATCCCCGTCGAATACACCCAGGTGTCGAAAAACCCCTCCAGCTTCGCGTCCGGCAGATCCTTCGGCGAAAACTCCGCCGCCAGCTCACGGAACTGGTCCGTGCTCACCACTCTGGACGCATACCGCTTACGCAATTCGCCCAGCATCGCCAAAAACGCCTGGTCGCCCATCCGCCGCCTCAGCATATGCACGATCCACGACCCCTTATCGTAGGTGATCACCCGATACGGGTCGATCCCCGTTTCCGACCTCAACCGCACCCCCCACGTGATCGGGCCCGCCTCCTCCACCGTCTTGCCCTCATGCTGCGCCCGTAACGCCCGCAGCCCCTCATCCAGCACCTGATCGGCCGCCTTCGCCCCCTTCCTCCTCTCCAGCACCATGATCGCGCTATAGTTCGCCAGCGCTTCGCTGATCCACTCGTCGTGGTAGGTCGCCGCCCCCACCAGATTGCCCCACCACTGGTGCGATGCCTCGTGCGCCGACAGGATTTCGGAATAGAACAACCTCAGCGTGCTGCTTCTCACTGCTTCCGGCCGGTCCTTCTCGTCCAAGAACGCCAGCGTCGACAAATACAGCAGCCCTGGAAATCCCTGCCCGAAATTGCCCGGTATCGGCGATACCGTCAACGTATTCAACGGCGGCGGTCCAAAGTGCATCGCATACCATTCAAGCGCCGCCGAGATCTCCGATGCCAGAGCCTCCGACCTCGCCTGCGGATTCGGCGGCGGCGGCGGTGTGATCGTGATCAACTCGACCGGGCGCCGCGTTCCCCCCCTCACCGCCCATGCCGGCGGCAGCATGATCACCTGCGGAACCCGCTGCACCAACGCCGACTCCGCCGAACGGTTCGAATACACCGTCACCGTCATCCCCGCCCGCTTCACCGTGATCTTCTCGTAATCGCCTATGTTGAATCCCGCCATCCGGATCGGCGCCGGCGTCCGCCACCTCACCGTCCGCGTCTCGCCCTCTTCCTTGTCCTCCACCTGATCCCCAGCCGCCACCGCAGTCAGATGCTTCGGCAGCCTGAACGTCAGATCGTACACCGAATGCCCCGCCTCCCTCGCCGGATACCAGTTCACCCGCGACGCCACGAAAAATACGTTGTTGCCCGCCGGCAGGATCACCTTGCCCCGGTGCCGGAACTCCATCTTGTACGTCCGGCCCGCCTCCATCGGGTCCTTCAGCACGATCAGAAACTGCTCATTGCTGCGGTGGCCCATCAGCCGCGACCTCATCGCGTCGCGCCTGAATACCTCCACCGGCGCCCCGTCCACGCTCACCGACAGTATCTCCATCGCCGGCGCAATCTCAAACGTCAGCGCGCCCTTCACCGCCTGCTCCGGCCTGAAATCCGCCGCCGTCGTGCATGTCATTGAAAAATCGGGATCAATCACCGAATCGATCCGGTAGTTGCTCAGGCTGCCCACCGCGCCAGGCGCGCTCTGCCGCCTGCGCGATGCCCTCGTCTCGAAACTCGCCCAGACGTTGAACCCCGCCCCCTGCGGCGAACTCGTCACCTGCCCCACCACGATCTGCTCCTTGTTCGCCGGGTCGAACAGCAGATCGAAGTTGCCAAGCGCCGTCCCGGATAACGCGGCGTACAGGAATCCCGTCGCCGGATTGTCGGCCAGAAGGTCCTGCACCATCCTCACCTGGAAACTCGACCCGATGTTCCGCATCACGCTGTTCATCCGCGATCCCAGCAGCAGCCCCATGTCCGGATACGGCTTGCTCGCCGGGCTCTCCAGCACCGCCGCCAGCATCTCCTCCGCCGAGCCATCCGTCGATATGAATACCGCCTCCTTCACCCGTTCGTTCAGGATCGGCGACTTCGTGTACCGCGCCAGCGACGCCCTCTCTCCCTGGTCCGGCGGACGCACCAGCACCTCCGCATGGTCGCCCGTCTCCGTCGCGTGATACACCACGAAGATCCGCCGCCCACCCACCGGCTTCGCGAATGCCAGAAATCCGTCGTGCAGGTAGATGCTGAGATCGTCCTTGCGCAATTGCAGGTCGCGCACCCGGTAGCTCGCCTGCGGGTCGAGTTCTATCTCCCTAAACTGCCCCGCCAGTTCCGCCGCGGTCCGCGCCTCCGCCGGCGCCGCCACGGAAATCAGCGCCAGCGCCGCCGCGCCGCAACGCAATTTGAGTCTGCCCTCTCTGCTCATCCGGCCTCCAGCCGCCCTGGATTCGCGCCGCCGTCCCGCCCACGCCGTTTCCCGCTAGATGAACATCTCGTCGTCGTGCGTCGCCCGCTCCACGCTCGGCCGCCGGTTGAACAGAAACGTCTGAAACGCCGTCCGTATCCCCGCCAATACCCCCGTCACTTCTCTCACCGGCGTCATCACGCCCCTATGCACCACCCCCACAACGTCATGCACCCGCGACATCGTGTCGTCTATCACCAGTTCCAGCCGCTCCGCCTGCACCCGCATCCGTTCGGTGAACTCATCCCGAGCCGCCGTGAACGCGTCCAGGTTCTGCTTTGAACTGTCCAGCACCCCATGCGCCTTCGCGCTCAGCTCCTCGATCTGCGTCAGCGCGTGCGCGAGCGTCTTCTGCGCCTGCTCCATCGTCTCGGCCGCTTTGGGGATCAGAGGCCGGATCTCGGCCTCCATCCGCCGAACGGACTTGTACAGCCCAAGCGAAGCCAGCGCCTGCATCAGCAGCGCCACACTGGAAATCGCCACAGCGATCGCCATCAGGAGGAATGTATTCTGATCCATGCCCGCCCCGGTTTACCCGCTACACGCCTTCAACATAGGCCGACGGATCGGCTCCCGGCTCGCTCTTGCCCGCCGTCTCGCGGTAGGCCTGCTTGCCCGCCTCAACGGCTGCCGCCACCTGGTCCTTCTGCTTCACCACCGCCTGCTTGCCCTTCTCCAGCAGTTCCGAAGCCGACTCCTTCCACTCTCCCGACCGGCGGTTGATGAACTCCTTGCCCTCTTCCGCCTTCGACTTCAACAACTGCCGCGTCTCTTCTCCCGACTTCGGCGCAAACAGTATCCCAACTGCCACCCCCACGCCCAGGCCCAACAGAAAATAGGGAATCCGACGATCTTCGTCCATGAAAGCTCCTCTCCGCAGAACGTCCAACGCCTTGCAGTTCCCAGTGTAACCCAGCAGAATCAATGGAGAGCCGTAAACATCGATGGCCCTCAAGTCCACCCCCAAACTCGATGCCGCCCGATTGAAGGACTACGCCGCCCGCCTGCTCGCCTCACGCCCCCTCACCGCCTCGGAACTCCGCCGCAAACTCCGCGCCAAAGCCGCCCGCCCCGCCGACGTCGACCCCCTCATCGTAGCCCTCCGCGGCTATGGCGTCATTGACGACACCCGTCTCGCCTCCAACTTCGCCCAAACCCGCGCCGACAGCGGCTCCATGGGCAGCCGCAAAGCCCTGGCTCAACTCCGCGCCAAGGGCGTCTCCTCCGCCACCGCCCAATCCGCCGTCGATGAAGCCTACCTGGGCCGCGACGAAACCCAGATGGTCTCGGATTACCTCGCCCGCAAGTTCCGCACAAAAAACCTCGCCGAACTTCTCGCCGAACCCGCCAAACTCGCTTCCGTCTACCGCCGCCTCCGCACCGCCGGCTTCTCCTCCTCAGCCTCCATCCGCGCCCTCAAACAATTCGCCGCCCAAGCCGCGGCCCTCGACGACATGCCCGAGGAAACCCAGGAATAGCCGCTACTCCACCGCCTTCCGGATCGCCGCCCGCGCCACCGGAGCCATCAACGCATACCCTTTCGCGTCCGGATGCAGCCCGTCGCCCGAAGTCCCCGCCTTCAGCCAGCCCTTCCCATTCACCTTCGCCGCATAATAGTCCGCCACGACCCACTGACGTGCAAATCAGGTTTCGGCAACGCGCGGGAGGTGTAACTGTCCGGCGGGGCTTCCTCTCTGGCCGGTTGGCTCAGGCTTCCGCTGGAAACTGAGACCGCCCACTCAAGGAGTCCCCGCCATGAATCGACTGTCCGGCACTTTCAGCCAGCTCTTGCGGTTCTTCCCGCGCCTCGAGTTTGAGACCCTCGCCCGCTGCCAGACCGAGGCCGCCGCCCGCACCAGACACAAGTTCCTCTTCAATCACAAACTGCTCAGCCTCGACTCGACCCCTGTCGAGTTGTGCGCCGGGACCTTCGACTGGGCGCGCTGAAACCTCATCTGGCGGGAGTTTGCTCGTGGAACGCAATTGATGACGGAACCGGCGGCGTAACTGCCTCTCCGGGCGGCGAGAAGCGTTGGACCCTGTTTGGGCGATCGGCCGGTACCTGGTGGTGGTGTTCACCATCCGGGACAGGAACTTCCGCGCCGTCGCGGCGTACACGATGAACCAGGCGGAAAGGTGGGTCCATGCCCAGCAAATCGAAAGCTGAACCGGCGGCATCCGAAACTGAGGCCGCGTGATACCCGACTCCGGAAGGCCGGCGGAAAACGCAGCGGGAGTTTGAGCGCGCTCAAACTTGGAACCGTGTTGCGCTCAGAGGGCTTGGCGATCCGTCAGACCGGCGCGAAGGTCCTTGCCGGCTTGGCCGGGAAAGCCAGGGCAAAGGCGGCGAAGGCCATCTCAATCCGGCTTCCACTCGCCGGCCTTGAGAGTGCCCGGCGAATCGCCGCCACAGAGGGCATCGGCTGCCAGACAGCGCTCAAACGGGCGATCAACGAGGGTTTGAAGAAGGTTTCGTAACGGACTGGCCGGGCGGCAACGGCGGACGACTGAGGGCACGCCGCTTCACTTCATTTCGAAGTCCTGGACGGCGTTGGTGGACTCCTTCACTGTCACTTTGACGCCTTCACCGCGAAGGAAGCGTTCCCTGACGCTGAGTGTCTCCCGCGTGTTGCCCAGGACAAGCAGGCGGTATGCGCCGGGACGGAGAGAGGCGATCTTGTAACGTCCGTCGGGGCCGGTATCGCCGTTCACGTACGCGGGGCTTTTCCAGGGGTGGATGGTGCTTTCTTCGACGCCATAGATGATGGCTTTCACTACCGGCTTGTCGCTCCGCTTCACTTCTCCCGAAATCGAATTCTCAAGACTGCCGACGTGGATCTTCAGGTGGTGGGCCATGGCGGCGGGGTTGAGTTCGAGAAAGAGCGGATCGGCCTCAACGCCGTTGTATTCGAGCTTGCGGATGATCTGGCCCGTGGGCAGGTTGCTGACCTGTACGCGGCGTGGGTCAAGAGGGAGGCTCTCGAAGGTGAACTTGCCGTTCCCGTCCACGGGGACGGGCCGTTCGCCACCGATAAGAGCCCGCCCGTGCGGGAAGAGCCAGGCTTCCACCTGCTGCTCGCGTTTCGCGCGGAGGAGGGGATCAGTGGCCGGGTCATCATGGCCGTAAGTCTTGACTTCGCCGGTGACCTTCACGCCGGGCGAGAGGGCGAGGCGCAGTTCCTCGACAGGCTTGTCGACGACCTCAAAGCCGACGAAGCCGCGGCGGCGCTGGGCGAGGTCGGGCACTGTGCTGGCGGCGAGCAGGCGATAGCTGCCGGCAGGGATGTTGACCACTTCAAATGGTCCGGGCTTCTCCAACGTACCAATACTCAGTTGACCGACACCCCGTTCCTCAGAGAGCAGGATATGTACCGGGCCAGGGGACCCTTCCATCTCGACGATCCCGCGAACCGGCAGCATTGGGACCCCGCGGAGCCTGATGTCGTAGCCGTCAAGTTTAGCGCCGGGCGGGACCTGAATTGAGAGTGCGCCCTGCGAGTCGTGAACGCCGGGATACCAGGTGCGACGGTAAGCCATGCCGGGTTTTGAGGGTGGGTTGGGTCTGGGCCTTGCCAGGGGCTTGGTGTTCGTCAACACGTCTAGTGTGTAGTCGCCCGGTTCGAGGGAGCGGATCGCGAACCTGCCGTTCCCGTCCGTCGCCGACCCGCCCGCGGTCTGGTCAGACCGCCTGCGCGCAACCACGGTCACGCCGGAGATTGGCGCGCCTGTGTCCTCGTCGGTGATGCGGCCCGAGATCTGGGCTTCGGGATCGAGACCGATGACGACACCCTTGGCCGTGCCGCCGGGTTTCAACTCGAAGACACGATCGGCCGTCTTCTTCACGTAGCCTTCCAGTTCGCAGTGAAGTTTGAAGGGGACGTGCTTCTGTTCCTCGATTCTGAACTTGCCGTCTTCGCCGGTCAGAGCCACGGCGCCCTGCATGTTCTGAACGCTCATGATGCGGCCGCCGTCGGGCGGGCGGGTGTAGCGGACGGCGACGGCCACGTTGGCAAGGGGGAGTTTCGAGAGGGAATCGACGATGGTCCCTTCGACCACGACAGGCGCGTCCTGCGCGTTGGAAGTTGGGGCAAGAATCGCGGCCAGGATCAGCGTGAAACGCGCGATGGGCAACATGGCGGCAGCAGCCTCCCTTACTCGTCGTTGATGAAGCTTGTTACGATGTGTAGCATCCTAAACAGCCAGCGTCAAGGGTCTGACGCGGGCTTTCGCCTGGAGTCACGAAGATTTGGTGTCACGAAGATTTGGACGCAACCGTTGACGCCGGGCGTACATTTAATACAGTAGGTGCCAACAATATGACCTGTTTACGTTTTGCGATTCTCACTCTGCTTGCGGCAACATTGCCCTGGCTGGCCCCGGCGCAGACGACGGAGCGCAAGGAGGGTCCGTTGACGCGCGCGGCGGGAGCGACCGAGGATGCGGCGAAGAAGACCGCGGATGTGACGGTGAAAGGGACCAAGGCCGTGGGATCGGGTACGGCGAAGGCGGCGAAGGTGACCAGGGACGCCACGGTGGACGGGGCCGAGGCGGTTGTGGATGGCACGAAGAAGATCGGCTCGGCGACGGGGAGGGGCACGAAGAAGGCCGCCACGGTGACGCGCGATGCCACGGTGGACGGGGCCGAGGCGGTTGTGGACGGGTCGAGGAGGATCGGCAAGGCGACGGCTGATGGCACGGTGAAAGGGACCAAGGCCACGGGGCGGGCGATTTCGAAGGGCTGGAATAAGACGGTGAACGCCACCGGCACGGTGCTGGAGAAGACCGGCGAGGGGTTGGGCAAGGTGGGCGAGAAGGTGAAAAGGGACTGATCTTGGCTGAAGCGGAGCCGGGCTTACGGCCGGCGGGAGACGTTCAGGCCGCTGGAGTGCAGGGCGCGGTCGACGTCGGGCAGTTGCAGGCGCGAGGCGTCGTAGGTGACCGCCAGGCGGTCCATGGAAGAGGTGAGGCTGACGCGGCGCAGTCCGTAGACGGAATGGGCGCGGGCGATGGCCTCCATCGTCTTGTCGTCGATGGGGGATTCGAGAAGGTACTCAACATCGACCTTGGTCATTTCAATTGTCAGAATATCATCCGCGGCCGGAGCGGAGCTTCCACTGGATCTGGCGCAGCATGCCGGTGAGCACGCTGACGTCCTTGGCCGGGATGCTCAGGCGGCGGACGAGGCGGTGGATCTTTTCCGAGGTGCTGGCCGCGGTCAGTTCCTTTGTGTATTCGGCGTCGGCCAGGATCTCCTCCAGCAGGCGCGTGAGGCGTTCGATATCGGCGGCATCGGCCTGGGCGCGGGGTTCGGGCATGGCCCGTGCCGAAAGCGGCTGCCGGGCAAATTCCCATAAGCAGACGGCGACGGCCTGGGCGAGGTTCATCGACTCGTGCTCGGCGCGGGTGGGGATGCGGAGGAGCCAGTGGCAGTGGGCCATGTGGTGGTTGCCGAGTCCGTGCTTTTCGGAACCGAACAGGATTGCGGCTTTCGACGACGTGAGGTGACGGCGAAGCAGCCGTCCGGCCTTTTCGAGGCGGTGGTAAGGGTGGAGCGGCATGCGGTGGGCGCTGCCGGTGGCGCCGGCGACCAGGGAGCAGCCGGCGACGGCTTCGGCCACGGTTGCGTGGATGGTGGCGTCGCGCAGCAACTGCTTGGCGCCGACAGCCGAGGCGGCTTCCTGGAAGGCAACTTCGTAGGGATCAACCAGGCGGAGGCTGAAGCAGCCGAAGTTGCTCATGGCGCGGGCGACGGCGCCGATGTTGAGCGGATTCCGGGTTTCGACCAGGACGACGGCCAGGTTGTCAAGCGGGGACGGCGGCATTGCGGGGCGGTGTCCGGGCGCGAAAAAATGTGGAACTTTCCGCGCCGCGCGGGACAATTCCAATTGTAGCCGGGTCAAATAACAGACGTGAGCGATTTCCAAGGATGGAGGGTGGACGAGGCCGAACTTCTGCGCCGCACGGCGCGGGGCGACGAGTCAGCGTTCGGAGAGATCTATGCCCGGCACAGCCCGGCGGTGTACCGCTATGCGCTGCGGATGTCGGGATCGCGGGAGATGGCCGAGGAAGTGGTGCAGGACGTGTTCATGCAGGTGGTGAAGGGTTGCCGGGGGTTCGATCCGGCGATCGGCCCGCTGGCGAGCTATCTGTATGGGCTGGCGAGGAACCGCATGGCGAGGTTGTGGCCGGACCAGTCGGAGACGCCGATCGAGGAGTTCGATCTTGCTTCCGATGAACCAGACCCGCTGGAGGGACTGAGCCGGGAGCAGCAGGTGGAGTCGGTGCGCGTGGCGGTGAGCAGCCTGCCGCTGGCATACCGGGAGGTTGTCGTGCTGTGCGGCCTGGAAGAGATGAGCTACGCGGCGGCGGCCGAGGCGCTGGGCGTGGAGACAGGCACGGTGCGGTCGCGGCTGCACCGGGCGAGGAAAATGTTGCTGGAGCGGTTGAAACGCAACGGAGTGAGGGTATGAACGGCGACGAGCGGATGAAAACACTCGAAACGGCGCTGCGGCGCCTGGCGGACGAGACCGCGGCGGCGCAGCCCCCGGCGCGGATCGAAACGGCATTGAGTGCCGCGGTGCGGCGGCGGCGAATGGCGAGATACCCTTGGTGGACAGCGGCCGCGGCGGCGCTGGCGATGGCCGGATTCTGGGCGGCGACGCGGCAGATGGGGCCGGCGGTGGGATTGGAACAGGCGGCTGCTCCGGCTGCGGTGCGGGCGCAGCTCGCCGGGCCCGCGGAGGCGCCTGCTGAGGCGATGGATCAGCCCGCCGAAGCGCTTCCAGTGGCGAAGCCGGCCGTGGTCCGGAGCAAGGCCAGCAGCGGGCGAGGCGAACTGAGCGGGGAGTTGAGTCCGCTGACGCCTTGGTATTTCAGCGGCGGCCTGCCGCAGCCGGCCAGGGGCCAGATCGTGTTTATCCGGGTGAATCCACAGACGGCCCTGCGATTTGGTGTGGTTTCCGAGGGTCAGGTTCCGGCGCAGTTGCTGATTGGCGACGACGGGCTGACCAGGGCAATCCGGTTCGTACGGGAATAGATTCGATTGCAGATCAGGAGAAAACAATGTTCAAGAGACTTTTGATGGCATGTGTGGTGGTTGCCGCTCCGGCGGCGGCGCAGAAGGTGGAAACCTTCGAGAAAAAAGTGGAGCGGCTGGTTGAGGTGAAGGGAGCGGACAACTTGGTGTTTGTCCGGTCGCCGTTGGCCGGCGCGGTGCGGCACACGATGGAGTTCCGCAACTTCCTGGTGAAGGGTGCGCCCTATGCGGCGGAGGCGGTGACCGAGACGGTGCAGACTCTGGCGGACGGCAACCGGATCGTGAACAGGCAGTCAGGCAAGGAGTACAGAGACTCGGAAGGGCGGACGCGGCACGACAGCACGATAGCGCCGCTGGGACCCTGGGTTTCTGAAGGCAAGTCGATGACGATGACGATCATCGACGACCCGGTGGCGGGCGCGCACCTGACGCTCAACCACGAAGAGAAGACGGCGAACCGGATGAAGATGCCGCGGCCGGTTCACGCCGGCGAGGGCGGCGGGCGGAAAGAGATTCAGATGGAGATCCGGCACGAGGCCGAGGCGAAGATGGAACATGATGTCCATGTCACCGCGACGGTGGGGCCAAAAGAAGTGATCACGACCGGCGCTCTGGTTGCGCCAAGAGGCGGCGCGCAGGCGATGACCTGGACGGTGGCTGATGCCGTCGGGGGCGGCGCGGCGAAGACAGAGCCGCTGGGTAAGCGTTTGATCGAGGGGGTGGAGTGCGAGGGGACGAAAGAGACGGTGACGATTGAGACGGGCAAGATCGGCAACGACCGTCCGATTGAGACGGTGACCGAACGGTGGCATTCGCCGGAGTTAAAGGTGGATGTGCTGCGCAAGCACAGCGATCCGCGGTTTGGGACGACGGAGTACCGGCTGCAGGGGATCGTGCGGGGCGAGCAGCCGAGGTCGCTGTTTGAAGCGCCCTCAGACTACAAGGTGCGGGAGATGGGCGGAGTGACGACGTTCAAAGTGAAGCCGGACAAGGAGTAGCCCGGAGCCGGATTCCGTTTGGTTGCGGGGCCTTTCGAGGCCCCGCGCTCTTGTTTGGCTATCCTGTCGCGTACAGGACCGCTGATTTCAAGGCGATTCGTTGTTTTTGGTGTCGAAGCAGGCGGACCGCGGCGGCGGAGGACGAGTTGGGGCTGATCCTCGATGATCCGCTCGACGACCCCCGCTGGAACTCCAAGGCCTGGCGGTGGCGGACGGGAAGTTGATGTCCCACTGCTTGCGCTTGATGATCTGGGCTTTCCTGGGGAAACCCATAGGCCCTCCTGCAACTGGTCATACAACCAGACCGGCAAAAACACAAGGATCTGTTTGGGTTGAGGCTGGAGAGTCCAATCTAAAAAGGGGAAGCCCACGGATCTGGTCAGAGGGCCGGTCTGGCGGAGAGGGAGGGATTCGAACCCTCGATACAGTTTCCCGTATACACGCTTTCCAAGCGTGCGCCTTCAACCACTCGGCCACCTCTCCTGATCGTGCGCTTCGGGAATTGCCCGCGTCAGCGGCGTGGGGCATGCCCGTCGAGGGTCTACAGCATTCAGTTTATCATGCCGGATTCAGTTGATCGGCACGCCCTGGTACAAATAGTTCCGCACCTTCAGCCACCATTCCGGACCTGCCGGAACCGGGCTCGGCCTGGCGCAGAACGCCTCGCGCGACTTGAAGCCGCCCGCCTTGATCATCGTCGCCACGACGGCCTCGCGCGTCTCCGTCTTGGCCCGGTCCTGAGCAAGCAACAGGTCGGCCAGGATGTTGCGGCTGATCAGATCCGACCCGCGCCTCATCCTTCCGTCGCCCTTCTTCCAGGCCGTACCGCAGGCAAACCCCATCAGCGGGATCAGCAGCGCCGAATCGGCCCGCTGTTCCGGACGCATCGAGTTGGCGATCAGTTCCGGTTCGGCCCGCACCATGACGTCGCGGACACGGATTTCCAGCGGATAGATCACCCAGCGCTCGCCCGCATTGAGTTGGACCTCGAGGCGGAACCTCTGCGCTTTCAATGCCGCCGGAATGTGGATATCGAGCAGGTAGGATTGAACCAACTGGTTCGGCGAAAGGACGGCCCCATGAGGCAGATCCACCGGCGTGATCTCATCCGGCAGCCATTCCTGCCCGGTCTGTGTGTAGCGCTCCTGATAGAGCCGGCACCGCGCGGTGTCTTCCGGGTTCTGGCCAACGAAGAGCGTGTAGCGGATGCCCTGCGGGGCCTCCACCCCCAGCCTTATCGTCAATATGCCGCCGCGCGGAATCGCCGGCGAAATGAACTCGTGGGGCGTGGCCACCTTGTCGGCGGCGGCCACTTCGCCGTCCGGCCGCAGCCGCTGAAACTCAGAAACGACAAGCAGCCGCTGGCCGGCGGCAGGCACGGCCAGCAGACAGAACAAAACCCAGGCTCGCGGTTTCATCGGATCAGGTCAGGTCGTACTTCTCCTGGTGGATCTCGCCGTCGGCAATCACCATCACCGGCCGGCCCAGGATCTCTTCCAGTTCCTCGAGATAGCTGTTCTTCAGTGACTTCATCAGCGCCGCCACCTCGTGATTGACGCGCAGAACGCATTCCTGCCCGTCCACCACCTTGGCGTACTTCTGCGCCTGGTTCAGGATCTCGCCGATCACGGTCTCGGCGCTCTTCACGTAGCCCGAGCCCTCGCAGTATGGGCAAGGCGAACACAGCGCCCGCTCCAGGCTCTGCTTCACCCGCTTGCGGGTAATGGCCACCAGGCCGAAATCGTTGAACTGCAATATCTTGTACGGCGCCTTGTCCTGGCGCATCGTCTCTTCGAGCGCCTGCATCACCTTCTGGCGGTTCTTGCGCTCATCCATGTCGATGAAGTCCACCACGATGATGCCGCCAAGGTCGCGCAGCCGGATCTGCCGCACGATCTCCTTCACCGCCTCGGTGTTGGTCTTGACGATGGTGTCCTCGAGCCGGTTCGACTTGCCGACATACTTGCCCGTGTTGACGTCGATCGCCACCAGCGCCTCGGTCTGGTTAATGACGATGTAGCCGCCGGACTTCAGCCAGACCTTCGGCCGCAGCGCCTTTTCCAGTTCCTGCGTGATGCCGAAGGCGTCGAAGATCGGCTCGTGCCGGGTGTAGAGTTTCACCCGGTTGAGCAACTGCGGCGAGAAGCGTTCGACGGTGTGCAGCACCTGCTCGTACAGCCCCTCGTGGTCCACCCAGATGGCCTTGAAACCGCCCGTCAGATTGTCGCGCAGGATGCGCTCGACGATCTCCACGTCGTGGTGCAGCAACGCCGGCGCGCGGCGCTTTTCCGCCTTGCCCTTGATCTCCTTCCACAGTTCGGCCAGATAGCGCATGTCGGCGCCGATCTCATCCTCGGTCCGGCCCTCGCCGGCGGTCCGCATGATGTAGCCCCCCTGAAGGCCTTCGCGCTGGCGCTGCAGGACCTTCTTCAGCCGCTGGCGCTCTTCCTCGGTCGAGATCTTGCGCGAAACGCCGAGGTGCTCGATCGTCGGCATGTAAACCACATAGCGCCCCGGCAGAGCGATATGGGAAGTGATGCGGGCGCCCTTCTGTCCGAGGGGCTCCTTGGCGATCTGGACGATGATCTCCTGGCCTTCCTTGAGCAGGTCGGCGATCGATGGCACGGGCCTGTCCCTGTCAACGGGTTCCCTTTCTCGCTCCCGGTCGCGGTCACGGTCACGGTCGCGATCCCGATCCCGGCCGCGCGGCGGCCTGGACTCTGCCGGACGCGCTACCTCCACCGGAGCCTCAACCAGGGCGGCCCCTTCCGCGGCGGCGGAAGTTTCCATTTCAACCGCATCAGCGCCGTTTTCGCCCTGCGGCCTGTCGCCGGCCCTGCCGCGGCGGCGTGAACGGCGCGCGGCCCTGTGGCCGAGACGTCCGCCCTGGGCCCGCAGCGTGGCCGTCAGGCTCACCGGCATCCGCGCCGGTTCAACGCCTTCGTCCACGGCGCCCTCTTCGACGGCTTCATCCGCCTCCGCGGGTCCGGCTTCACCCGGCTCAACGATACGGGCCGAACCGGCATCCACGCTCAATCCGATACCCACCCAATCGTCATCCGCGCTGGCGCTTTCTGCCTCAGCGTCATCCGTGGCCGGCTCGGGAATCTCCACCGCGTCGCCGGGATCGAAACTCACTGAAACCCGCACATCGGATTCGCGTCTGACCCGGATGTCGACCTCCTCGCCGTCATCCTCCTCTTCGCCGGTTTCAAACTGGGCCTCAACCGCTTCGTCGTCTTCGTCCTGTTCCGGGAACGGCTCGCCGGCGGCATCCTCGCCCACGCCCACTTCGGTGATCCGGTCCAGCAGAGACCCGCCGGCGGCTTCCGATGCGCGTTCCATCTCCTCGATCCGGTCCAGGATCGATTCCGCGGCTTCGCTCGCGGCCTCCTCGTAATCGGTCTCCTCCTCGCTCGCGGCCATGCCCTCGTCCATGCCCTCGTCCGAGGCGTGCGCGGCGGCGCGCCGGTACTTGGCCAGAGACTCGCCCGGCAGAACGATCACGTCCTCGCCTTGTCCGGCTTGGCCGGCAGACTCCATCGAGTCCTCTGCATCCGTCGCAATCCCGTCGCCGGCTTCTGGCTCCCCCGTCTCGGCGGCGTCGCTGGCTTCGGCATACTTGGACTCCGGGAATCCCCGGCCCTTGCGCCGCCGGCGCGAGCGGCGGTTCTTGTCCTTCATGCTTTCGGCGCTACCGGCTGCATCTGCGGCTTCCCCGGCAGCGGGCTCCGGCGCCACGATCTCCCGCGGCGGTTCGCCGGCTTCGGGCCTCGGCGGGACGGCCTCGCGCCGGACGTCACGGTCCCGGCCGCGGTCACGCCCGCGGCCGCGCTCGCGCTCGCGGCCCTTATCGCGGCTTGCCGCGGGCTTCTCCTCGACGCGGTCGATATCCTCGCCGTGCTCGTCGAAGAAATCCGAAACGTAGAGGAAGCAGTCGCGCTCCAGCCCCAGATCAACGAACGCCGACTGCATGCCGGGCAGCACGCGCGTCACCCGGCCCTTGTGGACGCTGCCGGCGAGCGAATACTCGTCGGAGCCCTGGAAATAGACTTCAACCAACTGGCCGTCCTCGAGGATGCCCAGCTTGGTCGCGTGGCGGTTCTGACTGACCACCAGTTCTTTTGAAAAAGACATCGTACTCACCTCCATTGCCGGAGGCGAATCCGCCGCGCTCAACGCGGGATCAGGCTGGTCGGGTGTGAGGGCGGGAGATCTCGCCGCCGCCCTCTCCGGGCTGCGGCCGTTTCATGCGGACCGTAGGCCCGCTTCGTTCCGGCTCCGGCCGGGGGCTCGATTCACTCGCCCCGCCCGGGTGGTTGCCGGGAGGACCGTCACCGGCCCTCTCAAATCTTTTTGGGTCTCCCAGTCCCCGCTCCCGGGCGCCTTTCAGCCCGGTCTAAACACGTCGAATCGCTTCACGACACGACACGCCGGAGCCGGACATTGTTCACCAGCCCCAGCATCATAAATACCGAAAGCATACTGGATCCCCCATAGCTCATCAGGGGCATCGGTATGCCTGTTATCGGCATGCGCCCTACTGCCATTCCCGCGTTGACGATCGTCTGGAACAACAGCAATGCGCACACCCCCATGCAAATGAACATCCCGGCACGGTCGGGAGCCGACTGGGCGTTTTGCACAATCTGCATCAACAGCAGAAAGTACAGCCCAAACACCACCACCATACCGGCAAAACCATGCTCTTCGGCGAATGCCGAAATCAAAAAATCCGTATGCGTCACGGGCAGGAACCTGAGCTGGGTCTGCGACCCGCGCGTCACGCCCTTGCCCCACATCCCACCGGCGCCCACGGCAATCTTCGACTGAATGGTCTGGTATCCGCTTCCCATCGGATCGCGCGTGGGATCGACAAAGGTCACCAGGCGCGCCCGCTGGTAGTCCTTCAATACCAGCCATCCCACGGGCATCAACATCACCGCAAGGGCCAGTATCGATACCACGTGCTGCCACCGCGGACCACCAAGAAAAATCCCGACGGCCAAAATGGGCAAAAAGGTCAACGAAGTGCCCAAATCCGGCTGCGCGGCAACCAGCAGCAGCGGCAGTCCAACCATCCCGGCCAACCGGAGCAAATCCCTGGTCTCCAGGCGGTCGCCCCGCAACTCTGCCAAGTATCGCGCTACCAGTAATACTATCACTAGTTTGGTGAACTCCGACGGCTGGAAGTGGAGACCGAAACCGACCGGGATCCAGCGTTTTGACCCCATCGTCAGCACCCCCAGCAGGGGCGTCAGCAGCAGCAGCACGATCGAGATGGCGTACAGCATGGGCACCTGGCCGAGCAGCGTGTGGTAGTCCACCCTCGACATGAACCACATCGCAACAAGCCCCGCCGCCAGCCACACCCCCTGTTTCCACCAGGACGACTCGAACTTCGAATCCAGCGTTGCGCTGTAGATCTGCAAAATGCCCAGTGAGGCGATGGCCAGCGCCAGTATCAACATCGGCCAGTCCAGATCGCGTATTCGCCGGTACGACGCCATCAGCGCCCCTCCGCCGCCGGCGCCGCCGCGGAGGCCACGGTCTGCGGCTGCTTCTTCGCGCCGCGGGCCTTCTTGTCGAAGTAGGCCTTGACCACGTCCCGGACAATCGGCCCGGCCAGATTGCCGTGTTCGCCGTTTTCAAATAGGGCCGCCACAACGATCTCCGGATCGGTCCGCGGAGCGAAACCGACAAACCAGGCGTCGTCCTTGTACTCGGCCCCCAGTTTGCCCTTATCCATCAACTCGTTCGACACCCTTTGCGCCGACCCCGTCTTGCCGCAGAACTCCATGCCGGGAATCCGCGACGCCGCCCCCGTGCCGCCTTCGTTCACCACCGCGCACATGGAATTAATAACCCGCACCATATGCTCCACCTTGTATTCCGCCTTGCGGGCGGCGGCGGCGGCCTTGGCCTCCTTCACGATGTGCGGGCGCATCCACACCCCGCCGGTCACCAGCCCGCCGATGGCATGGGCCAGTTGCAGCGGAGTCGATGTCACGTAGCCCTGGCCGATGGCGACCGAAATCGTCTCGCCTGCATACCATTTCTCCCGCAGGTTGCGGATCTTCCAGCGCGACGACGGCATCACGCCTTCCTTCTCGCCGGGCATATCTATGCCCGTCTTCTTCCCGAATCCCGCGGCTTCGGCGTATTCGGCGATCTTGTCGATGCCCAAACGGTTGCCCAACATATAAAAGTACACGTCACAACTCTGCGCCATCGCCTTGTGCAGGTTCACCGTCCCGTGCCCGCCCCGCTTGTGGCAGCGGAAGTAACGGCCGTAATACGACGCGCCGCCGGGGCAATGCACCGTCGTGTTCTCGTCGACAAGGCCCTCTTCCAGCGCCGCCAGCGCCACTATGGGCTTGAACGTCGATCCCGGCGCCAGTTGCGCCTGCACCGCCCGGTTGAACATCGGCTTCGCCGGGTCCGTCATCAGCGATGCCAGTTCGCGCGAGTTCACCCGGCCGACGAAATAGTTCGAATCGTACGACGGCGCCGATACCAGTGCGAGAATCTCCCCCGTCCTCGGATCCAGCGCCACCACGGCGCCCCGGCGGCTCTGCAGCGCCAGTTCGGCCACCACCTGGAGATCCAGGTCGATCGTCAACTGAAGGTCCTTGCCAGGGACGGCTTCCTTGATGCCCAGGATCTCCCGCGTATTCATCCGGTTGTCCACTCGCACCCGCCGCTGCCCGTCCACCCCCTTGAGCACCTCGTTGTAGAACCGCTCGATGCCCATCTTGCCGATCAGGTCGCCCGGATTGTAGGCAGCCCATTCGGATGAATTCAACTCACCGTCGCTGATTTCCCCAAGATACCCGATCACGTGCCCGGCCAACCCGCCCTGCGGGTAGATGCGGAACTGCGACCGGATCAACTCCATCTCAGGAAAGGAGTCCTCGCCGCGGTGGGCCTCGACGAACGTCAGTTCCTCGCGCGTCAGGTCTTCCTTGAGCGGGATCGTGAAATAGGTCGGCCGCGGTTTGTACCGCTTTACCCGCGCCTCGAGAACGTCAGGCTCCATGCCCAGTCCCAGGGCGATGGGCCGGACGTGCTCTTCCCTCAGGTTCTCACGCGAGAGGATCAGCTTGAAGGCTTCATGGTTGTCGACGATGATGCGGTTGTCGCGGTCGAGAATCTTTCCCCTGGGCGCCGGGATTGGAAGCGACTTGATCTGATTCCGCAGCGCCTTGGCGTTGTAGATCTCCTCGTTGCGCACCTGCAAGTCCCAGTAACCCGTCAACAGAAAGAAAAACGCCCCCACCACCACCCATTGGAACGCCGCGATCTTGCCCGCCGCGAACTTCGTCTCGTCGCGGTACAGTGGCTTGGTGATGCTGGAATCGGGCTGACGCTCGGAGGGGATCGTTCGCATGGCTCAGCGCGCCTCTGACTTCAGTCTATCCAGGATCATGAACAGCGGAACCGCCACCACCGCGTTCAGAAACGCCAGAATCACGGTCTGCGGAATCTGCAGGTCCAACTGCTGGCCCAACAGCGCGCGCGTCATCAGCCAAACGAACGCCTGGTGAAAGACAAAGAAGAAAAACGACAGCAGGAACCGCAGCGCGCTGTTCTCCACGTCGAACTTCATGCTCACGCTGGCGGCGAAGTAGCCCACCAGCGTCTTCACGATGCCGAACATGCCCAGATACTGGTGCGACAGCGAATCCTGCATCAGCCCGATCACCGCCCCCGCCGCGGCGCCGATGATCGGGCTCCGCCGCATCAACGCCAGGTAGACCGTCATCAGCAAAGGCAGTTCCAGATAGGAAAGCGTCTCCACCAGCCTCGGCACGTAAACCTGGAACAGAATCGCCAGCAGCGGCGCCAGGATCCACACCAGCGGATTGAACTTCGCGCTGCTCGACCGGCGCCCTGCGCGTGGGATGAATCGTTCTTCGAGCGGGCTCATGGCTGCTTCACCGGAGCCGCGCCCGGCGGTTTCGATTCCGCCGGCGTCTGGACTCCGCCCGGCGGCGGCACGGCAGGCTTGGGCGGAAGCGCCCTGTTGAAATCGGGCGCCCGGCCCGGCGACATCCCGAACGTATGCCCCTGCGCCTCGCCCACCCGCCGGTAACGCTCCATCAGCCTGTCGGCGTCGGTTCTTGCCGGACCCTCGCGCACCGCCGGCTCATCCACCGGCGCGGCGCCCGGCTCCTCCGGCGGCTGCGGCAGAATCTGGACCGCCGGCGCCGATGGCGGCAGCGGCTCCGGGATCAGCCCGTGCACCCCTCCCGTGACGATCAACACCTCATTCACGCCCGATCTCAGCCCGGTCGGCTCGGCCACCACTTCCTTCCCGCCTCTGCCCTCCCGCGCCGTGCGCACGATTCCCGCCGGCAGCCCCCGCGGAAAAATCCTGTCGTCGCCCGACGTGTACAGCCACTCGCCAGCCTCCACCGCGTCCCGGTTTTCGATATGATCCACCGGACACACCGCCGACCCGATCCCCTTCATCGTCCCCTTCACTTTGCTCTTCTGGGAAATCACACCCGCCGCAAACCCCTGGCTTGTTACCAGCGACACCAGCGACGCCGTCGGATACGCCGCCGAAACGCGCCCGGCGATGCCATCCGGCGTGATCACCGCCATGCCCTTCAACACCCCGTCCCGCGTTCCCCGGTCAACGAAAACCGTCCGTGAGTTCGCCCCCGTGCCCAAAAAGATCACCCTCGCCGCCAGCAGTTTGGATGGCGATGTCGCCGCGTAGATCGAAAGCGCCCTGGCTCGCTCGGCCGATTCCAGTTCCGCCTTCATCAGGTGGTTTTCAATCTTGATCTTGCCCAGTTCGGCCTTGATCCGCGCGTTCTCCTCCCGCAATCCCTCGACCGCGAATATCTCCCCCATCCTCGCGCCGCGCTCTCTCGCCCACTCGCTCACGCTCGCCAGCGGCGCCGCCGCGCTCACCGCCCACACCCGGATCAGCCGCACGTCCTCGCCCGTCTTCACCTGGTACGCCAGCAGCAGCAACTGCCCCGCGAGCAGCAGCAGCAACACGCTGATATTGCGGTACCGGCTGAGAAATGTCTCCATATCAGGCGCCAGGACCCGGCCCCGGTCCCTATTCGATCGCGATACGCCGCAGCAGCTTGAAGTCGGTCAGCATCCTGCCCGTGCCCAGCACAACCGACGCCAGCGGGTCCTCGGCGATCGATACCGGCAAGCCCGTCTCCTCGCGAATCCGCTTGTCGAGATTCTTCAGCAACGCCCCGCCGCCGGTCAGCACGATGCCGCGGTCGCTGATGTCGGCGCTCAGTTCCGGCGGCGTCCGTTCCAGCGCCACCCGGATCGCGTTCATGATCGTGGCCACGCACTCCGCCAGCGCTTCGCGGATCTCGGCGTCGCTCACTTTGATCGTCCGCGGCACGCCCTCGATCAGATTGCGCCCTTTAATCTCCATCGAGATCGGCGTGTCCAGCGGAAACGCGCTGCCCACCTGCAACTTGATCTGCTCGGCCGTCCGCTCGCCCACCAGCAGGTTGTACTTGCGCTTCAGGTACTGCATGATGGCGTCGTCCATCTCGTTGCCCGCCACCCGCACCGACCGCGAGTAGACGATGCCCGACAGCGAAATCACCGCCACGTCCGTCGTCCCGCCGCCGATATCCACCACCATGTTGCCCGACGGCTCGGTAATCGGCAGACCCGCGCCGATCGCCGCCACCATGGCCTGTTCCACCAGGTGAACTTCGCTTGCCTTGGCCCGGTAGGCCGAATCGATCACCGCCCGCTTCTCCACGGGCGTGATCTCGCTCGGCACGCCTATCACGATCCGCGGATGCACCAGCATCCGCCGCCCGTGCGCCTTCTGGATGAAGTAGGTCAACATCCGCTCGGTCACTTTGAAGTCGGCGATCACGCCGTCCTTCATCGGACGGATGGCCACGATGTTGCCCGGCGTCCGGCCAAGCATCTCCTTGGCCTCCTTGCCGACAGCCTCCACTTCGCCGTTGACCTTGTTGATGGCTACAATGGATGGCTCATTGACGACGATTCCCTTCCCGCGGGCGAATACCAGGGTATTCGCGGTCCCGAGGTCAATGGCAAGGTCGGATGAAAATAGGCTGAAAATCGACCGGATGTTCATTTGTTCCGTTGTGGACTCGCACCAGCGGCAAGCGGTTCGACTCGCCCGTCCTCTTCATTACGGGCGCCCGCTGGCGCCGGCGCGGAATCACTATTGAGCCTAGCATATTAGGCCTCGCCCCGGAAGCCGCGTCGCTCAAAAGCTAATGAAATCAAAGGATGTAGCCCTTGCTCCGGCCATAGGCGAGCGCCTTGAGATGCTCGAACACCACGCGCAGCGCCAGGCGGTGCTGGGCGGCGTCTTCCATGTCGTGCCGCTTCATCCAGGCCACGATCCCGGCCACCGTCGGCTCCACCTCGGGGAAAACCCGCTTCACCATCGCTTCATACGCCTCCCGCCCCGCCCAGTCCACCCCCTCCAGCCCCAACCGGACATCCACCAGCTCCCTTGCCTGCATCACCCGGATGCACCGGTCCTGCTCGGCTGGCCTCTCCATCCCCCCGGCCTTCGCCGTCGCTTTGTCCAACGTCTCCAGCCAGAATGTCCGCTGGTCGATCCCCCTGCGCTCCAGTTCCTTCCGGATCAGCACATGCTGCGCAATGTCGCCCGTATGTATCGCCAGACACCCCGCCAGACCCGCCTGGTAGACCGGCGCCGCGTATTTCCTCGACTTGATCCAGGCGTGGCCGAATTCGTGCGCCAGCACCGCCTCTTCGTATTCGCCCCATTCCCCCGCGCGGCCCATGTTCAGCATGATGAGGTAGGCCGGCCGGGGGTTCTTGTGATGCACCATCACACCGTACATCTGCTCGAACTGTTTCAGGAAATCGGGCTGGCCGAGATACTCGGCGAAAAGCTCGCGGCCCTCGATCCCCTCCGGCAGCGAATAGGTGTTGGCGCCCGCATCGTGCTCCACGCGCGCCAGCAGCACCGGCACGCCCCCGCTTTCTATCTCTTTCTTCCATTCCTCCAGCGCCGGCGTCAAGGCTTGGCCCGCAAGCCGGCCGGCGAGCAGCAGCAATACCATCCAACGCATACTTTCAGCTTACTGTGCGATCATCTCCAATGAGGTAAGCCGCCGTGGCACTCGACGAACGCCAGTTCTTTACCGAAAATCAGGCCACCCGCAAGGCGCGCCTCAACTGCCCCTATTGCCGCGCCGTCGAGGAATATCAACTGCGCTGGCTCATCCGCCAGAAAAAGGACCGCCTGCCGCCCGGCGCCGACGACCGCGACCGCGCCAAATTCGCCAAGTCCCAAAGCTATATGGTCCTGCTCGACGATAAGGTCCGCTGTGCCCAACCCCGCTGCCAGAAGACCTTCGACATCTCAGGCATCAAAACCACCGCCCTCATTTAGCCTGCCGTGACCCTCTCCCGCCGACACGCCCTCGCCCTGCTGGCCGCCGCCGGCTGCCGGCGCCGCGGCTCCGGGTTCGACGGCTACGCGCTCGTCGCCGCCTCCGGAAGCCGCGGCGTGGCCATCATTGACCTGCTCGCCTTCGCCCGTACCGGCTCCATTCCTCTGCCGTACGAACCCACCGCCCTCATCGCCCACCCCGACCCCGCCGCCCGCCGCGCCTACGCCGTCATGGCCGGCCATTCCTCCATCGCCGAAATCTCGCCGGATTCGCCCTCCGTCCTGCGCAGGATCGCCCTCCCCGCCCGCCCACACACCGTCCGCGTCGCCAACGGCAGGCTCTACTGGATCGACCCCGCACGCAACTGGCTCGGCGTCGTCGATCTCAAGGCGTGGCAGCCGCTCAACCCCATCCCCCTGGCCGCGCCGCCCGTCGATCTCGACGTCAGCCATTCCCGCCCGCTCGCCGCCGTTACCCTCGCCTCCGGCGCCGTGCAATTCATCCCCACCGATGGCGGCAAACCCTTCGCGCCCGTCTCCGTTGCGCCGGATCTGGGCTCGATCCGTTTCCGCTCCGACGGCAACTCCGCGCTTGTGGCCGAGCCTAGGGCGAACGCCATCTCGGTTATCGAAACGGCTTCCATGCGGATGGTGGTCCAACTCCAGCTTGCCCTGCGGCCGGAACGCCTGTGGATGAACGCGGATGGCGGACAGCTCTTCGTCACCGGCGCCGGCGTCGATGGCGTGGCCATCGTTTATCCTTACCGCACCGAGGTCGCCCAGACTTTTCTCAGCGGACGCCGCCCCGGCGAAATGGCCGACTCCCGTGCGCCCGATTACCTGTTCGTCTCAAATCCCGAGGCCGGCTCCGTCACCGTTTTCAGCATCGAAACCCAGAAAGTGGTCGCCGTCACCGGCGTCGGCGCCAGCCCCGGCCCAATCGCCATCACTCCGGACCAGCAATACGCCCTCGTCGTCAACCGCGGCTCCGGCGACCTCGCCGTCATCCGCATCGCCGCCATCACCCCCGGCCGCGAAAAACGCGCCCCCCTGTTCACCATGGTCCCCGTAGGCGCCCAACCCTGCGGTATCGCCGTCTTCGGCGCCTGACACCCCCTACTTCTTCTTCGGGCTCAACTGCGCTTCGATCCGCTTCAGCATCTCCTCACGCCGCCCGGCCTCCCACTCCGCCTCGACTTCCTCCGCCGCCACCCCCGCCACCTTGCCCAGCAGTAGATACGCCGGCAGCGCGTGCGCCAGATGCCTCCAGCGCGCCATCTCGTATAGCGAAGGCAGCGCCCTCTCCCTGATTTGCGCCATCGTGCCCTCGGTCAGCTCGTCAAACATCAGGTTCAGCGTCCGGGATCCCTCCAGCCGGTCGCCAAGCGCCACCGAATTCAGCATCTCCACAAACCACGTCGCCCGGATCAGGATGCCTTTCTCTTTGTCCCTGGCCAGCACCGCAATCGCCCGCAACGCACGCGCCGATGTCGCCCTCACCTCCTGCTCCGGGTCCCGCAACCCGCCCTGCAGGTCATCCACTACCCCTCGCTTGTTCTCCGCGTAGCCCAGAATGTAGGCCGCCATCGCCCTGACCCCCGTATCCCCGGACCTCTCCAACGCCGCCTTCAACGTCGCCGTGTGCCGCGCCGCCAGGCCGGCGAACTTCAACTGCGCCTCCCTGCACTCGGCATTCCTCATCAGCGAATGCCCCTGCGTCAGGTCTTCCTCGACATCGCCCGCCGCCGCCGCCCGCGCCAGCGCCGAGGCGAACTCGCCGTAGGCCTCCATCACCTCGTCCGGGACTTCGACACTCTCGCCCGCCACCTGGCGGAATTCAAACGGCGGCGTCCCGCGCTCCTGGATGCCGGCATAGAGCACCAGCCGCCCCTCTTCGCAGCAGTAGGCCTCCACTGCCGCCGCCACCACTCCATCCATCTCAATCAGCCTCTCCTCTAGCTCGCCCTTCGACTTCGGCATCCGCCCGCCCGGTTCGGCCCCAATTATCTTCAAAACACTATCTTTAGATAATTTCCTGCTGCCATATACCTCCACGTAGCCCACGCGAGGCTGTGCGCCGAGCCAACCCGCAATTGATAGTAGGGCGAAAATACGACAAACAGAGTAGTACATTTGGTCCTTCGATGACTGGGGCATTTTCAGCATAGCTGGTGTTGGTCGGAATCGTGGCCAGCGGTCAACTGGGTGATCTGACGCAGTAGTCAAGGATGCCGTTTCGCCGCCCCCCCGGATCAAGTTCCGCAATTGCTTTAGTTACGGATTAAAGGATCTGAATGGACACGATGGCCTTGGCTTTGCTTATATGACTATTGAGAGATCGCTATGCCCAGAAAACAAGTCACCTTGGACGGCAACGAAGCAGCCGCGTACGTTGCCCATCAGACAAACGAAGTAATTGCAATTTATCCCATCACACCTTCGTCTCCCATGGGCGAGTGGTCTGACCAGTGGTCCTCGGAAGGCAAACCCAACATTTGGGGCTCCGTTCCCACCGTCATCGAGATGCAGAGCGAAGGCGGCGCCGCCGGCGCCGTGCACGGCGCGCTCCAGGCCGGCGCGCTGACCACCACGTTCACGTCAGCGCAGGGTCTGCTGCTGATGATCCCGAATATGTACAAGATCTCGGGCGAACTGACCTCCACCGTCTTCCATGTGGCCGCGCGCAGCCTCGCCGCCCACGCCCTGTCAATCTTCGGCGACCACCAGGACGTCATGGCCTGCCGCGCCACCGGTTGGGCCATGCTGTCCTCGAACTCGGTCCAGGAAGTCATGGACATGGCCATCATCGCCCAGGCCGCCACGCTCGAAGCCCGCGTGCCCTTCCTGCACTTCTTCGACGGCTTCCGCACCTCCCACGAAGTCGCCAAGGTCGAACAGTTGACCGTCGAGGATATGCGGGCCATGCTGCCCGAGGATCTCATCCGCGCCCACCGCGCCCGCGCCATGTCGCCCGATCGCCCCATCCTCCGCGGCACCGCCCAGAACCCCGACGTCTACTTCCAGGCGCGCGAAACCGTCAATAGCTTCTACGACGGCTGCCCGGCTATCGTGCGTAAGGCCATGGACCGCTTCGCCGAAATCACCGGCCGCAAGTACTCCCTCTTTGAATACGCCGGCTCCCCCACCGCCGAAAACGTCATCGTCCTCATGGGCTCCGGCGCCGAAGCCGCCCATGAAGCCGTCGATCACTTGAACGCCAACGGCGCCAACGTCGGCATCCTCAAAATCCGCCTCTTCCGCCCCTTCTCCATCGACGGTTTCATCGACGCCCTGCCGAAGTCGGTCAAGGCCCTCGCCGTCCTCGACCGCACCAAGGAACCCGGCGGCGCCGGCGAACCCCTCTACCAGGACGTCCTCACCGCCCTCGCCGAACGCCTCGACAAGGGCACGCTGCCGTTCGCCTCGCCCAAGGTCATCGGCGGCCGCTACGGCCTGTCGTCCAAGGAATTCACGCCCGCCATGGTGAAGGGCGTCTACGACGAGATGGCCAAGCCCAAACCCAAGAACCACTTCACCGTCGGCATCGTCGACGACGTCACCCACTTGAGCCTCGACTTCGACGCCTCCTACACGACCGAAGACCCCAAAACCGTCCGCGCCGTCTTCTACGGCCTTGGCGCCGATGGCACCGTCGGCGCGAACAAGAACTCGGTGAAAATCATCGCCGAGGAGACCGAAAACTACGCCCAGGGCTACTTCGTCTACGACTCCAAGAAATCCGGCTCCACCACCATCTCCCACCTGCGCTTCGGCCCCAAGCCCATCCGCAGCACCTACCTCATCTCCCAGGCCAACTTCATCGCCTGCCACCAGTTCACCTTCCTCGAAAAGATGGACGTCCTCAAGTTCGCCGAGCCCGGCGCCACCTTCCTGCTGAACTCTCCGTTCGGCCCCGAAGAGGTCTGGGACCATCTGCCCGCCCCGCTGCAGAAGACCATCATCAACCGTAAACTCAAGTTCTTCGTCATCGACGCCTACGAAGTCGCCAAGGCCTCGGGCATGGGCAACCGCATCAACACCGTGATGCAGACCTGCTTTTTCGCCATCTCCGGCGTCCTGCCCCGCGAGGAGGCCATCGCCCAGATCAAATACGCCATCGAGAAGACCTACGGCCGCCGCGGCGATGCCGTCGTCCAGAAGAACTACGCCGCCGTCGACCAGACCCTTGCTCACCTCAAGGAAGTCACCGTCCCCGCCGCCGTCACCTCCACGGTTGGCTTCAAACCGCCCGTCCCCGCCGCCGCCCCCGAATTCGTCCGCAACGTCCTTGGCGTCATCTTCGCCGGCGAGGGCGACACCCTGCCGGTTTCGGCCATGCCCATCGATGGCACCTTCCCCACCGACACCGCCCGCTGGGAAAAACGCAACATCGCCCTCGAAATCCCCGTCTGGGACGAAAAGATCTGCATCCAGTGCGGCAAGTGCGTTCTGGTCTGCCCCCACGCCACCATCCGCGCCAAGGTAGTCGGCCGCGACCGCCTCGATGGCGCTCCCCCCACCTTCAAGACCGCCGAGGCGCGCTGGAAGGACTACAAGGAAATGGCCTATTCGCTCCAGGTCGCGCCCGAGGATTGCACCGGCTGCGCCCTCTGCATCCAGTCCTGCCCGGTGAAGGACAAGTCCAACCCCAAGCGCCGCGCAATCAACATGGAGCCCCAAATGCCCCTGCGCGAGGCCGAAGCCGCCAACTGGGACTTCTTCCTCAATCTCCCCGAATTCGACCGCGACAAACTCTCCACCACCCAGGTGAAGGACCTTCAACTGCTCCAGCCGCTGTTTGAATTCTCCGGCGCTTGCTCGGGCTGCGGCGAGACTCCCTACATCAAGCTGCTCACCCAGTTGTTCGGCGACCGCACACTCATCGCCAACGCCACCGGCTGCTCGTCCATCTACGGCGCCAACCTGCCAACCACACCCTATGCGGCCAACAAGGCGGGCCGCGGCCCCACATGGTCAAACTCACTGTTCGAGGACAACGCCGAATTCGGCCTTGGAATGCGGCTCGCCGTCGACCAGCAGACCGCCTACGCCCGCGAACTCGTCCAGCGCTTCTCCGGTCAGATCGGTGAAAACCTCGCCCAGGAGATCCTGTGCGCCGACCAGTCCACCGAAGCCGGCATCTTCGATATGCGCGACAAGATCGAGGCCCTCAAAACCAGGGTCAACGAGATGCTCGCCGCCGGCGCCAACGGCAGCGCGGCAGCCCTGCTCGACCTGCTCGCCGTCTCCGACAACCTCGCCAAAAAGAGCGTCTGGATCCTCGGCGGCGACGGCTGGGCCTACGACATCGGCTACGGCGGCCTCGACCACGTCATGGCCTCCGGCCGGAACGTCAACATCCTCGTCATGGATACCGAGGTCTACTCCAACACCGGCGGCCAGTGCTCGAAATCCACTCCCCGCGCGGCCGTCGCCAAGTTCGCCGCCGGCGGCAAGCCCTCCGCCAAGAAGGACCTCGCCATGATGGCCGTCGCTTACGGCAACGTCTACGTCGCCCGCGTCGCCATGGGTTCCAGCGACATGCAGACCGTCAAGGCCTTCGTCGAGGCCGAAAAATGGGACGGCCCGTCCATCATCATCGCTTACTCCCACTGCATCGCCCACGGCTACGACATGCAGTTCGGCCTCGAACAGCAGAAACTCGCCGTTCAGTCCGGCCACTGGCCCATGTTCCGCTTTAACCCCGCGCTCACCGCCGAGGGCAAAAACCCGTTCGTCCTCGACTGCAAGGCCCCCAGCCTCCCGCTCGATAAATATATCTACAACGAAACCCGCTATACCATGCTCGTGCACAGCCGTCCGGAAGATGCCCGGCGGCTGCTCGCCGAAGCTCAGGCCGACGTCATGAACCGTTGGCGGCTCTACGAACAGATGGCCGCCTCGCCTGGCGCCGGTGCTGCCGGCAAGGCCGCCGAAGGAGGAAAGTAATCATGATCGACCTCACCACCGGATACCTCGGACTCAAGCTCCGCACGCCCATCGTGGCTTCCTCGTCGCCCATCTGCAAGGAGATCGGCGGCATTCTCCGGCTCGAAGACGCCGGCGTTTCGGCCGTCGTCCTCCATTCCCTGTTCGAGGAACAGATCCAACTCGAAAGCGGCGAACTCGACCGCTACCTCACCGAGGGCGCCGAGAGCTTCGGCGAAGCCATGAACTACTTCCCCGAACTCGGCAGCTACAACCTCGGCCCCGAACCCTACCTGAACTATGTCAGGAAGGTCAAGGAGTCCACCTCCATCCCCATCATCGCCAGCCTCAACGGCGTCTCCACGGGCGGCTGGATCCGCTACGCACGGCAGATGGAACAGGCCGGCGCCGACGCGCTCGAACTCAACATCTACTACCTGCCCACCGACCTGGAAATGACCTCCCAGAAGGTCGAGGAAATCTACTACGACCTCGTCAGCCACGTCAAAGCCAGCGTCCGCATCCCGGTCTCCGTCAAACTCGGTCCCTTCTTCACCGCCATCGCCAACATGGCCAAAAAGATGGACGAAGCCGGCGCCGACGGCCTCGTCCTCTTCAACCGCTTCTACCAGCCCGACTTCGACCTCGACACCCTCGAAGTCGTCCCCAACCTCGTCCTCAGCGACTCGCACGAACTCCGCCTCCGCCTCCACTGGACCGCCCTGCTCTACAACCGCATCCGCCCCGACCTCGCCATCACCGGCGGCGTCCATACCGCCGAGGATGTCGTGAAGTCCGTCATGGCCGGCGCCAAGGTCGCCATGACCACCTCCGCCCTGCTCCGCCACGGCCCCGCCTACGCTTCCAAACTCGAAGAGGATCTCATCGAGTGGATGGAAGAGCACGAATACGAATCCATCCTCCAGATGCGCGGCAGCATGAGCGCCCAGTCGGTCGCCGAACCGGCCGCCTTCGAGCGCGCCAACTACATGAAGGTGCTCTCCAGCTACACCTTGAAGACGACGGCCTAGCTCCTCCGCAGCCGCCGCCAGAGAAAGGGTCCGCCCCGTGCGGACCTTTTTTTTACGTCATTCGTGTCCGCCTCGCGCCTACTTTTTTTTACGTCATTCGTGTCCGCCTCCCCCAGCCCTCCCTCCGCCAAATCCGCCCAATCCCTGCATTTTCCTCTCCACTCGCCCCCGCCGCCGTCGTATCGTCAATATTGATGCGGCACGCCCTCGTTCTCCTCCTGATCTCCTCGCTTCCCATCACCGCACAGTCGCCTTCGGTCTCCGGCGTCATCCTCGATTCCTCCACCGCCGAACCCCTCTCCGGCGTCCAACTCGAACTGGTCTGTTCCTCCGCCACCGCCCGCGCCGTCTCCTCCCCAACGGGCGCCTTTTCCCTCCCCGCCCCCGCCTCGCCGCCCTGCTCGCTCTCCGCCCGTCTGGTCGGCTACCACCCCGCCGCCTCCACCGTCTTGCCCGCCGCCCCCGCTCTCCGCCTCGCCCTCACCCCCAGCCAGATGACCCGCCGCGATTCGCTCGACGTCTCCTCCGGCCCCTTCGATCTCTCCCAACAATCCAGCCCTTCCGAACGCACCCTCTCGGCCAACGAGGTCAAAAACCTCGCCGGCCTCATCGGCGACGACCCACTGCGCGCCATCCAGGCCCTGCCCGGCGTCGCCTCCAACAACGACTTCGTTTCCCAGTTCACCCTCCGCGGCTCCGGCTTCGACCGCGCCGGCATCCTTCTTGACGGCATCCTCCTCCATAGCCCCTATCACGCCGTCCAGACCCAGGTCTCCCAGGGCTCCCTCACCATGTTCAACTCCGACGTCGTCGAGGAAGTCACCCTCCACGCCGGCGCCCCGCCCGTCCGCTTCGGCGACCGTGCCACCGGCTTCGTCGACATCGGCCTGCGTGAGGGTAGCCGCAAGGCCCCGTCCCTGCGCCTCCAGGCCGGCGTCGCGGCAACCAGCATTGTCGCCGACGGTCCTCTCGCCGGCGGACGCGGTTCCTGGCTCGCCGCCGCCCGCAAGAGCTACCTCCAGTACCTCATCCGCCGCGCCGGCGCGGACACCTCGCTCGCCTTCGGCTTCCTCGATTTCCAGGGCCGCCTCGCCTATGACCTCTCCCCACGCCACTCGCTCACCCTCACCCTGCTCGACGGCCACAGCGACCTCGACCGCCAGTTCACCCGCAACACCCTGAGCCTCAACTCCATCATGCTCGGCGGCTACCATACCTCGGTCGCCGCTCTCGGCTGGCGCTATACGCCCTCGGCCTCGGCCACCGTCCAGTCCAGGTTCGCCTGGCTCCGCGAGGCCTTCTCCAACACCAACCGTGAGAACCTCGATATGGCCCGCGGCCAGTACGGCGAATGGATCTCGAACACAGACCTCTCCTGGACCTGGAGCCGCCACACGCCCCTCTCCGCCGGCTTCCAGTTCCGCCGCCTCCGCGACGGCGGCCGCCTCGCCCGCTATGCCCTCAACCCCCTCACGCTGCGCCGTCAGGAGACCTGGCGCGCCACCGCCGTCCGTCCCGGCGCCTTTATCGAACAGGGCTTCGCCACCCCCGGCGGCCTGCTCTCGCTCTCAGCCGGCGCACGCATTGATTCGCACGAACTCGTCTCCGGTTCTCCCATCTCGCCCCACGCCTCACTCATCCTGCGCGCCACTTCCTCCACCCGCCTCCAACTTGCCTTCAGTCAGGCCGTCCAGTTCCCCGAACTCACGGCACTTTCGCTTTCGCTCACCGGCAATGCCGCCCTGCGCCCCGCCCGCTCCACCCACGCCGTCGCCGCCATCGAACAGCGCCTCGACTCCCGCACTCGCCTCCGCCTCGAACTCTACGAACGCCGCGACCGCCAGCTCACCTGGCAACCCCGCCTCGACCCCCGGCTCTCCCCCACCGGCTCCATCATCGCCGCCGCCGCCGACCCCCGCTTTGAAAACTCCCTCCGCGGACGCGCCCGCGGCTTCGAAATCTTCCTTCAACGCCGCTCCGCCAATCGCATCACCGGCTGGATCTCCTACGCCTATGGTTGGACCCGGATGAACGACTCCATCCTCGCCACCTCGTTCCCCTCCGATTGGGACCAGCGCCATGGCGTCAACACCTATCTGAGCTTCCGCCTCACGCCTTCGGTCAACTTAAGCACCCGCTACACCTACGGCTCCAACTTCCCCGTCCCCGGCTTCCTCCGCGCCGGAGCCAACGGGACATACTTCCTCGACAGCCGCCGCAACCAGGTCCGCATGTCCGCCTACCACCGCGCCGACGTCCGCATCAACAAGTCGTTCCAATGGGGCAAGTGGCGCGGCACGTTCTTCGCCGAGGTGATGAACCTGTCGAATCACGGCAACTTCATCTACGACTCCTTCGGCGGCTTCAACTCCCAGACCCGCCAGGCCTTTCCCCGCTTCGACAAACTCTTCCCCATCATCCCCGCCGCCGGCGTCATGTTCGAATTCGACGCCTTGGCCTGGCGCCGCTGATCCCCTCCCGCACACAACGAGGCCGCGAGCGCAGCCAGCGGGTC
The DNA here is from genome assembly GCA_013822245.1 of Candidatus Solibacter sp. Taxonomy (GTDB): domain Bacteria; phylum Acidobacteriota; class Terriglobia; order Bryobacterales; family Bryobacteraceae; genus PNKE01. The sequence continues at coordinate 52,738 of PNKE01000032.1, forward strand.
GCGCATTTGACCTCCAGACACGCCCTCGCCGGGCGGAGTGGTTCCCAGGTTGCGGCCGGCACTGGCATGTCCGCGTTTCTGAAGCATCCCGCCGCCTCTCCAACCGCGAACGAAGGGAGCCGGGTCACTGGATGACTGCTCAGGAGACAGCTTCTTCAGCGCAGCTGCCCCCCATCCGTCGCCGGCGCGATACCCTTTGAAGTGATGCGACCCGTCTTCTTCGTTGCCCTCCTCGCCCTCTCCCTGAGCGCCCAAACCCGTACCCTCACCCTGCGCCAGGCCGTCGGCCTCGCCCTCGAACAGAACCCCGACCTCCTGCTCGCCCGCCTCGACCAGCAGAAATCCGCCCTCGCCGCCGATGCCGTCGCCGAACCCCTTCTACCCCGCGTCTACGCCGGCAGCGGACTCGCCTACACCCACGGCTTCCCCGTCAGCCTCGACGGCTCCGCGCCCTCGATCTTCCAGGCCCGCGCCCAACGCAGCATCTACAACGCCCCTTCCCGCCTGGCCACCCAGCAGGCAAGGGAACAGGCCCGCGCGGCTTCCATCGCCGCCGAATCCGTGATCGACGAGGTGGCGCTGCAAACCGCCCTCCTCTTCCTCGACCTCGAACGCACCGCCCGCTCGCGCTCGCTCGCCGGCCGCCAGGTCGAGTCGCTCGCCCTCATCGAGGCCGCCGTCCGCCTCCGCGTCGCCGAGGGCCGCGATCTCCCCATCGAGGGCAAGCGCGCCGCCGTGAACCTGGCCCGCGCCCGCCACCGGCTTTCCGCCCTCGATGGTTCCGCTTCCTCCCTCTCCCGCTCCCTCGCGCTGGCCCTCGGTCTTCCCCCCGCCACTGTGATCCAACCCGCCATGGAGGAGCGCTCTCCCCCCGGCCCCGCGCTCGACGAAAACCAACTCGTCCGCGAAGCCGTCCAGTCCAACCCCGAACTCCGTAAACTCGAATCCGACTTGAAGAGCCAGTCCCTCGCCGCCCGCTTCAACCGCGCCAAACGCCTGCCCTCGGTCAACCTCGTCGCACAGTACTCCCTGCTCGGCAAATTCAACAACTATGAGGACTTCTTCCGCCGCTTCCAGCGCCACAACGCGCAAATCGGCGCCTCCATCATGTTCCCCCTCTTCGCCAATCCCCAGGATCAGGCCGCCGCCTCCCAGGCCGATCTCGAAGTCCGCAAAATCCGCGTCCAAATGGAGTCGCTCCGCGCCCGGATCGAAACCGGCGCCCGCGAGTCGATGCGAAAGGTCGCCGCCGCCGATGCCTGGCGGGACGTCGCCCAACTCGACCTCGAGGTCGCCCGCGAACAGGTCGGCATCCTGCTCGCTCTCAACGCCGAGGGCCGCGCCGGCCTCCGGCAATTGGAGGAGGCCCGCGTCGCCGAGCAGGAGAAATGGTCTCTCTTCCACCAGGCGCGGTACGAACTCGAACGCGCCCTCCTGGAAGCGCTTCGGCTGTCCGGCCAACTCGTCGCCTCCGTCCGCCGCTGAACCCGCTCCAGGTCCTTTCGGCGAATCTCGCCCCGTAGTACTATCGCTTCGGCCTGTTCAGCCACGTTGCCTCCGCCTGCGGCCTGTGTTCATAATGTTGATAGAGATTCGTTGGGGAGGGCTGAAGCTTGAGCATCAGCAACGCAATCATGAAGAAATCTATTCTCGCCGCTTGCGCGGCCGCCGCCGTCATGCTCTGCCTGTCGGGTTGCAGCCGCGATCCCGAAGTGGTCAAGCGCAGATACCTGGATAACGGCAATAAATACTTCGACCAGGGGAAATACAAGGAAGCGGTGCTGATGTACGGCAACGCCGTCAAACAGGACCCCCGGTTCGGAGAGGCCTACCATAAGCTCGGCGACGCCCAACTCCGGCGCGGCGCCTTCCGCGAGGCCGCCGCCGCCTTCCGCCGGGCCGCCGAACTTCTGCCCAAACAGGACGATGCCGCCGGCAAACTCGCCGACCTTTACCTCGCCGCCTACTCCCTCACGCCGAATAACAGGGAAGACCGGCGGATGCTCCAGGAGGTCGAGGAGATCGTTGGCATCATCGCCGCATCCAATCCAACCAGTTACCACGTCCACCGCCTGCGCGGCTTCCTCGCCGTCGCTAATGAGGATCTCGTCGAGGCCATCTCCCAGTTCAGAAAAGCCGACGCCGTCAAGCCAAACCAGCCCGAACTCCGCTACGCGCTGGCCCAGATCCTGTTCCGCAACAACCAATCCGCCGAAGCCGAAACGATCGCCCTTCAACTGCTTCAGGACGCGCCCCGCTACCCCAGCTCCTACGACTTCCTCGCCGCCTACTACCGCAGCCGGCAGCAGCCCGCCAAGGCTGAGGAAATCCTCAAAAAACGGGTGGCCGCGTTCCCGGAACAGTGGTCCAGCCACCTCGGCCTGGCCGTCTTCTACATCACCTCCAACCGCCGCGCCGAGAGCGATCAGGTCATCAATGCCATGCTCGCCAAGGCAGCTTCGATCCCCGACGCGCGCAGCAAGACCGCCGATCTCTACTTCCGCCTGCGCGACTACGACAAGGCGCGCAAGGTCCTCGAGGACGCAGCCCAGGCTGAACCCGAACGCAGGAACGAACACCGCCGCCGCCTCGCCGTCATGACCTTCATGCAGGGCCAGCCCAAACAGGCCCTCGATGCCATGGAAACCATCGTCGCCGACGACCCCAAGGACAACCAGTCCATCGCCCTCCGCGCCGCCATGCAGTTGCAGTCCGGCGACGCCGACAAGAGCAACGCCGCCATCAATGACCTGCAATCGCTGCTCGGCAAAGTCCCCAACAGCACCTCCGTCCGGTACAACCTCGCCAGGGCATACCAGGCCCGCGGCGACCTCGATGCCGCCCGCGTCCAGTACATGGAAGCCATCAAGGACGCCTCCAAAATCAACCGCAACTTCGTCGCCGCCCGCATCGGCCTCGGCCAGGTCGCCCTCCTCAAACAGGACTTCGGCCGCGCCATCGAATCCGCCGATAACGTGCTCCAGGCCGAGCCTAGAAACGTCGCCGCCCAGGTGATCAAGGTCAACGGCCTGCTCAACAGCGGCAGCACCGGCCTCGCCCGCCAGGAGCTCCAGAAGTTCCTCGCCCTCTCGCCCGATCAGCCCGACCTCCAGTTCCAGCAGGCCCTCGTCCTGTTCACCGAGAAAAAATACCCCGACGCCGAACGCATCTTCCTCGCCCTTCGCCAGCGCTACCCCGGCGATCTCCGCCTCCTGTTCGGCCTCGCCGAAACCATGGTCGTCACCAACCGCGGCCAGCAGGCCCTCGATATGCTCAAGTCCGAGTCCAAGGCCCGGCCCCAGATCAACGCCCTCCGCATGGCCACCGGCAACGTCGCTCTCCGCATCGGCGACCTCCCCACCGCCGACCAGCAGTATTCCTTCCTGCTCGGCGCCGACCCCAAGAACCTCGAACTCTACCTGCGCCTCGGCGAAACCCAACGCCTCATGAAACGCACCCAGGAAGCCCTCCAGACCCTGCGGAAAGGCCAGGCCCTCCAACCCAATAATCCCCAGGTCAACCTCCAACTCGCCCTTACCCTCGACGCCGCCGGCCTCCAGCGCGAATCGCTGCCCATCTACGAAAACGTCGTGAGAAACCAGCCCGACAACCCCGTCGCCCTCAACAACCTCGCCTACATGATGGCCGAGGAGGGCCGGGATCTCGACCTCGCCCTCACCTACGCCCAACGCGCCCGCCAGCGCGCCCCCAACAGCCTCGACATCGCCGATACCCTCGGCTGGGTCTATCTCAAGAAACAACTCAGCGACAGCGCCCTGGTCATCTACCGCGATATCACCCAGAAGGCCCCGAACAACCCGCTCTACCACTACCACATGGGTATCGCCCTGTTCCAGAAAAACGATAAAACCGGCGCCCGCCGGAGTCTTCAAACCGCCCTCAGCCTCAACCCGGCGCCCCAGGACGCGGTCAAGATCAAGGAGATGCTCGCTAAGCTGACCTAATCGGCCGCGCGGGGCCTTCCGCCCCGCCCGCGCTTCCGGATATAACCATGCTGAGACACCCTGCCCTGCCCTGGGTTCTCCCCTTCGCCGTCTTCATGCTCCTGCTGGCCGCCGAACCCTACCTCGGCCTGCCCGCCCGCGCCTCCCTCGCTCTCCGCCTCCTCGTCCCCGCCGCCGTCCTCATCGCCTTCTCGCGCAGGATCCTCGACTTCCGCTGCGCCTCCCCCCTCTGGAGCGCCCTCATCGGCGCTGGCGTCTTCCTCGTCTGGATCGCCCCCGACGTCCTCATCCCCGGCTACCGCGACAGTATCCTCTTTCAGAACCCCCTCACCGGCGCCCTGAAATCCTCCCTCAGCCCCGAAGCCCGTGAGGACTTCATCGCCATCGCCCTCCGCATCGCCCGCGCCGCCCTGCTCGTCCCCATCGTCGAGGAACTGTTCTGGCGCGGCTGGCTCATGCGCTGGCTCGCCAAACCGGACTTCGAATCCCTCCCCATCGGCCACTACGAATCCCGCGCCTTCTGGATCACCGCCGTCCTGTTCGCCCTCGTTCACGGTCCCTACTGGGAGGTTGGGCTTATCACCGGCGCGGTTTATAATGGTTGGTTGGTGCGGACTCGCCGCCTCGGCGACCTGATCCTCGCCCACGCAGTCACCAACGCCTGCCTCGCCGCTTTTGTCCTCTGGTCCGGGCGCTGGGAACTGTGGCTCTAGGGAGCACCATCGCTCCGGAAAGACTCTTGGTTTCTTGATGAATAATTCAGTTGAATGTCTGCGCCCCGGCGCTGTCGCCTCGCGCGCGAAAGTCGCTCTGTTCGACTTCGACGGCACCGTCTCCATCATCCGCGCCGGCTGGATCGACGTCATGGTCCCCATGATGGTCGAGATCCTCGCCAGCCTCAAGTCAGGCGAGTCTGAAACCGAACTCACCGAAGTCGTCCGCGAATACGTCGGCCAGCTCACCGGCCGCCAGACCATCTACCAGATGATCGCCCTCTGCGACGAAATCACCAAACGCGGCGGCGCCCCCCAGGACCCCCTCGTCTATAAACACATGTACCTCGACCTCCTCATGGACCGCATCAAGCACCGTATCGCCGGCCTCCGCAGCGGCGAAATCCCCCCCCATCGCTACCTCGTCCCCGGCTCCATCGCCCTGCTCGACGGCCTCAAAGCCCGCGGCTTCAAAATGTTCCTCGCCTCCGGCACCGACGACAAATTCGTCAAGGACGAGGCCCATCTCCTCCAGATCGACCACTACTTCGACGGCGGCGTCTTCGGCGCCCTCGACGACTATAAGAGCTTCTCCAAGGCCATCCTCATCAGGAAACTCATCGATACCGCCGGCGTCCGCGGCGACGAGTTCCTCGGCTTCGGCGATGGCTACGTCGAAATCGAAAACGTCAAACAGGTCGGCGGCGTCGCCGTCGGCGTCGCTACCGACGAACCCGATTGCCTCGTCGTCGACGAATGGAAGCGCAAGCGCCTCGCCGGCGTCGGCGCCGACTACATCATCCCCAATTTTCTCTGCCACGGCGAGTTATTCAACCAGTTGTTCCCTGAATAAATGCCCTCTAAATACCCCACTTTCGACCGCTCGCGCCTGCTCATCAAACCGCTCGCCGGGCGCACCCACGATCTCCACCTCGACTGCTGGGCCGCCCTCGACGCCCAACTCCCCGAATTCACCCACCCCGATCTCGCCGCCGTCGCCTCCCGCTGCGCCGCCGCCGTCGCCTCCGGCGCTTCCCGCATCCTCATGATGGGCGCCCACCTCCAGCGCGCCGGCGTCAGCCGCCACATCATCGACCTCATCGAGCGCGGCGTCATCTCCGTCATCGCCATGAACGGCGCCGGCATGATCCACGACTACGAACTCGCCCGCATCGGCGCGACCACCGAATCCGTCGCCCGCTATATCAAGTCCGGCGAATTCGGCCTCTGGACCGAAACCGGCGAACTCAACAACTGGATCCGCGATGCCGCCGCATCCGGCGAAGGCCTCGGCGAAGGCGTCGGCCGCCGCATCCTCGAATCGGACTTCCCCCACAAAGACCTCTCCATCCTCGCCAACGCCTACCGCCTCGGCGTCCCCGTCACCCACCACGTCGGCATCGGCTACGACATCCTCCACGAACACCCCAACTGCGACGGCGCCGCCCTCGGCGAAACCAGCTACCGCGACTTCCTCATCTTTACCAAGGTCATGGAAGGCCTCGAAGGCGGCCTCCTGCTCAGCTTCGGCTCCGCCATCATGGGCCCCGAAGTCTTCCTCAAGGCCCTCGCCATGGCCCGCAACGTCGCCCGCCAGCAAGGCCGCCAGATCAGACATTTCACTTCCGCCGTCTTCGACATGGTCCCCATCCACGGCGACTTCCGCCGCGAACTGCCCAAGACCGACCCCGGCTACTACTTCCGCCCCCATAAGACCCTGCTCGTCCGCACCGTCGCCGAAGGCGGCGAAAGCTTTTACTTCTCCGGCGGCCACCGCGCCACCTTCCCCGCCCTGCGCAAGGCCATCCTCGATCAACTCTCATGACCCCGCGCCAGATCCTCGAACGCATCCCCTCGCTCCGCGCCCTCGTCGTCGGCGATATCTGCCTCGACCGCTGGTGCACTTACTCGCCCGCCCTCGCCGAACCCTCGCGTGAAACAGGCATCCCCCGCGTCGCCGTCTTGAGCACCGTCATCACCGCCGGCGCGGGCGGCACCGTCGCCAATAACCTCCGCGCCCTCGGCTGCGGAACCGTCTCGGTTCTCGGCGCCGTCGGCGACGACGGCTTCGGCTACGAACTCCGCCAGGCCCTCGCGCGCGCCGGCGCCGATTCCTCCCTGCTCGTCACCTCGCCCCTGCCAACGTTCACCTATACGAAACTCCTGAACGCCGATACCGGCGTCGAAGACCTCGGCCGCATCGACTTCATCTCGCCCCCGCCGCCTTCATCCATCGACCACGAAATCGTCTCGCGCCTGCTCCGCTCGGCGTCGGACTACGACGTCATCCTCGTCGCCGACCAGGCCGAAACCGAATCCGGCGGCGTCGTCACCCCCGCCGTTCGCGAAGCCCTCAGGGACATCGCGTCGCGCCCCTCCGCCCCCGTCATCTTTGCCGATTCCCGCTTGCGCATCGAACGCTTCCGCGGCGTCATCGTCAAGCCCAACGAACGCGAGGCCAGCGAGGCCTGCGCCCGCCTCGGCGTCTCCGGTTACCGCGCCCTGCGCGAAGCCGTCGGACACCCGCTCATGATGGTCACCCATGGCCCCCAGGGCGTCCTCGTCCTCGACGGCGATCGTGAAACAATGGTGCCCACCGTGCCCGTCGACAACCCCGTCGATATCTGCGGCGCCGGCGACAGCTTTTCCGCCGGAACCGCGCTTTCCCTCGCCGCCGGCGCATCGCCCACCGATGCCGCCCGCTTCGGCAACCTCGTCACATCCATTACCATCATGAAGAAGGGCACCGGCTCGGCCTCGCCCGAAGAGGTCCTCGAAGCGGAGAACCGCCGCCAATGAACTTCCTCGCCATCGACATCGGCGGAACAAAGTTCACTCTGGCCCTGTTTGACGCCTCCGGCCGCATCACCCATCGCCAATCCCGCGCAACCGATCGCGACGGCGGTCCGCGCTGGATGGCCGCCCGCTTCCCGGAAATCGTCGCCTCCTGGGGCGTCAGCGCCATCGACGCCATCGGCATCGGCTTCGGCGGCCCGGTGAACTACGCCGCCCAGTCGGTTGTGCTCTCCACCCACGTCGGCGGCTGGGAAGGTTTTGATCTGGTCGGCGAGGTCCGCCGAACATTCGGCGCGCCCGTGCTGATGGACAACGACGCCAACGTCGGCGCTCTCGGTGAGGGTCTCCACGGCGCGGGCTTCGGCTTCCGCCCTCTTTTCTACATGACGCTTTCCACCGGCATCGGCGGCGGCATCCTTACCGAACATGGCGTCTACCGTGGAGCCGACTCCTACGCCGGCGAGATCGGCCACCTCACCATCCGCCCCGATGGACCCGATTGCCTCTGCGGCGCCAACGGCTGCTTCGAGCGCATGTGCTGCGGCCTCTGGCTCGAACGCGACAACGGCCGCACGGTCCCCGAACTCCTCGCCGGCCCGGCCTTCGTCCAGGACTACGCCGTCAACCTCTCGCTCGGCCTCAAAGCCGCCATCATGCTGCTCAACCCCGCGCGCATCGTCATCGGCGGCGGCATCGCCAAGGCCGGCAACACGCTCTTCGTCCCGCTGCGCCACGAACTCCGCCGCCGCATCACCGCCTGGTCCAAGGCCCGCGTCGACGTCGTCCCGGCCGCGCTCGGCGACGACAGCGTCCTTTACGGCGCTTTCGAACTCGCCCTCCAGGCAAAGGAAATGAACCCATGAGTGACTTCGCAACCAACTATAAACAGGAACTGCTCAACGCCATCGAGGCCATCCCGCTCGACCGCGTCCAGACCGCCATCGCCTGGATCGGCCAGGCCCTCGACGAGGGCCGCCAGATCTTTACCTGCGGCAACGGCGGCTCGGCCTCCACCGCTTCGCATTTCATCTGCGACATGGTGAAGGGCGCCAGCTACAACCGCGAGAAGCGCTTCCGAATGATGGCCCTCACCGATTCGCTGCCCACCATCACCGCCTATTCAAATGACGTCTCCTACGACGTCGTCTTCGTCGAACAACTCAGGAATTTCGCCTGTCCCGGCGACATCCTGGTCTCGATCTCCGGCTCCGGCAACTCCCCCAACGTCCTGCGCGCCGTCGAATACGCCAATTCCATCGGCGTGAAGACCATCGGACTCACCGGCCGCGACGGCGGCCAGTTGGGCAAGCTCTCCCAACTCGAAATCAACGTCGGCCACCCGCATATGGGCCGCATCGAGGACGGCCACATGATCGTCTGCCACATGATCGCCTATTACTTCATGGAACAGGCCGGCGGCGCCTGCGGCTGCTAATCCCATTCCCTGACCGCCTGCGCAACCAGCCGCCCCTGCTTCGCGGCGCAGCCGCTCTTGCCTGCCGGTCCCGGCACTCGTGTCGGGACGTCCCCGCCCATCAAACCGCCCGCGTGGAATCTTACGTGGAATTCTCCGTAAAGCCGTTCCGGCACGACCGCCCTCCCACTCCGTCCCCGGCGCTCGCCCAGGCCTCCGCCCCCGCACGGTTTACGTGGAATCTTACGTGGAATTCTCCGCACGGCAATTCCCCTCGAACAGGCCGCTGGCCCGCCTCCGGCCTCCGCGGTCAGCCCCCTCATGCGTGAAATCCTACGCGAAATCCTACACAAGCCAAAATCGACCCACTGAAAACAAAGGACTTATACGGCCCTGAGTTTGTTTGGTCAAGTTCCGGCCACCCCCGGCTCAGTCCCCCAGCAGCCGCCCGTACCCTCTCAGCGAAGGTATGCTGTCGAACACCGCCTTCATCCCGGCCGTGATCGGAATCGCCAGCACCAGACCGGCCGTCCCCCACAGCAGGTACCAGAACATCATCGCCACGGTCACCACCAGCGGGTTCAAATGCACCCGCGCCCCCACCATTTTCGGATACAGCAGGTTCAGCGCCATCAGGTGCAGGAACGACACCACCGCCCCCACCAGCAGGTAGGCCGGCAGCGTCGGATACACCGGCAGCATCGCCAGAAACGGCGGCAGCAACGCCAGCGGCAGCCCCAGGTACGGCACCAGGCTCAGAAACGCGCTCAGCGGCGCCACGATCTGCCAGTACGGCACATTCACGTAGTACAGGAACAGCGCCGTGATCACCGACAGCAGGATGCCCAGGATGAAGTTGCCCACCACGTACGCCCGCGCCACCCGGCCGATCCCGTCCCAGGCGCGCTGGATGATCTCCCGTTGCTCGCCCTTCACCAGGTTCATGAAGTTGCGCCGGAAATGGTCGCGCCAGCTCAGGAAGAAATACACCAGGAACGGCACGAACGACGCCATCAGCAGCGAACTCGTGTACTTGTCCAGCCAGGCATAGACGGCGTTCACCAGCGGGCTTTCGTCCTGCCGGATCCGCACCTCCTGCACCGGCGGCGGCATCACCGGATCCACCGGACGCTGCCGCGCCTTGCCGCCGCGGACCGTCTTCCTCGCCTCGGCCGCGGCCTCGGCCGCCTTGGCCGCCTGCTCGGCCTCCTCGCGCAGCCGTTTGGGCGCCATCAGGTCCTGCGCGGCTTTCTCCACTCGCTCGATGCGGACCGTCGCCGCGTCCATCAGTTCACCCACCCGCCGGCTGTAAACCGGCATGTCCTCCCAGAACCCCACCACCTGCGTCCACGCCATCAGCCCGCCCAGGTACAGCACGAAAATCATCAATGCCGAAGCGATGAAGCTCGACAGTCCGCGCGGCAGCCGTAGCCGCATCATCAGGTTCACCAGCGGTTCAAGGATGAAGGCCAGCAGCACCGCGCTCACCAGCGCGATGAAGAACAACCGGCCGATGTAGAGCACCCCGACGATGAGGATCAGCGCGCCCAGCACGGACACAACGCCCCGCGACCGGGGCAGTTCACCCCGCTCACCGGCAGCCTCGATCTCGCCCGTCCTGGTTGCCAAGACTTCTCGCCCTTCACCCTCAGTCTAACAACAAGCCCGCCGAAACCGTGCATGCCCGCCGCGCAGCCGCGCCTCTCCGCCGCGGCGCGGCCCTCCCGCCCGCTTCAGGCCTCGGCCGGGGGCATTTTCTTTCCGGTCTCCGGGTCGTGCTTGATCCAGAACTCGCGCAGCTTCTCGTAGGTCCCGGCAAACCCGTCCCTAAGATCGCGCGGCGCAAGGTGGGTGAGCGCGTGCGAGGCGTCAATCAGATATGGGGCCGCGCGTGAGTTCGCGACCGACTCCGGCAGCGGCTTGAACGGAAACGCCGTCAGCGCCATCACCAGCACCACCCCCACCAGCGCCGCCTTCAACGCCCCGAATCCCACGCCCAGCGCCCGGTCCAGCCAGCCCAGCCCGCTCGCCTTCATCGCCTTCGACAGGCCCCATCCGGCGATGCCGCCCAGGATCTGAACGCCGGCGAAGACGAGCAGGAATCCCAGCAACTTGGCCACCGCCGGCTTGCTCACATACGGCAGCAGGAACGAGCCGGCGGCGCCATAGAACCAGATCCCCAGCAGAATGCCCAGCAGCAGAGCCGCCAGCCCGGCGATCTGGCGGATGAATCCCTTCGTCACGCCTTCCACGATGAAGACGGCGAGCAGAATCAGCAGCGTGAAATCAAGCCAGTTCACAGTTCCTTTCCGGTCAGCCGTGTGTAGGCGTCCAGGTACTTCGCCCTCGTGCCCGCCACCACTTCATCGGGAAGTACGGGCGCCGGCGGCTGTTTGTTCCAGGTTAGCGTCTCCAGATAGTCGCGGACATACTGCTTGTCGAACGACGGCTGCGCGCCGCCCGCCTTGTACTCCGCCGCCGGCCAGAAGCGCGACGAGTCCGGCGTCAGCACCTCGTCGCCGAGCGTCAGCACGCCGTCGATAAACCCGAATTCGAACTTCGTATCGGCGATGATGATGCCGCGGGTGAGCGCGTAACCGGCCGCCTTCTGGTAGATGGCCAGCGTCAGGTCGCGCAACCGGGATGCCAGTTCGACCCCAACCCGCTCGACAGCCGCCTCGAAGCTGATGTTGATGTCGTGGCCCGTCTGCTCCTTGCTCGCCGGCGTGAAGATCGGTTCCGGAAGCTGCGAGCTGTCCACCAGCCCGGCCGGCAGTCCAATGCCGCACACCGTGCCGTTGCTCTTGTATTCCTTCAGGCCGGAGCCGGAGAGATAGCCGCGGGCGACGCACTCGATGTCCACCATCCGCGCCCGCTTCACCAGCATCGACCGGCCTTCAAGCTGGTCGCGGTACTGCCGCAGCTCGGCCGGGTATTCGTCCACCGACGCCGTCAGCAGGTGGTTCGGCACGATGTCGTTCAGCATCTCGAACCAGAACAGCGAGATCTGCGTCAGCACCTTGCCCTTGTCGGGAATCGGCGAACCGAGCACGCAGTCAAACGCCGAAATGCGGTCCGTGGCGATCATCAGGAGCTTGTCCTCGCCCACCGTGTATACGTCGCGCACCTTGCCGCGGGCGAGCAACGGGAGCGTCGGGATCGTGGATTGGGTCAATGAATTCATGGGAACCTCTCGAGTACTGTCTTCTGGTCGCCGCGCCCGGCCGCTGAATACACAAATGCTGCCCTATCACGCGCGGCGTGCAAGATCTGGAGGGCCCTATTCCGGGCCGGAGGTCAGAATGTGAAACCGAGCATGAACTCGATCTGGCTGCGGCTGCTGCGCGTCCGGACCGTGTCAAACACGGGCTTCATCCAATAGGTATAGCGCACCTGGGGCACGACGTTGACGCCCTTCGCCGTGCGCCAGTCCCAGCCCGCCCCGGCGACGGCGCCCAGCACGTTGGAATTGGCTGGCCTGGCCGGCGTCGCATCCACCGTTCCGGGCTTGCCGGGCGTTTCGAGTTCAGCGTAGGTCCGGATGCTGGTGGCGTGCCGCAACGCCCCGCCAATCTCCACGAACCCGCGGACTCGCCTCGACGGCGGCCCGTCATGCATCCGCAGCGTGAACGGCAGGTCCCAATAATCGGCCTTGGTCTGCTCGAAGCCCGATGTGATATTGCGATCATCGGCGATCGTCCCGGGATCATCCCGGCCCTCGGTGATTTCCAGACCGGAGCGGAAGCCGGCACGGCGGTAGATGGCGTCGATGTTCAGCGACACGCGGCTGGTAACGCCGGCGGCGAACGACAGGCCGAATCCAAGCCGGTTGGAGATATCGGTGGTGGCCGACGATGTGTGTTTCCAGGGAATCGAGTCGAAGGTCTTCAACGACATTTCGTCGAACAGATTAAGGAACTGGCCGCTGAACTTGACCCCGGCCCGCCACCTCTTCACTTCAGGTTCGGGCGCCGGCCGCGCCGCCGCGGGCTGAGCCCCGGCCTGTGCCGGCGCCGCCGCGCCCGCCGGCTGCTGCGCCGGGAGCAACATCGCCGCGAGCAGTGCGGCCGGAACGAGTTTGTAGGCGATAGAGGTCAACTTTCTACTGCTCCTCTTCTTCTAGAATGTGAACCGCAGGCCAACCTGGACGGTCCTGGGGCTGCCGATCCTATACATCGAGCCGGCGCCGCCGCCGCCGGCCAGGTTCAGCGCCCTGGTGGCGTAGCCGAACACCGGGCTGGCCAGATTGGCGCCTTCCTGTGTCGACGGGTTGGCGAAATTGGCGGTATTGAAAACGTTGAACGCCTGGGCGAAGATCTGGGCCCGCGCCCGCTCTCCCATTTGAAGCTGCTTGCGCAGCGAAACATCGAGCTGGATGGCCTTGAATCCGCGTATGGCGTTTCGCCCCAGGTTGCCCTGGGCGAAGCCCTCGGGCGCGCTAAAGGCCTCCGGATTCAGCCGCCTGCCGCCCGGAGCGCTGCCATCTTTCAACCACGCGGGCAGTCCGTTGTAGTTCGGCCGGACCTGGGCGAACGCCCCGCCAAATCCGGTCTCGCTGTCGCTTTCCTGCTCTGAAAGGCTCAGCACATCCATCGGCATCGCCGTGCGGGCGAATACGACCGAGTCCACCCACCAGTCGCCAAGCAGCGCCCGGGCCGCGCCCTGCTTGACGCCGGGCAGCCGGTAGCTGGCCGAGGCGGCCAGATTGTGGCGGACATCGAAATCCGACGCTCCGCGCTCGTCGGAAAGGATCGTCGCGAAACCGCCGCGGCTGGAATCGGCCGGCAGCGTGTCGATGGCGGAACTGTACGTGTAGCTGACCTGGGCCAGCAGGTCGGCGGAGAACCGCCGCCGGTACTGAATCTGCGCGGCATGATAGTCGGAGTTCGCTCCGTTGGTGGTCAGCCGGAGGAAGTCGTAATCGGAACTGAACGCCGCCTGGGTCTCGGTGAGCATCAGCTTGCGCCCCTGCGTCCCGATGTAGGACATCGTCAGCGTCTGCTTGTGCGCGATGGTCTGCTCCAGGCTGATGTTCCACTGCGTGGACCGCGGCGACTGCAGCAGCGGATCCGATACGCTCAACTGGCCGTAGGGCCGCGCCGCCGGCAGAGCGGGCGGCAGGATGTTGGCCGGCGCCAGCGGGAACGCCGCCAGCGAAAGGTTGCGCTGGCTCGAGTACGGTACGCCGTTGAACGCCGACATCGTCGTGCCGTAACCAAGGTCGTAAAACACGCCGACGCCCATGCGCAGCACGGCCTCCCAGCCGGGCGCGTTCTCAAGCTGATGGACCATGCCGAAGCGTGGCCCGATGTCGGCCCAGCGGGTCTTGTAGAGCGGACTGAATCGCGTAACGCTGCTCACGTCCGAACCCAGCGCGAACGGAGGCGAACCGCTGCGCACGTCCGGCGCCGGGTTCACGTCCCAGCGGAATCCATAGGTGACCGTGGTCTTATCGTCGGCCTTCCAGTTGTCCTGGAAGAAGAACGAGAAGTTGTTGAGAACAGGCTCGACTCGCGTGATGTTGGACGTCACGGTGGCGGCGGTGGCGATGCCCGACAGCAGCGTGCCGCCGGAGCCGGACAGCCCGTTGAAGGTGACTTCGGCTGCGTAGGGGCGCTGGAAGTAGGTCGGGCTGGTGCGGCGGAAGTCGACGCCGGTCTTGATCGTGTGGGCGCCCTTGATGGAGGTCAGATTGTTGACGATGTTCCACTGCATCTGTCCGGTCCTGGCGCCGCCCGATGCCGAGTAGCCCGCCAGGCCGAGCACGCCCATCCGGTATTCGGCCGTTCCGGCGTTGATCCCGGCGGGATAAATGAGCGAACCGCTCAGCGGCCTGGCGCCGCCGAAGGTGTCCGAGGTCACGCTGGTTGTCAGGCCGTTCTGGGAAAAGCCGAAGCGCAGGTCGTTCGAGGTCCGGGACGAAGGGGTCCATGTGAGCGCGGCAACCGCGGCCCAGGGCTTGTTGTCGGCATCGGTGATCACGTTGGCCGTCGTCAGGTCGTCGCCGCGATAGGAACGCTTCGAAGGCATCCAGCCGGCGCGGATGAAGCCTTGCAGCTTCTCCGAGAACGAATGGTCAACGCGCAGGCTGGCCGAATCGGCGTCGAAGGGATTGGTAAAGGAAGAGGCGAAGATGCCGACGCCGGAAAGCGTCGAAGTGCGGTTCGGCAGCGGGAACGCGTCAAGGTACGGCCTCAGCGCGGCCGATGCCGCAGCGCGGCTGGCGGCGTCGGGAACGTAGTTCACCGAGGTCTCCGGATGCGTCGAGCGCAGCCCCTCGTAGGCGGCGAAGAAGTAGGTCGTGTCGCGGACCACGGGCCCGCCGATGGAAGCGCCGTAGTTCCCGTGCTCCATCCCGCCTCGGGTAAGCCCATACCGGGTGGCGAACCAATCGGGACTGGTCATGCCGTCGAGGCCGTAATTCATGAAAAACGAGCCGCGCCAGAGGTTCGTGCCGGCGCGGGAAGTGAGCGAAACCTGCGCACCCGGGGTGCGGCCGAATTCCGGTGAGAACGTCGACGTCTGCACACGCACCTGCTCGATGGCCTCCATCGGAATCAGGTCATTCGCGAAACCCGTCGCCGAACCGCGCCCCACCGCCGTGCCCGCGCCGCCACGCCCGCCTCGCCCGCCGCCGCCGGCCCCCTGGGCGCCGCCTCGCCCCGCGGCGCCGCGGTTGGCGTTGACGCCGTCAACCATGTAGTAGTTCGCGCTGGCGCGAAGGCCGTTGACGTTCAACTCGTCCACCCCGCCAATGCCGCCCGCCGGATTCACCACGCCCGGCATGAACAGCAGCAGCGTCTGAATGTTGCGCCCATTGATTGGTAGATTCTCGACATACTCCCGCTCCAGCGCAAGCCCCGAGGAAAGGTCCACTGACACCGCCTCAACGTCGCCGCCGAGCGTCACCGCCGTCTTGCCTTCCTCGGCGGTCTCGAGCTTCAGCGTCAGCGACACGCGGTCGCGCGATGCCAGGCGCAATCGCTCGACGCGCAGCTTCTTGAAGCCTTCCTTCTCCGCTTCGAGCAGGAACTCGCCCGGCTGCAGCCCCTCGAATACGTAAATGCCGTTGATGTTGGTCACCGACTGAACCCTGCTGCCGCGCTTCAGATCCGACAGCGTCACTTTCGCTTCACTCACCAACCCCAGCGCCGAATCGATCACGCCGCCGGACAGCGATGCCGACTCCTGCCCATGCGCGGCTACGCCGAAAACCAAGAAAAGCCCGA
Source organism: Candidatus Solibacter sp. (assembly GCA_013822245.1). GTDB lineage: Bacteria > Acidobacteriota > Terriglobia > Bryobacterales > Bryobacteraceae > PNKE01. Next base: position 68,855 of record PNKE01000032.1, read on the forward strand.
TTGTCACAGTCTTCATTCGCATTGTTTGCCTTGCTCCGCCTCGCCTAGAATGAGAACCCGAGCATCACTTCCAGCGTGTGCCTGGATGACAATGTCGGGCCATTGCGGAAAACGTCCTTTTGCCAGCGGGTGTAGCGCCCCTCCACCGAAACCTTCACGCCGATCTCGTCCTTCCACGAGATCCCCAGGCCCGCCGTCGCGCCCGGCGTCATCCTCGATGCCGGCGTGAGCGGCGTGCTGGTCTGAATGACGTTGGCGTTCCTGGTCACAAACTCCCGGTAGCTCTCGATCCCGCTCACAAACCGCACCGACGGACCGATCATGCCCGTCACCCGCGGCCGGAATCCGCGCTGCTGGTATTTCGTGTAGCGCAGCAAAACCGGCACGTCCCAGAACGCCGCCCGCGTCCGCTCGCTGGTGGAGCCATACGGGACCGCCGTCTGGCCCGAATCGACGATGGTCTGGGTGATGATGAGTTCGTCGTAGCCCGCCTTCCGGTACAAGGCGTCCACGCCCGCGCCCCACTTCTCGTTGAAGCGGTAAACCAGCGAGCCGCCGCCCGTCACCGGACGCTCCTGCGGAAACGACCGCGCCTTCACTTCAAGCGGCGGCACGAAGCTTGAAAACGGCGTCGTCGCATCGGACTTCCGCATCAGCTTCAGCGGCAAGTAGCCCACGCGGAAGCCCACTTCGAATTTCCGGTGGAAGGCCTCTTGTTTCTCTTGCGCCTGAGCGGGGAACAGGATGGCCGCGGCGAGCATAATCAGCCCGCCTGCGTGATAACGATGTCGAAGCACTCCGGTCGGCTTCCTTTCACTATGTGTATGGCCCGGAGTTCGCACAAACCTCCCCCCCGCGGTTAGGCGAACATCCAAACGGGAATCTTACCATCTTTCATGGTAGACGAGACGCCCCTTCCGCCGCACAGGTATACAGGATTCTGCCGCTGTCCTCTGAGCGGCCCGCAACCCGCTGCCTGCGAAAAACCGCGCGCCCGGCGGCGAACCCGCCATCATCTTCGCCCTCTATTTGCTCTTCTCCGGCTGACCGCGCCCACGCCGGGTCCCCACTGCCTGAGAGGAAGCCGGACGGTTTGGACTCGCCGCCGGATTCTATTTCGGCTCCGGCGTACGGCCCGTTGTCCAGGGCACGCCCGCGGCGTCCATGTCCTGCTCGAATTTTTTCAACTCGTCGATCAGCGCCTTCAGTTTCGGCTGCTCGACGGCAAACTCCTCGCCCGCGATCCGGAGGTTGGCCTCCATCGTGCCCGTCGGACGGCCCAGCGACGAACGCGAACCAAAGCCCGCGGAACTGATCCGCGAGGAAATCGACGACGGCGATCCCGATTCGAGCCCGTGCAGAGTCTCGTCGCCTCGCATCGCGCGCAGGATGGCGGTGATGCGAGCGGCCAGGCTCGACGCCTGCTCCATGAACCTGGCATCAGCCGGCGAATCGACAAGCGCGCGTTTGATCGCCTCGATCCGTGTCCTGGCCGTGCTGGCCTGCTCCATGGCGCCTGTCAGCGCCCGCTGCATCTTCAGCGCGCGGGCCTGGAACCCGGCAGCCGCTTTGCGGTCGGCTTCGGTGATCTGCGCGGCCGGGTCCATCTCGACGGTGAAGTTCTGCTCTCCGGGCAGTGCCGTCATCACTCCGCCCACCCGCTTTGCCAGGCTTACCTTGTAGATTCCCGGATTCACAAACGCGCCGCCGGCCCCGAATGCCGCGGCCGATGGATCGTCGTCGGAAGAACGCCTGCCGCCGCCCTCGCCGGCCGATACCGCCGGACCGCGCAGGTTCCAATGGATGCGGTGGATGCCCTTGCCCGTGGGACCGGTCAGGCGCTTCACGGCCTTGCCCGATGCGTCGGAAATCGTCAGCAGGATCTGCGGCGCCTCTTCGTCGGCCTCGGCGGTCAATTCGGCGGGCGACGGATAGCCGGCCGGTTTCTTGTCCTTTTCAGCCTGCCGGGCGGCGTCCTGGCGGATCTGGCGCTTCGACTTCAGACCGTCCTTCAGCCAGTAGGTGATCGCCGCGCCATAGGGCGGGTTTTCGCCCATCCAATACTGTTCGCCCTGCGTACCGCGGGAGCGTCCGGAGTCGGGATAGTAGATGGCAGCCTTCTTCACGGGGAAGACGTGAGCGTCCTTGTTCGCCACTTCGGGCGTGAACCCGCGCAGCGGCGTGTAGTCGTCCAGGACATAAAAGCCGCGGCCGAACGTCGCCAGCACCAGATCGTTCTCACGAGCCTGGATTGCCAGATCGCGCACCGGAATCACCGGCAGGTTGTTGCGCAGGCGGATCCACTTCTGGCCGCCGCCGGTTGTGACGAACAACCCGAATTCGGTCCCCACGAACAGCAGGTTCGGATTCACATGGTCCTCGGCGAAGCCCAGCGCCGGACCGTTCGCCGGCAGATCGCCGGAGATCGATGTCCACGACTTGCCGCGGTCGCCGGACCGGAAAACGTACGGCTTGTAGTCGCCGTTCTTGTGATTGTCAAACAGCGCGTAGACCACGTTCGCATCATGCTTGGATGCAGCGATCCGCTGGACGTAAACGCCTATCGGGCCGATGGCGGACAGGTCCGGCAGACCGTCGATCTTCTCGACTTTGCGCCACGTCTTGCCGCCGTTTTCCGACACGCTGATGAGCCCGTCGTCCGAACCCGTATAGAGCAGCCCCTCGGCTTTGGGCGATTCGCTCACCGCCGTCAGGTTTCCAAAGGTTGAAGTTGACGCGTGCTTCAGCAACGCCTCGGGCGGCCAGATCCGGCCCATGACGGGCAGCAGGTCGCGGTTGACGTTGCGCGTCAGATCGCCCGACACGGCCGTCCACGAACTGCCGCGGTCGTCGGAACGTAGAAGCCGGTTGGCGCCGAAATAGAGCCGCGACGGGCTGTGCGGCGAGATGATGTAAGGCGACTCCCAGTTGAAGCGCAGAGCCGGTTCGCCCTTGCCCTCCACCGGCTTGATCGGCGTGCGCTCGCTGGTGCGGCGGTTCAGCCGGACCAGCCCGCCGTATTGCGATTCGGCGTAGACGATATCGGGGTTGGTTGGGTCGATGCGCGAGACGAAGCCGTCGCCGCCGGTGACGATGAACCAGTCTGCGTTCGATGAGCCTTGCAGACGCATCATGCGCGACGGGCCGCCGAGCGTCGAGTTGTCCTGCGTGCCGCCGTAGATGTTGTAAATGGGCGAGGCGTTATCCACCTCCACGTTGTAGAACTGCGTCACCGAAAGGTTGGTGATGTGGCGCCAGACCGCCCCGCGGTCCCAGGTTTCGTAGAGCCCGCCGTCGCAGCCCGCCAGGATGTGCTCGGAGTCATCCGGGTCGATCCAGTAGACGTGGTTGTCGACGTGCTTGCTGCGTTCGCCCACCATGCGCCACGTCCTGCCGCCATCGTCGGAGACGCGGACATAGACGTCCTGCAGGTAGACGCGCTCGGCCACATTCGGATCCGGCGTGACGCTCAGGTAGTACATCGGCAGGCCCGCATAGGTATCACGCCGCTCCCAGCTTTCGCCGGAGTCAAGCGACCGGAAGACGCCGCCGGCGCCGCCCGCGGCTTCCACCCGCGCGTAGACAAGCCCGCGCTGCGCCTTCGAAAACGCCAGCCCGATGCGGCCGAGTTCGCCGCCCGGCAGTCCGGTGCGGACCTTCTTGAACGTCGCGCCGGCGTCGGTGGATTTGTACAGCGCCGACTCGGGTCCGCCGTGGATCAGCGTCCAGACATGACGCCGCCGCTGGTGCGCCGACGCCAGAATCACATCTGAGTCGAACGGATCCATGGCGACATCGGCGACGCCGGTGTTCGCCGAGATATCGAGGATCTTCTTCCAGCTCTTGCCGCCGTCGGTGGTCTTGTAAAGGCCGCGATCGCCGCCCGCGGACCATAGCGGGCCATAGGCGGCGACGTAGACGACATCGGTGTCGCGCGGGTCGATCATGATGCGGCCGATGTGTTCGGACGTTTTCAGGCCCATGTTGCGCCACGTCCGCCCGCCGTCGTCGGAGCGGTAGACGCCGTCGCCGTAGCCCACCGAGCGCTGGTTATTGGATTCCCCCGAGCCGATCCAGATAGTGTTCGGGTTCTTCGGATCCATCGCCAGCGCGCCCACCGAATAGGAGCCTTCGTTCTGGAACACGGGCGTCCAGGTGGCGCCCGCGTTGGTGGTCTTCCACACGCCGCCCGAGGCCACGGCGACATACCAGGTGGCCTTGTGCGCCGGATCGACGGCGATATCGACGATGCGCCCGGACATCAGCGCCGGGCCGACGGCGCGCAGCCTGAAGCCGGCGAAGTCTTCCGCCGTCTGGGCAAGCAGCGCGGCCCCCAGCAGGGACAGGAGAATGAGTTTGCGCATGGGACTCCTTTGCGGGCTAGAAAGCGGCGAGCGCTTCCGCTTCGGTCGTGTGGACTTTGAAAACGGTCGACAGTCGGGTGAGGTGCAGGAGCTTCATGATCTTCTCGGTCGGGCGGATCAGCTTGATCTTCGCCCCGCTGGAGAAGGCCAGCGAATGGGCGCCGACGATCTCGCCGATGCCGGAACTATCCAGGTGCCCGACGCCGGCCAGGTCGACGCAGATCTTCTTCGCGCCGCCCTGGATCAGCTCGCGCATGGCGTTGCGGAAGCTGGTGGACGTCTCGCCCAGCCGCAGGTCGCCCGCCAGCATGAGGATGGTGACTTCGCCAACGTTCCGTGTCTCTATCGCCAATGACATAGCAGTGAGAAGAACTCAGTTTATCGCGGAAACCAGGCTCGGAGGGCAACTCAGGCGCGAAACCGGCTCTCGAACAGAATCCTGGCCTTCTCCCAGTTTGACAGCCGGATGCGCCGCGAAAGCACGTCATAGCCCGATTCATCGATCCGCTTCAGCAGCCGGCTGTAGATCTCGATCAGCGCCCACAGCGATGCCCGGGAGTCGCGGTGCATCATCCCGGCGAGCGGGCGCGCTTCGTCGTAAGAGGCTCGGGCGCGCGCGCCGTAATGCGTTAGCAACCGCCGCAGTTCGGGCGTGTCCTGATCCAATCGCGTGACGCCAAACCGCCGCAGATCATCCTGAGGAAAATAGACGCGGCCCATCGCCTGATCTTCGCCGGCGTCGCGGATGATGTTGGTCAACTGGAACGCGATGCCGCACTTTTCGGCCAGCGCGGGCGCCGACGGGTCCTCGAACTCGAAGATGTGGATGATGGTCAGCCCGACCACCGACGCCACCAGATAACAGTAGCGGTAGAGTTCGTCGAACGTCTCGAAGACGTGCGCCGTGAGGTCGCTCTGGACGCCGTCGATCATCTCGTGCAGGTAGCGGTGAGGGATGCGGAAGCGTTCCACGGCATCGAGCAGCGCCGGCCAGAGTGGGTGCGCGGCGGGGGCGCCGTTCAGCGTTCGGTCAAGATCGGCGCGCCAGGCGGCCATCGCCTCGGCCGATGCGCGCGGACCGTCTGAAAGGTCGTCGCACTCGCGCATGAAGGCGTAGACCGCGCACATCGCCCGGCGCTTGTGGCGCGGCAGCAGCACGAACGACCAGTAGAAATTCTTCGCCCTGGCGCGGGCCACCGCGGTGCAGTGTCCGTAGGATGACTCCAGCGTCGTCATAAGGCAAAAGCAATGCGGGCCAGGCTGCGGACAAGCAGCACGGCGCGTTCGGTCTTCGAAATCGATGGGCGCCTGGAAAGCACATCGTAGCGCTGGCGGCGGATCTTGTCGAGCACCCTCATGCCGCCGCGCGAGAACAGATCGATGTCCAGCGCCAGCCGTTTGTCGAGCATCTTCACCAGCGGCAGGCCGGTTTCGAACAGGCCCTGAGCGTAGTCGGCGGCCTCCTTCATCAGCGCGGCAAACTCCGGCGTATACTCCCGGCGGTAAAGCTGAGGGACCGTGTAGCCGTGCTTGCCGAACAGGTCGAGCGGCAGGTAGACGCGGTCCTTTAGCAAATCCACCGGGACGTCCTGCCAGAAGTTGGCCAGTTGCAGCGCCGTGCAGGTGGCGTCGGACAGCCGGAAGCGCTCTTCGTCGCGATAGCCGCAGAGCATCAGCACCAGACGGCCCACCGGGTTGGCGGAGTTGACGCAGTAAGCCAGCACATCGTCCCAGTCCTGGTAGCGCGTCTGCGTCTGGTCCTGGATGAATGCGTCCAGCAGGTTGTCGAACGGATCGATCGGGATGCGGTGCTTCTCCACCGTCCGCGCCAGCGCCACAAAGACCGGATGCGAAGGCGCGTGTCCGGCATACATAGCCCGCAGCAGCCCCCGCCACCAGTCGAGCAGTTTCAGCGATTTCTCGGTGGAGCCGGTTTCGTCGCCCAGGTCGTCCGACCAGCGGCAATACGAATACACGTTGAAGAAGTCCTGGTGCAGGCGCTTGGGCAGGAAGAGGCTGACGACGTGGAAGTTCTCGTAATGGTGGGTGGCCAGCCAGCGTGTGTACTCCAACGACTCATCGACGGACCAGGCCCGCTGCACCATCTGGGGATCGGCAAGAAAATCGATTGGCTGACGGAACACCGGATGCGCCCGCGGCTAGGGGATGATGGCCGTCTTCATGTGGCCGTTGTGACTCATCAAATGCCGCATGACGTCGAGCAGGTTCTCCAGCGGCTCTTCCCTGTTGATGAAATCGTCGGCCGTGACGTGGCGGTGGGAGACGATGTCGAGCGCCTTGCGGATGTAGGCCGGCGTGTGGTGGAAGCTCGCCAGGCACGTCAGCTCGGAGTAGTGCAGCAGCGACGTTTCCAGGTTCACCCGCGTGTCGTTCGGGCATCCTCCGAAAAAGTTCACCACGCCGCCGCGGCGCAGAAGTTTCACCGACAGTTCCCAGGTCTCGGGATTGCCCACCGCTTCGATCACGATGTCGGCGCCGTGGCCGCCGGTCAGCTTCCGGATCTGACGCACCACTTCATCGTCGTTGGTGTTGATCAGCGCATCGTCGGCGCCCATGCGCAGGGCGCGGTCCAATTGCGCGGTCCGGCGTCCCAGCGCGATCACCCGGCAGCCGTACACCTTCGCCAGCCTGACAAACATCATCCCGATCGGCCCTTGTCCGATCACCACCAGGTTGTCGCCCGGCTTCGGCCTGGAATCCTCCAGCCCCTTCAACACGCACGCCAGCGGCTCAACCAGCGCGGCGTCCTGGTAGCCCAGATGCGGCGGGATCTCGTACAGGTTTCTTTGAACGATGCGCGCCGGTACCCGCAGGTATTCGGCATAGGCCCCGTTGTTGAACAGCAGGTCTTCGCACAGGTTCTCCGAGCCGCGCCGGCAGTAGAAGCAGTTCAAGCAGGGCGCCGAATTTGCCGCCACCACCCGCTGCCCCACACGGAAGCTGTCCACATGCTCGCCCACGGCGACGATATCGCCCGCGAACTCATGCCCGTAAAGCGCAGGCGGAACGATCATCCGGGCGTGATACCCGCGCCGGAAAACCTTGACGTCGGTGCCGCACGTCAGCGCCGTGCGGACACGCACCAGCACATCCCCCGGATCCAGCTTCGGTATGGCTACTCTCTCTACGCGGACCTGTTCCTTCCCGTAGAGCACCGCAGCCAGCATTTCGGTGTTCACTTACGATGTCCTCTGTGGCTGAACCATGATTTTCAGCGATTTGCCATCCGGATGCAATGCCATCCGAATTCCTTCATTAATCTTATCAAGGCCGAGCGTGTGGCTCACCAGATCCGCCACCGGCAGTTCGCCGCTGAAAACCAGCCGGGCCGATTCCGCCTGCAAGTCCGCCGACGCCGAATAAACACCGATCAGCATTCGCTCATCCTTGCAGATGTCCGCTCCCGACAACTCGATCCTTTCAGTATCCGAAGTCTGAGCGAAAAGTAAAATCTTCGCCCCCGGCCTCGACGCCCTGAGCGCCTCCTCGACGATACCCGGCGCCGTCGCCGCCACGAACACCTGATCCGCGCCGCGCCCTTCCGTCATCGGTTTCACCAGCCCGGCGACGTCGGTCGTGCGCGGATCAACGGCCTCGGAAGCGCCGAACCTGCGCGCCAGCGCCAGCCGCCCTTCCATCGTGTCGGTGGCGACGATCCGCGCGCCGGTCCGCTTCACCAGCATCGTGAAGATCAGCCCGATCGGCCCCTGCCCCTGGATCAGCACCGTATCGCCGGGCCGCGGGTCCATCTCCGCCACCGCCTTATGGCAGGTGTTCACCGGTTCGACGAAACTGGCCGCTTCATAGCAAACCCCATCCGGGATCAACTCCACCCCATCGCGCACAATCCAGTCCATAATCCGGATGTACTGCGAGAATCCGCCGCCGGCTGGCTCGAAGCCGGCCGTGATGCCCACCTTCTTATAGCCCGCGCACTGGGCGTAGAGCTTCCGGTCGCAATAGAAACAGTTGCGGCACGGGATGTGATGGAACGCCACCACCCGGTCGCCCACCTTGAACTTCTCCACGCCCGCCCCCACCTTCGCCACCTCGCCCGCCGTCTCGTGGCCGTACACCCGCGGCGGCGGCAACAGGTCATGCTCCACCTTCTTCAGGTCCGTGTGGCAGATCCCGCACGCATGAACCTTCACCAGGAGTTCGCCGGGTCCGATCTCCGGCACGGGAATCTGCCGCACCTCAAGCCGCCCGTTGCCGGTGTAGACGGCGGCCCTCATGGCGGAAGGGATCGGTTCAGAACTTACAGTGGACAAGGTAGTCTCCCAAAATGCGAGATGCCCGCTTGCTGTCGGCGCCGAGTCTGAGCAGCCCCCGGAACGACGACGGACGAGCCAGTGCCGCGCCCAGGATACGCCCCCGCAGGAAACGGCCCGACGGCGCGCGGTAAAGATTGAAATCAATCGGAAGCGTGTCATGCGCCGAATCGCTGACCACGCGAATGCAGTAGAACGGAATCCCAGCCTCGCCCGCCACCCTGGCCACCGCCGCGGCTTCCATCTCCACGGCCCTGGCGCCAAGCGAACGGTACAGTGACTGCTTCTCTTCGGACGTAATCACCACCCGGTCCCTCGAAAGCAGCGCGCCAGCCTGCATCTCGCCGATCCCGGCTTCGATCCGGCATGCGCTCCAGCGGTCGTCGCCCTCGCCGATGACCGTGTCGGCCTGGAAAATGTCTCCGGCCTTCAGCGCCGGGTCCAGCGCCCCGCAGTACCCGGCCGAAACCAGCACGGCCGGCCTGCCCGATTCCATCGCCGCCTGGGCGGCGGCCGCCGCCCGTCCTGGCCCCGGACCGTCGGCCACCAGCAACCACTCGCGGCCGGCGATGCCAGCCCTGCACGCATACGCCGCCTCTGTCCGCACCGCTTCCACCGAAGTGGCGTGGGCCAGCAGCCCCGAAAACTCCCGGCTCATCGCCGCAATCACCGCAATCGGCTGATTACTCATAGCCATTCGCCTCAAACCACTCCACCGCGTTGCGCAGGCCCTTCCCGGCCGGCGACGGGTTGAATCCCAATTCCCGCCGCGCCTTCTCCGCCGACACAAACATCCGCTTGCGCGCCATCCGCACGGCGTCAATCGGCGCCCGAGGCGGCTTTCCCGTCACGTTGGCGATCGCCGTCGAAACCACGCCCGCGCCATACGCCACCACCCACGGAATCCGCATCTTCGGCGCCGGACGTCCGCTGATCGCCGACAGCTTTTCGAAGATCTCTCCCAGCGTCAGGTTCTCGCTGCCCAGGATGTAGCGCTCGCCCGGCTTGCCCTTTTCGCATGCCAGCCAGTGGCCTTCGGCCGTCTCGCGCGCATCCACCACGTTCAGGCCAGTGTCGAGATAGGCCGGCATCCGGCCGCGGATGAAATCGAGGATCGTCTGCCCGGTCGGCGTCGGTTTCACGTCATGCGCGCCCACCGGCGCCGTGGGATTCACGATGACCGCCGGCAGGCCTCGCGATGCGAAATCGAGCGCCTCGCGCTCGGCGAGGAACTTCGACCGCTTGTAACTCCCCGTCATATCTTCCAGCCGGACCGGCGTTGACTCGTCTCCAAGCGAACCCTTGACCAGCCCAATACATCCAACCGTGCTTGTATAGACGATTCTATCCACTCCCGTGTTCTCGCATGCGCCAAGCAGGTTCCTTGTCCCGTCCACATTGGATCTGTACATCTCGCTTGCGTCCCTGGCCCACAACCGGTAATCGGCTGCCACATGGAAGACCAGCTCGCAGCCCGCCACGGCCCGCCGCACCGAATCCGGGTCTCGCAGGTCGCCGTGCACCTCCTCGATCTCCGGATCCGTGATCGACCCGGCCCGCCGCGCCAATCCCCGCACACGGTAGCCGCGCTCGATGAGCACGCGCGCCACGTGCCAGCCGAGGAAACCGGACGCTCCGGTCACCAGCGCCGGCCTCACCGGGGCCCGCCCGCGCGATGCTCTTCGCGCCCTACTTCAGCGCCCACTTCAACAACTTCAGGCTGTCGCCGGTCCTCGAATTGATGCCCAGCGCCGCCGACGGTTCGTAGCCGCAGTGCGTCATGCAGTGCTCGCACCGCGGATCGTTGCCGGCGCCGTAGCTCTCCCAGGGCGTGCGCGTCATGAACTCCTCGAACGTCTTGTAGTGGCCGTCGGTGATCAGATAGCACGGGCCCTTCCACCCCGATGTGTTGTAGGTCGGGTTGCCCCAGGCCGTGCACGGCAGGTCGCGCTCGCCCTTGAGGAAGTCCAGATAGATCGGCGAATTGTTGATCGGGAACCGCTCCCAGAGTTCGCTGGCGTCGCGAAACTTTTCAATCACGTCATCGCGTGTCATGAAAATCTCGCGGTCGTTCACCGCCGAATATCCATAGGCCGGCGACACCATGTGGCCGTCGACGCCAAGCGTTTCAAGGAACTCGAACAACGCCCGGATCTCGGCCATATCGGTTTCCTTGTAGATCGTCGTATTGGTGCAGACCTTGAAGCCGGCCGCGCTGGCGGTCTTGATGCCCTCGACGGCTTCCTTGAAGACGCCCTCGCGCTCGACGCAGAGGTCGTGCGTGGCTTCCATGCCGTCCAGATGGACGTTGATGAACAGCCGCGGATTCGGCTGGAACTCCTTCAGCCGCCGCCGGATGAACATGCCGTTGGTGCAGAGGTAGATGTGTTTGCCGCGGTCCAGGATCTGTTGGGTCAATTGCGCGATCGGCTGATACAGGAACGGCTCGCCGCCGCAGATCGAGACGATCGGCGCGCCGCATTCGTCCACCGCGTCCAGGCACTGCCCGGCGGTCAACTGCTCGGTGATCGTGTTTTCGTACTCGCGAATGCGCCCGCAGCCCGTGCAGGTGAGGTTGCAGGCGTGCAGCGGTTCGAGCATCAGCACCAGCGGAAAGCGCTTGTTGATCATCGGGTGCGGCGTCGCCCGTTGATTGCCGGGCGCGGAGTGCAGGATCTGGAACGGGTTGGTCGCGCCGCCTTCAGACGCCCGTTTCAACTGCCATTCCGGCTTCGGCATCATCTTGTTCTTCGCTATGTATCCGGCCATGCCGGCCGTCAGTGAAAGAGGGAATCGCATGAATTAAACCCCCGCGGCGCCGGTATTCGTCCCGGCGCTGAAATGTCTCAGGAACGTCTTTAACGCAATCAATGGCAGCGTCAGCCCGTCGAGCGTCGAACGGCACTCGGCGTAGCCGGCGAGCAGCGCCCAGTTGAAACCGTCATCATGCCAGGCGCCGTCCTGTCCTTGCGTCCGCACAAGGTAACCGATGCCGCGCTGGACGCTTTCGCTTCCGGCGTCGCCTCCGGCCACCAGTCCCATCACGGCACAGGCGGTCCGCACGGGCGCGGAATCCTGTCCTTCGCCGGCGCCCCAGCCGCCGTCGGCGTTCTGGGCCGAGCGAAGCCACTCGCCGCCGCGCAGCACCGCGGCATCGCGATCGTCCACGCCCTGGCGGCCCAGCGCGTCCAGCGCAAAGGCGGTGGACACGACCGGCCCCGTGAAGTCGTCAATCAACCAACTGCCTTCTCCGCCCTGCGTCTCAATCAACCGCTCCGGAGCTCCGGGATCGAACGCCGCCGGCGCGGCGGGATCGAGCGCCAGGCGCGAAAACGCGGCGTCCTGGGCCGACAGGTCGGCCTGGTTTTGCTTCATCCACTCCCAGCGGCCGCGGATGGCCGGCGTCGCCGAATCGCCCGCAGCCAGCAGTTCCAGCCGCGCCGGAAGCCACCACGACGCCTGCCCGCCGGTTTCGAGAAGAGTCCGTTTCGCGGCGGCCAGCGCGCCGCCGCCCATCTTCGCCTTCATGCGGTCCAGGAACGAAATCTCGGCGGACCAGGGCTGATTGCCCGCCCCGACTGGCCGGCCCAGCCGCCCTTCGGCCCGCAGGATCGACAGCGGCGGAAACAGCGGTTTCCAATGCCGGGGGACCGTGGCCATGCGCGAGGGCAGCACGGCGAATTCCACCGGCGCGTCCACATCGGCGAGAAACGCGGGCAGCGTCCCGCTCGCCGGCGGCGAGATACGGGCGTCGGCTCCGCGCGTCCAGCCGCGCAGTGCGGCGGCGGCGCGCTCAGCCGACGCGGCGGCTGAGCAAAGCAGCGATTCGCGGCCCTGATGGAGTCCGGCGCTCATGCCACTGTTGTGGAAATGGTTGTCAGCCGGACTGGCGCCCCCTGCAACTCGCCGGGCAACTGGAAACGCACATCCTCCTCCACGATGTCCACCTCCTGCAACGTCTCATATCCGCGCCCGGCCAGCGCCTCGACAAGCTCCTGGACCAGGTGTTCGGGAGCCGATGCGCCGGCGGTCACCGAAACCGTCTCAACGCCGTCGAACCACTCGTCCTTCAGATACGACCTGTCGTCCAGCAGATACGCCGGCACGCCGTTGTTCTGGCAGACCTCGACCAGCCGCTTCGAGTTCGAGCTGTTCTGCGATCCAACCACCAGCAGCAGCTCGCACATCGGCACAACAGCCTTCACCGCCATCTGCCGGTTCTCGGTGGCGTAGCAGATGTCCTGCGACTTCGGGCCTGTCATCAGCGGGAACCGGCGGTTCAGCACCTCGATGATGCCTCGGGTTTCGTCGAGCGAAAGCGTCGTCTGGGTCAGGTAGCAGACCTTTGACGGATCGGGAACCTCCACCTTCTCGGCATCCTGCTCGGTTTCGACGATGAAGGTCGATGCCGGGGCCTCGCCAAACGTGCCCTCGATCTCCTCGTGGTCTCTGTGCCCGATCAATAGAATCGTGAAACCCTGGCGGGCGAACTTCACCGCTTCCAGGTGGACCTTGGTCACCAGCGGGCAGGTGGCGTCGACAACCTGGAGATCCCTCTCCGTCGCGGCTTTGCGCACGGCCGGCGAGACGCCGTGGGCCGAAAAGATCGCCCGGCTGCCATCGGGGACTTCGTCAAGCTCGTTGACGAAGACCGCGCCAAGTTCGCGCAACTCCTCCACCACGTGGCGGTTGTGGACGATCTCCTTACGCACGTAAATGGGCGCCCCGTAGAGTTCAATGGCGATTTTGACGGCATCGATCGCCCTCACCACGCCCGCGCAGAACCCCCTCGGACGCAGAAGGATGACCTTCTTATTGGAACTTGGATTTCCAGACATAGTGGGTGGAGTTGATTCCAGTATATCAATCAGCGCCCTTTCGCCCCCTGTTGACGGCGGATGTAGGGTAGCATCGAAGCAGATGCTCCGCCGCGCCATCCTGATGCTGGCATTCTGCCCGGCATTCGCTGCGTGGGCCGGCGACGAGGACCGCGATGGACTCGACGACGCCTTCGAACAGGCGCTGCTCGAACGTTTCCGCCCCACTTTCATGCTGAGCGCGACCGAGTGCGACGTGATGCCCTCGGAGTTCCTCGCCGGCGCCAAGGATCCCGTCAAGCCCATCAGGAATGGCACGATCTATGGCCAGGTCTTCCCTCTGGCCGCCGGTCGCTCGCGGATCGAGATCCACTACTACCACCTCTGGGCCCGTGACTGCGGCTTCGGCCAGCACCCGCTCGATGTCGAACATGTCGCCGTCCTGCTCGAAGCAGAACCCGGGACGGCCAGCGAATACAGGGCGAAATACTGGTATTCCGCCGCCCACCAAGGCACGGTCTGCGACGCCGCCCACGGCGCCCGGGCCGCGGATCTCGCGGCCGAAACCTCCGGCGCCGCGGTCTGGGTCTCGCATGGCAAACACGCGTCGTTTCTCAGCGCCGGCGCCTGCAACCGCCTCGGTTGCGGCGGCGACCGCTGCCAGGCCGTCACCGCCATGCCGGCCGGCAAACTGATCAACGTCGGCGAGCCCGGCGCGCCCATGAACGGCGCCGTCTGGACCGCCTCGCGCAAATGGGGCATGAGGGCCAAGATGGCGTCGGAATTCTCACCGGCGGTGATCGCTCGCATTGAATCGGCCGAACCGCGCGAGGTCATCGCCCTGCACCCGGCCCTGATCCCCGCCAAGGCCTTCATCCTCGGCGGCAACCACACCCTCACCTCCATCGGCACAGGCGGCAAACACACCGGCTCCGCGCTCCAGACCGCCGATAAACACACATCCAACGCCCTCGGCACAAGCGCCCGCAAGACAGGCGGCGCGCTCAAGACCGCCTTCAGAAGCACGGGCCGTTTCCTCGGCATCGGCAAGAAGAAAGACCCCGCGCGGAACACCGAAACGAAACAGGATCCGCCAGAACAGCGGAACCAGGCCGGGCCAGATCATCGCTTCACGAGCGGCGTCACCTCTATCTTTCGAAACTCCACCGGCCCGTGGTCGCCCTGAAACACCAGCGGACCCGGCTTGTCCTCGTCGGCGTCGATTGCGATGGCCGTCAGCCCGTCGATCTGCGTCTTGTCGTGGACCTGCACGCCGTTCACCCAGACGCTCAACTGCCGCCCCACCACGCGGATGTCCATCGTCTGCCACTCGCCGGCCGGCTTGACCGGCTTGGCCGACGGCAGCACCCGGCTGTAGAGCGTCGCCGTGCCGTGCGTGCCGATGTCGCGGCTATGATCGTCGATGATCTGGATCTCATAACGGCCGCGGACGCCGACGCCCGAGTTCGACCCCTTGTCGTAGCGGTATTCGGTCTTCAGTATGAAGTTCCAGAACTTGGCGTCCGAGACCAGATCCGACGCCCCCTTCTCGTTCTTCAGCAACCCGTTCTCCACCACCCAGCCCGGTCCCTTCGGCAGAATCCAACTCCAGCCGTTCAGTGACTTGCCGTCGAACAGCGCCACCGGCTTGCCGGGCGCCCATGAACCGTCGTCGCTGTCCGCGATCACCGGCGCGCGGTAGCCCGTCCATCTCACCGCCGGCTTCGCCGCGCCGTTGACCGATTCAACCATCTCGCCGTTCAGCACGCCGCCCTCGAACTTCGCCTTGTAGACAAGTTCGGCCACCCGCTCATCGCGCCCCTTGCGCGTGAACTTGAACGTCAGCGTATCGCCGTCCATGCGGATTTCGGGGATCTTGTCCACCTGTCCTCCGGGCGCGCCGACAAAGGCGCCGTTCATTGCCGGCGTACCGGCTGCATTGACTTCCAGCCACCAGACGCGTTTGCGCGGGTGGTCGAGCTTGATGTTCCAGCGGCCGTTGTAGTCCACCGGCGCGGCGGAGAGCAGGGTTGAAGCAAGAAGGAGGAGTTTCAGGATTTTCATGGTGTTCGCTCGATTCTATCCAGCAATTCGGCCATGCGGGCGGACGCCTCCGGGCGTCCCGCATAGCGCAGTTCGTTGTAGGCCAGCGTGAACTCCATCGCCGGCGAGGCCAGAGCCGGCGAGGCAATGGAGCGGGCGAACTCGATGGGCGTGGCCGAGGCGTCGCGGACCAGTCCGCGCTTGCGCAACAGGGCAAGGAAGCGGCGGTACAGCAGCACGGCTTCCCCCGGCGTGATCTCGCCCTTGGCGGCGCGGCGCAGCAATCGCCGCCGGTACCGCCGGATCAGCAACGCCACCCCTACGGCCAGCGCCGCGGGCGCCAGCAGCCAGCCGTGGCGGGAGCCAGGCGCCGGGCCTTCCACCTTGAACGCATCGCGCACGCTCCGCCACCACTGCCCGATATGAGGCAACACCAGATTCTGGCGCGACGACTGGCCGACGCGGAAGGCCAGTGTCAACTGGCGGTCGAGGTCGTAGCCGATCACCCACTCCTGCCAGAAGACGTCGACCGCATCCATCCACATCGACATCCGGGACATGAGGTCGCGGCCTTCGTCCAGGTTGCCAGGCGTGGGGTCGAACACGGTCCAGCCCTTGCCGGGAATCCAGGCCTCCACCCAGGCATGGGCGTCCGAGGCGCGCACCACATGAAGTCCGGTCAGCGGATTGTTGGCGCCCTGATTAAAGCCCGTCACCACGCGCGCCGGGATCCAGGACGCGCGCAACATCACCGCCATGGCCGAGGCGAAATACTCGCAGTGGCCCTTGCGGCGATCAAACAGGAAATGGGCCAGAGGATCGTCGGCCTCTCTCTCAAGGGGGGCGAGCGAATAGGCGTACTGCGTCAGCAGGTGGCTCTCCACGGCGCGGGCGCGGGTAAGATCGTCCTGATGGCCCGAGGTCAGACGTTTGGCGAGGTCCAGGATGCGCCGGTCCACGGGTGGCAACAGCAGATTGTAGTTGCGGACCTGCTCGGGCAGGCGCGTGTGCCCGAGAAAGTCCGGCGCATCGGGCCCGCCGAAATAGCTATAGACCGAGTACCGGTAATTGGTGTCTTCGTTGAACGGGACGCGCAGGCCGCCGCCCTCGGTGAGCCATACCAGGCTGTGCGGCACTCTCATGCGCTCGGCGAGCCCGGCCACGAACAGCGCCTCGGACGGCCGGGTATGGAGCACGACTTCATAGTTGATGCGCGGTCCGCCGGAACGGCGCAGTTGGTCGTCGTCGACCAGGGTCAGAAGGTCCTGGCGGGCCTGGAGCAGCTTCGGAGGCTCGGGCGAGTTATACCACTTCCAGCCGTTGAACTCCGACAGCGCCACCCCTCGCCAGTAGAAGTGTTTCTTCGGCGGGCCGGGGTCGAAGTAGACGTGCATCACCGTGCGCGAGGGCCTTCTCAACTCGCCCATCTGGCCCAGCGTGACCTCCCTCGAGAAGCCCGTCACGCGATCGCCCGGACGCGCGAATCGTTCAAACGCCGCCCGCGCCGTGCGCGGCAGCAGGAGAAACAGAGCGCCCGTCATCAGCAGGACGCCGGCGGTGAGCATCGCCGTCAGCCAGATCAACCTCCACGGAAGCCGGGCCGTGGCGCCCGTGGCGACGCGCCGCCCCAATGACGATGACCTGATCTCGCCTGACGTCATTGACGCGATGGCGGAAACCAGGAAGACGACGAGGAAGAAGAAGAAACTGAGGCTTAGCGAGAACATCGCCGCGGCCAGGATCTGAAGGAACGCGATAATGCCGAGAAACAGGTGGTCGCGCGACGACGACGCGGTGAGGATCTTGACCACGGCGAGAAAGAGAATGAGATGGACAGTGGCCTGGATCAGATCGCGGGAGAGGTAGTGGTAGTCGACGGGGAAGAAGAGGATGTAGACGAGCGACGCGATGCCCGGCAGCTTTTCCGGGATGCTGAGCTTGAGGGCTCCGGCGAGGACCAGGGCGCGCAGCAGCAACGCCGCGCCGGTCACCGCCACGCTCGGGATGTCCAGGGCGCCCGATCCGGCAATGGCGAGATAGCCGCTGGCCAGCATCACCCAGATCGATATCTGGAAAAACCGGTTGGCGGCCGTCTCGCGCCTGACGCCGTTCAGGGCCACGTCTTCTCCAGCAGTTTGACAAACTCGATCAGCGCGGCGGTGGGTTCCGTGGACGAATTGCAGACAACGAAGACCGACTTCCGCTGATAGGTGACATCGCCGCCGCCGCGGTTCCAGCGCTGCTGCAGCTCAAACGCCGAAGCATCATTGGAGAACGCAAACGCCGAAACGCCGACTGACCGCTGCCCGTTCACATACGCGGCGCGAATCCACTGCTCCGGTTTCAACCTGGCGGCATCGGGCGGCGCGCCAGACGGATCAGGAGTCTCCATGGCCGACCTGCGCCACTCGCCCGCCTGCTCCGGCGGCACCGGCACAAGAACCCGCCTGGGCAGGCGGCTGCATGCCGCCGATGCCGCCGCGGCGGTTAGAAACAGGCGTCGTCTCATGCCTCAACATAGCATCCGCGGCCGCATGTGGTACAACGGCAAGGTGCGACTCACATTCTCGGGCGACCACTCCCTCTCGACCGCTACAGCCTCCCGGATCCAGAAGGATAACCTGCTCCAGAAACTCCAGGCCCTCGACTCGAAAGCCCGCCGCAAGGGCCTGGCCGGACTGAACGCTTCGAAGAGCCAGTTGGTCGCGCTCGGCATGGAATGCGACTCCGGGGGCAACGCCACCAAGAACAGCTATGGCGTGTTCCATCTCGCCTGGCTGGCCGCGAAGAACCCCCAATGGCCCGCCGTGATCCAGCGTGAAGTGGAGGAAGTGAAACAGGCGATCCGCGACACCCATAAGTCGCGGCTGCGTTTCGTCATCTGGGCGGGCATGGGCGGATCGGCCGAGGACAAGTCGGCCTACGTCGCCGCGGGCCTGCTGAACAAGGGTCCAAAGCTGTTTGTGCTCGACTCCACCGACCCGGCCAAGTTGAAGGCCATCCTCGCTCACATCGAGGCCAAGGCCGGCTCGCTCGCCGAAGGGTTGAAATCGACGCTGGTCGTGGGCATGGCCATGGGCATGACCTCTTTCGAACCTGTCGTCAATCTTGAAAAGCTGGCGACGCTCTACGGCAAGCTCGCCATCGACAGCCGCCCGAACTTCATCTACATGACGCTGCCGGGCTCGATCCTCGACCGTTTTGCCGGTCCGCGCGGCTACCGCAAGATCGAACTTCAACTCGACGGCGGCAACTCCACCGGTGGCCGCCACTCCAGCCCGCTGACCAAGGGCAGCCTGATTCCGCTCGCCCTCGCAGGCGTGGATCTGAAGCGCTGGTTCGAGGGCGCATGCCTCACCCCTGCGCAGGTGGACACGGCTTTCCAGTTGGCGGCCTTCCTCCACGCGCACGGCGCCGCCGGCCGCGACAAAGTGACGCTGCTCGCCTCGAAGCCCCTTTCGGCCGCCGCGCTCTGGACGAAGCAGGATTTTGAAGAGAGCCTGGGCAAGAGCGAAGAAATCGGGATCAAGATCGTCATCAACGAAACGCCCCGCCTGGCGAACTGCCGGCAAGCCAGGGACTCGCGGCAGGACCGCGTCTTCCTCGCCGTCGAACGCAGTTGCGAAGCGGGCGTCGATAAGCAGAAGTTGCAGTTGCTCAAACGCTCCGGCTACCCGGTGGCCCGCCTGGTGCTGGACAAGGATGCGCCGCTGTCAGCGTTCATGCAGTTCATCCACTACACGGTCTTCGGCCTCGGCTGGCTGCGCAAGATGAACTTCGTCACGCAGCCGGGCGTGGAATTGTACAAGGCCATCACACAGCCGATCTATGAGTACGGGCGCGTGCTGGGCGGCACGGAAAAGACCGCCGAATGGAAGGCGTTGAAGACCGCCGTGCGGCAGGCGAAGTGGCGCGGGCTGACGTTGTATTACGACAAGCTGCGTATCGCCGTCGAGCCCGACGGCCGCGATGCTCCTGGCATCTACGCCGCGATCCTCACTCAACTTGCCGCGTCGGGCGCTGTCGAGTACGGCGAACTCACCTTCTTCGGCGACACGCGTTACGATAAGCGCGGCCAGGCGGTGAGGAAAGTCCTGGACAAGGCCGGCGAGAAGGTCTTCCGCTCGGCGATGAAGATGCCCGTGGACATCTATGAAGGCCCGGCGATGAACCACAGCTACCACGAGATGGTGATCGGCCATGGACGCTGCCTTTCGACGGTGCTGATGAGCGAAAAAGCGGAGACTCTGCCCGCGGCCGGATACAAGGCCGACTACCATCAGGCGCAGTTCCTGGCCACGCAAATGGCACTCGAACAGCGGGCGCGGCCGGTGGTTTCGATGCTGATGAAAGACCTGTCGCCGGCGTCGATCGAGAACCTCGGACTGTTCTTCAACGAAGTGTCGAAGCGTCTGAAGCGCTAGAATCTAGGTTTATGGCCAAGATCAGAGCGAAGGGCAGCCGGCAGCCGAAGCCGGGCCCGAAGGCGCCGAGCGCGATCGGCTGCATACTCATTGTTGTCGCCGGCTTTCTGATCCTCGGCGTGCTGCTTTTCTATTCCATCTCGCGAGGTTAGCCGTTCCCATGCGAAGCGACATGCGCGAAGCCGCCCAATTGCGGCCAGTGAAGATCACAACCGGCTATCTGCTGACCGCGGAAGGCTCGGCGTTGATCGAGATCGGGCACACGCGCGTGCTTTGCACCGCATCGGTGGAGGACTCGGTGCCGTCGTTTCTGCGCAACTCGGGCAAGGGCTGGGTGACCGCGGAATATTCGATGCTGCCGCGCGCCACTTCCACAAGGACGCCGCGCGAAGTGACCAAGGGCAAACCGTCGGGCCGCACTCATGAGATTCAGCGGCTGATCGGCCGCAGCCTGCGCGCCGTTACCAACATGGAAGCCCTGGGCGAGCGCGCGATCATTATCGATTGCGATGTCCTCCAGGCCGACGGCGGAACACGCACGGCGGCGATTACCGGCGGCTATGTCGCCCTGGCGCTGGCGGTGAAAAAGCTGCTCGAATTTGGCGCGCTCTCAAAAAACCCGCTCCGCGACATGGTGGCCGCCACCAGCGTCGGCATCGTCGGCGGAGCACCCATGCTCGACCTCGCCTATGACGAAGACTCGCAGGCCGAGGTCGACATGAATGTGGTTATGACCGGTGCGGGCGAATTCGTCGAACTCCAGGCCACCGCCGAAAAGGCCACCTTTGGAGACGAGCGTCTCATCGAGTTGATCGTTCTGGCGAGGAAGGGAGTCGCCGAACTGTTCGAGGCCCAGGTGCGAGCGATTGGAGGCAAGTGATGAAGCTGATCCGCAGCGCCACGACAAACCCCGGCAAGTTGCGCGAGTTCCGCATCGCCGCCGGTCACTTCGGCCACAGCCACGTTCAAATCGAACCCCTCGAGCATATTGCAAGCCTGCCCGAATGCACCGAGGACGGCGAAACGTTCGAGGAAAACGCCATTAAGAAGGCGATCCATTACAGCGTCCACGCGCACAGGCCGGTCTTCTCCGACGATTCCGGCTTGGTCGTCGCCGCGCTGGATGGCGCGCCCGGTGTGCGTTCCGCGCGCTTCGCCGGGCTAAAGGCGACCGACGAGGAGAACAACCGCCTGCTGCTTGAAAAACTCGAAGGCGTCGAACAGCGCATCGCCTGGTTCCAATGCGTCATCGCCCTGGCGCACGAGGGCCGGTTGCTGGGCGTATTCAACGGCTCGGTGGAAGGCCTCATCGCCACCGAACCGCGCGGCCAGAACGGATTCGGCTACGACCCGCTGTTCTTCCACCCGCCCTTTGACTGCACTTTCGGCGAGGTGGACGCCAACCGCAAGCTCGCAGCCAGCCACCGCGGACAGGCGCTCAAGAAGATGCTCGACTACGTTGACGAGCGGCTTTAACGCGCTCGCGCCAGACGGCCCAGCCGATCACCGTCTTTGCGTCCTTGATCTCGTTGGACTGGATCATCCGCCCGATCTCGGCCTGGGTGAACCAGCGCGTCTCGATGCGCTCGTCGTCCATCGGCGTGGCCGCGCCGGCCTTGAGATCCTGCGCGACGTAGATCGTCATCCGCTCGGCGACATAGCCGGGACTGGCGAAAAAGGTAAACAGCTTTGTCCAGGTGCGCGCCTTGTAGCCGGTCTCCTCGGCGAGTTCGCGCTTGGCGGCCTTGAGAACCGGCTCGCCCGGATCGACACGGCCCGCGGGCAGTTCCCACATGGAGTCGCGCGCCGGCAGGCGGTACTGGCGGACCAGCAGGACGCGGTTCCTGTCATCGACGGCCATCATCACCGCCGAGCCTTGATGCTGCACGATGGCGCGCCGGATCTCGAAGCCGTCCGGGTCGACGGCCTGGTCCAGAGTCACCCGGAAAATGGGCGTGCGGCAGATCTCTTCCGACGAAATCAATTTCATGCTCATTGTTTTCCTATGGCGGCCGTCATCGCGGCCAGCGGCAGTGTATTCATGACATCGCCGGCCTCAAGCCAGCCGCGGCGGGCCATGCTGACTCCGAAACGGATGTTGGCGAGATGTTTCGGGTGATGGGCGTCTGTTGAAATGACGAATTTGCAGCCCAGCGCCTTGGCGCGGCGGATCAGCGACGCATGAAGGTCCAGCCGCTCGGGGCTTGCGTTGATCTCCATCCACACGCCGCGCGCGGCAGCCGCGCGGGCTACCGTGTCGAAGTCGTATGTGTAGGCGTCGCGATGCAGCAGCACCCGGCCTGTCGGATGGCCGAACGCCTTCAGCGACGGGCTTTCGAGCGCGCGCAGCAGACGGTCAGTCATCTCGCCCTGCTCCAGGTTCATATAGGAGTGGACGCTGCCGACGACGAAGTCCAACTCGGCCAATGCGTCTTCTGAAAGGTCCATCCGGCCGTCGCGCAGGATGTCGCATTCCAGCCCCGCGAAGACGCGCATGCCGCGCTCCTCGCTGTTGAACCGCCTGACCTGTTCGGCGAAGGCCACCGCGCGCGCCTCATCCAGCCCGTTGGCCATCGCCAGCGCCTTTGAATGATCGGTCACGGCGATGTATTCATAACCCATCGCCCGCGCGGCTTCGGCCATCTCTTCCAACGTCCCGCGGCCATCTGAGGCGCGCGTGTGCATGTGCAGGTCGCCGCGGATCTGCCCGGCATCGATCAGCGCGGGCAACTCGCCCTTCTCCGCCGCCTCGATCTCGCCCTGGTTCTCGCGCAGTTCCGGCGGGATCCAGGCCAGCCCCAGCGCGGCGTAGATCTCCTGTTCGGTTGCGCCGGCGGCGCGTGACTCATCGTCCACGCGAAACAGCCCGTATTCGTTCAGCGTCAAGCCCATGCGCTGGGCGCGCTGCCGCAGTTGGACGTTGTGGTCCTTCGATCCGGTGAAATACTGCATCGCCGCGCCGAAGCTCTCCGCCGGCACGGCCTTCACATCCACCTGCAACCCCTCGATGCCGTATCGCGCGCTGGCTTTCAATTCGCCCTTGCCCAGCACGTCATGCACCTTCGGATGTTCGACAAACCGTTCCAGCGCCGCCGCCGCGCCGTCGCCGGTCACCAGCAGATCCAGATCGCCCACCGTTTCGCGTCCGCGCCGCAGGCTGCCCGCCGGCGTCACGCGCTCCACGCCCGGCGTCGCGGAGAGATAGCCGGTCAACTCCGCCGCCGCCGCCGAGGCGAACCCAACCAGGAACCGTCCCGCGCCCTGCCGGTAATGCGCCAGACCTTTGAGGATCTTCTCTTCGAGCTTCGCGCCCATGCGCGGCAGCTCCTGCAGGCGGTGGTCGTGACAGAGCTGTTCGAGTTCTTCGAGCGTAGATACGCGGAAGTGGTCCCACAGCGTGCGGATCGTCTTCGGCCCCAGCCCTGGGATGCGGAGCATTTCGAGCGCCGTCGGCGGATAACGCTCCAGCATCTCGTCGCGCCGCGCAAACGATCCGCGGGCCACGATCTCCTCGATCACCGCTGCGATGCCCTTGCCGATGCCGGCGATGCTGGTCAGCTTGCGCGACGGGTCGGCAAGGATCACCGTCATCTGCTCCGGGTAGCCCTCGACCACGCCTGCCGCGTTGCGGTAGCTGCGGATGCGGAAGCCGTCCTCCTCGGCGATCTCCATCAGATCGGCGGTCTCGCTCAGCAGCTTGGCGATGGAGACGTTATCCATTTTGCTTTCCATCCCTGCCGCGCCAGCCGGTCCCGCCGAACGGTTCTACATGGATCAGCACGTCGGCCACCCACGGCAGCTCGTCCTTGACGTGGTTGCGGACCTCTTCGGCAATCGAGTGCGACGCCCGGACAGTCAACTCCGGATCCACCTCCAGATGCAGGTCGACGTGGTAGCGCAGTCCCGTCTTGCGCGCGAAGCACTTCTCCACCGCCAGCGCCCCCGGCACCTTCATGGCCGACGCGCGGATCAATCTCATCCGCTCCTCCGACGGCATGGTGTCCATCAGGTGGAGCGCCGTTTCGCGAATCACCTGCAAGCCAAGTACGACGACGATCACGCCCACTGCGCCGCCGCCCCAGTGGTCGGCCTGGATGAAACGGGCCGGGTCGTAAACCGTCAATCCAACGGCGACCAGCGCCACCGTGCCCGACAGGATATCGACCGTGTCGTTCCAGGCGTCGGCCACCAGCGCCGACGATCCGATCCTCCGGCCCGCTTTGAACTTGTAGGTGGACAGGGCGGCCTTCGCGGCGATCGACAGCAGCAGAGTCGAAATCACCCACACCTCGGGGGGACTGTGCGATTCGTTGATACTCAACAGCGACCGCCAGGCGATCAGCACGCCCGTAACGGCCAGGGCAAGTCCCACGCCCAGCCCGGTGAGGGTCTCGAACCGGCCGTGTCCATAAGGATGATTCTCGTCCGGGGGGCGCGACGCCACCCATAATCCGACCAGGATGACTCCCGAGGCCAGCACGTCGCCGGCGCTCTCAACACCGTCGGCCACAACGGCGGTCGATCCGGCCAACAGGCCGGCCGGGATCTTCATCGCCGCGAGCACGCCCGAAACGGCCATGCTCAGGATCGATACGCGGCGTCCCAGCCGTTCTGCTTCGCTCACACCGGCGAGGTTAGCATACCCATCACGCCCGCCTCCATCGCTTCGGCCCTCTGATACGCTATGGGGACCGCAGCGAACCGGATACCGAATGACCGAAACCAGACGCTGGACCATCGTCGGACTGCTCACTTTCGGAATGATGATGGCCTTCCTCGACCGCGCCACCCTCTCCGTGGCTCTCGCCTCACCCGATTTCAAGACCTATTTCAACCTCACCGACACCGGCCGCGGCATCCTTAATTCCGCCTTCTTCTGGACCTACGCCATGCTCCAGATCCCGGTCGGCGTGCTGGTGGACCGCTGGGGATCGGTGCGCACCTATACGTGGGGTTACACCATCTGGTCTCTCGCTGCCGGAGCGATGGCCTTCGCCCGCAACCTGCCGCAACTCATCGGCCTGCGGCTGTTGCTCGGCGTCGGCGAAGCCCCGGTCACCCCGGCCAGCCTGCGCTGGATCGGCAAGAACCTGCCCGAAGAAAAGCGCGGACTCGCCGTTGGCCTCTTGTTCGCCGGCGCGAAGCTCGGCCCCGCATTCGGCAGCTTCGTCGCCGCCTGGATTCTGGCCACCGCCGGCTGGCGCTGGATGTTCATCATCACCGGCCTCGGCGGCCTGCTGTGGCTCATCCCCTGGCGGCTGCTGGCCGTCGAACACGACCGCGCCGCCCCCGAGGCCCGCACCACGGCCGAGCCGCTCATGAAGTTCCTCCGCATGCCGCTGATGTGGGGCATCATGATCGGCACGTTCTCCTACAACTACTTCCAGTACTTCTGCCTCACCTGGCTGCCCGCCTACTTCGTCGAGCGCCGCGGACTCGAACTCAAAAGCATGGGCTGGTACACCATGTTCAGCTTCGGTGGCATGGCCATCGTCGCCACCGCCGCCGGCTGGTGGGCCGACCGTCTCATTTCGGGCGGCGCCGACCCGGTCGTCATCCGCCGCCGCTTCACACTCGCCGGACTCGCCGTCGCCGCAACCGAACTCATCGGGGCCTATTCCAGTTCCCATGCCATCGCCCTGGTCTTCGCCGTCGTCTCGCTCTCCGGACTCGGCCTGGCCACGGCCAACTACTGGGCGCTCACCCAGACCCTGCTGCCGGGATCGAGCATCGGCCGCGTCACCGGCCTGCAGAACTTCGCTTCGAACCTCTCCGGCATCATCGCCCCGGTCTTCACCGGCTGGCTGATCGACCGCACCGGCTCCTACGACGCACCGATGCTGGCCGTCGCGGTCGTGCTCACCTGCGGATTCCTGGCCTACCTGATCCTCGTGAAACGGCCCCGGCTGGCTACGTAATCGCGCCTGGATGAAAAGGCGCCAGCGCGTTGGCCAGCCCCCAGTGCTCGGCCCAGGATCGCTTGCCGCCGGCGATATCGAGGATCAGCCGGAAGAGGTCCCAGCCGGTCGATTCGATCGTCGCCTCGCCCGTGGCGATCCGTCCGGCGTCGAGGTCGATCAGGTCCGGCCACTTCTCGGCCAGCGCCGTGCGCGAACTCACTTTGACGACCGGCGCCATCGCCAGCCCGTACGGCGTGCCCTCGCCTGTGGTGAACACATGCATGTTCATCGACGCCAGTTGCTGCGTGCCGCAGACGAAATCCGACGCCGGCGTGGCCGCGAAAACCAGGCCCTTCGCCGTCACCTTCTCGCCCTGGCCCGCCACGGCGCGGATCGCCGTCGTGCCTGACTTCGCCACTGACCCGAGCGCCTTCTCGACGATATTCGCCAGCCCGCCACGCTTGTTGCCCGGCGTCGTGTTGGCGCTGCGGTCCGCGCCCAGCCGGGCCAGATAGGCGTCGTACCAGCGCATCTCTTCGATGAACCGCTGGGCGACATCCACGGTGGCGCAGCGCGGCGTCAGCAGATGCGCCGCGTCGCGGACCTCTGTCACCTCGGAGAACATCACCGTCGCACCTGCGCGCACCAGCAGGTCGGCGGCGAAGCCCACGGCCGGATTCGCCGTCACGCCGGAAAACGCGTCGCTGCCGCCGCACTGGAGACCGACGATGAGTTCGCTCGCCGGGCACGCCGTTCGACGCCGCCTGTCGAGTTCCTCCAGCCGCTTCTCCGCCGCTTCGCAGATCGACGAGATCATGGCGCCGAAGCCCAGACGGTCCTGAAGGCGGATCACGTCAGGCGCCGGGTCGAGCACCGCCAGCCCCGACCCCGGCGGCGAATCCAATCGCGCCGGCTGCATCTTCTCGCAGCCCAGGCTGACAATCAGCGCCCGGCCGCCGATGTTGGCATGACGGCTCAAATGGGCGATCGTCCGTATGGGCACTTCCGCGCCCGGGGCATCGATGGCCACGCCGCAGCCGAAATTGTGCGTGATGGCGACAACGCCGTCCACGTTGCGGTAGCGCGGCAGGATCTCCTTGCGGATCCGCTGGACGGCGAATTCGACGGTCGGGGCGACGCATTGCACCGTTGTCGTAATCCCAAGCAGATTGCGGGTACCGGTGCTGCCGTCGCCATTGGCATAGCCATCGAACGTGAAATCATCAAGCGGCGGCGGATCGGGCGGGACGCGGGTGGCCAGTTCCAGGCGGTCCAGGTCAGGCGGTTCGGGCAGCGAGATGTCCTGCTCGCGCAGCCAGCCGCCCGGCTCCACTCGCCGCAGCGCGCGCCCGATCACCTGGCCGTAGCGGATGACCGGTTCGCCGGCCTCAATACCGGCTGTGGCGATCTTCTGCCCCTGCGCCGCGGCCTCCAGCACCACCGCGCCGCCATCCAGCGGTTCGCCCGGTTTGACCCCCTCGGGACGGACAACGATTCCCACGTTGTCCCGTCGATGAACTCGCAGTGCCGTTGGCGCGGACATGACCTGTCCATTATCCATCCAATCCCGGCAACCGGCGCAATCAACCGGCGGGTCCGCTTATCGGCGGAGGCCCGTTGCGCAGAGGCTGTATACGCGCAGAAAGGGCTTCGCCGTTGCCAGCGAAGCCCATGTTGCCGGTGATCGGGCTGTCCTACTGCTTCTTCGCCTCGAACGGGCGCGGTTCCATTTGGCCGCCTTCGCGCGCCATGGTGCCCTTCATGGTGTCGGCGGCGACGGTGCCGGCGTAGACCGTGGTCACTTCGCCGTTACGCCCCTGGGAGACGACCTTGATGGTGAACTTATCGCCTTCGATCTTGCCTTCCTTAATAGGATTCGGCGGAGGCGCTTCCCCGCCGCCGCGGCGCATGCCGCCGCCGGCCACCGTGCCGGTAATTGCGCCGCCTTCGGTCTTCAGGTCGAAGGTGATGGTCATGGTCCGTTCCTCGCCGCCGTTGGGCGGGGTGAACTTCATCGATGCAACATACTTCCCGTTCAGATCGGCTGCCATGGCGGAGCCGCAGAGCAGGAACAGGCAGATCCCGATCAGTGTAATGGTCTTCATTGGTTCTAATCTCCTTAAGAAAGGACGTTACTGGCGTTTCGCCTCAAAGGGCCGGTCCTGGCCGCCTTCGCGAGCCGCGGTCCCTTTCAGCATGTCGCCTTCGACAGTGCCGGTGTAGACGGTCTTGAACTCGCCGTTGGGCGTGGACATTGTGGTGGAGAAACTAAACTTCGCGCCGTCGAGCTTGCCGTCGCTGACCGGCATCGAGCGCGGCTCCATGTCGCCAAACGCCATCGTGACGGTTCCGGTGAGCTTGGCGCCGTCCGACTTCAGATCAAAGGTCTGCTTGATGGTGAACGACTGGCCGTCGCGTTCCATCTTGCGTTCCGACACCCACTTGCCGTCGATTCCCGCCGCCAGGGCGAGTCCGCCGAGAAGGCACAGCATCAGAGAAAGGATAAACAGTTTTTTCATTCGTGAACTCCTGCTAGATTGAAGAACGCCGCCAAATCACGAAGGTTACGCCCCGTGGGGATGGAGAGCAACTTTTCTTTTGTCGATGTCAGCCTGCCGGTGCCGTTGGACCGGCCGTTTACCTATTCGCTGCCGGAAACGCTTGCGTCCCGGGTGAAGCCCGGCTGTCGCGTGATCGTCCCTTTCGGTAGCCGGACGCTGACCGGCGTGGCGCTGAAGGTTCACAATGATGACCCTGGCCTGGCGACCCGGCCGGCGCTGAAACTCGTCGACACCGAGCCGGTCTTTGACCAGCACCTGATGGCGCTGGGGCGCTGGATCGCCGATTACTACTGCGCGCCGCTGGGCGAGGTGCTGCGAACCATGGCGCCGCTGGGCGGGGAGTTGCGGCGCGGCAAGGTCTGGGGTTTGACTGAGCGCGGCCGGGATATGGTCCGCCAGGCGGTATTCGGCGAACTGGGGCAGGATCCGGCGGTCCAGATCCTGCATGCGGTAGAGAAGCGTCCTTTGGCCGAGACAACACTTGAAAACAAAGTGCCAGGCGCCCGCAAGCTCTTGAAAACGCTGGAAGCCAAGGGCTTGGTGGAAGTCGAGCGGGAGTTGGTTGCGCGTGATCCGGCTCGGGCGGCATCGGACAGCCTGCTGGCCGCGTTCAAGGCCCGGCCTGAAGGCGCCAAGCTGAAAAAGGTAGAGCGGGAGCTGATCGCTTTCCTGGAACTTCACCCTGGGTCGCATAACCTGGCCGGGCTGGAGAAGCGGGTGAAGGGCGCCGGCGCCGCCGCCCGCGCGCTCGGCCGGCAGGGGCTGATCGAACTGGAGACGGCCGGCCTGGCATCCGATGCCGGCTGGGCGCGGCCGGCCCACGCGTTGAGTCAGGACCAGCAGGCGGCCGTGGACTCGATCCGCGGCGCGCTCGAGGCCGGCCGGTTCCAGACATTCCTGCTCCACGGCGTCACCGGCTCGGGCAAGACCGAGGTTTACATGAACGCCATCGATGCGGCCCTGAAATTTGGCCGCGGCGCCCTGCTGATGGTCCCGGAAATAGGGTTGACCCCGGCGGCCGCCGGCCAGTTCCAGCAGCGTTTCGGCGATCAGGTGGCGATCCTGCACTCGGCGTTCAACGACCGCGACCGGGCGAATCAATGGAGGCGGCTGAGCACGGGCAAGGCGCGGGTTGGCGTCGGCACGCGCTCGGCGGTCTTTGCGCCGGTGCCGGATCTGGGTCTGATTATCGTCGATGAGGAGCACGACCAGAGCTACAAGCAACAGGAATCGCCCCGCTACCATGGCCGCGACCTGGCCATCGTCCGCGCCCAATCGCTCAACGCCGCCGTCGTGCTCGGTTCGGCGACGCCAAGCCTGGAGAGCAGATATAACGTCACGCGCGGCAAGTCCACGCTGCTCGAATTGCCAGGCAGGATCGGCGGCCGGCCGATGCCCGTGGTCGAGGTCGTTGACATGCGGCAGGAGTTTCTCGAAACCCGCAAGAACGCCCTGTTCTCCCGCCGGCTCGTGCAGGAGATGGGCGCCAACCTCGATTCCGGCGAGCAGAGCATGTTGCTTCTGAACCGCCGGGGGTTCTCCTCCGCGGTGGCCTGCCGCTCCTGCGGCGAGCGCATCGGCTGCCTCAGTTGCGCCGTCGGCATGACCTTCCACCGCCGCGACAACCGCCTTCTGTGCCACTACTGCGACTCCTCGATACGCGTGCCGCAGCAATGTCCGGCCTGCGGCAGCGACTACATCCACTTCCTCGGCAGCGGTTCGGAGAAGGTGGAAGACGAGTTGCACCGCCACTTCCCCCGCGCCCGCGTGGCGCGGCTGGACCGCGATACGGCCCAGGGCAAGGACAGCTACGAGCGCATCCTGGGCGGATTCCGCGAACACCGGTTCGATATCCTGGTCGGCACCCAGATGATCGCCAAGGGCCACGATATCGCCAACGTCACCCTGGTGGGCGTGGTCTCGGCCGACACCGGGCTGGGCCTGCCCGACTTCCGCGCCGCCGAGCGGACCTTTCAGTTGTTGACCCAGGTCGCCGGCCGCGCCGGACGCCATCATCTGCCCGGCCGAGTGGTCATCCAGAGCCTCAATCCTGACCATTACGCCATCGGCCTGGCCGCCCGGCAGGACTACACCGGCTTCTACGAAAAGGAACTCGAATTCCGCCGCCTGATGCGCTACCCGCCGTTCAGCGCCCTGGCCAACATCCTGGTCAAGGCGGAGAAGGAAGAGGACGCCGTGCGCTTGAGCGAGGCCGTGGCCGGTTCTCTCAGCCAGGCCGGGCCGGATGTCAAGGTGCTGGGCCCGGCCGAGGCCCCAGTCGCCCGGTTGAAGAACGAGTTCCGGCGTCAAACGCTGGTGAAAACCGCATCGAGACCGCGGCTGAACGATCTGCTGCGCGCCATCCTTCAGCGCGCCGCCGCTGAAAACTGGCCAGCCGGCGCGCTGATTATCGACGTCGATCCGTTGAGCCTGTTATGAACCTGGCCGACGCCAATGCGAGGAACCTGACCGCGGCGCTGTCCGGCTACGGAAAGATGGAGAGGCGGTCGGGCGTGGTGTTGATCACGGCGCCGGTGGCGTACTCTGTCTTCAACATCGCGTTGCTCGATGCGGCCGTTCCGGACGTCGCCGGCGAATTGAAGCGCCGCATCCGGGTGGCGCGGCGGCATTACGAGTCGGCCGGCTCGCCCTGGTCGTTCTGGATCTGCGAGAACGACCTGCCGCGACGGGAACTGCGGCGGCTCATCGAGACCTTTGAAGAAGAGGGGCTGCAATCGATCGCCGAATCGCCGGGCATGGACACCCGGCAGTTGGTCGAACCCCGCCGCCGGCTGCCCGGCCTCGCTTTCCGCCCGGTCGAGGACGACCAGACCCGGCGGCACTTCTCGCGCCTGGTCTGCGCCAGTTTCCATATACCGGCCGCCATGGCCGAAGCCGTCTATATGCGAGAGCATTTCTGGGCCGGCTCTCTGCATGCCTGGGTGGGCTATGAGGCCGGCCAGGCGGTGACCACCGCGGCGGCGGTGAACTCCAGCGGCGTCCTGGGCGTCTATTCGGTGGCCACCACGCCCGATTGCAGGCGGAAAGGATACGGTGAAGCCGCCGTCCGGCACGCCGTTTCCAGACTCCGCGAGCAGGGCGCCGCGGGGCACGTCGTGCTGCAATCCTCGCCCGGCGCCTACACTTTGTACCGCTCGATGGGTTTCCGGTCCAGAACGCGCTTTTTCATCTTCGCCACCACCGAGACCGCGGCGTAGCCGGAGCCGCCCGCCGCCGCTGGCCGTCCTCCCGCCCCGGCCTCCACGAAAACCGCACCAAGGTTAAACAACTCGCCCCGCCGTCCGATAAGGCCTCTAGCAGATGCGCCTCTCACGGGGCCATCGGCGGCGACCACGTAGGAGGCTAGCGTGCAGGCAGCGATTGTTGAATCCGCGAATGGAGAGAAACTCCGGGGCGGCAAGTATCTTGTATTCCACCTCGGCAAGGAAGAGTTCGGCGTGGAAGTGCTCAAGATCCGGGAGATCATGGGGATCCAGGACATCACATCGGTCCCCCAGACCTCCAATTTCGTCAAGGGCGTGATCAATCTCAGGGGGAAGGTGATTCCCGTCATCGACCTGCGGTTGAAATTCGGGCTGGAATCGGCCGCATACACCCAGCGCACCTGCATCGTCGTCGTGCAGGTGGAGGAACAGGGCCATCCGCTGATGATGGGCGTCATCGTCGACGGGGTCAGCGAAGTGCTCACCATGCAGGAGTCCGACATCGAGGACACCCCGGATTTCGGCGACGATCTCCGCGTGGACTACATCCTCGGGATGGCCAAGGTGAAGGGTACGGTCAAGATCCTGCTCGACATCGACAGCGTCCTGTCGGCCCAGGAGATCAGGCGGCTGGAAGAACTGCCGCTCGGCGGCGAGGCCGTGGCCGGCCAGTCCGGCCGCGGTTGATTGACGGCAGAGGAGCATACTGAAATGGAACCGCGGAAAATGAGCTTCGGCGCGAAGTTGACCATGGCCCAGGCCACGCTGACGGTGATTCTGTTCCTGGTGGGCGGCTTCAGCGTCTTCACCATTGTGGCGCTTCGGGGCGAACTGGCCTCGGCAGCCGACGTAGAGGCCGTCAAGAGCCAGTTGCTGGCTGAAGTCGAGGTCGGGGTGGCTAAAATGACCGCCGCACAGAAGTCGATGATGCTGTGCGGCTTGACCTCCGACACCGCCGGAATCGCGGCCGCGCGAAACCTGATGCAACAGGAGCTGGAACACGGCAAATCCAACCTCGATCGGCTGAAGGCCATGGGATCGAGCGCCGGGGTGGCGTCGATGCAGGCCGAGGTCGCCGGTTCGGTGGCTGAATGGGCCCGGCTGACGCCGATGCTGATCGCGGCGCTGGAGGGCCAACGCTTCGACGAAGCCACCAAACTGCAATCAGCCGAATTCCAGCCGCTTGCCGAGCGGGTCTCGAATCAGGCCCGCCGCTCCGTCGAAGCCCAGAGGGGCGAAATGCGACGCTCGGTGGAGACGGCCCAGACCCGGGCCGCCAGCGCACAGTGGGTGGCCGTCATCCTCTGCGTCCTCGCCGTCGGCGCGGCCGGATTCAGCTTCCGCACGGTCCGGGGCAGCAACCGGCACTTGAGGCTCATCACGGCCGAGATCGCCGAGGGCGCCTCGCAGGTTGCCTCGGCGGCAAGCCAGGTCTCCTCGGCCAGCCAGTCGATGGCGCAGGGATCCAGCGAGCAGGCGGCGTCGCTTGAGGAAACCTCGGCCTCGACCGAGGAGATCAACTCGATGACGCAGAAAAACGCCGAGAACGCCCGCACGACGGCGTCCGAGGTGGAGGCCGTCGACCGCATGCTGAAGGAAACCAATACCAGAGTGGGCGAGATGATCTCGTCGATGCGCGAGATCAACGCATCGAGCGAGAAGATCGGGCGGATCATCAAGGTGATCGACGAGATCGCATTCCAGACCAACATCCTGGCGCTCAACGCCGCCGTCGAAGCAGCCCGCGCCGGCGAGGCAGGCATGGGCTTCGCCGTGGTGGCCGACGAGGTCCGCAATCTGGCGCAGCGGTCGGCCCAGGCGGCCAAGGACACCTCCGAGCTGATCGAGGAGTCGATTGTGCGCTCGAACGAAGGCAAATCGAAGCTCGACGGCGTGGCCGAGTGGGTTTCGAAAGTGGTCGACAACGCGGCGCGCATCAGTGTGCTCGCCAACGAGGTGCATGTGGGCAGCCAGGAACAGGCGCGCGGCATCGACCAGATCTCGCGCTCGGTCGCACAGATGCAGAGCGTCACCCAGTCCACCGCCGCCAGCGCCGAACAGAGCGCCTCGGCGGGCGAGATGATGAGCTCGCAGGCCTCGCGCCTGAACGATGCCGTCGGCCGGCTGCGACAGCTCGTCGGCTCGGCCGCGGCCGTCGCGGTCTCCCCCGCCCCGCGCGCCGCGGCCAGACCCGCTCTGGCCAGGACGGCCGTCCTCGCCAGGCCGGCGCCGGTTGCACGCAAGGCCGCTCGGCCGGCCGCAAAGGGATCCGCGGCGTTCCCGATGGAGGACTTCGAGGACTTCTAAACGCCGCCGCGGGCGGAGCCGGGTCCGGCTGATGCCGGCTCCGGCTCCTGATCGCCTGGGCGGATCGGCTGGGCTGCCTCGCTTGGCCGATTCTCGCTCGACGGCTTCTCGTTTGGCTGACTCTCGCTTGGCTGTTTAAGGATACGCGATGCCTCAAGACCATAAGACGGCAAACACGGATGCGGCGGCTCCCGGAGTGCCCGCGGCCCTGGCGGATCTTGCGCGCGGCATGGCCGGCGCCGAGCCGCTTCGGCCGCCCGCCAACCCGCTGGCTCAGGACCCCGAACTCGTGCAGGAGTTCCTGATCGAAGCCCGCGAGCACCTCTCGAACATCGAGGCCCTGATGATCGAGATCGACAATGGCGGCGCGGCCGAGGAGGCCGTGCACGGGGTCTTCCGGAGCTTCCACACGATCAAGGGGCTGGCCGGATTCCTTGACTTCGCCGTGATCCAGGAGGTCGCCCACGAGGTGGAAACCCTGCTTGACCGGGTGCGGACCTCCGAACTGAACCTGAATCCTGAACGCGTGGACGCC
Organism: Candidatus Solibacter sp.; assembly: GCA_013822245.1. Classification (GTDB taxonomy): domain Bacteria; phylum Acidobacteriota; class Terriglobia; order Bryobacterales; family Bryobacteraceae; genus PNKE01. Next base: position 103,322 of record PNKE01000032.1, read on the forward strand.
GTGCTGCACGCTGGCGACTACATCTCGTCGTGGCTGAGCCATGTGGAAAGCCCCGCCTCGGCCGCGCCCGCCGCCCACGCGGCTCTGGTCAGCGAGATCAGGCGCGCGGCGCAGGCGGCGGCGCCAGTTGGCGGACCCGGGCAGCCGCAGGCATCCGATACCGGCGAGCCGGCGGCCGATGGACCCGGCCAGGCGTCCGAACGCGCATCGTTGGGGCCGCGCGCCGAGTCCTCGGCGGGCAGGGCCGAGGCTTCGGCGGTAAAGGTCGCCACCTCGAAGCTCGAGTACCTGGTCGACATGGTCGGCGAGTTGGTGATCGCCCAATCGATGCTCGAGCACAACCCCGACCTCGCCGCCGCGCGCACCCCCCGGCTGCAGCGCGACGTCGCGCAACTGGGCCGGGTCACCGCCGAGGTCCAGAAGACGGCCATGGCCATGCGCATGGTGCCGGTCGGCCAGTTGTTCCGCCGCATGAGCCGGCTGGTGCGGGATCTGGCCAGGAAATCGGGCAAGCAGGCCGGCCTCGAGATGCATGGAGAAGATGTTGAACTGGACCGGACGCTGGTGGAGCAGCTCGGCGATCCGCTGGTCCACATGATCCGCAACTCGATGGACCACGGCCTGGAACTCCCGGCCGAGCGCAAGGCGGCGGGCAAGAGCGAAACCGGCAGGCTGCTGTTGAAAGCCTCGCACCAAGCCGGACAGATCGTCATCGAGGTCTCCGACGATGGCCGCGGCCTGGACCGCAAGCGCATTCTCGACAAAGCGATCGCCCGCGGCCTGGCGCCGCCGGGAGCCGCGCTCAGCGACCATGAGATCTATCACCTGATCTTTCAACCCGGGTTTTCGACGGCCGAGCGCGTCACCGACGTCTCCGGCCGCGGCGTGGGCATGGATGTCGTGCGCAAGCAGGTGGAAAAGCTGCGCGGACGAATCGACATCTCCAGCAGGCAGGGCCTGGGCAGTACGTTCCTGCTCAAACTGCCGCTGACGCTCGCCATCATCGAGGGCCTGGTGGTGACCGCCGCCGGCGAACGCTACATCGTGCCGATTTTCGCCGTCCGGGAGATGCTGAAACCATCGCCGGATTCCATCTTCACGGTCGAGGGCAGAGGCGAGATGGCGCTGGTGCGCGAGCGTCTGATACCGGTGTCCCGGCTCACGAGGAAGCTCGGCCTCGATGAACGCGGCGCCGGACTGAGCGACGGGCTCATGATTGTGGGCGAAAGCGAGGGCCGCGACTTCTGCCTGCTGGTCGACGAGATGGTCGGCAAACAGGAGGTAGTCATCAAGAGCCTCGGCCCCACGTTCAGCCAGGTCCGGGGCATCTCGGGCGGAGCGATCCTTGGAGACGGCCGGGTGGGTCTGATTCTCGACGTCGGCATGCTGCTGGCTGCCGGACCGGCGAGGGCAGCATGAACGGGATTTCCAGACGGACTGCCGCCCCGCGCGTTGCGGATCCGCCGGCGGTCGAGGCGCAGCCGGCGCGGCTTGTCAGCGGGAGCGAGTTCGCCGAGATCCGGGATCTGGCCTATAGGACCTTCGGCCTGGACCTGAAGCGGGGCAAGGAAGCCCTGGTGACGGCCCGGCTGTCGAAACGCCTGGCCGCGCTCGGTCTCGGAACCATCGGCGAGTACTTGGAGATCCTCAGGCGCGACCGGACAGGAGCCGAACTCACCTCGCTGATCGACGCCCTGGCGACCAACCACACCAGCTTCCAGCGCGAGCCTCAGCATTTCGAGCTGTTGAGAACCAGGATCCTGCCGGCGATAGCGGCATCCTCCGGCCGCACCGGAATCTGGAGCGCCGGCTGCTCGACCGGCGAGGAGCCCTACACGATTCTCATGCACGCGGCCGATGCGCTTGGCGAACAGCACCTTGCCAAGCTGCGGCTGTTGGCGACCGATATATCCAACAAAGCCCTGGCTGAGGCGCGCGCAGGCATCTACCCGCTGGACAAGCTCGCCGATCTGCCCGCGGAATGGAGGAAGCGGTTCCTTCAGAAGGGGGTGGGCGATCTCAAAGGCAGCTTCAGGATCCGCCCCGACCTTGTCTCGAAGGTGGAGTTCAGCCGGCTGAACCTCATGGAGCCGTTCGAAAACGCCGGCACGTTCAGGGTCATCTTCTGCCGCAACGTGATGATTTACTTCGACAAGCGGACGCAGGAGCAACTGGTGCGCCGGTTCACGGCGCGGCTGGAGCCCGGTGGCTGGCTGCTGATCGGCCACTCGGAGGGCCTGATGGGGGTAAAAAATGATCTGGAATACGTCATGCCGGCCGTTTACAGAAGACCGGTCTGAGGCCGCGCCGGCGCGCCAGGCGGCTCAGCGGCCGCTGGTGGTCGGCGTGGGCGACTGCCGGGTCAGCGCCGATCCGGACGCCGAGATCGTCACCTACGCGCTGGGCTCCTGCATCGCCGTGGCCATCTGGGACCCGGTGGCCAAGGTCGGAGGCCTGCTGCATTTCATGCTGCCGGAGTCCTCGGTCGACCGGCTTTCCGGCGGCCGCGATAACCCGTACCGTTACGCGGACACCGGCACGCCGCTGCTGTTCCGCACGGCCTACCAGCAGGGCGCCGAGAAGCGCCGCCTGGTGGTTCGCCTGGCGGGCGGGGCGGCCGTGGTCGACGACGACGGCGTCTTCAATATCGGCAAGCGCAACTACGCGGCGCTGCGCAAGATCCTGTGGAAGGCCGGAGTGATGGTGCATGGCGAGGACATCGGCGGATCGAACTCGCGCACGGTGCGGCTCGATGTGGGCACGGGCAGGCTCTTCATCCGCGGCCCAAGAGAGGGAGAAAAGGAACTGTCGGCGCACGCCGGGTGCGCCGCGGGAGGCAGGCCATGACGAAACGTCTCATGATCGTCGACGACTCGCCGGTGATGCGGTCCTTTGTCCGGCGTACGCTCGAGATCGCCGGGTTTGGGATCGAACACTGCGCGGAAGCGTCCAACGGCGCCGAAGCGATCGAGAAGCTGTCAGGAATCGAGGTCGACCTGATCCTGACCGACATCAACATGCCCGTGCTCGATGGCGAAGGACTGCTGCGGGCGCTGAGGTCGGATCCCGAACTCAGCCGTATCCCGGTGGTCGTCGTCTCCACCGATTCAACGGATCAGCGCATCGACTCCCTCATGGGCCTGGGCGCGCGGGGTTACCTGAAGAAGCCGTTCCCGCCCGAAAAGCTAAGCGGAATTCTGTCCGGGATTCTGCCGGACTGGGAGCCGCGGTCCGAAGGAAACTTCTGAGGAAAGGACCAATGAGGGGAGCAAGACGATGAACACGAACATCGAAGCCGGCGCCGGTGGCGGAGCCCAGGTGACGGCGCGGGCCGAGTGCGAAGCGGCTCTGGTCGAAGTGCTGGAGACGATGTTTTTTGAACTGCCCGCGGAGGGCTCGACGCTGGCCGGCGCTCCACCGGACGCCGCCATCGCCGTCACGGCGGCCTTCGCCGGCGACCTGAACGGATCGCTGTCGCTGGCAAGCGGCCTCCATGCGCTGCGCCGCCTGACGGCAAACTTCCTTGGCCGGGAGGATGCATTGACCGTCACCGACGCTGAAATCCGCCAGGTCGCCTGCGAGCTCGCCAACATGGTCTGCGGCAACGCGCTTTCCAGAATCGAGCCGCACGGTCGCTTCCGCATCGCCACGCCGGAGTTGCGCATGCCCGGCCCCGGCCCCCGGCATTGGATCACGTTTCCGCTTGAATCCGGCGATATCTCGGTCACCCTCGAATCCGGGAGTTAGTCATGGACGGCGCGCGCAAAATCCGGGTGCTGATCGTCGACGACTCGGCCATCGTCCGTAAGGTGCTCAGCTCGATCCTCGATCCCGAACCGGATATCGAAGTCGTGGGCACGGCGCCGGATCCCTTCATCGCCCGCGACAAGATCCTGAGTCTCAAGCCCGACGTGCTCACCCTCGATATCGAAATGCCGAGGATGGACGGACTCACCTTCCTCGAAAAGCTCATGACACATCACCCGCTGCCGGTGATCATGATCAGTTCGCTGGCTCAAAGCTCGACCCGCGCCGCGCTGGAGGCCGTCAACCGTGGCGCCGTCGACGTGCTCGCCAAACCCGGCGGTCCGTATTCGGTGGGCGACCTGAAAGGCGACCTGCCGCATCGCGTCCGGGCGGCTGCCCGCGCACGGCTGCGGGCGAAGCCCGGGCCGCACGCGCCGGCGCGTCCCCCGGCAGCGGCGGCCAATCCGTCCGCCGCGCGCGAACACAGCGCCCCGGCCAAACCCGTCAACGCCGCATCGCCCGCCGCCCAGCCCGCCCGCTTCAGGAACTCGATGCTGCTCGCCATCGGCGCCTCCACCGGAGGCACTGTCGCCATCGAACAGATTCTGACCCAGTGCCCCGTCGAGACGCCGCCCATCGTCATCGCCCAGCACATCCCGGCCGGCTTCTCGGCAGCCTTCGCCGAGAGGCTTAACAAGGTCTGCGCGATCGAGGTCCGCGAGGCGCGCGACGGCGATGCCGCCAGAACCGGCCTGGCTCTGGTCGCTCCCGGCAACCGCCATATGCGGGTCCGCAACACGGCCTCAAACGGCTGGGTGGTCCAGTTGGATGACGGGCCAAAGGTCTGTTACCAGCGGCCCTCGGTTGACGTGCTGTTCCAATCGGTGGCCGAGCAGGCCGGGCGCAATGCCGCGGGTGCGATCCTGACCGGCATGGGCAGCGACGGCGCCGACGGTCTGTTGGCCATGCGCCGGGCAGGGTCGAAAACGATGGCCCAGGACGAAGCCACCTGCGTCGTCTTCGGCATGCCTCGCGAGGCCATCATCCGCGGCGGCGCGGAGCAGACCCTGCCGCTCGGACGCATCGCCCGCGCTCTACTGGACGCCTGCAAGCTAGCCGGTTAGCTCAGCAACGGCCTTGGCGGCCTCCGAAATAGACCCAGGCATGCTGTCCACTCGTCCGCAATTTCACCGGACCGGCCAGAAACCGCATGTGCACGCCTTGTCGAACATACCGGACGAGCAGGGCGTCCCCGGGTCCGCCAACGGATCGAAGAGGTGCAAGCCAGCCTGGAACGCCTGGGCCGGGTGCTGTGTGCACTTCCGCCACTGGCGTGAACTGCCGTCGCACATACGGAAGGCCCGCCCTAAACTGCTGAATGGAAAAGGTTTGCCCGACCTTCGACGCGCCGCCTGAATCAACTCCCGCTACGTCTTCGCGAAATACAGTTCCACGGCCCGCTCGATGTCGGGCTTCGTCACGTTCAGCCCGCGGTTCTCATACTGGCTGATCGACTGGATGATGCTCAGGATGTCCAACGGGTAACAGGCCCGAAGCTGCGTCCTCCCGCCTGTCAGGCACATCTTCCGCAGATACTCCGCGGCGTCGTACTCCGCCGGCACGTTCTTCAGCGTCATCAGCCGCTGGAAGATCATGTCGAACACCTCCGGCTGCACCGGCTCGATCTCGATCTTGTTCTGAATCCGGCGCAGGAACGCCTCGTCGGCCAGGTCCGACGGATCCAGATTCGTCGAAAACACCACCATCAGTTCAAATGGAATCTGGAACTTCACGCCGTATCGCAAAGTCAGGTAGTCCACCTTCCGGTCCAACGGCACGATCCACCGGTTCAACAGGTCACGCGGGCTCATCAACTGCCGCCCGAAGTCATCGATGATGAAAATCCCGTTGTTCGCCTTCATCTGCAGCGGCGCCGCGTAGATCCCCGACGCCTCGTCCAGCCTCAACTCCAGCATCGACGGAACCAACTCGCCGCCCACCACGATGCACGGCCGCTTGCACAACACCCAGCGCGGGTCGATGTCAGGGTCGTCGTATTCCACCCTGTGGTGTACCACCGGGTCATACAGGTTGATGATCTGGTTGTCTACCTCCACCGAATATGGAATCAACACCCCGTCCATGTACACCCTCAGCATCCGCTCCGCGATCGAGGTCTTGCCGTTGCCCGACGGTCCGTATAGAAAAATCGAGTTCTGCGAGATCAGCGCCGGCCCCAACTGGTCCAGCAGCCGGTCCGGAATCACCAGATCCGAAAACGCCGACTTCAGCGCCCTCCTGTCGATCCTCACATGCGCCGACTGTGCCTTCGCCGCCGCCGCATAGTCCTTCAGCGATACCGGACACGCCCCCGCATATTGCGATATCTGAAACCGGTCCGATGCCAATTGCTTACCCGAGGAGGTCAGCACAAACTGGTAGTCGTTGCCGATCATCCCCTTCACTTCCAGCAGTTGCTGCTGCCGCAGGTGCCGGAACGCAAACTCTACAATCGGGATCGAAATCCGCAGCGCCGCCGACAGGCTGTTCAGCGTCGCGAATCCCTCGAGCATCGTCCGGCGAAGCACCAGATCGAGCACCAGCGACTGAGATATGCCTGAGTCCTCGATCGTCTGCGGGATCTTCGGGGCGAAGAGCGAGCGCGGTCCTGCTGTTGAGAACATACGCCATCTCTATCGGCGCTTCTCCGTGCGGGGATTAGGCTTCCTGAACCCTCCACGCCCTCCCGGCTGCTAGCAGTCCGGCCCGAAATCCCTCTCAAACGCGGCCGCCAGCCGCTCGCCCCAGCCATCCAGTGGCTTCATCCGGCCGGCGAAGAACCGCAGCACCGGCGGCTCCTCGATAAACTCCAGCCCCCCCACCAGGTCGCGGTTCTCATGCAGCCACTTCAGCCGGTCCGCCGCATACTCGATATGCGACATCGTATACGTCCGCCTCGGCACCGCCAGCCTCAATAGCTCGATATCCGACGGCACGTCGTTGCCCTCCCGGTCCCGGTCCATCGAAACCGTGCCCCGCTCCATTCCGCGAATGCCCGAGGTGATATAAACCGCCGCCGCCAGCGCCCCGGCCGGATACTGCAACTGCGGAATCCGCGGGATGAACTTCATCGCGTCCAGATGGCACGCCAGCCCGCCCGGCGGCGTCACCGCCGGCAGCCCGATGTCGATCAGTTTCTCCACAAAGTACTTCACCATGTCCGCCGACGACCCAGCCACCTCCACTTCCGTCATCTCCCGCACACCCACCGCCATCGCCTCGATCTCCTTCGACGACATCCCTCCATACGTGAAAAAGCCTTCATACACAGGCAGCCATGGCCGGATCGCCTCATACAGGTCCTTCCGGTTGGTCGCAATAAAACCGCCCCGCACGCTGCAACTCTTCCGCCCCGACAGGTAGCACAGGTCGGCGATCGACATCATCTCCCGGATGATGTCCCGGATGCTCGTGTTCCCGTAACCGGCCTCACGCTGCCGGATGAAATACGCATTCTCCGAAATCAGGCTCCCGTCCACCACCAGGAAGATCCCCAGCGGCTCGATCATCGCCTTGATCTCTCGCAGGTTCCGCATCGAGAACGGCTGCCCGCCGATCAGGTTCGTCGTCGCCTCCATCCGCACGAACGATACGTTCTCCGCCCCCGCCTTCTCGATCTCCGCCTTCAGCCGGTCCAGATCCATGTTGCCCTTGAACTGGCACGTGCTCGAGGTGTTCAGCGCCTCCGGCCCGTACAACTCCAGCACCGTCCCGCCGGCAAGCTCGAAATGCGCCTTTGTCGTCGTGAAGTGGTAGTTCATCGGGATGACCTGGCCCGGTTTGACGAACGTCTTCGCCAGCAGGTGTTCCGCCGCCCGGCCCTGATGGCACGGCAGCAGATACTTATAGCCGAAGATGTCCTCCACCGAATCGGCCAGCTTGTAGAAACTCTCCGACCCCGCATACGCGTCGTCGGCCACCATCATCGCGCCCTGCTGCACGTCAGTCATCGCATTCGTCCCCGAATCGGTCAGCATGTCCAGGAAGATGTCGCGTGTGCGCAACAGGAACGTGTTGTAACCCGCCTCCTCGATCGCCCGCAGCCGGTCACGCACCGGCGCCAGCCGCACCTTCTGAACGATGCGGATCTTGTGCATCTCGATAGGGATCTCTTTGCCGTTTGAAAGTCGAATGCTCATGTTGTTCCTTGTTACGCCGCGCTTTGTTTCGCCGAGCCTTGTGTCGCGATCAACCACGCCCCGCGCGGCAGCTCCAAGATCATATCATCTCTATATCCGGAATGTGAATAGACACGTCTGGATAGTATTAGCTCCGCTTAAATAAACAAACGCCGGGCCTGCCCGGCCCGGCGGTCGTTTGTTTTCAGGTTGACCGGGGGGGCTACTCGTCGTCGTCTTCTTCGCCCGTCAACGCCGCCTTATGTGCCGCGATGATCTTGTCGGCCTGCAGTTGCGGCACGAAATCGTAGTGCGAGAACTCCATGCCGAACGATCCCCGGCCCTGCGTCATCGACGTCAGATCGTTCTGATAGCTCAGCATCTCGGCCATGGGCACCACCGCGCGCACAATCTGGCTGCCGCCCTTGGTGTCCATGCCCGAAATCCGTCCGCGCCGCCCGTTCAGATCGCCCATCAGGTCGCCGGCGAACTCCACCGGCGCGATCACCTCCACCTTCATCACCGGCTCGAGCAGCGTCGCCTTGGCCGCCTCCATCGCCAGTTTGAAGGCCTTGCGCGCCGCCATCTTGAACGACATTTCCGACGAGTCGACGTCGTGATACTGCCCGTCGTAGAGCGTCACCTTGAAGTCAACCATCGGGTACCCTGCCAGGTACCCCTTTTCCGCCGCTTCGATGAAGCCCTTCTCCACCGCCGGTATGAAGTTGCGCGGCACCGATCCGCCAAACGTGTCGTTGACGAACTCGAATTTTCCGCCTCTCTCCAGCGGCTCCACCTTCACCTTGATATCGCCAAACTGACCGTGGCCGCCCGTCTGCTTCTTGTGCCTTCCATGCACGTCCGCAAACCCCCGGATCGTCTCCCGGTAAGGCACCTTCGGCGCCTTCAGTTCGACCTCAACGTTATACCGCTTCTTCAGCCGGCTGACGATAATCTCCACATGCTGCCCGCCAGATCCCGCAAGCAGAAACTCCTTGGTCTGCTGGTCGCGGTAGAACCTCAGCCCCTGGTCTTCCTCCAGGATCTTCGATACCGCGTTGCCCATCCGGTCTTCGTCGTTGCGCGTCTTCGCCGAAATCGCATAGGCGATCGACGGCTCCGGCGCCTGCACCGCCTGATACGCGATCGTCTCCCCTTTTTCGCACAGCGTGTCGCCCGTCAACACGTCCTTCAACTTCGCCACAACGCCGATATCGCCGGCATGCAGTTCGTTCACCGCTACCTGCGTCTTGCCTTGCGGCACGCTCAAATGCGACAACCGCTCCAGGCTCCCCGACCGGATCGACACCATGTTCGCATCGTTCCTCAACACCCCGGAACACACCTTGAAGAACGTCAGCCGCCCGGCAAACGGATCGGCCATCGTCTTGAATACATACGCCGTCACATGCTCGTTGTCCGATATCGCGCGTTCCACCTCGTGGTCGCCTTCCAGCGCCTTCAGCGCCGCGTGCTCGGTCGGATTCGGCGTGAACTCCAGCACGAAATCCATCACCAGATCCGTGCCGATGTTGCGCAGCGCCGACCCGCACAGAATCGGGAATATCTTGTCGTCCTTGATCGAATTGTGCAGCCCCGAATAGATGTGTTCCGCCGGCAGCGTCCCCTCGGCGAAAAACTCCTCCATCAACGCATCGTCACCCTCGGCCACCATCTCGATCAGCGCCTCGTGCAGCTCCTGCGCCTTCGCCGCCAGTCCCTCCGGGATCGGTATCTCCTTGCCCTTGCCGTCGCCGTCCGGCGTATACGTGAACGCCTTCATGTGGATGATATCGACGATCCCCGTGAACTCGCGCTCGCTCCCGATCGGTAGATGCACCGGTATGCACGGCCGCCCGAAGACTTCCTGGATCGCATCCACCGTGCGCTGGAAATCGCTCCGCTCCCGGTCCAGCTTGTTGATGAAAAACGCCCGCGGCTGATTGAACTCCTCCGCATACTGCCATACCCGCTCCGTCATCACTTCCACGCCCGAAACGCCGTCCACCACGATCATCGCCGCATCCGCCGCCGCCATCGCCGTCTTCGTGTCATACATGAACAGGTTGAAGCCCGGAGTATCCAGTATGTTCAGCTTCTTCTTCTTCCACTCCAGGGCCGCCACCGCCGTCGCCACCGTCAACTTGCGGTTCACCTCTTCTTCGTCAAAATCCGTGATCGTGTTGCCCTCGTCGACTCGCGTCAGGCGGTTCGTCACGCCGGCCGAGAACAGCATTCCCGCCGCCAGCGACGTCTTCCCGCTATGACCGTGGCCAACGAGGGCCACGTTTCGGACATCGGTGCTTTCGTATACCTTCACTTTGGATGGCTCCCTTCGGGGATTCGGGCACAACTGCGGCTTCTGCTCAGCCGCAAGGCCCCTACACGCGATATCGTATCAGAATTGAAACTTACAGTTTCAGAGGCTCTTGTCCGCTGATCTCCGCCCCGGCTCAGACGTTCATTTGCCCTTCAACATCCACCGGCGGCGCCGTGTAATACAGCAGCCGCCGGCAGTTTTCGCACGCCAGAATCTGCTGTCCCATCCTCAACTCCGCGTTCAACTGCGGCCTCACCATCATCCGGCACGCCTGGCAAATCCCGTCTTCCACCCCCGCTATCGCCACCCCGTCCCGCATCTTCGCATGCAGCTTGTCGTAGGTCGCCAGCAGTGCCGCCGGGATCGCCCCCGCAAGTTCCTTCCGCTTCCCCAGCACCTCGGACAGTTCCTTCTTGTCCACGCTGCACCGCCGCGTCGCATCCGCCTTCCGCGCCTCCACCGTCCTGCGCTCCTCGTCCAGCGCCGCCTGCGACGCCTTCACCTTCCCCTCCATCTGCTCGGCGTCCATCATCAACGCCAGGATCCGGTCTTCCAACTTCCCGATCTCCGCCTCAAAGAACCCGATCTCCTTCTGGAACGCCCACAACTGCTCGTTCGTCCTCGCCTGCATCATCTGGTCCTTGAGCTTCGCTATCTTCTGCTCATGACCCTGTATATCGATCTCGTGCTTCTTCCTGTCCTTCAGGTTCCCGGCCAGCACCATCTTGTCCAGTTCCAGCTTCCGGAAGTGCTCGTCCAACAGCTTTTCAATCGCCGCAACCTGTTTGGGTAGGGTGGCGATCTCGGTCCTCAGGGCAACAATGCGCAGGTCCAGCCCCTGGACTTCTAGAACCCGCTCGAGATCTGGATGCATCAGCTAATGAGTTTAGCAGTCTGACCGCATCGCCCCGTCCCTTACTCCCCCGCCCGCCCGTTCCCCGGCCCGCTCAGCCGCCTGGAAAGCGGCCCCGCAAACGCCTTCACCGCCATCTCAAGCTCTTCCACCTTCAACGCCCTGCACACCATATACACCACCGCCAGCCCAATCGGAATCGATACCGCCAGATCCAGCAGGCTGGCGAACGTCCTGTGCCCGGCCACCATATGAACGCCCTTCGTCGACAACCAGATCGCCGCCCCCATCGCCACCGACCCCGCCGCCACCTTCAACACCGTCGACCGCATCCGCCGCCCATACACCCCGCCAATCCGCGTCCGCATCGCAAAAAACAGCACCAGGAAACTGAACAGCGCCACGCTTGACGTCGACAACGCCAACCCAGCATGGCCCATCGAAAACTGCCTCACCAGCAGCCACGCCATCACCGCGTTGATCGCAATCGACCCCAGCGACGTCCACATCGGCGTCCGCGAATCGTTCAGCGCATAGAACGCCGGCGCCAGCACCTTCACCGCCGCATACCCGGCCAGCCCGATCGCATAGTAGGAAAGCGCAATCGCCGTCTGCTGCGTATCATACGGCTGGAACTCCACGCCTTCATATATCGCCCCCACGATCGACGGACCCAATATCATCAACCCCACCGACGCCGGCACCGTCAGCACGAAGACCAGCCCCAACGACCGCGCCAGCGTCTCGCGGAATTCATCGATGTCCCCGCTCGCCGCGCTGCGCCCGATCGCCGGCAGCGTCGCCGTCCCGATCGCCACGCCGAACAGCCCCAGCGGCAGTTGCATGAACCGGAACGCATAGTTCAACCACGCCGTCGGACCGTCCAGCCCGCGCACCGGGTCATAGATCAACGATGCAAACATCGTATTCACAAGCACGTTGATCTGCACCGACGCATTGCCGATAATCGCCGGGCCCATCAGCCGGTAAATATGCCTCAACCCCGGATGCGAAAAATCAAACGCCGGCCTGTACCGGAACCCCGCCTTCCACAGGCTCGGTAGCTGCCACGCCAACTGCATCGCCCCGCCGATCACCACCCCGATCGCCATCCCGACAATCGGCTCGATCCCCAGCATCGGACCCAAGCCAAACCCGATCCCAATCCCCGCCACCACGCTGCCCACGTTGAACCACGTCGACGAAAACGCCGGCACCGCAAACTGGTTCAGCGCATTCAAAATCCCCATCGCCTGCGCCGCCAGCGCCACCAGCAGCAGGAACGGGAACATGATCTGCGTCAGCACCACCGCCTGCTGGTACTTCTCCGGCGCCGAGTTCACCCACCCCGGCGTCACCAACCCCACCAGCCACGGGCTGATGAACACGCCCAGCACGCAAATCGCCCCGACGAGCACAATGATCGACGTCGCCACCAGGTTCGCCAGGTGCGCCGCTTCCTTCTTGTCCCTGTTCTGCAGGTAATCGACGAAGGTGGGCACGAACGCCGACGACAGCGCGCCCTCGGCAAACAGGTCCCGCGTCAGGTTCGGAATCCGGAACCCAACCACGAACGCATCCAGCGCCGAACCCGCGCCAAACAGCCGTGAAAGCACGCCTTCGCGCACAAGTCCGCTCACGCGGCTCATCATGACGGCCGCCGACGCTACACCAGCTTTGCGGAATACGTTCTCAGAGGGGGAGGACAAACTCCCTCTATTCTAGCGGCCCCAACTGATTCCGTCTCGCACTGGACATGCTCAGGCCGGCCCCACGCTTTCGCCGCGGACGCCGGATCATGTACGCCGAACAGGAAAGGATACTCTGCCGTTCAAAACGCCGCCAGAGCATCCTTCCAATATTTTGAAATCAAGCCGTCTGATTCCAAAGACTATTCCCCGTACCGCTCGAAGAACTTCGCCACCGTCCGAATCCCGAGATAGAAGTTGTCCAGCTTGTACTTCTCGTTCGGCGAATGCAGCCCGTCGTCCGGCAGGCCCAATCCCATCAGCACTGTCGGAATCCCCAGATGATGCGCGAACTCGCCCACAATCGGAATCGACCCGCCCGACCGGATAAACACCGTCTCGCGCCCCATCGCATCCTTGAACGCCTCGGCCGCCATGTGGATTGCCGGATGATCCGGATTCACCACCGTCGCCGGCGCACCGCTCAGCTTCCTGACTTCCATCACCGTACCTTCCGGCGCATTCGCCTTCACCCATGCCGAGAACCTCTCGAACATTTTGACCGGTTCCTGATCTGGAACCAGCCGCATCGACACCTTCGCCGTCGCCGTGGCCGGGATCACGGTCTTCGCGCCCGCGCCCGTGAATCCGCCGGCAATGCCGTGGATTTCGAGCGTCGGCCTCGACCACACGCGCTCGAAGATCATCCGGTCCGGCTCGCCCGTCAGCGCCGTCGCGCCCACCTCTTTCTCCAGGAAATCCTTCTCGTTAAACGGCAGCGACTTCCAGCTTGCAATCTCCGCCGCCGCCGGCTCGGCCACTTCGTCATAGAAGCCTGGAATCAGGATCCGGCCCTTGTCGTCCTTCGCCTTGCCCAGCAGCGCCACCAGCGCCGCCACCGCGTTCGGCGCCGCACCGCCATACAGGCCCGAATGCAGGTCGCGCCCCGGACCCTTGCACTCGATCTCCATATACACCAGCCCGCGCAACCCGATGCACAGCGTCGGAATCCCCTCGGCATAGAGCGCCGTATCGGACACCAGCGCCACATCGGCCTTCAGCTTCTCTTTGTTCAGCGGGACATACTTCGCAATCGACGCGCCGCCGATCTCTTCCTCGCCCTCGACCAGGAACTTCACGTTCAGCGGCAGCTTGCCCTCATGCGCGTGCATCAGCGCCTCGATCGCCTTCACGTGCATGTACACCTGGCCCTTGTCGTCCGACGAGCCGCGGGCATAGATGTTGCCGTCGCGCAGCGTCGGCTCGAACGGCGGCGTGTTCCAAAGCTCCAGCGGATCGGGCGGCTGCACGTCGTAGTGGCCGTAGCACAGCACGGTCGGTTTGCCCGGAGCATGGAGCCAGTCGGCATAGACCAGCGGGTGGCGGTCCGTGGGGATGATCTCGACGTTCTCGAGACCAGCGTCTTTGAGCGCGTCGGCGGTGAACTTCGCCGCCGCCTGCACGTCGCCCACGTTTTCGGGAAGCGTCGAGATACTGGGGATTCGCAGGTACTCGTACAGCTCTTCAAGGAATCGCGCCTGGTTGGCGGTGATGAATTGGTCCGTGGTTTGGGGCATGGGTTTTACGTCCTCTCCGATTATACGAATCCCGCTACCTTCGGCTACGCCCGCGTTTCGTGGCGCGGGCGCTTCTCCGCTTGCCGCGTCCCGGCTCATCGGGACGCTGTTCGAGCCCCGTGCGCCCAGGCCAAACGGCTGCCGGCCGCGGCCCCTGCGCCGCCCCGGCGGGGCGGGGATTCCGGATGTCGTTGTCCGCTGTAACCTGTCCATGCCGCCGTGCGCCTGCTATCTGCAACCCGGCGTGTGCGCATCCAAGCTCCGCGCGGCCCCTCTTTGGGCATACGATGGTTGCGGGAGGTATGGTTTTGGCATTCGAATCCACTCGACGTCATTTTTTCTATGGTTCGCTGCTGGCCGGCGCGGTCCCTGCCGCCGGTTTCGGCAGTTCGCCCTCTTTGAAGGCATTGGGCTACAAGTCGCCCAATGAAAAACTGAATTTCGCCGCCATCGGCTCCGGCGGCCAGGGCGGGGCGAATCTCGCCGCCGCCGCCCCGACCGAGAATGTCGTCGCCCTTTGCGATGTCGACGACCGCCGCGCGGCCCCCACCTACAAACGCTTCCCTGACGCGCCGAAATACCGCGATTTCCGCAAGATGCTCGACAAGGAAGCCAACAACATCGACGCCGTCATCGTGGCCTCGCCCGACCACATGCACGGTATGCAGGCGATGTGGTGCATGGAGCGCAGGAAGCACGTCTACGTCCAGAAACCTCTGGTCCGCACCGTCTGGGAGGCCCGTGAACTGATGGCCGCGGCCAACAAGTACAAGGTCGCCACCCAAATGGGCAACCAGGGCTACTCGAATGAAGGCACCCGCCAGTGCGCCGAGATCGTCTGGAGCGGCGAGATCGGCAACGTCACCGAAGTCCATGCCTGGAGCGACCGTCCTCTCTGGGCCCAGGGCCTCACCGAAATCCCCAAGCCCGAACCCGTGCCCGAGTACCTCGATTGGGACTGCTGGCTTGGCGTTGCCGAAAACCGTCCCTTCACCGCCGGCGGCGCAAAAGAACCCGACCGCTGGGGCGGATTCTTCTACCAGCCCTTCAACTGGCGCGGCTTCTTCGACTTCGGCTGCGGCGCCCTGGGCGACATGGCCTGCCACATTCTCGGCGCCCCGAACCTGGCCCTCCATTTGTCCCAGCGCAAGGTCGTCGGCGTCGAGTGCATCAAGAAGGAAGGCGTCAGCCCCTTCATGTTCCCCAAGGCCTCGGTCACCCGCTACGACTTCGCCGCCTTCGGCAACATGCCCGCTCTCAAGGTCTTCTGGTACGACGGCCTCAAGGAGAATCCCAAGATCCAGGGCGTCCCCGAAGGCGAGTGGATCGGCGATCCGCCCTCCCTGATGAACCCGAACGCGCAGGCCGGACCCGTCGGCGGGCGCGGTCAGGGCCGCGGGCCCGGCATGGGCGGCCCCTCGGGACCGCCCAGTTACGATTTCCGCTCGCCCGGCCGCGTCTTCAACTGGGAACAGTTCGCCGCCATGAAGGCCGCGCCCAAGGAGCAACTCCGTTTCCCCACCCCCGACGGCAGCCTCTTCATCGGCGACAAAGGCATGCTGACCACCGGCACCTACGGCGATGTCACCCGCCTCATCCCCGTCGAAAAGATGAAGGACTACCGCCTGCCGCCGCCGACGCTCACCCGTTCGCCCGGCCACATGCTCGACTTCATCCGCGCCTGCAAGGGCGGCGACCCGGCCTGCTCGAACTTCAACGCCGCCTCGCCCTTCGTCGAGTGGATGCTGCTCGGCGTAGCCGCCCTTCGCGTCGATGGCAAGCTCGAATACGATCCCGTCAAAATGCGCTTTACAAACAACAACGCCGCCAATCAGTACCTCAAGCCCTTCCTCCGCAAGGGCTGGTCCTGGACTTGATCTCCGTTCGCTGCTAACCACAGGAGGCCCGCCGCATGGCGGGTCTTCAACTTTTCACGCCATCGGCAAGGCCGAGGATTGCCGCTGGTTCACTCATTTTGGGACATTACCATCCCGTTTGCCGTAATGTATACTCACATTTCGAGCGGCATATGGTTTCTGAGCCTGGGCAGTCGCGGAAAACTGTCTCCTCGTGGAAGGAGATCGCCGCCCATTTCGGCGTCACTGTCCGGACCACTCAGATCTGGGAGGCCGAACGTGGTCTCCCCGTTCACCGCATGCCCGGCGTCAAAGGCCGGGTCTACGCCTACATCGATGAACTCGAAGGCTGGGCAAAGGGTGAACTCTCTCACGCCGCCGAATCCCTGACGGAGCCCAGCGCGGCCGCCCCTGCCCGATCGCCCCGGAAGCCCTGGTTGCTCGTCTCGCTGGCCGCCTTCGGCGTTGTTGCCGCAGCCGTGGCGGCTTTGTCCTTTGTCAACCGCCCTCATCCCGTCCCCTCGGCTTACGAAATCAGCGGCCGCACCCTCGTCGTAAGTAACCCGGCGGGAGAGGTCATCTGGCGCCATGAATTCGCCAAACAGATCGTCCCCATGTGGGAGACCGGCGGCGCCTGGACGCCTTTCGTCGAAACCCGACCCTGGATCGGAGACATCGACGGCGATGGAACGCGCGAAGTCCTGTTCACCTATTCATCCGACCCAAAAGGACTGATCGACAGCGAGGTGTATTGCTTTGATTCCGGCGGCAACGTCCGCTGGCGGTACCGGCCCGGCAGGCCCGTCGAGACCCGCAAGGAGCAGTTCCCGATGCCCTTCCTCGTGCGCATGGTCATCGCCATGGACCGCCCCGCCGGCAAGCCGCCCATCCTACTCGTTGTCGCGGCGCACAGCGTTTTCTACCCAAGCCAGATCGTGGCGCTCTCGCCCCAGGGCAAGGTGCTGCGCGAATACTGGCACAGCGGCCACATCGCCTTCGTCTCGGCGGCCGACCTGGACCGGGATTCGAAACCCGAACTCTATCTGCTCGCCTGCCACAACGCCACCAGGACCGCCTCCCTCATCGCGCTCGATCCGGAGGACTTCGGCGGCGCCTCGCGGGAGTCCAATCCCGACTACCAGTTGCTCAACCTCGGCCCGCCCCGCGAACTCGGCCGCGTCATCCTCCCGGCATCGGAGCTAAACAGGCAACTCGGCGATCCCCTCCAACCCTCCGGATTGTCCCCGCAGTCCGGACGGATCTTCGTCGGCGCCGAGCACACGCTGAACCGCCCTGATCTCGATTACAAGCCCGGCGTCTTCCACCAGTTCGGCCCCCGGCTGGAGCCGCTCGGAGTCGAGTACGCCTGGAACTTCAAGGGCATCTACGACCAACTGGTGCGGACCGGCAGGATCAAACCCTACGACCTCGACGCCGACCTCGAGAAGATGAAGCAGGCCGTGGCCGTCACCCCCTGGCGCGGCGGAAACCCGGCCCGCTGAGACATCCGGCCGCGGGCACACAGCCGCCGGTGTCCGCCGCGGCGATTCGTCTTCCCGGCGCCTGCCCGGTGAGGTTACAATCCGTGTAGTATCCATCTAGGAATGGAGTACTCATCCTCAACCGAGGCGGGACAGCGGGAGGGCCGCCCTGTGTACAGGTCCTGGAAGGCGATTGCCGGCCATTTTGGCGTGTCGGTCCGCACCGTTCAGCACTGGGAACTCGACCGTGGCCTGCCCATTCACCGGATGCCGGGAGAGCGCGGGCGGGTGTATGCCTACGCTGACGAACTCGATGCCTGGCGCATAAGCGCCGGGCCTGAGATCGAGCCTCCGGGAAAACCAGAGGGAAGCAGCCGGTTTCGGGTGTGGGCCGCGGCCGCCGCGCTCTCGATGACGGCGGTGGCTGCGACGTATATCTGGGTTCACACCCGTCCGCGGCCTGAGTCCTGGGCGGTCGAGGGGCGAGATCTGATCGCGCTTGGCCGGGATGGCGAGACCCTGTGGAGACACGCCTTCCCGAAACCCCTCTGGCGAAGGTGGCTGGCCCCTCCGGAGGGGGTGCTGGAATACAGGACGATGCCGGTGGTCGAGGATCTCGACGGCGACGGCGCAAACGAAGTCGTCGCAGTCTATTGGCCGAAGGATGAGCAGGACGGGATTCCGGAGGTCCACGCCTTCGATTCCGACGGGAGTCCGGAGTGGAACTACCGCGTGCGGACGGCTGAGACCGCGTCCGGGCGAATGACGGGTGGTCCTTTTGATATCCGAATGCTGTTCACCGTTCCGCGGCAGGCAGGCAGGCCGCCGGCGCTGATCGCGGTGAGCAACCAGCGCGGATCGTATGCATCGCAGGTGGCGGTGCTTTCGCCGCGCGGGAAGGTGCTGAGGGAGTACTGGCACAGCGGCCACATCCTGCATGCTGAAGTCACCGCCGCGGGCGGGTGCGGGGTGGTGATGTACCTTGCGGCGCAGCATGCGGCGACGGGCGCGAGCGAGATCATCGTGCTGGACCCGCAGAAACTGAGCGGCGCGTCCAGTGAATCGGATCCGGCCTATCAGTTGGCTCCGCGCTCCAAGGGTTCCGTGGTTGCCCGCATCCGGCTGAGCGCTTCGGAACTGGCGAGGCAATTGGGCACGGCGTCAGTGCCGATTGACATCCGGATCCGGGGCGGCAGAGTGCATGTGAGCGTTTCACAGAGCGGCCCGCCCGCCGGGGCCGAGCGGACGGCCATCATCTACTACAGCGTGGACCTGTCGCTGCGAGACCCGCGGGTGGACTATGCGCGGACGTTTCCGGCGTTGAAGGAAAGGCTGGTGAACCAGGGCAGGGTGAAGCGCTACGACACCGAAGCCGACGCCAGGCGGGTGGAGGCGGTGCAAGTGGTTGTGCCTTGGCGGGAGGAGTCCTGCGCGGGCGCGGGGCATGCCGCTGCCGGCGATTGATACCCGCGCCCGGCGTATGGGGAGGCTCGCGAGATCGGGCAGGGCTTCCGTCGGCCGCGGGGAAGGATCGATCCGCTCCGTTGTTGGGAAGCGGCCCGGCGGTGTAATTTGGTCAAAGGCGCGATGAATCCGGACATGGAACCAGTGCAGGCCGGCGATCCGCGGGTGGTGATCGGCGGCTGGAAGGGTATCGCCGCACACTATGAGGTCACGCCGCGGACGGCCCAATTGTGGGAGTCCACGCTGGGGCTGCCCGTCCATCGCGAGACCGGATCGGCGAAGCGGGTCTTCGCCTACGCCGATGAACTCGACGCATGGATGGCGGCGCAGCGGGCGAGGCGCGGAAACGAGCGGCCGGCCGCGGCCGTGCGGATGCAGCCCGGCGTCTCCTGGGTGGCCGGAGCAACGATGCTGCTGGCGGCCTCTGCGGCGGCCATCTGGCTCTGGCCGGGCGGCGCTGAGCCTGAAGCAGCCGAACTCAGGGGCAGGAACCTCGTCGCCCGGGACGCCGGCGGGCGCGTGGTATGGCAATATGCGTTTCCGAACCTGCCCGACGCTTACTGGAGCACGGCCGCCCGGCCCGACCAGCGGGAACTGACCCGGCCGATGGTGGGGGATTTCGATGGCGACGGCCGAACAGAGGTCCTGTTCACCAATTTCCACCGATACCGCGCCTTCCACATCTCTGAGCTGTACTGTTTCGAAAGCGATGGGACCCCGCGCTGGAAGTACCGCCCTGGCCGGACGGTGCGGGACCGGAAGGCGGAGTATTCTCCCCCCTACACGATCCGGGCCGTCATTCCCATCCCTGGGCGCAACCGCCAGCCTGGCGCAATCGCGGTGGTCAGCGTCCATTACCTGGAGCATCCGGCGCAGGTCTCGATTCTCTCGCTACATGGCAAACTGCTGGGCGAATACTGGCACAGCGGGTATTTTTTCACCGGCGCCGTGGCGGATCTGGAGAGCGACGGCCGGCACGAGTTGTACCTGGCGGGCATCTCGAACGCGAACAGAGAAGCGACGGTGGTGGTGCTCGACCCCTACCTTGTGAAAGGGGCTGCGAGGGAAGCCGATCCGGATTTCCAGATCAGCGGTCTGGGCGGCGGCGAGGAGGTGGGGCGCATCCTGTTGCCGGCCACCGAGTTCACTCGGCAGACGGCGGAATTCCCCGTTCCCACGCACGTTCAGGTCCGGGACGGGCGGCTGGTTGTCACCGTCCGCCAGAACTACTCATCCGGTTTCGAACCCGACGCGCCGGAAGTGGAATACCAGTTCGGTCCGCGGCTGATTCCGCTTGCGTGGGGCTACACCGCGCCGTTTGATCCGCTGCTTGAGAGGCTCGCGGGCGCGGGCATCATGCGAAGCTTCGATGTCCGGGCCGAGATGGAGCGAACCGGGAGGATCCGGGTGCTGATGCCATGGCGAGAAGCGGCGGCGCGGAACCATTAGCCCGTCCGGCTAACGGCCTCCGAAAACGAGCCGGACTTCCTCTTCAAACAGCCGCGCAAGCCGCTGTCCCGCGCCCGCGGCCATTTGGCGCGAAAAGACCTCGCTGAGGGAGCGGTAATACCAGGCCTGCTGGTCGCGGCCGCGCTTGAAGCGGTTCCATGTGAGTTCGCCGCGCAGGGCGAAGTCCTCGCGGATGGAACGGATGTTGTCGAGTTTGTCGGCGATGGCCACCAGCAGGACTTCCTGGTCGGTTGTGGCTGCCAGGGTGTCGAGAGTATTCTGCTTGCGTTCTTCCCAGGAGGCGCCGTGATGATTGGGTTCCGAGCAGGCATCGACGAGTTCGGCCACGCGATCGCCGAAGCGGGCGCGGATATCGTCGACGGTGTGGCGTGTATCCTCGATGATGTCGTGGAGAATGGCGGCTGTGACGACGTATTCCGGGCAGCCGGCGTCGATCACTGTGCGCGCGGCCGACAGCGGATGCATGAGGTAGGGGATCGTTGTGCCTTTGCGGTACTGGCCGTGATGGGCGGCGGCGGCGAACTCGATGGCGTCGAAGATCATTTGATGAACCACTGCTGGGACAGCAACCAGTAAACCACGGGCACCGAGAACAACGAGGAATCGACGCGGTCGAGCCAGCCGCCGTGGCCGGGCAGCAGGTTGCCGCTGTCCTTCACCCCCGCCCCCCGCTTGAGCGCCGATTCCGCCAGATCGCCCATCTGACCGGCGATGTTGGCCGCCGCGCAAAGCACGATGGCGCGGCCCAGGCCAACGTTCGGAAACTTATACAGGATGAACGCCGAGCCGAAGACGATGCCCGCCGCCAACGAAGCCGCGGCGCCCTCCCAACTCTTCGCCGGGCTCACCCGCGGCGCCATCTTGTGCTTGCCGAACGCGCTGCCGGCGTAGAAGGCGAACGTGTCGCCCAGCCAGTTGATGGCAAGGGCGAACAGCATCCACCACGGGTCCATCGCCCGCAGCAGCACGCCCGCCCGCCATGATCCAAAGATGTAGACCACGCCCAGCACCGCCCCCGACGCCATCGGCAGTCCCCCGGCCAGATCCTTCATGCGCAGCACCAGAACCATGAGCAGCAGCGCCAGCAGCGTCAGCAAGATGCCTTCGCCCGAAGGCAGAATCAACAGAAACAGCCCGGCGGCGTAGAGCGCGGGGTTGCGCTGCATGCTCTCGTATTCGGGGAAGCGCGCCGCGAGGATGCCCAGGTATTCGTAGAGACAGAACAGGCCTACGGCGGCCAGCGAGATCAGAAACGCCCACGAGGGTCCGAGCGCAACAACATAAAAGAAGAACGGGGTGAGGATCAGTCCGGTAATGAGCCGCTTCATGAGGTGGGGAGGCTGACGGCTTCATCCACCCGGGCGGGTTTCGCGGAAGTCTCCGCCGCCGGCTGCAAGCCGCCGAAGCGGCGGTGGCGGCGCTGGTAGTCGGCCAGCGCCTCGAGCAGTTCCGTGCGGCTGAAGTCCGGCCAGCATGTATCGGTGATATAGAGTTCAGAATAAGCGCCCTGCCAGAGCAGGAAATTGGAGATGCGCATCTCGCCGGAGGTGCGGATCAACAGGTCGGGTTCCGGCTGGCCGGCGGTATAGAGATGGCGTTCGATGTCCTCCTCGCCCACGTGCAGCGAGGCAAGCGATCCGGCACGGCGGGCGTCCTCGATGAGGGCGTTGACGGCGTCGACGATCTCGGTCCGGCCGCCGTAGTTGATGGCCAGATTCAGCGTCAGTCCGGTGTTGCCCGCGGTGGCGTCGATCGCCGCCTGCAATTCCTTTTTCACCGCCGCCGGCAGGGCCTCCACGCGCCCCATGGCCTTCAGGCTGACATTGTTCTTGCACAGCCGGTCCAGTTCCTGGCCCAGGTAGAAGTGCAGCAGCCGCCAAAGCGTCTCGACTTCGGCCCGCGGACGCTTCCAGTTCTCGATTGAAAACGCGTAAAGCGTGAGCACTTCAATGCCCGCCATCGCGCAAGTCTCCACCGTCGTCCGCACCGAATCCACGCCCGCTCTGTGACCCGCCACTCGCGGCAGAAACCGGCGGTTGGCCCAGCGTCCGTTGCCGTCCATAATGATGCCGATATGTGCGGGCAGACGCGCCGGGTCAAGCGCCGACGCCAAGGCATAGTCGCGCGATCCCGGTTCCAGCGATTCGAGAAAGGCCTGCATTGAAAAGGGAATCCCTCTCATCTTATCGCAACGAGGCGATGACGGACCCGCCAAAGCGGCCGGCTGATAGACTGGTGGCGATGAGCCTCTACTACGCCGCCGGGTCGGAGACCTCGGAATTTACGCCCGAACAATTGAAGCAGGCCGTTTTCAGCGCGCTCGACGCGCTCGGCCCGCGCAGCAAGGTGCTGGCGATCCCGCCCGACTATACCCGCTACCACTCGCGCGCCGGCGAAATCACCCGCTATGTCTACGACTATTACGGCGAGCGCCTCACCGACATCCTGCCCGCCCTCGGCACCCACTTCGCCATGTCGGCCCGCGAGATCGAGCACATGTTCCCAGGCGTGCCCGCATCGCTGTTCCGCGTCCACGACTGGCGCCAGGGACTGGTCACACTCGGCGAAGTGCCCGGCCACTACGTCAAACAGGTCTCCGACGGGATGCTCGATTTCGACTGGCCCGCCCAGGTCGACCGTCTGCTGGTCGAGGGCGGCTTCGACCTCATCCTCTCCATCGGCCAGGTGGTGCCGCATGAAGTCATCGGCATGGCCAACTACAACAAGAACATCTTCGTCGGCACCGGCGGCGCCGATGGCATCAACAAGAGCCACTTCCTTGGCGCGGTCTACGGCATGGAGCGCATCATGGGACGCGCCGACACGCCCGTCCGCCGCGTGCTCAACTACGCCTCCGACAACTTCGCCGGCCACCTGCCCATCGTCTACATCCAGACCGTGATCTCAAAGAACGGGGCCGGCCGGTTGGCCCTGCGCGGCCTCTATGCCGGCGACGGCATCGAGTGTTTCGAGCAGGCATCGGAATTGAGCCTCAAGGTCAACTTCCAGATGCTGGATACCGAGATCCGCAAGGCCGTCGTGTTCCTCGACCCCAGCGAGTTCAAGAGCACCTGGCTCGGCAACAAGTCGGTCTACCGCACGCGCATGGCGCTGGCCGATGATGGTGAATTGATCGTTCTCGCGCCCGGCGTCCGCGAATTTGGCGAAGACCCGGCGATCGACAGACTCATCCGCAAATACGGCTACGTTGGCACGCCCAAAGTGCTTCAGGCCGTCAGGGATAATGAGGATCTGGCCGGCAATCTCAGCGCCGCCGCTCACCTCATCCACGGCTCCTCGGAAGGCCGCTTCTCCATCACCTACTGCCCCGGCCATCTGACCCGCGAAGAGGTGGAGGGCGTCAATTTCCAATACGCCGCCCTCGACGAGATGACCCGTAAGTACGACCCCGCGAAACTCATGGACGGCGTCAACATCGTCGACGGCGAAGAGATCTTCTATATCTCTAATCCGGCGCTGGGCCTGTGGTCCTACCGCGGCCGCTTCCGGGGTTAGCTTCGTCGCCGGATGCCGGCGCGCCGGCGCAGGGTGGTGGAACTTCGGTTTAGAGGTATGCTGATGAACTTGGACGCCATGCGCAAAGAAGTAGAGCCGGTCCCCGATGGATTCCACACGCTGACGCCGCACATCGTGGTGAAGAACGCCGACGATGCGCTGGATTTCTATGCCAACGCGTTTGGCGCGGTGACGGAGCGGATCCAGCGGACGCCGGACGGCAAGGTGATGCACGCGGCGGTGCGCATCGGCGATTCGATGCTGCTGCTGAACGAGGAGTTTCCGCAGTGGGGCGTGGTGGGGCCGGAGACGCTGGAAGGCACGCCGGTGACGATCCACATGTATTGCACGAACGTCGATGCGGCCTGGGAGCGGGCGCGCAAGGCGGGGTGCCGGATCGGGATGGAGCTGCAGAATACGTTTTGGGGCGACCGTTACGGTATGTTGCTTGACCCCTTCGGCCACCACTGGGCGATGGCGCAGCGGATCGAGGACCTGACGCCGGAACAAATCGCGGAAGCTTCGCGCCGGGCCGTCGGCGGCGAGCCGGACCTGGGCGTTTCACCGGCGCGGTAGGACCGGCAGCAGCGGCGCTGGCACCGGAAAGTCCCGCTCATCGGCGCCAGGAAACCGTTCATCCGTTTCGGGCTTTCCCGTGCGGTGGTCCTCGGCCATCCTGAGGCGGATGAGACCCGAAAACCGAAACCGTTCATGGCTGTTGAGCCTCCTGATGACAATGGGACTGGCGTTGCCGGCGATGGCAGAGCCGCTGGCGCCGAGGGTGGCGGCCGCGCAGACGCCTGACCTGGCGGTGGTGGAAATCGTCCTGACCAGGGGCGGGAAGTTGAAGGGGCGGCTGTATGGCGTGACGCGCGAGGGAGTCACCGTGATTCCAGTGAAGAAGGCGCAGGCGATCGCGCCGGTGATAGTGAAGTTCGACGACATGAAGAGCTTCAAACAGCGCCCGGCTGTGTTCAAGAACTTCCTGGCCGGCGTAGGGGCCGTGGTGAGCGCCATGATGGTGGTGGGGGCGGTTGTGTTGGGGATGTCATGAAGGAGTCGACGATGATCCTCCGTTTGATGGCGATCCTGTTGATGGCTGCGCTGGCGATGCCGGCCGGGGAACCGGTGATGGCGAAGGCGTCGAAGATGAGTTCGGGCAGCGTGGTGATTGTGCGGCTGACGAGTGGAGAGGAGGTGAGGGGGCGGCTGTTGGAGGTGACGCCGGAGGCGGTGACGGTGATGACGGCGACCGCGGCGGAGGCCGGCGAGCGGGTGATTGCGGCGGGCGAGATCAAGTCGCTGCGCGCGCCCACGAACCGGACACGCGACATCCTGGCCGGGCTTGGCGGCGCGTATCTGATCTTTTACGCCATCATGATGCCGCTGGTGCTGGCGATGGGCGGCTGACAAGCATGTACGCGGGGCGCGGGCGCATTCGATTAAGATGACGCTTGAAGTGCACGCAGCCGCGGGAAAGATCATTTTCGCATTTGGCGCCCTGTCCTTTCTGGGGTTGATCCTGCTGTGGGTGCGCCAGCGGAGACTGCCGCACTGGCCGTGGCCGCTGACGTTCTATCCGCTGCTGTTCGCCTGCCTGGCCGGCTGGTTTGTCCTGAACCTGATGACGTCGGACTTCCTGGTATTGCTGGCCGGGGCCTGTCTTTTCCCGCCGCTGCTGCACAGGCTGGGCGGGAGGCCGGGACTGTGGGTGAACATCATGCTGGCGGGGGTGCTGGCGCTGGCCGCGGTCTGGCTACGGACGGGGGGAGGAGAGCCGGACGGCACGGGTGCACTGGCGGGGGCGTATGGCGTCCTGCTGGCCTTCTCGTTGCTGGCCGCGATGCGGCCGGGCGGGGCGGCAGGGCTGTGGTTCGCGGCCGGGGCGTGCGTGGTGGCGGGTCTGGCGTTGTGGACGCGGAATCCGTGGCTGACGCTGGCGATGAGGACGCTGCCGCTGGCGTTTCTGTTTGTCGAAAGCTACGAGAGGCGGCGGTTCCTGTTTCTGGACCTGTTCGTGAAATGGGCGGCCTACTACTCAATCGCACTGGCTATTCTGGCGGGCGCGCTGACACTGGCTCCGCCGGGGCTAAGCCCGCTGACCAAGGTGCTGCTGCTGCTGCCGCTGCTGTACATCGTCCCGGCGCTGCTGAGGGTGGTTGGCGGATGGCTGGACCGGACGATACTGAGGCGTCCGATGCCGGCGTTGAGGGCGCAGGCGCTGTTCGCGGCCCGCATCGATGCCGCCACCACCGAAGCGACGCTGATCGAACAGGCCGCTGTGGCCTTGGGCGAGATCTTCGGGACCAGGGCCGAGATCCGGTTGGCGGAGTTGGCGCCGGCCGGCATGGCGGGCTGCGCGGCGATCACCGCCGGCGGGAGGCGGACCGGTTGGGCGGCGTTGCATCAACGCCCGGACCGGCGGCCGCTGTTCAGCGAAGACTACGAACTGCTTGGCACGCTGTCGGCCAGCCTGGGCACGGCGATCGAGGCCAGGCGGGCGCAGATCAGGGCGGTGCAGGCGCAGATCAATCCGCACTTCTTGTTCAACTCGCTCAACACGGTGGCATCGCTGATTCATGATGCGCCGGAGTTGGCCGAGTCGACGGTGCTGCGGCTGGCGTCGATCTTCCGCCACGCGCTCGAACGGTCGCGGTCAGAGTGGACGGCGCTGGAGGCGGAGTTCGCATTCGTCGAGGATGCGATCGAGGTGGAGCGGGCGCGGTTCGGCGTGGTGGAGGCGGACATTGATCTGCCCGGCGAGTTGCGGGGATTCCGCATTCCGTCGATGGCGCTGCACATCCTGGTGGAGAACGCCTTCAAGCACGGCGTATCGAAAGCCACGCCGCCGAAACGGATTGAGGTGAGCGCTGAGCGAGCGGGTGGCAAGGTGAGGCTGCGGGTGGCGGATAACGGACCCGGACTCGCGGTGGGAGCGCAGGCGACGGGGCGCGGACTTGAGATCCTGCGCGAGTTGCTGGTGCGGCACTACGGCGCGCGGGCGTCGGTCAGGCTGGAGCGGGACGAGACGCGCGGGTTGACGGTTGCGTTGCTGGAGATCCCGGCATGATCCGGGTATTGATCGCCGACGATGAAGCGCCTGCGCGGGCGCGGCTTCGGCGACTGTTGGCCGCACACCCCAATGTGGAAATCCGCGGCGAGGCCGGGACCGGCTGGTCGACACTGGCCGAGGCCGACAGGTTGAAGCCGGACGCGATCTTCCTCGATATTCAAATGCCGGAGGCGACGGGGCTCGAAGTGGCGGCGTCGCTGAAGCCGCCCCGGCCGAGGATCGTGTTCGTGACGGCGTGGGACCACTACGCGGTGGAGGCCTTCCGCCTCGACGCGGCCGACTACCTGCTGAAGCCCGTGACAAGCGAGCGGCTGGCGGAATCAGTGAGGCGGTTGGCCGAGGAGCGGAGCCCGCAGTTGCTGCCCAGGGTACGGAGGCTGCTGGTGAAGTGTGGCGGCCATGCGACGGTGGTGGAATGCGGCGAGGTGGACTGCATCATCTCCGAGGATGGACATACCCGGCTATTTGGGCGAAAGCCGGACGGTGGCGTCTACGATTACTACCTGGATCTGACGCTGAACGATCTGGAGGAGCGTCTTGATCCTGTCCAGTTCGTGCGCGTGTCGCGCTCGGCCATGGTGCGGCTGGCGGTGGTGGAGCAGATCCGGCCAATGCCACGGGCGGGCGGGCAGGCGGTGGTGCGCGGCGGCAGGACGTTGGATGTGTCGCGGCGGCGCTGGGCCGCTCTAGTGGCGGCGATCCGAGGCCCAACGCCGGAGTCAGCATCAGCACCGGCGCCGGAGGAAACGGCGGCAACCCGTGACCGAAGGATTCCGTAGATCATCAGAATAACGTCAGGACGGGCAGGCGCAGGGCGTCGTGTAGAGTATGGGCTGGGGCTGAAGAAGCTGCGGATTTTGTTCCGGAGGAGATGATGACGCGAGGGATGTTGACTCCAATGGGAAGTACCGTGCTCTCAGTGGCTGCAATTCTGGCCGCTGGTTTCGCCGGGGGAACCCAACCGGCTTGGGGCCAAAGCAAGGCGCACGGGACCTACATGGCGACGGTTAAGATCGCCGGGACGGAGATCGGCGGGGAGACCAAGCGGGTCGCATGCAGGGCTGAGGTCAAGATGAGCATCCCGGTGACGGACGGCAACCCATCAAGAGCCGTCATCAACATCAACGACATGGACGAGCCCAGCGCGAAGGTCACCATCACGCAATGGGATCTGGAGGAGCGCAACGCTTCCGCCAATTCCGCCGGCCAGATCACGTCATGGAAGTGCCGGCTCGCCGCGCCTGTCACCGTTCCCATGGGGGCGGCAGGCGTATGGAATCTGAATTACGGCAAGCGGACCTATTCGATGTCTGTGGCGTTGGGTGGCGTCGGGGATGTTCGCCTGTAATGCGTCAATTCCAGGAGCGGCCCCTACAAAGAGGAGGAGACCCCGGGGTTCTTCTTCGGGACGACGGAAATCGACACCAACCCGCACGACACACTCCCATTGAACGACCCGGCCCGGATCGCGGCGAAGTTCACGCTGGTCCCGAAAGGCGAAATGAAAGGGCAGTACCCGCCGCAGGAGCAGGAGTGGGAACTCGTTCTGAAGAAATGAGCCGCGTCAGGTCAACGGCTGGCGCCACAGGGACCGGCCACAGGTTCTTCCGCCGGCCGTAACATGGAAGTCCGCGACATCAAAGAGGATCAGGCTGCCCTCCCAGGCGGCGGTGATGCGGGTGTGCGGCAAGGTGGGGCGGCCGGGCGGAGTACAATCGGCCGCAAGCAGGGCAGACGGGGTGGGCAAGGCCCTGGCTTCTGTAGACTTGATCTGAGGCGGTTGCGCGCCGGCGACATGACGAAGAACATCGACCCCAGACCCGGCAACAACGGCGGCGGCAGGCCGTGGCCGGTGGCGTGCGCGTTGGAGATCGACGGTCTGCGGCACCGGTATGCGTCGGGGCGCGAGGTGCTGCGGGGGATTTCGCTCGCGCTGAAGCCGGGCGAGCATGTGCTGCTGGCCGGGCGGTCGGGGGCGGGCAAATCGACGCTGGCGCTGCATCTGAACGGGATATTGCTGCCCAGCGGCGGCGAAGTTCGGATCGACGGAAGGCGGGTGGACAAGTCCAACCTTTCCCACGTACGCAACCGTGTGGGGATCGTCTTCCAGGATCCGGACGATCAGCTCTTCACGCCGACGGTGGGCGAGGATGTCCTGTTCGGGCCGCTGAACCAGGGGCTTTCAGAGCACGAGGCGACCGAGCGGATGGAGGCGGCGCTGGAGGTGGTCAGGCTCGAAGGCTTTGAGAAGCGGCTGAACCACGAGTTGTCCCATGGCGAGAAGCGCCGGGCTGCGCTGGCGGCTGTGCTGGCGATGAGGCCGGGGCTGATCGTGTTTGACGAGCCATTCGCCAACCTGGACCCGGCGATGGTGGAGCACTTGGCCGAGATCATCCGCGATCTGCCTGTGACGGTGATCCTGATTTCGCACGAGATCCTGCCGGCGCTGCAATGCTGCCGGCGGATGATCGTCATGGGCGCAGGGGTGATCGATGCCGACGGCGAGGCGATCGAAGTGGCAAGGAACCGGGAGTTGCTGAGCCGGCACGGGCTGGATTTCTACTTCTACAGCCGGGTGTGGAACGAACTGCAACCAAACGAACCGTCCTGAATCAGGCGCGGCGGGTGCGGAGTCCGTACCAGAGACCGCTGATGCCGATGATGAGGGCGATGCCGAGCAGGGCGCGATCAAAGCGCGATGGCCCGGCGGGGGCGGGAGCGGACGAGGCGGCGGCGAAGGGATCGGGGACTTGGATGGTCATCTCCTGGCGGTGGCCCATCTCGTCGTCGACCGCGATGAGCCAATCGCCGGGGGAGGAGGGGCGGAAGGCGAAGTAGCCGAGCGAGTCAGTGAGACCGGTCTGGTGTAGCTTGTCTGGTTCGACCGGCGAGCCTACATAGACTCTTGAGTTGGCCACCGGCTGGCCGCCGCCATATACGGCGTGGACAAGGACGACCGGCGGGGAGAGTTCGATTTGGAGAGAGAGGTCGTGGGCCTGCAATGCGAGGGCGCAGAGAAGGGGGAGCAGCAGGCGGACGATGGACCGGACCATGACTCACAGTATCGCGAATTTGACATTCGTGCTACCATTCGCGACGTACGGAGCATTTCTTCAAGGTGACATCATCGGTTGTTCAGAAGGCCGGGCGCGGCAGTTTTGCGGACTGCCCGACAGCGGGGGCGCATGGCACATGGCCTGCCCCGGCAGGGCCGGCTGACGGCACGACGAATCTGAGCACAGCGACGTATGTGAGCTGGTAGAAGGATGCATATCGCCGACGGCATCTTTCCCTTGGCCTGGTGTGGCGCCGCCCATGCGGTGACGTATCCATTGATTTACTGGTCGGGGCGCAAGGCGCAGCCGGCCGAGATTGTGAAGATGGGGCTGCTGGCATCGGCGCTGTTTGCCGTATCGCTGGTCCACATCCCGGCGGCGGGGACGGCGATTCATGTTGGACTGCTGGGGCTGGCTGGGATAGTGCTTGGGGTGAGGTCGGTGGCGGTGGTGTTTTCGGCGCTGTTGCTGCAGGCATTGCTGTTCCAGCATGGCGGGTTGCTGGCGCTGGGGGTGAATGCGCTAAACATGAGCGCGGGGGCGCTGCTGGCGGGTTTGCTGTGGCGGGTGAGGATGGGGAATGCGGCGGTGAGAGGATTTGCGGCGGGTTTTGTTGGCGTCGCGGTCCCGGCGGGATTGGTGGGCATGGAGTTCACTTTGGCGGGCTATGGAAAGGGGTTTCTGGCCCTGGCCGGGCTGTATTCGGGGGTGGCGGTGCTTGAGGGAGTGATCACGTCGGTGACGGTTGGGTTTCTGGCGAGAACCAGGCCGGCGGCGCTTGAATCCGCATTCATGGGGGAGGATGGCCGTGACGGGAGTGCATGACGGGATTGACCCGGCGGCGAAGCTGATCGCCTTCCTGGCCGCGGGCATCGTGGTGGCGACCACGCCGGGCTGGCAGCCATTGAATCTGGCGGTGTTCGGAGCCATGACGGCGGTTCTGCTGATGGGATTCAAGGCGCCGCTGGGGGTGGTTGCGAAGCGCCTGCTGGCGGTGTCGCCGGTGGTGTTGCTGTCGGGCGCGGCGCGGGCGTGGCAGGCGGGCGATGAGACCGCGGGGCTGGCTGTGGCGGCGAAGGCGGGCATCGTGATCCTGCTGTTTGCCGTGCTGACGTCGACGACGCCGGTGTCGTCGCTGTTGCGGGCGATGCGGCGGATGGGAATGCCGAACGCTGTGGGATCGGTGATCGCGCTGATGGAGCGGTATGTCCACCTGATGGGCGAGGAACTGCGGCGGATGAGGCGTGCGCGGGCGAGCCGGACGGTGAACGCGATGGGTTTGATGGAGAGGTTCCACAGCGAAGGGCAGATGTTCGGGGCGTTGTTGCTGAGGAGTTGGAACCGGTCTGACCGGGTGTATCAGGCGATGCTGGCGCGCGGGTTTACGGGCGACTGGCCAGGCGGAAGCCGTCGGGTATGGGGTTTGCGGGAGGCGGGGTTCGTGGTCGGGATGGCGGCGGGGTTCGGCTGGGCGCGGTGGTTGTGACTGAGGTGGTACCCGGGGTGGGACTCGAACCCACACGTCCCTTTCGGAACAACGGATTTTAAGTCCGTTGCGTCTGCCATTTCGCCACCCGGGCCGGTTGCGAGACCAGTTTAGCGGAATAAGGCCGCCGGGGGCTGAAGCGTCAACCGGCGGCCAGGCGGGATTCGGCGTGCCTCATAATATAAACAGCAACCCTCGCCTTAGGGGATGGATCGATTGAAACAGATGATGCAGAAGCAAGCAGCGGCTCTC
Organism: Candidatus Solibacter sp.; assembly: GCA_013822245.1. Lineage (GTDB taxonomy): Bacteria > Acidobacteriota > Terriglobia > Bryobacterales > Bryobacteraceae > PNKE01. The sequence continues at coordinate 135,339 of PNKE01000032.1, forward strand.
GCCGTCCTTTCCGTGATGGCCGTGGCCGGTATGGCATGGGCTCAGCCCGCCGCCAAGCCGGCGGCCGGGCCGGTGGCGATCATGAAGTCCGCCGAGATCAAGCCCGGCATGAAGGGCACGGCCTGGACGGTCTTTGAGGGCACGGAACCCGAAGCGATTCCGGTGGAGATCATCGGGCTATGGAAGAACGCCTGGGGTCCGAAGCAGGATGTGATTCTGGCGAAGCTCGGCGGCAAAGCGGCGCGGACCAACGTCGCCGGCGGCATGAGCGGCAGTCCGGTGTATGTCGATGGAAAACTGATCGGCGCGGTGGCGCTGCGCATCAGCGTGTTCTCGCCCGACGCCATCTGTGGAATCACGCCGATCGAGCACATGCTCGAAATCAACGAAATCGACTCCACCACTCCGCCCTCGCCCAAGACGCCGCAACACGCTTCGGCAAGGGCGGAGCTGGCTGTTCCAGAGAACCTGACCGGTTCGGGACCGCGGATGGTGGCGATCGAAACACCATTGACGTTTTCCGGCTTCCATCAGCAGTCGCTTGAAGCCTTTTCGTCCATCTTCCGCCAGATGGGCATTCAGGCCGTCATGGGCGGCGCGGCGGGCAACTCCACGGGCTCGGCGCCCGCTCCGGGCTGGCAGAAGGCGCTGGCGCCCGGTGATGCCATCGCTGGCGTGCTGGTGTCGGGCGATCTGAACATCACGGGCCTCGGGACGGTGACCTACAATGATGGCCGGCGGGTGCTCGGTTTCGGCCACAGCTTCTTCAACCTGGGTCCGGTGAGCATGCCGATGGCGAAGGGCGAGGTGCTGATGGTGCTGAGTTCTCAGCTCCAGCCGAACAAGTTTGCCAATGCGACCGAAATCGCGGGTGCACTGCGGCAGGACCGCCACTCGGGCATCATGGGCATCCTCGGCGAGCAGGCCGAGACCATCCCGGTGACGCTCGAAATTGACACGCCGAAGCTGAAGGAGACGCTGAATTTCAACATCTTCGTCCACCCCAAATGGACGCCTTTCCTGATGACGCTGACCGTTTTCAATTCGCTGCAGGGGCTGAACGACGCGGCCGCCGACGAGGCCACCTACATGCTGGAGGGGGACGTGGAATTGACCGGCCTCAGCCCGCTCAAGGTGAAGCAGATGGCCGTGACCGGCGACGGCCCGATGCCGGCGCCGATGGCCATGGCCGTGTGGTGGGGCGACCGGTTCAACCGGCTGTTCCAGAACCCGGAGAGCGCGCCGAGGATCAAACGGGTGACGGCGAAACTGAAGATGGCGGGCGAGCGCAAGCTGTCAATCATTGAGGGCGCGTGGCTGGACTCCTCCGACGTGGAGCCCGGCGGAACGCTGACCGGCAAGGTGGCGCTGCGGCGCTGGCGCGGAGAACGCGTGGTGAGGGAGTTTAAGATTCCGGTCCCGGCGACTCTGGCCGCCGGCGATCACAGGCTGCTGGTGAGCGATGGAGACACGCTGAACCGCACGCAGGCGATGGCGGCAATGGTGAACCGGAACAGCCTGGAACTGGCCGAGGTGGTCTCGATCATGAACCAGGAGAAGGGCAACGACAATGTCTACGTGTCGTTCCTGCAGTCGCGCCCGACCGTCTATGCGGGCGACAGGCAACTGGGCGGGCTGCCGCCATCGGTGATCAACGCCATGCAGGCGGGCCGGACGGCGCGGCCGGTGACGGCGGCGGCCGAGACAGTGAACGTCGGCACACTGCTGAAGTCGGATGAGATTGTCAGCGGCAATCTCGCGTTGAGATTCAAGGTGAAGTAGGAAGACCCAAGCGAATGAAATCGAGATACTGGATTGTGCTGGCCGCGCTGTCGCTGGCCGCGGCCGCATGGGCGGTGGAGACGAAGAAGTGGGTGGTGAGCGATGCCGCCGGACACGAGAAAGGCGATCTGCGCAATGCCGCTCTGTCGAGCACGGGCCGCGTGACGCTGGCTCCGGCGTCGAAGTTGCTGATCGACGCCGGCGCGGCGCAGGTGTGGGCGGTGGCAGCCGATGCGCGGGGCAACGTCTATGCGGCGGGCGCCGACGGCAAGATCCTGGTATCGCGAGGCGGAGCGGCGGCGACCGAACTGGCGACGCTGGAGGGCGGATCGATCTTCGCGCTGACGCTGGACGCCAAGGGCGGCGTGGTGGCGGGCGTGAGCCCATCGGGCAAGATCTATCGGGTGACGGAGGCCGGGCAGGCGTCGGTGTTGCATGAGACCAAGGCGAGCTACATCTGGGCGCTGGCTTACGGCAAGTCGGGCGCCCTGTATGCCGCCACCGGCGAACCGGGCCAGATCGTGGCCATCAACGCCGCGGGTCAATCGCGTGTGCTGCTGGACGCCGGCGAATCGCACGTCCGGTCACTGGCGATTGACGCGGCGGGCAATGTGATCTCAGGGACCGACCCGGCGGGCACGGTGATTCGCGTCAACTCGAAGGGCGAGGCGTTCTTGCTCTTGCAGACGTCGAAGCGCGAAGTGACCGCCGTGGCGGCGGGCGCGGATGGCGTGGTCTATGTCGCGGCATCGGGCGCCCGGAGCGCTGCGACTACGCCGATGACGCCGGCCGTGATTCCCCGTCCGGCAGCGGCGGGCGCGGCGCCGCCGGCGCCCGAGCAGCCTCCAGGGCAGGCCCAGCAGCCGCAGGCCCAGCGCGTTGCCGTGCCGGCGGTGCTGCCCGGCGCGCTGGCCATCGGCGGAAGCGAGATCTACAGGATCGAAGCCGACGGCGAACCGAAGCAGATCTGGTCGAGCGCGCGCGAAATCGTCTACGCGCTGGCGGTGGACGCGAAGGGCGTGCTCCATGCGGCCACCGGCAATGAGGGACGTGTCTATCGCATCGACTCGGCGGACGAGCACACCCGCATCGCCGATCTCGAAGCGCCGCAGGCGACAGCGCTTGTCGCGCTCGCGAATGGCGCGATTCTGGCGGCGACCGCGAATCCGGGCCAGGTGCATCAACTGGGCCCGGCGTTGGCGGCGGAGGCCGTTGTCGAAAGCGAATCGTTCGACGCCAAGGCGTTCACCTATTGGGGCCGCCTCGATTGGACCGGCGCGGCCAACGGCGGGCAGATCGCGGTGGAAACGCGCAGCGGCAACGACGAGCGGGCGCGCAAGTTCTGGAGCGCGTGGGCGCCGCTGAACGCAGGGCGCATCGCTTCGCCGCCGGCGCGGTATCTGGGCTGGCGCGTGACGATGAAGGCCGCGGGTGCGGCATCGCCGGTGCTCGAAAAGGTGGAGGCGGTCTATCAACAGAAAAATGTGGCGCCCACGGTCGGGCCCATCGAGATGACGCCTCCCAACTACAAGTTCCCGGCCGCGGCCGGCAGTCTGGCCGCGACCTCGACGCTGAGCCTCCCGGCCCTGGGGCAGGCGGCCAAGGACGATCCTCCTTCGCCTCACACGGCTCCGGCAGGCGCGGCCACGATGACCTTCGACAACGGTTGGCAGGGTGCGCGCTGGAAGGCGGCGGACCTGAACGGTGACACGCTGCTCTATAAGGTCGAGATCCGCGGCCAGGGTGAGCAGGTCTGGAAACTCGTCAAGGACGATGTGAAGGAGAACCGCATCGCGTTCGAGACGGCGCCGTGGGCCGATGGCCGTTACCTGCTGCGGGTGACGGCGTCGGACCGTCACGACAACTACCCCGGCGAAGGGCTTTCAGCGGTGGCCGAGAGCGAGGCGTTTGTGATCGACAACACGCCGCCTGAAGTTGCCGGATTGACCGCGCGTATCGAGGGCGGCAAGCTCGTGGTCCGTTTCAGCGCATCGGACGCGCTCAGCTCTTTGCAGTCGGCCGAGATGTCGGTAAACGGCGGCGAATGGACCGCGGTGAAGCCCAGCACGCGGATGACTGACTCGCCTCGCCACGAATACGCCGCCGAAACGGCAAAGCCGGATGCGGCCGAAGCGACAGTCGCCGTACGCGTCTATGACGAGCGTGATAACGTGGCTGTTCGAAAGACAGTCATCCGCCCATGATCACCAGAAGAAACTTGGCACAGGCAATTGACGGGCGTGGCGGTGTCGTTAGCGAGTCAACGTGTCCGCTTCTATTCACACACGATCTGTCCGCATCGGTTAACAGCACCTGAAGACCGGCGACGGCTCGCCGGTGTCGGCTGGCGGGTCCTGGTTGTCTATGCAGGCCGAACGCAGTACCGAACGAACGGGCAACGGGAAGGTTTGCGGCAGCAGATCCCCTTTTTC
>PNKE01000011.1 GCA_013822245.1 Candidatus Solibacter sp.
AATCCCCCGCCTATACCGCATTTTAGGACTTCCTCCCTATGATACCTTTGGTGTTTCGGGAGGAACCCCTTTGTCCGGACTGCCTGTTTCCGCCACTGAATTGATCGCCAGAATCGAGTCCCGCAACGCCGTCTGCGGCGTCATCGGCCTCGGCTATGTTGGCCTCCCGCTCGCCGTCGAACTCGCCAAAACCGGCCAGACCGTCGTTGGCATCGACATCAGCGCTGATAAAGTCCAGTCCATCAATCAGGGTGTCAGCTACATCCAGGACGTGCCCACTGGCGAAGTCGCCGCCCTCGTCAAGGCCGGCAAACTCAGCGCCACCACAGACTTCCACGCCATCCGCAAACTCGACACCATCGATATCTGCGTCCCCACCCCCCTGCGCAAGACCAAGGACCCGGATATGAGCTTCATCGATGCCGCCTGCCGCGAAATCGCCCTCCACATGAAGCCCGGCACGCTCGTCATCCTTGAATCCACCACCTACCCCGGCACCACCGACGAATTCGTCCTCCCCATGCTCGAACAGCACGGCCTCAAGGCCGGCCTCGACTTCTTCCTCTGCTTCTCACCGGAACGCGTCGATCCCGGCAACCCCAATTACCAGACCAAGAACATCCCTAAAGTCGTCGGTGGCATCACCCCCGCCTGCACCGAAGTCGCCCGCCGCTTCTACTCCCTGGCGCTCGACCATGTCGTCACCGTCGGCTCCACCCGCGCCGCCGAAATGGTCAAACTCCTTGAAAACACCTTCCGCATGATCAACATCGGCCTCGTCAACGAAATGGCCCTCATGTGCGACCGCATGGGCATCAATGTCTGGGAGGTCATTGAAGCCGCGGCCACCAAGCCCTTCGGCTTCATGCCCTTCTACCCCGGCCCCGGACTCGGCGGCCACTGCATCCCCATTGATCCCTTCTACCTCTCCTGGAAAACCAAACAGGCCGGCATCGAGGCCCGCTTCATCGAACTCGCCGGCCAGATCAACGGCCAGATGCCTCAGTTCGTCGTCTCAAAGGTCCAGAACGCCCTCAACGACGTCGCCAAACCCGTCCGCGGCTCCCGCATCCACGTCCTCGGCGTCAGCTATAAGCGCGACATCGACGACGTGCGCGAATCCCCCGCCATCGACATCATGCTGCTGCTCGAAAAACTCGGCGCCGAGGTCTCCTACTCCGACCCCCACATCCCCAAACTCAAACTCGACGGCCGCTCCTGGACCTCCCGCGATCTCGCCGCCGCCCTGGCCGAGTCCGACTGCGCCGTCATCGTCACTGACCACGCCGGCTTCGATTACGCCGCCATCCTCGACCAGGCCCCGTTGATCGTCGATACCCGCAACGCCATGAAAACCTTCGACTCGCCCAAGATCATCCGCCTCTAAGCGCCGGCCTGCGCAACGAAAACGGCCGTTCGACAAACAAATACAGCGGCAGCGTCGCCAGCGACGCCAAAACGGCCGTCACCGGCAGCATCAGCCAGAATCCCGCCCCCTGCCACTCTGCCGCCGGCAGCGCCCGCTCAGCCAGCAACCCCGCCGCATGCACCCCCAGCGAATGCGCCAGGTAGAACGAGTAACTGCAATTGCCCAGCCACCTCAGCCCCGCCGCGCTCAGCGCCCCCGCCAGCCGTCCCTCGCCCGAAAACGACGCCAGCATCAGCGCATAGCTGCCCGCCCCCAACAGCAGCGTCCTCACAATCGACGGCCACGGCTGCTGGTACGCCGGATCGGCCAGCGGATAACACGCCGCCACCGCCCCGGCCATCAGCGCCGCCGCCAGGCCCTGCGCCCAGCCCCCCGCCCTCTTGTCCTTGAAACTGTCGAATTGCTCCCAGGCCAGCATCCCCGCCGCGAACAGCAGGATCCGTGGCCTGTCCCACACCTTCAGCGGGATCCACTCCAACTGCCCCGGAAACCACGCCATCATCCCAGCCACATACACCGCCGCCAGTCCCGCGATCAGCCCCACGCGCTCCACCCGTCGCCACCTCTCCATCCGCAGCGCCACCACCGCCAGCGGCATCACAAGGTAAAACGCCAGTTCGTAACTCAACGACCACGCCACCGTCATCACCGCCGGCATGTCAAAGACGCCAGGAAGCAGCAGCAGGCTCCTCACTACATACGTCGCTTCGCCTCCCTCCGGCCACTTCGCCACCCCCGGTATGGCCACGAACATCGCCACATAGACCGCCATCATCGCCAGAAACGGCGGATAGATCCTCCGCAACCTCCTGCCGATAAACCCGCCCAGCCCCACCCGCCTCTGAAGCGCCAGCGAATACACCAGATATCCGCTCAATGCGAAGAACAGATCCACCCCCGCCTGCCCCGCCGCATGGGCAAACCCCGCATAGGCCGCCGTCCATGATCCCGGCTCCGCCCACCCGGCGAACCGCGTCGCATGGTGCACCAACAGCACCATCAGGATCGCAATCCCCCGCAACCCCTCCATCGGCACAATCCGCCCCCGGCCGCCGATTTCAAACAGCGCCGTCCAGCGGTCCCATGCCTGTTTCCAACGACTTTCCATGCCGGGTGAGCTACGATTCTATTTGATCCACCGGTTCTAACGTGCGCAACATCTTCTCAGTCGACGTCGAAGATTACTTCCACCCCAGCGAAGTCCAACGCTCCATTTCTTCGGATCAGTGGGACTCCTTCGACCGCCGCGTCGTCCCCAGCACCCAAACCGTCCTCCGCCTCCTCGCCCGCAACAACACCCGCGCCACGTTCTTCATCCTCGGCTGGGTCGCCGAAAAGGAACCCGCCCTGGTCCGCGAAATCGCCTCCGCCGGCCACGAAATCGGCTGCCATAGCTTCGGGCACCGCCTCGTCTACGATCTCACCCCCGAAGAGTTCGCCGCCGATACCAACCGCGCCTGCGACGCCATTGAAGCCGCCTGCTCCATCCGCCCCCGCATCTACCGCGCCCCCAGCTATTCCATCACCCAGCGCTCCACCTGGGCCCTCGAAGTCCTCGCCCGCCTCGGCTTCACCCACGACTCCTCCATCTACCCCATCCACCACGACCGCTACGGCATCCCCGGCTTCCCCCGCCACGCCTCCGTCCTCGAAACCCCCGCCGGCCGCATCGTCGAAGTCCCTCCCGCCGCCGTCGAATTGTCGCCCGGCAACAACATCCCCGTCGGCGGCGGCGGCTACCTCCGCATGTTGCCCTATCGCTACACCGCCGCCGGCATCCGCACCCTCAACCAAATCGACCAAATCCCCGCCTGCATCTACATCCACCCCTGGGAACTCGACCGCGCCCAGCCCAAAGTCGCCCAGGGCGTCATCTCCCGCCTCCGCACCTACCTCGGCCTCGCCGCCTTCGAGCGCAAGACCGCCCGCCTGCTCAGCGAGTTCGAATTCGGCCCCTTGGGCGAGATCATCCCCGCCGTCCAATGAACATCCTCTACCTCTCCCACTGCGCCCCCGACCTCCCCGACAAGGGCGAAAAAATCCGCGCCCACCATTTCCTCACGCGCCTCGCCGCCCGCCACCGCGTCCACCTCGCCTGCCTCTCCCGCACCCCCGAAGAAACCGCCCGAACCCTTGCCCTCGCCCCCTCGCTCGCCTCCGTCTTCGTCTCGCAACTGTCGCACAAATCCGCCCTCGCCCGCGCCGCCGTCCGCTACGCCCTCGGCCGCAGCCTCACCGTCGAGTACTATCGCCATGGCGGACTCGCCCGCCACCTCGCCGCCGCATCCTGGACCAACGATCTCGACGCCGTCCTGGTCTACTCCGCCGCCATGGCCGCCCACGCCCCCCCGGGCGTCCCTCTCGTCCTCGACCTCTGCGACCTCGACTCCGAAAAGTGGTTCGAATACGACCGCCTCCGCTGCCTCCCGCTCCTCTACCGCCTCGAAGGCCAACGCCTCCGCAAGTTCGAGCAATCCGCCTGCGCCCGCGCCGCCGCGACGATCCTCATGACAGGCAACGAAGCCGCTCTCGTCCGCCAGTCCATCCCCGCCGCTCGCATCGAAATCATCGCCAACGGCGTCGACTTCAACTACTGGACCCCCGCCCCCGCGCCGGCCGCGGCGAATCCCTCACTCGCCTTCGTCGGCCAGCTCGACTACTTCCCCAACTCCTCCGGCGCCATCTGGTTCGCCCGCGACATCTTCCCCACCCTTCGCGCCGCCATCCCCGCCCTCGAATTCGTCATCGCCGGCCGTAACCCCGGCCGCGGCGTCCTCAGCCTCGCCTCTCTCCCCGGCGTCCGCGTCATCGCCTCGCCGCCCGACGTCCGCCCCATCATCGCCGCCGCTTCCGCCGTCGTCGCACCCCTCACCCTCGCCCGCGGACTCCAGAACAAAGTCCTCGAAGCCCTCGCCATGGGCAAACGCGTCCTCGCCACCCCCCAACTTGCCCTCACCTTCGGCCAGGACCTCCCCCCCGGCATCTCTGTCTGCGACACCCCCGCCCAATACCTCGCCGCCGCCCATTCCCCAACTCTCTCCCCCAACGAACTCTCCGCCGTCCTCACCCACCTCCGCCAAAACTTCTGCTGGGACTCCGCCGCCAACCGATTAATTTCTGTAATGGAGCATGCCTCCGCCCCTCCATCTATGTAGAATATCTGCGGAGCAATTCCCCCCATGCGCACCATTCTCTCCCTTACCCTCATCGCCCTCCCTCTCCTCGCCGCCGACATCCCCGCCGGCTTCAAGCCCATCTTCAACGGCAAGGACACCTCCGGCTGGCACATCTCCCAGGTCAACCACCACGGCAACACTCAGGCCTGGAGCGTCAAGGACGGGGTCCTCATGGTCACCCAGGACTCCCCCGGCAACGGCGGCATCCTGCTCACCGGCAAACGCTATAAAGACTTCGAAGTCTCCCTCGAAATCAACCCCGACTTCGGCTGCGACGGCGGCCTCTTCCTTCGATCCAATGAAAAGGGCCAGGGCTACCAGGTCATGATCGACTACCTCGAACGCGGCTCCGTCGGCGGCATCTATGGAGAAGGACTCAAGGGCGTCCGCGCCGACAACTCCAAGGCCCGCGAATGGCAGCAGCACTGGAAAAAGGGCGAGTGGAACCACCTCCGCGCCCGCATCGAAGGCGACATCCCCCACATCCAGGTCTGGCTCAACGGCGTCCAACTCGTCGACTGGAAGGCCGAAGCCAACCACCTCATCGATGGCGCCACCGACGGCATGATCGCCGTCCAGGCCCACTTCTCCAACGAAAAGACCCCCCGCTGGGTCCAGGGCGGCTTCCACCGCTTCCGCAACATCGCCGTCAAGGAGCTAAATTAACCCCATGACCCGCCGCGACGCGGCCCGGGCCACCGCCATCTCGGCCCTCTCCTACTCCCGCATCCTCGGCGCCAACGACAAGATCGGACTCGGCGTCGTCGGCGCCGGCGGCCGCGGCCAGTACGTCATGTCGCTTTTCCAGAAGCAGCCCGGCGTCGAAGTCCGCGCCGTCTGCGACGTCTATGGCGTCCGCCTCGACCAGGCCCAAGGCAAGGCCCCCGGCGCCAAGGCCTTCACCAAACATGAAGACCTCCTCGCCCTCAAGGAAGTCGACGCCGTCCTCATCGGCTCCCCCGACCACTGGCACAAAGACCACGCCTGCGACGCCATGCAAGCCGGCAAGGACGTCTACGTCGAAAAGCCCCTCTGCCGCACCCTCGACGAAGCCCCCATGCTCGTCCGCACCGCCCGCAAGACTGCCCGTATCTGCCAGGTCGGCATCCAGCAGCGCTCCGGTCCCATCTACATCGAACCCCTCGAAAAATACGTTAAATCCGGCCGCATCGGCAAGGTCAACTGGGTCGAAGCCGTCTGGAACGACGGTCCCCCCCGTCCCTCGCCCCGCCTCACCCAGATCGCCGAAGTCCGCCAGCAACCCTCCAACCTCGACTGGGTCCGCTTCCTCGGACCCGTCGCCTACCGCGACTGGAACCCCCGCCAGTACTTCAACTTCCGCGCCTACCTCGACTTCAACGGCGGCCGCCTCACTGACTTCGGCCACCACTGGATGGACGTCGTCCACATGTACATGGGCGAACGCGCCCCCGATTCCGCCGTCACCGCCGGCGGCATCTTCCACTCCGGCGAAGGCCGCGACGCCCCCGACACCGTCACCGCCCTGTTCGAATACCCCGGCCTCGTCGTCAGCTTCCAGTCCCTCATCACCGGCAACCCCCTGCCCTACGGCGTCACCTTCTACGGCGATCAGGGCAAACTCCACGTTGACCGCAACCGCTACACCTTCACCCCGCCCGGCAAGGCCCCTGAAATCGAAACCCGCCACATTCCCGGCGACATCACCACAGACCACGTCCGCAACTTCCTCGATTGCTGCAAATCCCGCAGCCTCCCCAGCGGCGACGTCGGAGTGGCCGCCATCTCCATCGTCCCGCCCCTTCTCGCCGTCAAATCATACTTGGAGAAACGGCGCCTCAAGTTCGACGCCACCCACATGATGGTCCTTCCTGGGTGAGACTAATAACAATGGACTACACCTATCTCGACATCGCCAAGATGATCGACCACTCCCTGCTCAATCCCACCCTGGACGAAAAATCCCTCGATCAGGGCATCCGCCTCGCCCTCCATTACGACGCCGCCAGCGTCTGCATCATGCCCTACGCCCTCTCCCTGTGCGCCGGCATGCTCAAGGGCAGCACCGTCCGCGCTTCCACCACCATCGGCTTCCCCCATGGCGGCCACACCACCGCCACCAAAATCGCCGAAGCCGCACAGGCCCTCGCCGACGGCGGCGAAGAGTTGGACATGGTCGTCAACATCTCGAAAGTCCTCAGCGGCGATTGGGACTATGTCCGCCAGGACATCCGCGCCATTGTCGAACTCGCCCACCAGGCCGGTCAGAGGGTCAAAGTCATCTTCGAAAACGCTTACCTCAACGATGGCCAGAAGATCCGCCTCTGCGGCATCTGCTCCGAGGTCAACGCCGATTGGGTCAAAACCTCCACCGGCTATGCCCCCGGCGGCGCCACCCTCGATGACCTCGCGCTCATGCGCCGCCACTCCGCCCCCCATGTCCAGGTGAAGGCCGCCGGCGGCGTCCGTGATCTCGACGCCCTGCTCCGCGTCCGCTCGGTCGGCGCCACCCGCTGCGGGGCGACGCGAACCGCCGAAATGCTCGATGAATGCCGCCGCCGCCTTTCGCTCGACCCCCTGCCCCGCCTCGATTTCGTCACCCCCACCGGAGGATACTGATCTCATGATGAAACTCGGCTTCGTCAGCGCCATCCTGCCCGACCTCTCGCTTGAACAGGTCGCCCAATTCGCCAAGCTCGCCGGTTATGATTGCGTCGAACTCATGTGCTGGCCCGTCGGCAAGAGCGAGCGCCGCTACGCCGGCGTCACCCACGTCGACGTGACCAACTTCAAGAAGTCCGACGCCGCCCGCGTCAACGACATCATGGCCGCCGCCGGCGTCTCCATCAGCGGCCTGGGCTACTATCCAAATCCCCTCTGCGCCGACCCCGCCGAATCGAAGGCCTACATCGACCACATCAAGCGGGTGATCGACGCCTCGGCCCTTCTTGGCGTCGGCATCATGAACACCTTCATCGGCCGCGACCACACCAAGACCATCGACGAAAACTGGCCGCGGTTCCTGAAGACCTGGAAGCCCGTCATCGAGCGCGCCGAAGCCAAGGGCGTGAAGGTCTGCATCGAGAACTGCCCCATGTCGTTCACCCGCGACGAATGGCCCGGCGGCAAGAATCTCGCCGTCAGCCCGCGCGTCTGGCGCCGCATGTTCGAGGACATCCCGAACCCCAACTTCGGCCTCAACTACGACCCCTCTCACCTCGTCTGGCAGCGCATGGACTACATCCGCCCCCTGCGCGACTTCGCCTCGCGCATCTTCCACGTCCACGCCAAGGACGCCCGCCTCGACCAGGAACGCCTCGACGACGTGGGCCTGCTCGCCTACCCGAACGAGTACCACACGCCGAAACTCCCCGGCCTGGGCGAAATCAACTGGGGCCGCTTCATGTCCATCCTGTCGAGCACCGGCTACCAGGGCTCAGTCTGCGTCGAAGTCGAGGACCGAGCCTACGAAGCCACCCTCGACAGCCGCCAGGCCGCCTTATATCAAAGCTGCCGCTACCTCCGCCAGTTCATGGCGTAGCTCGCCAAACGCCCCTTTACACGCCTCGCTCATGAGCGCGATGGTAACGTTCGCCCTCGGGGCAGGGTCAGGCCGGGCTATGATGATAGGTCGTGGACCGAAAGCAACTTCAGGATCTGTCACGGGTCAGGCTGAAAGAGGCATCCGCTCTGCTTGAGTTGGGATTGGCCGACGGCGCGTTCTATCTTGCTGGCTACGCAGTGGAATGCGCTCTCAAGGCATGTATCGCAAAGGGAACTCGGCGAGGTGAGTTCCCCGACAGAAAGAAAGTCGAGTCCAGTCACTCCCACAATCTCCTTCAACTGAGCCGGGTTGCCGGGTTGGACGAGGCGTGCATCGAGCAAGCCGCGCGGGATCCGCGCTTTCGTAACAACTGGGAATACGTGCAGCTATGGTCCGAGCAGAGTCGCTACCGGAGACACCGGCTGGAGTCTGCCCGCGCACTGTTGGAAGCGGTCGGCGACCGAAGCCATGGAGTCATCTCATGGATAAAGCAGCGATGGTAAGCATAGACATCAGCAGAGGATCGGAACTCCTCGACATACTTGATCGCGCAAAAGTGAAGATCAGCGTTGCGCTCTGGGTCTTTCTGGCCGAATACGAAGACTGGCGGCTCGTGGTCTCATCCCGCCAATTCGATTCGCCCGATCCTCGCGACGCCTACAGTCTGCTTCACGAAACGCTCGCGGCCGCCGGACTGACTCATCATAAGATCCCCGTGCTCCTCATCCTCCCGACTTCCGACCCCTTCATCAAGGAACTGCGACGATTGTTCGGCAAGACCCAATGCGTTGACGGCATGCGCCTCGGAGGCCAGATGATTGGCGGCCGGTTCGTCCAGGATGCCTACGTCTACCGTATCGTCTGAATCAACCGGCAACCCCTCAGCCCCTCACCGCGCCCATCGGGAAGGCCTCGGCCGGCCCTCCCCAGGCCGCGAGCCATCACCGCAGGGCAAGCCCCGCGCGTGATCGCGAAGTAGACCCAGAAGCCGCCGTCCGCTCACGCTGAACGACCTTACCCAGGCAACGTAGAATCAGAAACGAGCAGCGCATGCAGAGGCAATTCGATGTCGTCATCGAGCGGGGCAGCGAAGGCTACTCCCTGGCCTCCGTCCACCAACTCCCCGGTTGTCTCACCCAGGCCCGCTCCCTCGATGAGGTCATGTCCCGCATCCGCGAAGCCATCGAACTCTGCCTTGAAGTCGAAGGAACGCCGGCTACCGATTTCGAGTTGGTCCGAATCTAGCCGCCATACCTGCGAAGCAAACCCCATCCGCGCACGGCTCGCATCAATTCGCCTGCCGCCGCAACTCTTCCCTGACCACGCGCCGCAGCGTCTTCTCCAGCGGTTCGCGCGCCTGCGTCATATGCTCGCGCAGCGCCTGATTGATGAGCGTCTGGTAATTGCCCCCGCCGGCCTTCTCCACCTCGCCGCGGAACCACTCAAGCACGTCGTCGTCAATCCGGATCGTCACCCGAGTCTTCCCCTTCGCCCCCGGCACAACCGCCCCACGCTTGCCCCCGCTGAAATCGTATTCGGTTTTCATCGTTGCTCCAGATACTGTTTCTGCTCGCGAGGCGTCGCGCGCCTCGCCGAAATCACCCTGATCCTGTCGCCTCGCCAGGTATAGACCACAACAAGCGTCTGCCCCGCCGCATCCATCCCCAGCGTGACCCACCGCCGCTCCCCGACCGAGTCGTCCGTGATCGTCAACCCCTGCTCATCCTCAAACACCGCCACCGCATCAGCAAACCGGACTCCATGCTTACGCACGTTGATCAGCGCTTTGCTTGAGTCCCACTCGAACATTGTCTGTGTGCACAAGTGTACACTGGTTTCCGCTCTTTCGCCAGCGGCATCCGCATCCGTCACAGACTCTGTCCGGCCACAAATCTGGGAATCCGGGTATAACAAGAGGAATGGAGACTGCGGTGTCCATCCACGACTCTCTCCTGGCCCAGGCCGACCAAGCCGCCCGGGACCTCGGACTCAGCCGCGGCGAACTCATCGCCGAGGCGTTGCGCTTCTTCCTTCGGCAGCATCGGCAGGCTCAGTTCACCGGACAACTGAACCGGGCGTACGAGGCCCGTCCGACTCCCCGCGAGCGCCTGTTCACCCGAAAGCTCAAGACGAAACTTCCGGTCACTGACGCCTGGTAACAGCGCCCCTGCCAGCCTTATAGCCCTTCGCTCACCAGCACGGCCCCTCCCCTTCGTCTGCCAAGCACACAAATGCGGCCGCACAACCGCACCGCCTCACTGACAAGAACGTGCGGGAACATCGCCGCGCTCTGGCTCGTCGCCCCTTTTGATGACCAATCGAAAACCTGTCTCCTTACTGGCTGCGGCCGTCGCCGCCGTAATGAACCACTTCAGCACCCCCCGCGGCGCCGCCCCAGTCGCCTCAAAATCAATCCGCATCATCGCGCCCTTCTTGAAATCCACATTCAACGACGGCGAATCCAGCAGGTACGCCGCCAGATGGCTGAACAGCGGCTCATGCCCGGCCAGCACAATACACCGCGCCTGCTTATGCGCCCGGATCTCCGCCCACACCTGCTCCGGCCTCGACCCCGGCGTCAACACACCCGTCTCAATCACCCCATCCGGGCACCCCAGCATCTGCACCGCCAGTTCCGCCGTCGCAACCGCCCTCTTGTACGGACTCGACAACACCAGATCCGGCTTCACCCCCGCCTTCCTTACCCTCCGCAGCACCTGCCTCAGCTTGTTCCGCCCTTCGGCCGTCAGCGCCCGGTCCGCGTCCCGGCCCGACGGACCTACTTCCTCGGCAATCCCGTGTCGCAGCAGATAGACCTCAACCATACACTTTCAGATGGCTCGCAGCCTCATTGTGTCACACTAATATCGCTGTGACGCTCCCCGCCGGCCTCTGGCCAAGGATCCTGTTTTGCGCCTCGTTCGGCTCCGCCGCGGCGGCCCTGTTCTCCATCGCCATCTCACAGATTCTACTGGGCGTGGCCATCGTCGCATTTCTCGTCTGCCGGCCCCGGCTGGCCCTGCCCGTCTGGTTTATCCCCCTCGGCCTGTTCATCCTCTGGACCCTCATCTCCTACTTCGCCGCCGGCGACCTCCGCACCGGCCTGCCCCAAATCCGCAAACTCTACGTCCTTGCCCTCCTGCCCCTCGTGTACGTCTCGTTTCGCGGCGCCTCCGACTTCAAAGCCCTCGCCGCCGTCTGGATGATCGCCGGCTCGGCCGCTGCCCTGCGCTCCTGCTGGCAGTTCGCCGACAAATGGCTCCGCGCCGCCCGCGCCGGCCAGGACTTCTACCAGAGCTACGTCGCCGACCGCATCACCGGCTTCATGAGCCACTGGATGACGTTCTCCTCCCAGATGATGTTCGTCTTCCTCGCCGCCCTCTGCCTGCTGCTCTGGGGACGTCTCGAACGCCGTCTCCGCTGGCTCGCCCTGTTCACCCTGTCGGTCACCGGCGCCGCCCTCGTGCTCGGCTTCACCCGTGGCGTCTGGATCGCCGCCGCCGCCGCTTGTCTCTTCCTGCTTGCACGCTGGAAACCCTGGGCCATGCTCGCCTTCCCCGTCCTCCTGCTCGGCGTCACCCTCGCCGGACCAGAGAGCCTTCGCAGCCGCATCGCCTCCATCGCCCGTCCTCAAGGTGAACTCGACTCCAACCAGCACCGCATCGTCTCCTGGACCACCGGCATGAAGATGATCCAAGCCCACCCGCTGCTCGGTATCGGCCCCGAACAGGTCGGCCGCCAATTCGACTCCTACGTCCCCCCCACCTTCCGCCGCCCCCTGCCCGAAGGCTTCTACGGCCACCTCCATAACATCTACCTGCAATACTCCGCCGAACGTGGCATCCCCGCCACCCTGTTCATCCTGGCTTTTCTCCTCTGGCCCGCCGTCCTCTGGCTCCGTGCGGCATCGAAACTCCCCGCAGGCGATCCCGCCATCTGGGCTCTCAACTTCGGCGTCGCCGCCATCATCGGCGTCCTGGTCACGGGCATCTTTGAACACAACCTCGGCGACAGCGAAGTGCTTTCGCTCACCCTCGCCACCCTCGCCGCCGCCGCCGCCGCTCAAGTGAAAAACGACGCCCCCGGATCAACCGCCGTCTGACGCCCCCGCCTCCTGCATCCCCACCTTCCGCCCCGCGCGCCGCAGCGCCTTCAGTTCGCCCGCCTCCAACGCCCTCACGTGCCCGATCTGCAACCCCCCGATCCGCAATTCCCCGATCGACACCCTCACCAGTTTCAGCACCTTGCTGCCGATCTCTTCCACCATCCGTCTCACCTGACGGTTCCGTCCTTCCGTGATCGTGATCTCCAGAAACGTCCGCTGCCCCGAATCCCGCAACCGCTTCACCTCGGCCGGCCGCGTGGGACCATCCTTCAACTCCACCCCCCGCCGCAGCGCCTCGATCTGTTCATCGCTCAGCAGATGCGCCGTCTTCACCATGTACGTCTTCGGCACGTGATACTCGGGATTGGTCAACTGCTCGGCCAGCGCCGAATCGTTTGTCAGGATCAGCAATCCGCTGGTGTCCTGATCCAGCCGCCCCACGGGAAACACCCACTCCTTCATCCCTGTCAGCAGATCGTAAATCGTCGGCCGTCCGTCAGGATCCGTGCGCGTCGTCAGGTATCCTTTCGGCTTATACAGCAGCAAGTAGACCTTTTCTTTCGGCTCCAGCGGCTTGCCGTCCAGCAGCACCTTGTCTTTCTTCAGATCCACCCACTGCTCGGCATCCTTCACCGTCTTGCCGTTCACCTTCACCCGCCCCTGCGCGATCCACCTCTGCGCCAGCGTCCTCGACGCCACTCCGGCCTTCGAGATCACCCGGTCCAGCGTCTTCAACACCGTCTTCGCCGCCGGTGTTGCCGCCGCTCCGCGAACCTCCGCCCTATCGCTGGAGACCGCCTTGGTTTTTCTCCACCTCTCCTTGCTGCCCTGTTTCGGGCGCTCCATCGGAGCCTTGCCGGCCGCCGGTTTCTGCTTCTTTTGAGAACGGGACTTCAAGACAGGGATTGTAGCGCGAAATAGCCTTCCGCCCGGCGATCGTCCAAACGTACTGCCTCGCCGTAGGCCCGCTTGGCCGCTACGGCATCGCCATTCTCCAGCCGTGCCGCCGCCAGAGCGTGCCACAGTCGCGCGGCGTCCTCATCGCGCCCGGGAAGCTTCGCCAGCGCCTCCGCTGCGCGGTCCAGATCCCCGGCCATCAGCGCCGCCTGCGCCAGCGCCAGCGCCGCATCGTCGGACGGCGATGCCTCCCACGCTCGCGTCAGCGCTCCAACGGCCTCCTCGGCCTCGCCCAGGGCCGTCAGCGCCAGACCCAGGTGATATAGCGCGTCACCACCGCACTCGGCGTCTCCCGCACACCCCCGCAACCCTTCCACCGTCTCCCGGAACCGCCCCGACCTCAACTCGATCCACGCCAGCCGGTATCGCGCCCGGCCGTTGCCCCCGTCCAGCGTCAACAGCCGCCGCAGCCAGAACTCCGCCTCTTCAAAACTCGATCGCTCAAACGCCACCCCCGCCAGCAGTTCGGCCGCCTCAACGGCCTCCGGATTCACCGACAACGCCTCGCGCGCCAGCGCCGACGCCCTGTCCAGTTCATCCATCCGCCACGCCGCCGCCGCCGCCCGCCAACGCGTCTCCCAATCGCCCGGCGCCTGCCGCCTCACTTCCGTGAACCACCGGAACGCCTCTCTCCAGTTGCCCTGCGAGGCGTTCAGCAAACCCAATTCCCTGGCCGCCGCCTGATCGCCCGGATACACCGTGAGGATTCGCTTCAGCAACGCCGAAGCCTGCTCCGCGTTCCCCTCCCCGCTCAACCTCCGCGAGTCGGCCAGCATCGCCTCCACCCGCTCCCGCGCCTTCGACTGCTTCTGCTCCACCTCGACGCCCGCGACCAACACCTGCGCGCCCGCATCTTCACTTGCCGCGCTCAGCCCGATCCGCTCATCGATCAGCAGCGCGAAGGCGTGCTGAGGATCCCGCGCCAGCGCCTGCTGCGTCAACACCGCCGTATGCGCCCGTCCGTTCTGCCTCAGGTAGCACACCGCCAGGTCGCACAACAGGTCGACATCGTCGGGCTTCGCCGGCAGGCACAGCGCGAATTCGTCCAGCGCCTCCGCCGTCATGCCCGCCGCTTGATACTCGCGCGCCAGCGCCAGCCTCAAGTCCACATCCTGGGGTGACTCGTTCAGCATGCGCTTCAATTCCTCAATGCCTTTCGGCACGGGGCCGCGCCCCTTCTCCGCATGCCGCGGAATGGCCAACTCGACGACTTTGGCGTTCTTCGCATTCCTCACGGCATCACCCCGCCGTCCGCCGGCGTCCCCCCAGGCCCATCCCCGGGTCTGGTCTCGCGGTCCTGGCAATCGGCCGCAGATTCAATGTCCTCCGGTCGCTCGCCTGCGCGGGAGGTATCCTGAACCGTCGCGCCGCCAGCCGGTATTCCGGCAGCGACGGCTCATGTTCCTCGCCCACCGCTTCGGTCCGCGGTTGCCTCGGCTCGAATGCCGCCGGCGGCGCCATCACCGGCTCCAGCCCCGGCCGCAACTGCTCGCACATGCCGGCCATCCGCGCCGCCGCGATCGAACCCGCGAACCCCGGCTTGGCTTGGCCGCAGTCCGGCGCCGCCTCGCGATGCACCGGATGCAACGTCTTGCTCCGCCTCGGCATCACCGCCGGCAGCGGTTCCTCAATCTTGCACAGCGCCAGGAACAACGGCGGCGCCAGTTCCACCCATTCCATCGCCACCGGCCCGGCCCCGGCCACTGGGACGATCCGCACCAGAGGCCCCGGGCCCGCATCGCCCCCGGCTCGTGCTCCCCGCGGCCCCGCTCCCGGCCCTCCGGCCGGCCTCAATGCCATTCGTCCGGGGTAGGACGGCATCGCCGGCGCCGTCATCCCGCCCGCCATCGCTCCGCCTGCCTGCTGCTGCGCTCCAGGCTGTCCGGCCCTGCCGGAGCCACTCGCCGGCGCCGCCGATCGCCCTGCCCCTTGTCCCGGCATCCCGCCTGGAGCAAGGACGTTCAGCGCCGGCATCACACGCCGCGCCTGCGCCCCCTGCTGAGAGCCGCCGAGGCTGCCCTGAAAGGCGGGTATCGCCGGCGCGCCTTGTTGCCGCGGCCCAGCCGCCGCCCCGCCGGGCGCACTCTGCGGCGTCTCGGCCTGCTGCCGCGACCGCAGCCGGCCCAGCCGCCGGTCCCGCTCTTCATTCATCGACTGAGCGTACTTGGCCTCCTGAAGCAACGCATCCCAATCCCACTGCTCCCACGGCTGTTCGGGCGAGTAGTCCCCCAGGTAGTCGCCGAACTCCAGATCCACGGCGCCCGCCGCCTCCACAGTCCACTGCCCCGCCCCATCCCATACGCACTCAAACTCCGGCAGCGCCGCCTGCGCCTCCTGCTCCACGTTCAACGGTAGCAGTCTCTCGCAGAACCGCAGCTTCGGACGTTTCTGTACCGCCCCCGATGGCGGCACCAGCACGCTCCTGTCCCCCGGAGCCACGACTTCGCCGAAACGGTATGCCTCGCATTCCATGCGCAGCCTTCGCCGCCGGTCTTTTTCCAGCACGGGTGGCGGCGTCCGCTCGTTCGCCGCCAGGATCTTCAGACTCCTCTGATGGCGCTCATTCGAGACGCGGTCGCCGTTTTCGCCGCCGCCAGCCGCCGCCTTGCGCTTCCAGTCAACCGCCGCCGCGCACTGCTGGTTCACCGCTTCCATCCGCGGAGGATCAGGCTCCGGCGCCGCCTCCACCGCCAGGCTCTTCGGTCCACGCGGAGGCGCCTTTTCCGCCTCATGCTCCACCGGGAACGTCTGTGTCCTCTCCGGACGCGCTCCCAGTACGCTTGCCGCCAGTTGCGTGGCCTCGTCGCGGAAATCGTCCTGGTGCTCCTTCGAGCAGAATCGCCCGTAGCGCCAGTTCTCGATGATCCCGATCTTCTTGCCGCAATACTGGCAGTTCATAACAGCACCAGTCCAGCGTCCACGGTTCGACCCCGAGTCTCCGGTCTCGGGCGAATCACGGAGCACTACTCTTCCTTCGGCATCTGCCCATCTTCCATTTAGCGTCTTACCCGAAAAAAGGTAAATCAGTGGAGAGCATTAGCCCACTCCCGCCCGGCGTCCTGTCCGGCCCCACCGAGAGCCCCGGCGCGGCGCATCCGCCGGCCCAAACCTCCCCCATCCCGCCTCGCCCGCCCCACAAACCCGGCCAGAAGCTCCGCCGCGGCTGCCGCGTGGTCCGTACCCCCTGGTAAGTACTAAGACGGCTCACCCCGCTCTTCCCGGTCTGTTTGCCCAAAGCTCTCTCAACGGTGTGTCAGCAGTTGGTCCGGCAAATGGCTCGCCGAGTTGAAACTAACCAGCTCCGGCTGTCCCGATGCGATCCGCAGTACCGTGATTCCGGTGTTGTAAGAGGTCCCTGCCAGACTCAGGATCCGCGGCTGCTCCAGCCCCAGGGACTCCGCAATGCAGATCGCCGCCGGCAGCGCCGACGTGAAGACGCAGACCTTCGCCTCCGCCTCCATGTCCGCAACCGACTTCAGCGCCCGCTTCACCCTCTCCCTGAACGCCTCCCACGACTCCACCCCCGCGATTTCGCCGAACCGGCTCTTCAGCCACGCCACCATCACCTCGCCATCGGCCG
Organism: Candidatus Solibacter sp.; assembly: GCA_013822245.1. Classification (GTDB taxonomy): domain Bacteria; phylum Acidobacteriota; class Terriglobia; order Bryobacterales; family Bryobacteraceae; genus PNKE01. The sequence continues at coordinate 16,771 of PNKE01000011.1, forward strand.
GCCTCCACTCGCGATGGATCGACTCGCCGCCCCGCGCGATCTCGGACTCGATCGCTGCGTAGCGCTGCCTGAACCCCGCATCCGCTTCCTGAAGCAGCGGTACGATCGCCTCAAACACGCCATCCATGTCGAATTCGTTCCAATCCGGGTTCTGCCTGACTTCCCGCACACCGTTCATCGCAATCGCGGCCGTCTGGCGCTGCCGTTCCAGGCTGCCGCTGAAAACGGAGTCAAAGGCCGGCTCTCGCTGTCCAAGCCACAACCCGAGCAACCGCGCCTGCTCCATACCGGTCTCAGACAGCCTGTCGTAGTCGTCTCGCGTTCCCGCCTGGCCGTGGCGGATCAGGGTCAGTGTCGGCATAAAACAAAAGGGTAGCAAAGTGAATTGCTACCCCTTTTATATCTGTCGCTTATCCCGTCGTGGAGCGGCGGCGGCAACCTGGCTCAGCCGCCGAAGTAGCCCTGAGCCAGCTCGGGTTTCATCTCCAGCGCCTGCTTCCAGCACGTCCGGGCCTCTTCCGCCCGTCCCTGCGACTTCAGCGCGTGGCCCAGATTCAGCAGCGCCTCGGGGAAGTTCGGCCTCAGGCCGAGCGCCTCCCGGTACAACGACACCGCGTCATCCAACTGGCCCTGCTTTTGCAACAACAGCCCGGTGTTGTAGAACAGTTCCGGCGATCGCTCGCCGAGATCGATCAGTTTGCCCTGAAGGTTCAACGCCTTGGGGAAGTCCTGCCGTTCGATGGCGATAGCCGCCAGGCCCCGCAGCGCCTCAATGCTCTCGGGCTGAAGCGACTGGCCGGCCTCGAAGTGTTCGATCGCCTTGGTCTGGTCGCCGGACTGCTTATAGGCCAGCGCGATGTTGATATGCGCCTCGGCCCAGTCCTGGCGCTTCTCCAGGCAGTGCGTGAAGCACTCGACGGCCCCGGCTGCGTCGGCCCGCGTCAGCTTCAGATAGCCCAGCCTGAACCAGGCGTCTTCCCATTCGCCGTTGCTCTGCAGCAGCCGCGTATAGAGATCCTCGGCCTGCTCGGTGCGCCCGCTCTCCTCGATCAGTCCAGCCAGATTGAACAGCACTTCAGGCTGTTCGCCGTTCAGCTTTAAGCTCGCCTCGTAGGCCTCGCGCGCGCCCCTCTCATTGCCCAGCGCCTGGCGCACAACACCGAGATTCGCCCACGATTGCGCGTGGTCGGGTTTCAGCCTCGACGCCTCCAGATAGGCCTTCTCGGCCTGCTCCGGGCGGCTCATCTTCTGGTTCGCCACGCCGAGGTTGTACCAGCGTTCGAAATTCTCCGGGGTCTGCTCCACCAGCTTCGCGCAGTACTTCGACGCCGCATCGTAGTTCTCGGTGGTGAAGGCGCACCACGCCAGCCCCTCCAGTGCCGCCTGTGAGAACGGCCTCAATCCGAGCAGCGCCTCGGACCATCTCTGTACCGATGCCACATCGTTGCGGCGCATGCCGATGTGGACCAGGTTCGACATCGGTTCCTCGGCCTGCGGATTGGCCGTCAGAATCTGCTCGTACAACGCCGCCGCCTCTTCCTGCCGCCCCAGAAGTTCCAGAGCCACCGCCTTGCCAAACAGCGGCGTCTCCTGCTCGCCGCCCTGTTCCAGACAGGCATCGAAGCACTCAAGCGCCTTCTCGGCGTGCTTCAGATGCAGCAGGCAGATGCCTAACCCAAGCCGGGCGTCAAGCCGCGAGGCGTCCACGCCCACCACCCGCTGGAAGTTCGACGCCGCCTCCGCCCACCGGCCGAGCTTCTCCTGGCACACGGCCAGATTGAAGTAGGCCGAGTTCGAGGTCGGCTCGAGCCCCAGCAGCAATTCGTAGCTCTTGGCCGCTTCCTCATACAGTTCCAGCTCAAACTGGATATGCCCCCGGGCGGCGTGGATCTCCTTGGGAGACTCCCCGGTTTCGACGGCGCGCTCCAACTCGCGCAGCGCCTCGCGCCCCTTGCCCTCGAGGTGAAGCGATACCGCCCTGGCCAGCGCCGAGCCGGCCTTTACATCTTCTCTGTCGTATCCTCTTTCCACTGATCCCTCCCCTGCCTTTCGATACATCTCGCTCATTCCATCCTCCTGGCGTCCTGGCGCATGACTGAATGGGGAGCCAGGAGTGCGCACAGCCTTCCGATGTAATCGTATTGGTGTGTGACTGAGATCCAGCGAAGCAATGCCCGGTCGCCCTTCGGACTGAAGAAACCCACGCCTCCCAGCTCGAATTCGCGTTCGGTGAACGAATCCACGATCTGTCCCATCACCCGGGTCGTGATCGTGTCGCCCGCAACCGTGACCTCCACCTGCTGCATCGTTCCGTCACGGAACGTCATCGGCAGCGGCAGAACCGTCTGGCCGCCAGGTTTGCCGTTCGCCACCGCGTAACGCACCAGCGACGCCGCGGGCATCGGCCCGTTTCGCGTCATCACGATGCGCATGGCGATGTAATTCTTCTCGTCCCGCGCGCGGACCACCCAGTTGATGCTCCTCCGGTCGATCTGCCCCAGAAAGCTGAACACATAGTCCCTCAACCTGAGCGACGGCTGGTAGAGCGCCATCTGGCCGGGAACGGCATAGTTCGCGCTGGTGTACGTCCAGGTCTGCGCCCAGCCCGCCGGGCCCTGCCAGGCGCCGAGGCCAGACCGGAAATCGTCCGCCAGTTTGATCGCCGCGCGTTCCATGATTGCTGTCCGGATCGTCTCAACCCTCTGGGAAAGCACCGTCGGTTCGGAGCTGGCCCCAGAGGCTGTCTCCACACTTTTATTCGTCCGAGTAGGCAAAAAGCTGTAGAGCGCGATCATCAGAATCATCGGCAGAGCCATCATGATCCACTTCAGGTCCGCCGGCGCTGATCTCCACGACGACATGTTGAAGCTCGGCATCTGGATGGACAGCCATGGACGGTACGGCTTCACTGCCGAGCCCGCGGCCCTCGGCCCCGAACCGTCGGCGTGGTCCAACGTCAGCGACGAGCCCCTCGTGGCCGGCGCCCGTCCCAACGCAAGCGCCCACGCCGCCCCGGCGGCAGACTCGCCGCCCGGATGCCTCATAGGACGCCACTGCAGCCCGCGGCTGGCAAAGACCGGCAGCAGACGGCTGAACAAGGGCGGCGCTTCCACGTCCGCTTCCACGCCGGCCGCTTCGGCCGTGGCGGCCGTCAACCTCTCCACGCCCAATCCCAATGCCGGGATCCGCGATTCCACCGCCGCCCACGCCGGGGCGCCCGGGGTTGCCGCCCGGCCGGCCTGGCGCAGTGCGCTCTGGCCTGGAATCGCCCTCATTGCCGCGGCTGCCAGTTCCGGGGCGCCTGAGATGTGCTCGCCGTGCACGGCCGGGAACCTGGGTTCGGCCGGCGCGGCTTCAACCGGATCGACAGACCGCCGCGGACAGACCCGCCCGGCTGTCGCCGCCGGAAGGGCGCCCGTGGCCGCCAGCGGAGCCTCTGACACCGCCGCGGCCCACCTCGCCGTCCGCTTCAGGCGGGGGCCGATCAGCCTCCGTTTCGGTTTCAGCGCCTGCTGCTGGCCGCCGTGGGCAGCCGCCGCGGCCACGTGGGCGGCCAATTGAATTCCAGCCAATCCACCCGTCTGACGCATCGACGCCGGCTCCATGGCTGTCCGCGGCGCCCGCGGGCCGCGGCCGGGCCCTTCGGCCCACCGCGGAGAACGCCTCCACGTTCCCTGGGCGGCCGCAACCCCGTCAAGGGTCAGCGCAACCATGCCGCACGGTTCGGGCTCGACTTCACTTTCCCGCCCAACCGCCCCAGCCGGCGCCGCGGCGGCGGCGGCGGCGGTTTCCTCGACCCGTCCATTGGACCGCGGCCCGGCGCCCATCTTCGGGGCGCATCTCCGGCTACGCGCCGCGCGAGGATCGGCCCGCACGTCAACCGCGGTGCGCACCGGCGTAACCGGACACGCGGCATCCGGCGACGCCAGCGCCGGTTCGGCCGGTTGCGGGCTGCGCAGGCCCGGCGACGGCTGCTTGAACCCGCACCCGGCGCCCTCTGTCTCCCAACCCGGCTCCGCCGCCCTCATCCCCGCCGCCGCCCGCACGGGAGACGGTCCCGCTTCAAGCGCCAGCGGCGCCACATCGGCCGGCTCAAACCGCTCCGCCGCGGCGACTTCTCCGGCCTGCGCCCGATGCGAGGCTTGCGCGGCCCGCGCCGGATGCGCCTCGATGGGGATTCGTTCGGCGACATCCATTCTGCGCGCCTGAATCACCAGTGGCGACTGCGGCAACTCCCGCACCAGTTCCCACTCATGCAGCCTGGGCCGGCTCACCGTCTTGCGCTTCACTTTCGGCCTGCCGGCCGTCTCCGGCAACAGCCCCGCCAGAGGCGCGGGTATCTCGTCCTTGCACGCCTGCTTACTCTTCGCCCGCGGCGGCTTCGCCGGCGCGGGTTCGGCCTGCTGGCCCACTCTCGATCCGTGCTGCAGCAGCCGCGCAATCGCGGCTTCCTGCTCCATCTGCATGAATTGGCTGCGGTGAGCCGGACTACAGAACTCGGCGTCGGCGAGCCGTTTCAGCAGCGGTATCTTCTTTCCGCAGTGCTTGCAGAGCATTCGTGGAATAGTCCTTCAGCTTCATGTTAGGGCGGACCGCGCTGGCTGCCAATTCACATAACCCCTTACATTGGCACAACATGAGTCGAAGTCCCCGGTGGAGCCTAAGGCCTATTGCTTAGCCGGATCCCAATTCGAGCACCCCCCGCGGCGTGGCCACGCCCACGCCTCCCGCCTCGCAGCCACCCTACAAGTTGCGCAAAACAAAGGACACCAGGTGGTAGCCGTCCAGATACTTGAACGGGCTCTCGCCCAGCGTGTAGTGGCCGCAGGGCATCACCACCACTTTGTGATCGAGGCCATTCCGGGCCGCCATGGCGACCGTCTGGCGCGACAGGACCGGCAGAAACGTCGTATCGTAGCGCGCATAGAGGAACATCGTCCGCTTGGGCCTGGCCGCGAAACGGTCGAAATAGGCCGTCGGGCTGATCGGCATCCACAACCGCCGCAGCGTTTCCAGATCGACGGCGCCTTCAAGCCCCTGTTTCACATGGATGGTGGACAAGCCCGTCCAGACGACGTCGGCGAAGTAAGTCGAGCAGTGGTTGAAGGCATTGACGGCAAACCGCCCGTCGTGCGCGCTGGCCAGAAACGCCGAACACGACCCGAGCGATGTGCCGACGATGGCGATCCGCTCGGCCCCCTGCGCCTCCAGCCAGTCGGCCGCCGCCCGGATGTCGATCACCGCCTGGCGCATGGCGTCGACCGTACGCCCGACGTTCGCGCTGACGGCGTAATCGGCCCGCTCAAGCTCAGCCGGCATGCGGAAATCGTGGTAGGGGAGGCTGAGCCTCAGCGCCGGCGTGCCGAACCTCTGGAACGCCCGTGCCAGGGCGTTGTGGGCGTCGTGCGGCGCGTTCCAGTGCGGCAGCACCAGCACCGCCTTGTGCCGCTTCTTCGCCGGAAACCACTGGCCATGGACGATGTTGTTTTCCGGGTAGGGCGTATGGACCGGCGAGGTGAACCGCAGCACGTTGCCGCGCAGCCGGTAGTCGGCTGGTTTGACGTAGCCGAAAAACTCTTCGCTGCGCTCGATCGACAGCCTGCCCACCCGGTCCAGCCATTCCGCCGGGGCCAAACCCTCCCGCCGCACCGCCGCCGCCGCGGGCCACCCCGCAGCCCACTCCAATCCCCATTCAAATTCCCGCACCATGCGATTCGTCGCTCGAAAGCACAGACTCTCTTCCCAGCGGTTCATCCAGCGGGCGTACAAAGTTCCGTCGGCGCTCATCGGTGGATTCAAATGTCAGGTTAGCACCCGATCGATCCGCCGCGCTTCGCCCCTCCAGGCTACAGCGCCAGGCCGGAAGGCAGGTAGAAGAAGGTGGCGAAGATGCGCGACAGCAGCCCCTTGCGCTCGCGAAATTCGACATCGGCCACCGAGGCCGCTTCGCCGTCGTCGCTGAAGAACCCGACTCCGCCCTTCTTCAGCCTCTCATCGCGCCATTCGTCCACCATGTAGCCGTCGATATAGGTGGCAAACGTGTCGCCCGCCGCCGTCACATGAATCTTATATGCATGGCCCGCCGACAGCAGCACCGGCAGAGGAAGTTCGGCTTCCTCGATCACCTTGCCGCCGCTCACAACCAGCCTCGCAATGCTGGCGCCCGAAATCACCCCGGGCCGCGTGATCTTGAGCTTCGTTGCGTAGTAGCTCTGATCCGTCGCCCTGTAAGCGAAGCCCAGCGCCTTTTTCCGTATTACGCCGGTGAAGCTCAGATCGTAGTTCACCCGGTCCAGAGTAGGACGCCACAGCCTCAAAGCCCCCGGGCTCACGCTGCCTCCGGCTGTGTCCCACGCCTTGCCGCCTAACGAATCGGTCCACTCCGCGAGGCCCGACTTCACCGACCATTTCACCCTCACGGGGCTCTCCCCGGGCAGCCGCCTCTCCACCCACTCGGCAAACTTGTTCACCGCCACGGGGGTCCGCGAGCCCAGATCCTCCACCGGCGAAACCAGTTGCCTGCCCGCCACCGGCTCAGCCGATTCCGGCATCCAGTAGCGCGCCGCCAGCAGCAACCCGCCGCCGATCAGCAGGATCACTCCAAGCATCGCCCCCGATACCGCCGCGCTGCGTTGCTCACGGCGCGCTTCCGACTCCAGGTACACCCCGGTGATGTCATAGTCGGGTTCGCGCAGAGCAGAGGCCGATGCCAGCGGCCCACGCCGGCGGTGTTCCTGGCTACAGAACTCGCGGTCGGTGAGCTGGCGGAGCGGGCTGATTGGTTTGCCACATCTCTGGCAGCGCATTGCTGTACCTCTCTCTGCTTGACTCGAATCATAGCAGCGAAGTTTCGGTTTTCAACGCCTCTAGGTGCGATCCCTCTATCCTTTAAGTATCGGTTGCATCAAGATTAAGGTTTAGGGATTTTAACTACGTTCACCGGCTCGCCGTCAGCCCTGAAAGCTCGCTCTGCGCCCTTCCCGCCCCAGGGACAAGCCGTAGAGACAAATGTGGTCGAACGCCCATAAGTTAATGCAATGAAATCCCTTTTCGATCGCCGCGTCCACTTCCCTCATCCACGGGTACCCGCCTTTGAAAATGGGTGTTATCAGGGCCGTCTTCGCGCCGGGCCATCCGAGTTGTGACGGCAGCAGCAAGCACTCCTTCACCAAGTCCAGATCCCTGCTCCAGGCGCCGAAGTTGAGCATTTCCAGCTTCAAACGGTCCAACCCGCCCCCTGGATACGCCCACTCCTCAGGCAAATTCACGAACCGGTTGAGCCGCCCTCCCAACTGGTGCATGCCCTTGGGCACGGGGTGGTTCACGTCGTAGGGAAACAGCACCTCGAACGTCGTGCCCGGAACCGCCGCCCGCACGCCCGCCATCAGCGACGACACATGGTCCCTCAGCCGGTTGCGCAGCAGCAGGGCATCGGCCCCTCCATTCACGGCCGGGTCGTCATCGGGTCCCGTGAACACATGCAACGGGCGCCCAAGCGCCACCTGCGCGGCCTGCGCGGTCTCGCTGTCGTAAAACGACATCCCGCCCTGGGGATTGCCCGCACGCCAGTTGGTGAAGTACCACCAGGTGAACTCCCCGCACTGTAAATCCGGATGCAATCCCGCCCCGGCCATCAATCCCGCCACCTCGATTAGCGCCTTCACCTGGAAAGACAGCACGTCGCCGCGGAAGGCGCAGTGCGTCGATCTCAGGCCGGCGAACCCCACATCGGTCACCACCGGCGCGCCGTCCGGATACCGCGCCGCGAACTCATCCGGCGGATTCACCATTTCCATCGAGATCGCCGCCGTCAGGCGCCGGCCCCGTTGCGCCGCCTGCGAGAACAGGTCGGAGTGCCATTGCCTCGCGGCGATGTTCAGCCCGTGTTCGGCCTCGGTGTCCACTACCCAGACGCCCATGTCTCCACCCGATACGCGCCCCGATCCCTCCACCCATCCCGAGGAACCCGCCGCTCTCTCCACCCAGCAGGTGATCAGGTAGCCGCTGTAGGCCGGAGCGGCCGATCGCGAGATCAGATCCAGGGTGTTCTCATCGGTCTCCGCCCTCAGGCCGACCAGCGTCGAGTTGATCAGATACTTGAAGTGGTTGGCGACGTCCTGCGCCGTCTCGCCCGGAAACACCGTCTTGCCGAGCAACTGATCGTCGATCTGGAGCCAAACCGCGTCGCCTCCGGCAAACTCCCCGGTGAACTCCAACTGCCGCCGCGGCGCCGACCCGCCCTGCCTCACCCGTTCGTTCCACCAGAACACGCCCAGGTACTCGTTCATCGGGCCCGTGTAGCCCAACTGGTCCAGATTCCACAGGATCCGCGCCGGCGGCAGCTTGTAGCTGTGGTCGGTCGAGTAGTCCAACGCCGGCGAGATCCGGTCCTCGCCAGGAAGCGGATCCGGCAATTCCCCGGCTACCGCCGCCTCCAGGAAGTCGAACACAAACCCCCCGGTCATATTCGTCAGCTTCACTACGTGCTCGCCCGGCTCGACCAGGCCGCTCAGCCGCCGCCTGGTCACCACATCCACCTCGTCGTCCAGGTAGCCCAGGTGAATCGGCAGCGGCGTTCCATCCAACTCAACCTGCACCGCTCCGGACGTGCGCCCTAGCGCCGTTCCGAGCCACAACTGGTGCGGCTGCATGCACGCATACCGCACCGTCACCGACGACCCATAGCCTCCGGCCAGCTTCGCCGCGTTGTCCATGTAGAACCCGTCGATGTCCCGCCATGCGCCTTGCCATCGGCAGGCGTCGCTGACCGAGGATACCCGCACGCTGCCCGCCGATGCCACCTTCAGCGTGCGCACCTCTTCCGGCCCCGCCGTCGCCCAGCCGCTGAACTCCGCCTCCCATTCGGCCGTCTCATACGGCTTGCCGCCCGACAGCCGCGGCGCGAATGTCATCCACATCTTGCGGATCCTCGGCGCACCGAGTTCGGCGAAATCGAGCGTCACCCGGCGCCTGGCCTCCGAGAGCCCGCCCTCGAGAGCCACCGCCTTCTTGGTCGTCCTCAACCGGTCGTTCTTCCAAGTCGCATACAGCGTAATGAAATCAGCGTCATAGCCGCCCTCCACCGTGGATATGCGCAACGCGCCCTGCGCGGTCACCTCGGCCGCGAGCGAAAACGGCGTGTGGGCGGCTTCGTAATCGGCGGCGTTGATCTGGTCCCGCAGCGCGTTCACAACCGTGGACTTCTTCACGTGATGCAGCAGTTCATACACCCCGCCGGTTCCCGAAACCGGCACCGTCCCGCCATGGTCCAACTTGCGCTCCAGCACCACCCGCCAGCCCTGGTCACCGGCCGCCGCCGAAACGTCCGGATCGGCCGCCCCCCCGCCTTGCTGGCCGTTGACCATTGCGATCAGGTGGCTGGCGACATCGGCCGAGCCGTCACCGGGTTGCTCGACGTACACGTAAATCCGATCGGCAACCAGGATCGAATGCTGCGTCCCCGCGCCCGAGGCGTAGAACTCATGCAGCGTCCGGATCTTGCCCGGCACGATGTAGTCGAACGCCAGGTTCTGGTACCACAGCGTCACCCGGTCCCAGGCGTCGAGATCGTCGCCGGTGAAGACGAATTCGCCCGATGCGACAGGGTCCGGATCGCCGATCAGCACGGAGTGCTCGGACAGGCGGATTTTCACCGGGTCGCCGGTCTCCGGGATGATGTCGAGGAACGGCCAGTCGATGGTCGGGTACTTCCGTGAGTCCAGCGGCATCAGGCCCTTGTAGCTCACATCGAACTGCAGCCTGAGACCGTCAAAATTGAAATCCGGCAGGTACTTCAGCCTCGGGTGCTCGAAGAAGTTGTCGGCATCGTAGAGCATGAGGACGGCGAAGTCCGCCGCATCGCGGAACACGCCGCTCACTTTGAATCCGCCCTCGTGGGCCGCGTGCATCGCCGCGGCGGCGCCGAAATGGTCGAATCCGCGCAGGTGCATCGTTCGATTGGGCTGCAACTTGTAGAGGGTCTCTGGCACCGGTGTCGCTCCTTTGGGTCGGGACGTTCCCCCCCGCTTAGGACTCTACACAACGCCCGCTGGCCCTCCATCTCCGAATCACGTGCGAGAATACAGCAAGTCCTTTCTTTTCAACGCGAAGATTTTTCCACTAGCCGCGTGAATCCCTCATACGCCCCCTGCGGGTTCGCTCAACGCGGGATGAAAACGCGCGCCTGGGCAGCGGCCGCGCTGACCGGAAGCACTCGGGTCAAAATGACGATGTCCTCTGTCGAGAACCGGCCGCGGCGCGCGATTTCGAAGGGAATCGACCGGTATCAATCAAAGCTGAGCTACGGGGGGCGCCTTGACAGATGTCCGGCCCTCCCTCGCGCTCCCGGCTACCGCGCCTGCTTCAGCATCGGCTTGAGATACCGGAACACCGTCGCCGCCACCCGTCTGTTGCCCTCCGCCGTCGGGTGGATGGCGTCGCCCTGCATCAGCCGCGGATCGGTGGCAACGCCTTCCAGCAGGAATGGGATCAATGCCATCCGCTTCTGCCCTGCCAGATCCACATAGATCGACTCGAACCCCTTGATGTAGTCCGGCCCATAGTTCCTCGGCAACGTCATCCCCGCCAGCAACACCTTCGACCCGGCACTCTGGAACCGCGCCGCCATCTCGTCCAGGTTCCGCCGCGTCGCCTCCAGCGGCAAGCCCCGCAGCCCGTCGTTGCCGCCCAACTCCAGGATCACGATCTCCGGCTTCCGCATCACGGCCTCTTCCATCCGGTTCACGCCGCCGCTGGTCGTATCGCCGCTGATCCCCATGTTCACCACCCGGTACGCATACCCCGCCGCGTCGATCTCCTTCTGCAGATAGTCCGGGTAGCTCAGCCCCGCCGCCACCCCGTAGCCGGCCGTCAGGCTGTCTCCAAACGCCACGATGACCAGCCTCCCATCGGCCGCTTGAACCGGAGCCGATGCTTCCGCCGGCGCCGCCTGTGCCGGCCGCGCCGCCTCGGGTTCACTCTTCGAACAGCCTACCGCAGCGAGCGCCGCCGCCATTAAGGCAAGGATTCCGATGCGAAGTCTCATCTACTGCCATCATAGAAGACAGGCCCTTACCGAATGAACCCGCCCATCCTCGAACTCCGCTCCATCACCAAGTCCATCGACACCGGCGCCCACCGCGTCGACATCCTCCGCGGCATCGAACTCACCATCGATCGCGGCGAATTCGTCGCCATCATGGGCGCATCCGGCAGCGGTAAATCCACCCTGCTCGGCCTGCTCGCCGGGCTCGACTCGCCCTCTACCGGCGACATCCTGCTCGACGGCGAGATCATCTCCAGCCTCCCCGAAGACTCGCTCGCCGCCATCCGCGGCCGCAAGATCGGCTTCGTCTTCCAGTCCTACCAGCTCATCCCCACTCTCACCGCGGAGGAAAACGTCCTGCTGCCCGCCGAGCTCGCCGGCGAATCGTCTTCATCCTGCCTCGAACGCGCCCGCCACCTTCTCGACACCGTCGGGCTCGCCGAGCGCCGCGACCACTACCCCGTTCAACTCTCCGGCGGCGAACAGCAGCGCGTCGCCCTCGCCCGCGCCTTCATGCGCAAACCCCCCCTGCTTCTGGCCGACGAACCCACCGGCAACCTCGACTCCACCAACGGCCGCCAGGTCCTCGGCCTCCTGCTCTCACTGAACCGGGCCGAAGGCGCAACCCTCGTTCTGGTCACCCACGACCACGAACTCGCCTCCCACGCCACCCGCATCATTACGCTGAAGGACGGCCTCGTCGTCTCCGACGTCCGGAAAGGCGACGCCGCGTGAATCTCTGGACCACGGCCCTCAAGATCGCCTCCCGCGAGGCCCGCGCCTCGGCCCTGAAGTTCCTCTTTGTCGCCTTCGGCGTCGCCGCCGGCGTCGGCGCGCTCACCGGCGTCCGCGGCTTCTCGTCTGCTTTCCGCGACACTCTGCGCCGCGAAGCCCGCACCCTGATGGCCGCCGACATCGCCGTCCGCCAGTTCAACCCGCCCACCGCTGAACAGGACGCCGCCGCCAAACGTTACACCGATCAGGGCGCCGTCGTCACCCACATCATCGAAACCGTCTCCATGATGGACTCGGCGGCCTCCTCCGCCCCGCCCATCCTGGTCTCCATCAAGGCCGTCGATCCCCAGCAATACCCCTTCTACGGCAAGTTCGAGCTCGACCCGCCCGCCAGGCTCCGCGATGTCCTCAACGCCGAGTCCATCGTCGTCTCCGACGACCTTGCCATCCGCATGGACCTCTCGCAAGGCTCGACCGTCCGCCTCGGCGGCCAGGAGTTCCGCGTCGCCGGCATCGTCCGCGCCGAACCCGACCGCATGACCGGCTCGCTCAACATCGGCCCCCGCGTCATGATCACCCGCGACGGACTGGACCGCACCGGCCTCATGCAGTTCGGCAGCCGCGCATCCCATCGTCTGCTGTTCAAATCGCCCGAACCGCGGTTCAACCTCGAAGCGATGAAGACCGACCTGCGCAAGACGTTCACCGACGCCCGCGTCGCCACCGCGCGCGAAGCCCATCCGGCCATCGAACGCGCGCTGGACCGCTCGACGACGTTCCTCTCGCTGGTCTCGCTCATCGCCCTCATTGTCGGCGCGCTGGGGGTTGCCACGTCGGTCCACGCCCACTTGCAGCAGCGGCTCGACACCATCGCCATCATGAAGTGTCTGGGCGCGCGCTCGTCGCAGATCATCGGCATCTACACCATCCAGACCGGCCTGCTGGCCGTGGCCGGCGGCCTCGCCGGCGTCGGCGTCGGCGCGGCCGTCCAACTGCTGTTCCCTGTGCTGCTGATGAAGTACTTCCGTTTCGAAGCCGCCATGCACTGGAGCCCGGCCTTCGCCATCGAGGGCATCGCCACCGGCCTGCTGGTGACGCTGCTGTTCACGCTGCCGCCGCTGCTGTCGATCCGGCGCGTCAAGCCGGCGCTCATTTTCCGCCGCGAGATGGCCGAAGTCCGCCCGCCGCTCAGCGAACGGCTGCGCCGCCAGTTGCCTTCGCTCGTCAGCGGCGCGTTGATCCTGCTCGGCCTCGGCGCCATCGCCGGCTGGCTGGCTGACTCGGCCCGCATGGGTTGGATGTTCATCGGCGGACTGGCCGTCAGCCTGGTCATCCTCTCCGGCGTCGCCTGGGCGCTGCTGCGCGCGCTGCGCTGGACGGTCCAGAAAGGCCCGTGGCGGCTGCCTGTGCCCGTGCGCCAGGGCATCGCGAATCTTTACCGACCCGGTAACCACGCCGGCGCGGTGCTGGTCTCGCTCGGCATTGGCGTGATGTTCACGCTGTCGATCTATCTCATCCAGAAGTCGCTGCTGGCTGAAGTGGCAGGCGCCGCGCCGCCCAACGCGCCCAACGTCTTCATGATCAATATCACGCCGCGCGAACACGACGGCCTTAAAACCCTGCTCGACGCGCAGCCGGTGACGTCGGCGGATCCGAAAGCGAAACCGCGGCTGATCCCGCTGATCTCGGCCCGGCTGATGACCATCAACGGCCAGCCGCTCCAGCTCGGCGGGCTCCGCCGCTGGGAACGCCGCTTTTCGCAGGCCCGCCAGGTGAGCTATCTGCCTGAGAAGCCCGACGACATCCAGATCCGCGAGGGCCAGTGGTGGGACCCGTCATCGAAGGAGCCGTTCGTGGCGCTGGAAGAAGAAGCCGCCGTCATCCTCAAGGTGAAGCCCGGCGACACGCTGCGCTACTCGGTCACCGGTCGCGAATTTGACGCCCGCCTGACAGCCGTCTATCGCATTATCAGCGCCGGACCCGGCGGCGCCGGCGAGACGCTGTTCAACCCGGCCGCGCTCGAAAGCTTCCCGCGCCAGTATTTCGGCTTGGCCCGAATGCCGGCCGGGAGCGTCCAGAAGTTCCAGCGCGACGCCTACGCGAAGTTCCCCACTGTCACGGTGGTCAACGCCGCCGACGTCATCTCGATCATCCAGGAAGTGGTGGACCAGGTGTCGCTGCTGGTGCGCTTCGTCGCCGGATTCGCCATCGCCGCCGGCGTCATCATCCTGATGGCCACAGTAGCCGGAACGCGCTTCCGCCGCATGAGGGAGGCCGCCGTGCTGAAGACTCTCGGCGCCCGCCGCCGTCAGCTTCTGGGCATCTTCTCGGTCGAATTCCTGGTCCTCGGGCTGGTGGCCGGACTGATGGGCGGGCTGCTGGCCACGGCGTTTTCCCGGCTGCTGATGACGCGGTTGCTCGACGCCGAGTTCCGCGTCGAATGGCTGCCGAACGCCGTCACGGTGCTGCTGGTGGGAGCGCTGTCGCTGCTGGCCGGATGGCTGGCCAGCGCGCGCGTGCTGCCGCAGAAGCCGCTCCAGGTTCTGCGCGACGAATAGCGCCGCGGCCGCTGTGGTGCGGGCCGCGATATACTCCGGTCCAAGGAGACCCAGCCGCACATGGCAAACCAGACCCGACGCAATTGGATGAAGGCCGGCGCTGTCGCCGGCGCCGCCGCTGTCCCCGCAGCCGCCCAGACCGGACCCGTCAAGAAGGTCCACTACAAAGGCGCCAAACCCGCCAGGACGCCGCTGTTTTCCGGCGCCGTCTCCTACGGCAACCTGCTGTTCATCGCCGGCAAGGGCGCGCACTACGATGGCGACATCACGGCCCATACCAAGACCGTGCTCGACGAGATTGAAAAGGAACTCGTCAACGCCGGCTCGTCGATGTCAAAGTGCCTGAAATGCAATGTCTATCTGAAAAAGATGGAGGACTACAAGGCCATGAACGCCGCCTTCCATGGCCGTTTCGGCGACGAACCGCCGGTGCGGACGACGATCACGGCGCTCGACATCCCCGGCGATTCCCTCGTCGAAATCGACGTCATCGCCTATATCTAGTGCCCTGTCCGTCATAGGGGTTTACAACACAGTACAGCCCGGGATGTACTGAGGCCCGTTCACTCCGGCGGACGCTCTCCATGTTGAGCCTGCGCGGAAGCGGGCGCTGGAGACGCTGGCGCGGGCCGGTAGCACACCGCAACTGGGGGCGCGGAAGTGCCAGGCGATTCTGTTGGCTTCCGCGGACACGCCCAACAACGCCATAGCGGCGGCGACAGGCTTGTCGCGCCCGACGGTGATCGCCATGCGCGCCTCATTCATGAGCGGTGGCGTGGATGCCGTCCGCCGCCGCCATCCGTGCAAGCGTTCCCGCCGCGTGTTGACCCCCGAGTTGGAGCAGAGGATTCTGGACACCACTTTGAAGACCAGGCCGCCCAATGCAACCCATTGGAGCGTCCGCACTTTGGCATGCCACCTTGGCATTACCCGCACGCTGGTCCATGGCGTCAGGCAGCGTCACGGAGTGCAGCCCCATCGGGTCGAACGGTTCAAGGTCTCCAAGGATCCCCACTTCGAGGAGCAGGTGCGGGATATCGTCGGGCTGTACCTTTACCCGCCGGACCGGGCGCTGGTGTTGTCTGTCGATGAAAAGCGTCAGATTCAGGCTCCGGGCCGGACCCCGCCGATCTTGCCCTTGCGGCCAGGGCTTCCGGAACGGCAAACCCACGATTACAAGAGCCACGGCGCGACGGCTTTGTTCGCCGCGTTCAACATCCTGAATGGCAAAGTCATCGGCAGGCGTCAGTCCCGGCATCGGAGCCGCGGATTCATTCAGCTCCTGAATCAGCTTGAGAAGCAATTGCCCGCCGATCAAGATATCCATCTCACCATGGACAACGGCTGCACGCACAAGAGCGCGCAAGTGCAGCGTTGGCTGAAGCCAAAGAAGCGGAAGCGATTCCACTTCACGTCCACGAGCAGTTCCTGGCCCCACCAGGCCGAGCGTCTGTTTGGACTCATCACCGGCCGGATGATCCGCCGCGGAACCTTCCATTGCGTTGAGGAATCAGAGTGAGCCATCTATCAATGACTGGCGGACTGGAACAACGAACCACGGCCGTTCGTGTGGAAAGCCGCCGCCGATGTCATCCTTGACAAGATCCGCCGCCGCGGGGAGGTTATTGTAAGGGATTCGACCGGACAGGAGACTAGACGCCGATGATGCGCCGTTCGATGGCGAATTTCACCAGTCCGGCAATATCGTAGATTCCCAGTTTCCTCATCAGGCTGGACCGGTAGGTGTCGACGGTCTTGCTGCTCAGATTCAACCGGGCTGCGATCTCCTTGGCGCGCACCCCCTCGATGAGCAGGGAAAAGACCTGGTGCTCGCGCGCGCTCAACTCCGACAGGGGATCGTCGATCGCGCTCCGCGCCCTTTCGGAGAACAGCGCCTGGACATCGACCTCGGGCGAGACATAGACGCCGCCCTCAGCCACCCGCTCAAGGCAGTTGATCAGGGCCTTTCCGCCGCCGGTGGAAACGAAATAGCCTTGAGCCCCGGTGCGCAAGGCCTCGATTACCGTCTTGCGGTCCGTTCGGGCGGACATGATGACGATGCGGGATTCAATGCCCTCCTCGCGCGCCTGCCGCAAGGCTTCGAGGGCGTAGATGCGGGAGAGGGAAAGGCTCAGCAGAGCCAGATCGGGGGACACGTTGCGCAACGCGGCGAGCGCGGCTTCCCCGTCGGCGGCCAGCGCAGCCACGGTAAACCGGCCGGAGGACTCGCAGATGCTGGCGATTCCGTCGCGCAGCAGCGCCGAGTCCTCGGCCACGACAACCGTCGGCGGAGTTGTCCGCGTCACCAGCCTAACTTTGGAAGCTGGCCAGGCCCGCGGCTTCGTCGTCGTAAACTTCGAAGACCGTGTAGAGCTTGGTGATCTGCAGCAGGTCCTGGATCCGCTTGGTTAGCGACAGCAGCTTCAACTTGCCGCCGGCGTTGGCCACGGTGGTGTAACCGGAGACCATTTCGCCGATGCCGGAGCTGTCGATGTAGGTGATATTGGCCAGGTTGACGAGGATGTTCTTCTGGCCCTTCTCGACAAGACTCTTGATCGAGTCGCGAAAATCAGACGATCCTTCACCGAGCGTGATGCGCCCCTTGGCGTCGATCACGGTCACGTCGCCGACCTGCCGGGTAGTTAGAGTAACGCTCATTGTTTTACGGAGACCTCCTTCATTCTTCGGAAACCTGCGGCGGGCTTTCCGTACCCGCCCTGACAAACTTACGCAAAACCGCTGCCGTGCCGCCGCCGGCGGCGGGAGCAACCGACAATTCATCGACAAAGGCCCGGATCAGCGCCAGGCCCCGGCCTGACTGGCTCAGCAGGTTCTCTTCGGCCAGAGGGTCCGCCACCCCCCCTGCATCGAACCCGCCGCCCTGATCCTCGATGCGCACCTCGATCTGCCCTGGCAGTTCGATGATGCGGAACCCGACGCTCTTGTTCGAACTGTAGCGATTGCCGTGGACCACCGCATTCACCATCGCCTCGCGCACCGCGTAGCCGAACCGGAAGACATCTTCCTCGGACATGCCCGCACGCTCGGCCGCGGCGATGACGTGGCTTTCGGCCACGTCGACGCTTTCGAGGCTCGATTCAAGAACGAGCTCCGCTACCGGTTTCGGGCTTTGGTTGCCGGCCGACATCATCCCTGCTTCATATGGCGCCAGGCCAAACGAACTTGTTAAGTTAAGCTACCGCCCCTGGTTAAGTCAAGCCGCGGCCGGGTTACGGGCGTCCGCCGCAAAAGGCAATCGATGCCCTTCCACCTTACTCTACACGACCTCGGCATGGTGGTTCACTGGCCCGCAACCGCCGCCCAGCCCGGGGTTGCCGCGGATCGCCGCCGCCACAAACCGTTTGGCCCGGCCGACGGCCTCCGGAAGAGCCATGTCCAGAGCCAGACAGGCAGTGATCGCCGCCGAAAAGGTGCAACCGGTCCCATGCGTATGGGGCGTATCGAAGCGTTCCGACACGTACTCGTGCAATTCCGCGCCGTCAAAGAGAACGTCCAGCGCCGCGCCCGCGAGGTGTCCGCCCTTGACGAGCACACTGGTTCCGGTGAGCCCGTGGATGCGGCGCGCGGCTTCCTTCATTTGTTCCACGGAGGCCACCTCGAAACCGGCCAGCGCCGCCGCCTCGGGCAGGTTCGGCGTCACCAGCGCGGCGTAGGGCAGCAGTTGCCCGAGGACGGCCTCGCGGGCCGGCGCGTCGAGCAGCGGCGCGCCGTGCTTGCTGACCATCACCGGATCCACCACCAGTGGAAAATTGAACCGCCGGGCCAGGCCGGCCACCGCGCGGACAATGGCGGCGTTGCCCAGCGCGCCGGTCTTCGCGGCGTGAGGCGGAATGTCGCCGATGACGGCGGAGATCTGTTCGGCGACGAGGCCCGGGTCCAGCGTCTCGATACGCGCCACGGTTCGCGTGTTCTGCACCGTCAACAGCGTGACGGCCGCTTCGCCGTAGACGCCGAACTGGTGGAACACCTTCAGATCGGCCTGAATGCCCGCGCCGCCGCTGGGATCGGAACCGGCAATCGTCAGGGCTACGCGCTTCACTCCCTCAGTGTAGCCGCTCCGCTTCAGAACCGAAGCAGGCCGGTGGCGGCGGCGCCTTGTGAATTGGTGATGGTGACCTCGACGCTCTCGAGTTGCGCGGCGTCGCCGGTGATCGGGAACTGGGCTCGCAACTGGAACGCGCCGCCCTGTAGTGGATTGGCCCGGAAGTAATTGAGGAACGGCTCCGCCAGATCGGCTTCATAGCTTCCGGCCACAACGCCGTCCACGCGCAGGAAGCGGAAGCTGACTCGATGGACCGATCGCATGTTGTCCAGACCGGGCAGAATGACCTCGGCCAGGATCCCGGACTTAACCGCTCTTGGCGAAACGAACTTCACCGGCGCCGGGGCGATCCTGATCCGGTGAGTCAACTGGTGGGGGCCCAGCATGATCCTCAGCGTGATCCACCCCGCGGTCGAGCCGGTTTGAAACACGGCTTCGCGCTCGCCCGCGAACTTCGCCTCGCTTTGCCCCGCGGCAACGTTGAAACTGATCGACCTCGACGCCGACGGCAGGAACGCTACAGCCGCGTCGTCGCCCAACGCCGCCGATTCCGGCTGGAATTCGAGCCGCAACGTGCCACTGAGGTCCGCTTTCGCAGGGCCGGCCAGGACGACGCTGACGGCCCGCTGAATGCCGCTTTCGAGCGAGTCCGGAACCTGGACGAACGACGGGACTGGCGGCGGTTCGGCCTCGGCGGTGGCCATCAGCGTCCAGGACGCTGTTCCGGATGTCAGCTTCGCCGAGTAGGTTCCCGCGGCCGCGGACGTGAAGACGATTCGGAAGCCCTCGCCGAACCAATGAAGGGTGAAGCCGGCGCCGGACACCTGCGGCGGCGCGGCTGGCGGTTTGGTGAGTCTGAACCAGCGGTCGGCTTCCTGGCCCGTCCGGACTGTACCCAACGAAACAGTCGAACCTGGCCCGACCGGTTTCCATGCCGCGCCATCGTAGGTTTCTAGCCCGCCTTCGCTGATCGAGGATCCGGTGAGGGTCCAGGCGCGGTCGTTCACCAGCAACTGGACGTTGAACGCACCCGCCGACTGTGGCGCGAACTGGACGCGAAACTCGCCGAAACCGCCGGGAGAGAGCGTGCGCGGGATCGGAAAGACGTTGCTCACTCTGATCGGGCTGCCCGGCGCGATGAAGACGCGATTGATATCGATGGCCGCCGTGCCCACGTTCCGGATGCGGAACCGCACCTCGGACACCGAGCCAACCGCCGTCTCGGGAAACGTGTAGGCCGGCTGCACGGCGTCTTCCTGGCTGGGCGGGGTGAAGACCACCAGTCTCAGGTCCGCGGCGACGTTCGGCACAAGGGACCGCTCGCCGGTCTCCTGATTCACCAGCACGATTCCGCGCTCTGTCCGCTCCACGGCCCAACCGGGCTCAAGCCGTTCCCGGTTCCTGAACACCTGGCGCGTCTGGAGCGCCCCTGGCAGGCCAGAAATCCGGATCAGCCGGCCCTCGGCGTCACGGACCTGCCCGATCGTGGGCGTGTTGATCCCGCCCTGGCCGTATACCAGCGTAGCCGCCGCGAACGCGAACACTGTCTTCTTCATGTCAAGGCTTCCCGATCGTGATGAGGGGTGCGCCGACGGTGGGGGCGGCAAGAGCAGGGCGGCTCGACACCGGGGCCGCGGCGGCTGTGCCGCCCTTGCCGCCGGCCACGGCCAGTCCCGCCAGCGCGCCGCCCGCGGCCGCGGCAATGGCGATCCACTTCATGGAACCGGATCGGCTTCGGATGGTCCGGATTTCGCCGCTCGACTGCCGGACGCTGACGACATAAACGGCCGCGCCGGCCTCGCCCTTGAGCGACGCCTTGATCTGAATGAGAGCCTCGCCTTCGTGGTCGTTCCAGGCGATACCGGAAACCGAAGCCCGGCCCTGGCTGTCGGTCATCACGCTCTCCGACGTCAATCCGCTCGAAAACCGGCCGCCGGGCCCTTCTCTGGGCAGCGAAAAGGTGACAGTCGCTGCCCCGGCGGGGCGTCCATCCGCTGATGTCACCCGGACTTCGACCGGCCGGGAAGTCACCTCTCCGGCGCGGGCGGCGAATCCGGCGTCCTGGCGCACCAGGACGGTGAGTGTGTCTGCTGCCTGGGCGTTGCCCTGGCACGAGAGCGCGATCAGAAGAATTGCTTTGAGTCTCATCCGTTCCGCCAGCAGCCACACTCGGCCTGGCGGAACGGACCTCGGGCTAGAAGTCGACGAGAACCACAGTCACGTTGTCCGGCGCGCCGGCCTGTTTGGAGGCTTCAACCAATTGGTGCGCGCAGGACTCCAAACTTCTCTCACTTTTCAGAATCCCGGCGATCGATTCCTCGGCGACACAGCCATGCAGACCGTCGCTGCACAGCAGCAGGCGCGAACCGGGCGCCGGTTGCAGCCGCTTCACGCGGACCTCCAGCGCGGTATCCACGCCGATTGCCATCGTGATCACGTGGCGGAACGGGTGCTTCCTCAGGACATCCTCGGCCAGCCCGATCCGGCGGCCGACCTCCTCCACCCAGCTTTGGTCCCTGGTCAGCGCCTCCAGTTGCCCTCCCGACCAGAGATAAGCCCGGCTGTCGCCGGCGCTGGCCAGATCCACCCCGTCCGGGCTGTCATGGATGCCCACCAGCGTGGTACCCATGCCGGCGCAGCGGAAATCGCCGGCCGCCTGTTTTCTCACCTCCTCGTGGGCGGCGCGGTAGGCCTCGTCCAGCCGCACTTCGCCGTCCGCGTCCCGGAAATGGGCGGCGACCGTTTCCAGAGCAAGCGCCGATGCCCGTTCACCGGCCTTGGCTCCGCCCATCCCGTCGGCGACGAGGTAGAGCCCGAGCGGTGGATCGATCAGGAACGCGTCCTGGTTTACCGGGCGCACGAGACCGCGATCTGTCAGGCCAAAAGCTTCAGGCAATGGGTATGAGTGCTCCTAAAAGAGTAAGCGAAATCCGAGCTGGAAAACCCTCCCGTCGTTCAGCGTGTTCGTGATCTTGCCAAACGAAGGCGAGGAGAGGTTCCGCTGCGGCTCGTCGAACTGCGGCGTATTCGACAGGTTGTAGACTTCGCCGCGGATCTGTACCGTCCAGTCATGCGGCAGCCGGACCTGCTTGACGGCCGATCCGTTCCAGTTCCAGATGCGGGCCCGCCGGAACGTCCCCCGGCCCAGGTTGCCGCGGAGTTCGCCGGGCGTGATGAAAGCGAACCTGTCCCGGCTGAGAATCCGGGCCGCCGTGTCCGGGTGGGTGATCGTCGCCCCCAGGATCGACGGATCAAGGATATTGGGCCGGTCTGACGGGCCGCCATCCACGTTTCCGAATCCGGGACCGTCGGCGCCGATGTAAAGCGTCAGGGGCGTTCCCTTTTTCCATAGATTCACGCCGGACAACGTCCAGCCGCCCAGGATCGACCGCGTCCACTGGGCCGCGTCGCGCGAGAACGGGATCTCGTAGGAGTAGCTGGCGGTGAAGGCGTGCGGCGAATCGAAATTGGAGTAGCCTTTGCGGTCCCTGAACATCTCGTATTGCCACTGGCTCCGGCCCCTCAACAGATCCTGATTGGCCGCGGTGGCCGAGAAGTCCGGCCCCTCGTCGAGAGCCTTGGAGAATGAGTAGGCAAACTGGGCCAGAAAGCCCCGCTTCGCCGGCATGTCGATGGCGAGATGGCCGGCATCGAAATAGGCGATACCGCCGTTCAGGATGGTGTAGATCTCGTAATAACGCGGATCAGGGCGCCGCTGGTTCACGGTGGCCGTGGTTAGCGGGATGCCCGGCACGGGTTCGGCGCGGTTCTGGATGACCGAGTTCAGCAGTTTGATGGTCCGCGACCCGACGTAAGAGGTCCTGACAACGCCGCCCCAGCCGAACCGCTTCTCGATGGTGGCGTTGTATTGATGCGAGTACGGCGCGGCCAGGTCGGGCGAGATCCGGGTGGGCGAGTAAGGTTTGTTCGGATCGAGTGAAACCCCGCCTGTCAGATCGGTCAGCACGGGCTGCTGCACCATCACGTAGCGGACCCGCGGCACGTTGTTTCTCACCTGCTGGTAGGTGACCGGCGGAACCTGCATGAACGTGGTGGCGTACATGCCGCGCACCACCCAGCCGCGGCCTGCCTGCCAGGCGAAGGAGAAGCGCGGCGAGAAGTTGTTGAAGTCGCCGCCGTAGGGGAGGTGGTCGATGCCATGGGTCTCCACCGGCCGCGAGTCGCCCATCCAGCGGACGCCGTAGTAGATATGGAACGCGGAGTTCACCTGCCAGCGGTCCGCGATGTAAGCGTTCATTGTGTAATTGGCGAACTCGCGGCTCAGATCGCCGACGGCGACTTCATAGATGGTGGCCATGCCGAGCAGGAAGTTCTCCACCGCCGAACGGCCGAAGTTGTTCTGGAACTGGAGGTATCCGCGGCTGTTATTGGACTCGATGCCGGACTGCCTGAAACGCGTGAAGTCGCCGCCAAGGGTGATCGTGTGCGAGCCGGCGCGGGTGGACAAAGCCGCGCCGGAACGCAGCGTATGGCCGGTGCGGTCGATCGGGAACATGGAATCGGGCCCCAGTTCCTCGATCTGATGGCCGAAGCGGACGCGCGGGCCGACTGCGTTGGGCTCGGGCCGCAGCAGCGAGATGCCGCGCTGGTAGGCGGCCGTTATGGAGATGCCGGTTGCCGGCGTGAGTTGGCGCGTCCAGGTGACGGCCGTCTGCGTGGCGTGGATGTCGGTGTCCGGGTTCTGGCCGGCGACGAACTTGAAGGCGCGGATCCGCTGGCGGTCGTTTGAATAGTTCGCCATCAGGCGCTGGTCATGGGGCAGGATGAGATCGATGCGGCCGGTGAGCCCGAGGCTATCGATCCGTTGCGGGGCGTTGGTATTGAGCGCACGGGGGTCGAAGTCCGGGCGGTTGGGAAGTTCGGCGGGAAAGGCGTCGAGGAAGCTCTGGACGATGGCGCGGTTGGCAGGGTCGAGAGATCGGGGCTGGCGCTCATCGGCCAGCGGCACCAGGACGTTGCCGTTCACCATGCCGCGGATGTCGCGCTGGTTGTATGTCGAGGTCCAGAACCCGCTGAGTCCCGGCAGAGGGCCGGTCAGCCGTCCGCCGGTGACGTTGCGGCGCGACGGTTTAACGCCGCCCACCTGGAAGAACGTTCGGGCGTTGAAGATGCTGTTCTGGTGCCAGTAGGTCCCCTCGCCATGGACCGCCGATGGCGCCGCTTGCGGGCGCAGGCCCAGAATCTCGGTCGCCGGCTGTCCGTGCTCGCGGCCGAAATGCTGGGACTCGACCCGCGGCTCCGCCACCGCTGTTGTGGTCGCGCCGACGCGGACATTGGCCTCCTTGATCGCATTGGTGTCGATCATGTAGACCACCACGTTTTCGTTGCGTTGAGCCGCGGCGCCCATCCTCGGGCGCGCCGGCTCCTGTTGAGGCCGCGGCCCGGCCGGAGCGGAGATCCGGCCCTTCGCGGAGATCTGGCCGGCGGCCGGCGGAGTCTGGCCGGCCGATGTCTGGATGGAGAGCAGGGCCAACAACGCGAGGCCGGATCGGGTAACGCTTCTGGTCACTACCCTTCGATTCTACCGGACTCGGAGGCGCTGATATTTCAATTGGCCTCGGGCTTCGGCGTGAAAATCTGTTTAAGCATCAGCCAGCCGGATTCGTCGTATCGCGTCTTCAGCCGTTCCTGGCGCTCCGTGCGGGGATCGCCCGGCCGCGGACCCTGCCGGTCCTCGCAACGCTCCAGCAGCAGCAGCGCGGCTTCGTCGTCGGGCGTGCGTTCGAGCACTTCGTTGAACCGCCTCATCGCTTCGTCGAATCGGCCCTTCCGCCAAAGGTAGTAGCCGGCGTTGAAGTAAGCCGCCGGGTCAGCCGGATCCGCCTCGATGGCCTTGTCGAAGGAACCGAGCGCCGCTTCCTGGTCGAGCCGGGCCTGAGCGGCGCCGAGGTTGTTGTGGACCTCGTTCAGCGGGGCCTCCGAGGCCACCTTCTCCAGCAGGTCCCGGGCCGCCTGGAACTCGCCCAACTGGTGGCGGCAAAGCGCGAGGTAGAAGGCGGCTTCACGCGCACGCAGCGCGCCTGGCCCGACCTGCGACAGCCACCCGGCAGCGGCGCGGTAGTCCTTCCGCCCGAGTTGATAGAGGCCCAGGCGCAGGTTCGGCTCCGGGTAGCCGGGGGCCAGCCGGGCAGCGGTGGAGAAGAACCGGATCTGCTGTTCGATGTCGGTGGCCATCAGTCCCCGGATGTGGTTCTCCATCGCGTCCAGCCGGATGCTCGGCTGCCTGGCCAGGAACGACTCCTCCGGCAACGCCATCCCTGGGCGCAGCGATTGCAGCAACCGGAAGGCCAGGCGGGCCTGGATCCGGGACAGATCCGCCAACGGACCGGATTCCTCCAGTTGAGCGATCCGGCGCATCTGCCGGATATCGACCACCGCGGCTCTCACCCTCAGCCGCTCCGCTTCCCGTCCGGCCCCGGTGAGCGAATACTCTCCGTGCACCGCGACGCCCGCGCTGAGGTTGATGGCGATCTCCAGGACACTGGCTTGCGTCAGCCTCGCCCCCGCCCGGATGCCCATGGCTGCCACGGCGGCGCGCCGCTCGTCAGCCGCCACACAGGCGACCCCGTTTGCGGGAAGAGCCTCGCCAACCGCCTCGGAAATGCCCTCGCCAATCCAATCTATGTTCTTAGAACTGCTTAAATTGTAAAATGGGACTATAAGTACGGTTTCTGCATGGGCCGGCAGTGCAAGATATATAAATGCAAAAAGAATGCCGGGTAGCCGTGCCATGGGGTGAGTATAGCAGAGCCACCCGGCATCACTGCCGGAGAAGCCGTTCGAACGGCTCCCGCGGTACGTTAGTTGAAAACCAGCGTGGTGGTGGTACCGCCCAGACGGATTTCGCGGATCTTGTACTTGCCGGCCTCACTGGTGTAGCGCACCGACGTGGAACCGAACTTCGCACCGCCGGTCTCAACCTTCACAGCCGCCTCTACCTTCTCTTTTCCTTTTTGAATGATAGCCTTGCCGCTGTCGAGCGTCAGCTTGTAGTCGCCGGGCTTCAGTTCAGTGCCGCTCACCACGGAGGGCTGGAAGAAGGTGACGTTGTGCGTCGAGGCGCTGGCGGCCGCGAGCGCGAGAATCAAAAGGGCGAATAAGCGGATGGACTTGGTCATCGTGGACACTCCTGTACACATTATAGGCACATTTGCGCCATTTATTGCAAATAACTAAGTTCAATGCAAAGCCTGCTTCCTATTTACGCTACTCAGCTACTTTGCCATAAGGGCGCTTGCCGCCATCCTGTAGTAAGACGAAAACCGTGGCCGGACGTTCCCCTCAACGAACCTTCATTGATGTAAATTCATTAAGGAACGTCGTCACCAAAGCCCGGGCTGCGAGACCGGTCTGCCCCGCGGACCCGAAACCATCCAGCCAGCAGACTCCGGACTCCCGCCGGAACCATGTGATCTGGCGCTTGGCATACTGGCGCGTGCCGATGATCGTCAACTCGATAGCCCGCTCGCGGCTCATGCGCCCCTGAATGCAAGCCAGCGCCTCCTTGTAACCCAGCGATTCGAAGGGCTTAGCCTCCGGCGGGACACCCGCGTCGAGCAGCCGCCTGACCTCCTCCGGAAGGCCGCCGCGCCACATCGCCTCAGTGCGGCTGCCGATGGCCCGGCACAATGCCTCGCGCGGAGGGTTGAGCACCAGTTTCAGCGCCCGGTAACCTTCCAGCGCGGCGCGTCGGGAGGCAAAGACTTCCGAGGCCGGGCTTCTGGCAACGATACAGATCTCGGCGGCGCGGGTCAGTTTATTCAGGTCATTGGGATGGATGCGGGCGGCGGTGGCAGGGTCCAGATGGCGCAGCAGGCGGTGAAGGAATCCGGGACGGCGCTCTTCGCGCGACGCAAGTCTCGTTCTGAGGGCAGGGTCGCGTTCCGGACCCGGCGCCAGCCCCTCCAGCAACGCCCGGACATAGAACCCCGTGCCTCCGGCGATCACCGGCAGCCTGCCGCGGCCCGTGATCTGATTCACTGACGCGGCCGCCATCCGAGCCCAATGACCGGCGTTGGACTCCTGCGAGGGATCAAGGACGTCAATCAAATGATGTGGAACCAGGGCAAGTTCCTCAGGCGGCGGTTTCGCCGTGCCGATGTCGAACCCGCGGTAGAGTTGGAGCGAGTCGCAGTTGACCACCTCGCCGTCGAACTCAAGCGCCAGTTGGATGGCAAGATACGACTTCCCCGAAGCAGTAGGTCCGGCGACGACGATCAACGGCATTGGGCCGGTATCCGGCACGAATCCAGTGTAGCTGGTGCAACCCGGAACCGCCCTTCCGGCATCAGATATAGTGATGAGAAGCGGGGCTGAAGTGTATTCAATGCCCCACCTGGTGAAGAGGGAAGGATCAAGGACGAAAATGATACGCCTTTACAAACAGATAGCCGTCGTGACGGTCCTGTCGGCGGCAGCCGCGGCGCCCTCTTCCGGCCGTGCCGCGCAGTCGGCCGCGCCGGCTCAGCAATCCGGCAAGGCCCAGGCCTACTACCACGCCGCGCTGGCTCACCTCTACGCTGAACTCGCCGCCCAGTACGGAGGGCGGGGCGAGTATGTCACCAAGGCGATCGAAAATTACAAGACGGCCCTGGCCGCCGACCCCGACGCCGCCTTCCTGGCCTCAGAACTGGCCGACATGTACCTGCAGACCGGCCGCCTGCGAAGCGCCACAGCCGAATTCGAGGACCTTGTCCGCAAAAACCCCGGCGACCTGAACGCCCGCCGCATCCTGGCCCGGTTCTACACCGCCCGCATCCGCGACGGCCAGCAGGGCCGCCCGAACCAGGAGATGTTGAACTCGGCGCTCGAACAATACCGCATCCTGGCCGAAAAGGCGCCCCGCGACGTGGACAACCTGGTCACACTCGCCCGGCTGGAGAAGTTCGCGCTCAACAGTTCCGCCGCCGAAGCCGCTTATAAGAAGGCCCTGGAGGTGGAACCGGAGAACGAGGAAGCCCTCACCGGCCTGGCCCTGGTTTATGGCGAGATGGGCAACAACGAGCTCGCCAGCCAGATGCTCAGCCGCGCAGCCCGGAAAAACCCCAACCTGCGCACCCTGACCGCCCTGGCCAGCGCCTACGAGCAGATGCGCGACTACAAAATGGCCGCCGCCACTTATGGCCAGGCGCTCGAACTCAACCGCGAAAACACCGATCTGAAGCGCGCGTATGCCCAGGCGTTGTTTGTCGCCGAGGATACCGGCAAGGCGCTCCAGGTCTTCGAGGAGATCATCGCCGAAGAACCCAACGACCTGCTGGCCAACCTCCGCCTCAGCCAGATCCACCGCCAGAAGCGCGCTTTCGACAAGGCCCGCGGCTACGCGCGCAAGGCCCGCGACCTCGATCCGAATAACATCGAGATCCGCTACAACGAGGTCGGGCTTTATGAGGCCGAAGGCAAGACGGCCGAGGCAATCTCGCTCCTCAAGGAACTGACCGAATCCACCCTGCGCACGCTGTCGATGCAGGAGCGCGGCAACGGCCTGATCCTGCTTGAACGGCTCGGCCTGCTCTATCGCTCCAATGAACAGACCCAGGAAGCCGTGGCGGCCTTCCAGCGCATGGCGCAGGTGGATTCAAACGCCGCGCCGAATGCCGCCGCGCAGATCATCGACACCTACCGCGCGGGCAAGGATTTCGCCGCGGCCGAGCGCGAGATGCAGGCCGCCCTGGCCAGGCACCCCGACGACCGCGTCCTGAAGAGCGTCGCCGCCACCCTGCTGAGCGATCTCGGCCGCCACCCCGAAGCCGAGCAAACGTTGAAGACCCTGTT
This sequence comes from Candidatus Solibacter sp., assembly GCA_013822245.1. Lineage (GTDB taxonomy): Bacteria > Acidobacteriota > Terriglobia > Bryobacterales > Bryobacteraceae > PNKE01. Next base: position 44,966 of record PNKE01000011.1, read on the forward strand.
TGACGGCAAGAACGACCGCGCCGTCCATATCGCCCTCGCCCAGGCCTATGACAAGGCCAAGGACTACAAATCCGCCGCCCGTGCCCTGGATGAAGCCGAAAAGCTCTCCGAATCGAACGAGGAAAAGGAGCCCGTGCTGTTCCTCCGCGGCGCGATGTTCGAGAAACAGAAGCTCTACGACGAGGCCGAGAGGGAGTTCCGCAAAGTCCTCGAAGTCTCACCCAACAACGCCTCCGCGCTGAACTACCTCGGCTACATGCTGGCCGACCGTAACGTCCGCGTCCAGGAGGCGCTGGCCCTGATCCAGAAAGCCGTCGATCAGGAGCCCACCAACGGCGCTTTCCTCGACAGCCTGGGCTGGGCCTACTTCCGGCTGAACAAACTCGACGAGGCTGCCGATTATCTCCGCCGTTCGCTCCAGCGCGGCGTCAGGGACCCCACCGTCCACGACCACCTCGGCGATGTCCTCCTGAGCCAGGGCAATGTCAAGGACGCCATCAACCACTGGGAGATCGCTGTCGCCGAATGGCGCAACAATGCCCCCAGCGACCGCGACGACGAAGCCGTCGCCAAGATCCAAAAGAAACTGGAAACCGCCAAGGTGCGGCTGGCGCGCGAGTCGGCCGGCAAGGACCAGAAGCAGCGCTGACGCTCGTTGCGCCGCGCGTTCCGGCCCCCCATTCCGGCGTCCGAGGATTGATAATGGTGCTATGCGATTGATTCTTGCATTCACCCTCACCGCCGCCTTATTGATGGCCGGCGAACTCAAACTCGGAGCCCCGCTGACGCTGAAGAAGCAAACCGCCATCGCCGCCCTGGAAACCAATCCCGCCGGCTTTGTGAACCAGACGGTTCAGGTGAAGGGCAGGGTGGTGGAAGTCTGTGAGCACGCCGGCTGCTGGATGAACCTGGTCGACACCAAGTCGAGCGCCAAAGTCCGCATCAAGGTGAAGGACGGCGAGATCGTCTTCCCGAAGGAGGCCATTGGCAGGATTGCCGTCGCCGAAGGTACGTTCGTCAAGATCGACCTCACCAAGGACCAGTTGATCGCCCAGCTCAAGCACGAAGCCGAGGAGAACAATAAGAAGTTCGACCCCGCCACCGTGACCGAGGGCAAGACCATCTACCAGATCCGCGGCGCCGGCGCCGTCGTTCAACCCTAGTCCCGGGCGCGAGGCAGGAAGTGTCCACCATCATGAGGAACCGGCGCCTGGCGGGTTTGTGCGCCGCCGCGCTCACTCTCAGCGGCTTGTCGTTCGCCTACGGGCAGGCGCGCCCAGCCGCCAGGAAATCCGCTCCCGCGAAGGCAGCGCCGGCGAAACCGGCCGCCGCGCCCGTGGAAGCGGTCAATGAAAGGCCCATCGAGCCGAAGCTCGTTCTGCTGCTGGTGGTCGACCAGTTTCGGGCCGATTACCTCGACCGGTTCCACAAGCAGTACAGCGCCGGCCTGAAGCGGCTGTTGGACCACTCGGCCGTCTTTGCCGACGCCCACTACGACCACTCGCCGACGGTCACCGCCGCCGGCCATTCCATCACGCTCACAGGCGCCATGCCCTCCTCCAGCGGCATTGTCGGCAACGAATGGTACGACCGCGCCTCGGGCCGGCAGGTGACCAGCGTCGGCGACGCCACCACCCGGCAACTCGGCGGCGAGTACGGCAAGGACGGAGCCTCGCCCCGCCGTCTGCTTGTCTCCACCGTCGGCGACGAGATCAAGATGAGCGAGAAGTGGAATTCGCCGAAGGTGATCGGCATCTCCGTGAAGGACCGCGCCGCCATCATGATGTCCGGCCGCATGGCCGACGGCGCTTACTGGTGGGATGCCTTGACTGGCAACATGGTGAGTTCCACTTACTACTTCCCGCAGCTTCCGCGGTGGGTGCAGGACTTCAACAAGTCGCGCGCCGCCGACGGATGGCTGGGCAAGACCTGGGGTCCGGCATCCGGCGGTACTCCATTTATGATGCTGCCGTCAACGGCCGGTCCGGCCTACTGGTCCGGCGTGGTTGGCACATCCTATGGCAACGACATCCTCGGCGAGTTCGCCAAGGCGGCCATCGAGGGCGAAAAACTCGGGCAGCGCGACGCCGTCGATCTGCTGGCCGTCAGTTTTTCCTCCTGCGACACCATCGGCCACCGCCACGGACCGCATTCACCCGAGATTCACGACGTGGCCCTGTCCACCGATAAGGTCCTGGGCGGGCTGTTCGATTACCTCGAAAAGACCGTCGGCATGAACAACGTCCTCGTGGCCTACACCGCCGATCACGGCGTTGCGCCGATGCCCGAGTACATGATGAAGCGCAATATGCCCGGCGGCCGCGCTCCGGCAAGGGAAGTGCGCGACGCCGTGCAGAAGGCCCTCGCCGACCGCTACGGCCAGGGCGAATGGGTGCTCGGCTACTCCGGGCCCGCCCCCTATCTGAACCACCAGCTCATCGCCAGCAGGAAGCTGACCCTGGAAGACGTCCAGAGCACCGCCGCCGCCGCCGTCCGGCAGTTGCCTTACATCGCCCGCGTCTTCACCCGCGAGGAGTTGCGCCGCGGCATCACCCACGCCGATCTCACGGGACGCCGCGTCCAGAACGGCTTTTTCTACCTGCGCGCCTCCGACCTGTTCATCGTCGCCAACCCCTACTACCTCTTCGAGGACTCCGGCGCCTCGCACGGCTCGCCCTGGAACTACGACACCCATGTGCCGCTGATGCTCATGGGCCCGCAGGTCAAGCCGGGCCGCTACTACAACCGCGTGCTGCTGGCCGACCTCGCGCCGACCCTCACCGCCATCCTCGGCGTCGAGATCCCCAGCGGCGCCGCCGGCCGCGTTCTGCACGAGGTCATACGCTCGGGGCGCTGACTCTGATAGGATCTTGAAGCTATGCTGATCACCGCTGCGATTCTCGCTATCTTCGTTTACGGCATGATTGCCGCCATGCTCGGCACCATCCTGCCTGGGCTTTCCAAACGCTTTTCGCTCTCTCCGAATCAGAACGGCAAGATCGCCATGATGCAGGCCGTCGGCCTCATGATCGGGTCGTTCTTCGTCGGGCCGCTGCTTGACGTCTATGGCGTTAAGATCGGCCTCCTGCTCGGACTCGGCCTTGTCACCGGCGCCTTGTTCGGCCTGCGCGGCGCGGCCGGCTTTTCCTCCATCGCCGGCTTCATGCTGCTGCTCGGCGCCGGCGGCGGCGTGATTGTCGTCGGCGGCAACGGACTGCCGCCGTTCATTAAGATCGAATCGCTGGAAACCGCCGGCGTCTTCAATCTCCTCAACCTGTTCTTCGGGCTAGGTGGTCTCATCACGCCGCTGGTCGCCGCCAACCTGTTCAAGAACAACTCCGCGCGGCTGCTTATCTTCGCCGCCTCGATCACCGCTCTCACGTTCGCCTTCTGCGGCATCACCGACATGCCCGCGCCCAGCGGCACCGTGGCGTTCAACCCCGCCCAGGCCGGCGCGCTTCTGGGCAACCCCACGCTGCTGCTGCTGGCGCTGTTCCTGTTCCTTTACGTCGCCTGCGAAGTCGGCGTCTGGAACTGGCTGGCGCGCCACCTCATCGCCCAGGGCGTTCCGGAGGCCCGCGCGCTCACCATCCTCTCGCTCGGCTTCGCCCTTGGCCTTCTGCTGGGCCGTGTGGCCGTGTCGCCGGTGCTTTCGTCGGTGACTCCTGAGACCGTTCTGGTCGCGTCCGCCGTGCTGATGGCCGTCACCACGTTACTGATGCTGCAGAGCGGCAGTCCGGCCGTCGCCTGGGCGTTGGTTTTCCTCGGCGGAATCGCCATGGCGCCGGTCTTCCCCACCACGCTGGCCGTGGTGAGCGCCCGGTTCGCTGAAACCGCCGCCACCGCCACCGGCATCGCGGTTACCGCCGGATGGTTCGGCCTGGTGTGCAGCTCGCCGATCATCGGCGGTATCGCCGGCGACGATCCCAGGCGCCTCAAGAAGGCCCTGCTCCTGCTGCCCGTGGCCTCGGCACTGATGGCTGTCGTCATGTTGGCCCTGTAAGCGGGCCGGAATATAAAAGCAGAGGGCCGCTGGTCTGTCACCGGCGGCCCTCGGCTTTGTGTGCCGAGCATGTTCGACAGCTCGCGGGTGAAAGTCCCTTTGACTGCCTGATGGAGGTGAAGTCATGGCGAAGCGCAAGGGCGTCGCCTTGGGGCGGGGTCTGAAAGAAGCGTGGAGCAAAGGCGCGAGCCGATGGACAAGAACCGGATCTGAGGCATACGGCGCCGGACGAACGGGCATGGGATCGCGAAGTCCACATCCATTTCAATGCTGTGTCGAGGGACATGTCCCTTTCCAGCAAAGAGTTGCACCTCCAGGCGACTGCACGAACCGCCGTTTCCAGGATAATGGGTGTCGCGGCCTATCCCCGTGAACCAGACCAACCCCTCCCGCCGTACGCTGCTCTCCGCTCTCGCCGCCGCGCCAGCGCTTCAAGCCCAGCAGTTCGCCATCCGGCGCGACTATCTGGTCGAAGCCGAACACATCCCTGCCTTCTGGCAGGGATCCTATGACGAAGTGAACCGTTTCCTTGAAACCCATGTCCACAAGGGCGCGGTGCGCATCATCGGGCGTTCGGCGGGCAACCGGGCCATCCGCGCGGCGTTTTACGGCCAGCCGCGCCAGGGCAAGGGGACCTCGACGTTCTCCGGTTCGCTCGGCTTTGGCGATTCGCGCGCCTACACGGGCCCGGACCACGGCAAGAAGGTCTACATGGCGCTTTGCGGCGTCCACGGCGGAGAGTTCGAGGGCATGATGGGCGCGGTGAATCTGCTGTCGGTCATCGAAACCGGCGCCGACCTGCGCGGCAGGACCTGGCCCGGCATCACCGAGGCCGTCACACGCCTGGACCGCATCATCGTCATCCCGATCGCCCAGCCCGACGGCCGGGTGCGCGTGCCGCTGCGGATGCTGAAGCACTACGGGACCGACTACACCGTCCACGAGTACTTCAACACCGGCGCCAGGCCCGACGGCGCCATCATCGGCTGGCCGCAGTGTAAGGAACACATTCCACTCGACTTCTCGAAGACCCAGTTCCCCGGCGGTTACCCCAACGACGCCGGCGTCAACCTCATGCACGACGATTTCTTCGGCGCGCGCCAGCCCGAGACCCAGGCCCTGTTCGACCTGACCGCCGCCGAACGCCCCGACCTCATCATCAACATGCACACCGGCGCGCTGTTCATGCACCCGCTGAAGCCATTCGTCGAGCCTGTCCTCATGCCCGTTTGGGAGCAGCTTTACCGCAAGGTGATGACCGGCCTGACCGCGGCCAGTCTGGCGCGAACCGGCGACCCGGCCGTGGAAGCCAACCCCGCGCGTGAACGCCAGTCCACCTACAACCTGGACACGGCGCTGAACCTCAACTGCGGTGCGCTGAGCGTCGTCGTCGAGTCCCCGGCGCACGACTATTCGCCCGCCGAGCGCCTGGGCAAGCCGTTCCGGCAGACGCCCGAACTGCTGCTCGACGCCCAGATGATCTGCCACGAACAGGCCATGCGGTTCCTGGCCGAAACCGGCGGGCGCACCGTCTGGACGGCGAAGAAGCGCTGAAGCCGTACGCTGCTCAGTTGCCCTGGGCCATGCGACCGGCCCAGTGGAGAAACCGTGTCAGATCGGCGCGGTGTGACCAAACGAACTTCCAGAACTCGGCGGGCGTGATGCGCTCAGCGTGCAGCCCTGAGTAGGTCTCGATCCGCCACAGCCAGTAGGGCGACCGCCACGGCCGCAGCCGGTATCCCTTCGATGCGCGCCACAGGTAGCCGACCATCGCGGGCCTAGTTCGCGCCGGGCGCACCACTGAGGCGCTGCTTGGCCGGCTGCTCGTCCGGCGTGGCGTAATAGCCCGTCCGGGTACGGACATTGTAACGGCTGCCGGCGGTCACCCGGATCTGACGGTACGACCCGTCGAGAGCCTGGAGCGCCGGCGAATAGGCGATCACATACTGGTTGCGGATGTCGGCGGCCACCTGATCGGCCACCGTATCCACGCTGTCGGCGCTGTCTGGGTAGTAACTCGCCCCGCCGGAGGCCTTCGTCAGCGCATCCATGGCGCGCTTGGCTTTGCGGGCCTCGCGGCGCTCCTCGTCGCCGAGGATGCCGATGGCATAGATCAGGACGCCGCTCTTTTCGGCCTTCTCAACCAGTTTTTCGAGCGTGATGCCGACCGACGCCGTGTCGTTGCCGTCGGTCACCACAAGAAGCACCTTCTTGTCCTTCTTGCCTTCGGCGCGCATGTAGTCGATCGACATCGAAACCGCATCGCGCAATGCCGTGCCGCCGCGGGAATCGATGCGCGCCACGCCCTCTTCCATCTTCTTGACCTCGGGCGTGAAGACGACATCGAGGTACGCTTCGTCGTTGAAGTTGACGATGAATACCTCGTCGGTGCGTCTCGACGACTTGACCAAACGAACCGCCGCCGACTCCACCTTCTGGCGCTTGGTCCTCATGCTGCCGCTGTTGTCGATGACGACGCCAAGCGAGATCGGGATATCCTCCTGGCGGAAGATGCGGATCGACTGCTCCACCTTGTTCTCGTAGACCTTGAACGCCGACCGCGGCAGATCGGTCACCATCCGGCCCTGGCGGTCGAAGACGCCGCAGTACAGCACCACCAGGCGGGTGCCGGTGCGGAACGTGGCCTGGTCATCCTGCCGCGCCGCGACGCGCGGATGGACCATCAGAAGCGCGGCGATCAGGATCACCGCGATCGGGAGGATCGTCTTATTGATTCGGCGCATAGTAGCCCTGGCGGAAAATGGCGCGTAGAGGCGGCATTCCACGCGGCTGATTTAATCTTACCTGGACCCGGCGGTACTTGCCGTCCCGGACCTGGTTCTTCGACATATAACCGAGGACGTACTGGTTGCGAAGTTCGATACCGATTTTAGCGGCGATGTCGGGCAGGTCGTTCAAATTATCCACGGGGAAGTGGCGCCCGCCGGTCATCTGCGCGAGTTCATCAAGCAGGCCCGGACCGGCCATCTCCTCGGCCGTGCGGCCACGGGCGCCGATCGATTCAAAGATGCCCATGGCGTACATCTGAGCGTCGGCTTCACGGAGCAGATTGCGGACCTCGCTTTCGGAGTAGCGGCTGGAATTGTCGCCGCCGTCGGAGACGATGAGCAGCGCTTTACGCGGATTCTTACCCTTCTTGAGGTGGTGCAGCGCCATGTAGATGCCGTCGAGCAGGGCGGTGCGGCCCTTGGCCTGGGTGAAGGTGAGCCTGGACTGGATCTCTTCCGTGCTGCGCGTGAAGTCCATCACAAGCTGCGGCCGGTCATTGAATTGAACGAGGAAGAATTCATCTTCCGGGTTGGCCTTCTTGAAGAACTGGGCGGCGGCTTCGCGGCTCTTGGTCAGTTTGCTGCCCATCGACCCGCTGGCGTCGAAGACCATGCCGATCGACAGCGGCGCGTCGAAGCTGCCGAAGTAGGCGATCTCCTGCTCCACTTTCTCCTCGAACAGCCGGAAGTTCTTCCTCTCCATGCCGGTGACAAACTGGTTCAGCGGCGTGGTGACGGTGACGGGAATCAGGACGAGATTGGTGTCGATGCGCAGATTGGGCGTCACCCGCTCGCTTTCGGGGATCTCGGACGCCGGTTTCGGGCGTGGGGTGATGGACGGGCGGGCCTGCTGGGCAAACGACGGCCCGGCGGCGATCCAGCCTGCCGCCAGCAGCCCCAAGCCGATGATAAATAAGGACTTCACGCCTCTATCCAACATTCGCTTTTGAAATTGGTAGCCCAAGTATAACATGGCCTCTTTTTGTGCTAGACTCGAACGTGCCCCCGTCGATTCTGGGTGTCATTCCCGCTCGCTTCGCTTCCACCAGATTCCCAGGCAAACCCGTCGCCATTCTCGCCGGCAAACCGTTGATTCAACACGTCTGGGAGCGCGCTTCTCAATCCAAGTACCTTTCCCGGCTCGTTGTCGCCACCGACGACGGCCGCGTCGCGGCTGCCGCCCGTTCGTTTGGCGCGCAGGTGGCCATGACCCGGTCAGACCATGCCTCGGGCACCGACCGCGCCGCCGAAGTGGCTGATTCCACTGACGCCAACATCATCGTCAACATCCAGGGCGACGAACCGTTGATCGATCCGGACGCCATCGATGCCGCTCTCCTTACCCTACTAGACGATCCCAACTGCCAAATGGCGTCATTGAAACGACGCATCACCGACGATCGAGAGATACACAATCCGAACGTCGTTAAGGTGGTGACGGCGGCAAACGGCGACGCGCTGTACTTTTCCCGGTCGCCGATCCCGTTCCAGCGTGGCCAGCCGGCCGGCTACTTCAAGCACATCGGCCTGTACGTCTACCGCCGCGATCTGCTGCTGTCCTATTCCTCGCTGCCCATCGGCCTGCTCGAAAAGGCCGAGTGCCTGGAACAGTTGCGTGCGCTTGAAAACGGCATCCCGATCCGGGTGGCCGAGACCAGTTACGACACCATCGGCGTCGACACGCCCGAGGATCTGGCCGCCGTGGAACGCATCTTCGCCTCTTCGATTTCTTTCTCCCAACCCAACGAAAACGATGGCTAAATACATCTTCGTCACCGGCGGCGTGGTCTCCTCCCTAGGAAAGGGGATCGCCGCCGCATCCATCGGCTGTTTGCTCGAGAGCCGCGGCCTCCGGGTGAACATGCAGAAGTTCGACCCCTATCTGAACGTCGATCCCGGAACCATGAGCCCGTTCCAGCACGGCGAGGTCTTCGTCACCGACGACGGCGCCGAAACCGACCTCGACCTCGGCCATTACGAGCGCTTCACCCACGCCCGCCTCACCAAGAACAATAACCTCACATCCGGGCGCATCTACGAGCGCATCATCCAGAAGGAACGCCGCGGCGACTATCTGGGCAAGACCGTCCAGGTGATCCCGCACGTCACCAATGAGATCAAGGCGGCGGCGCATAAGGTCTCGCACGACGTCGATGTCGTCATCTGCGAGATCGGCGGCACCGTGGGCGACATCGAATCGCAGCCGTTCACCGAAGCCATCCGCCAGATGCGGCACGAACTCGGCCGCAAGAACACGTTATTTGTCCATGTCACGCTGGTGCCGTGGATCGCCGCCGCCCACGAACTGAAAACCAAGCCGACTCAGCATTCGGTGAAGGAACTGCGGGCCATGGGCATCCAGCCCGACATCCTGGTCTGCCGCTCCGAGCATCCGCTGCCCGACGACCAGCGCGACAAGATCGCCCTGTTCTGCGACGTCGACCGCGATGCCGTCATCAGCGCCTACGATGTCGATACGGTCTACCAGATTCCGGTCAACTTCGCCGAACAGCACGTCGACGAGATCATCCTGCGGCAGCTCCAGTTGGACAGCCCCGCGCCGCGCGACCTGACGAGCTGGAACGCCATGCTCGACCGCATGCGCAACCCCGGCGACGAGGTCCATATCGGCCTGGTGGGCAAGTACGTCAACTACGAAGACTCCTATAAGAGCCTGAAGGAAGCGCTGCTGCACGGCGGCACCCACCACAAGCTGAAGGTCCGGATGACGTGGATCGAGAGCGAAAACCTCACCTGGCCCGGTTGCGCCGCGGAACTTTCGCATTACGACGGCATCCTGGTGCCGGGCGGCTTCGGCAAGCGCGGCATCGATGGGATGCTCCAGGCGATTCGCTATGCCCGCGAGAACCAAGTCCCCTATTTCGGCATCTGCCTGGGCATGCAGACGGCGGTGATCGAATTCGCCCGCAACGTCTGCGGGCTCGGGCCGGCCGATTCAACCGAGTTCGAGCCGGCGACGCCGCATCCGGTGATCTATAAGTTGCGCGATCTGCTCGGCGTCGAGGAACTCGGCGGGACGATGAGACTGGGCGCGTATGACTGCCTGCTTTCGGAGGGCTCAGTCGCCCGCGCCGCATATGGCGTGGAAAAGATCAGCGAGCGCCACCGCCACCGTTATGAGTTCAACCGCCAGTTCGAGCCGGCGCTCACCGCGAAAGGCCTGCGCATCACCGGCCAGAGCGAGGACGGCAAATTCGTCGAGATCTGCGAAGTTCCCGATCACCCGTATTTCCTGGGCTGCCAGTTCCATCCCGAGTTCAAGTCCAAGCCGATGGAGCCGCACCCGCTGTTCAAGTCGTTCATCGAGGCGTCGTTCAAACACCGCCAGATCCGCCTGAAGCAGGAGGAGACGCCGCTGTTCGCCGAGGGCGGCCGGCAATGATCCAGGCCGCGCCCGGCGTGGCCTTCGGCGGCGGCAGTCTCGATCTGATCGCCGGACCCTGCGTGATCGAAAGCGAAGTCCATGCGCTGATGCTGGCGCGCGAAATCCTCGCCCGCCTGGGCCGCCCGTATGTCTTCAAGGCGTCTTTCGACAAGGCGAACCGTTCGTCAATCAACAGTTACCGCGGCCCAGGCATCAAGGAAGGCCTGCGCATCCTGGCCGAGGTGAAGCGCCAGACCGGCCTGGCTGTGCTCACCGATATCCATACGCCCGATCAGGCCGCTCCGGCGGCCGAGGTTGTCGACGTCCTGCAGATCCCGGCGTTTCTCTGCCGCCAGACCGACCTCCTCGTCGAAGCCGCCCGCACCGGCCGCATCGTCAATATAAAGAAGGGCCAGTTCCTCGCCCCGAACGACTTCCGCCAGGCCGCGGAGAAAGTGGCGGCCTCGGGCAACCGGCGGATCATCCTCACCGAGCGCGGCTCGAGCTTCGGCTACAACAATCTGGTGGTGGACATGCGCTCGCTCGCCATCATGCGCGGGTGGGGCTGGCCCGTGGTCTTCGACGCCACCCATAGCGTGCAACTGCCCGGCGCGGCCGGCACGGCATCGGGCGGCGCGCCTGAGTTCATCGAGCCGCTATCGAGGGCGGCGGTGGCCGTGGGCATCGACGCCATCTTTGTCGAGGTCCATGACAACCCGCCCGCGGCGCTCTCAGACGGCGCCAATTCGCTTCATCTGGACCGCCTCGCCGGCTTCTGGAAGCGCATGCAGTCGCTGCACACTTCCGTAACAGCCACAGCCATCTCCACGTTCGGCCAACCTGCGGCGTCAGGAATGGTATAGAACAGGAGTGTAAGGACAATTTCGGCCATGCTTCACCACCGCAGCAATAAACTCCGCCGCGCCCGCGGCTTTTCGCTCATCGAGCTGCTGATCGTCATCGCCATCATCCTGGTGATCGCGGCCATCGCCGTGCCGAAGCTCAACACGGCCCGCATGCACTCGCAGGAGATGGCGGCCATCCGCCAGATCAACACCATCCACACCGCCCAGACGCAGTATTTTTCGCAGTTCGGCAAGTTCGCCGAGAGCTTACAGCAGCTTGGACCGCCGGCGGGCGGCGCCGCGGGTCCGGCGGCGTCCGACCTGATCTCGGGCGACCTCGCCAAGGGCGAAAAAACAGGCTTCCGGTTCACGGTTTCGCCGACGAAAGAGGGCTATCAGGTGGTGGCCGTGCCGCAGTCGTTCAATTCGACGGGCCGGCGCACGTTCTTTTCCGACCAGTCACTGGTGGTCCGCGAAAACTGGGGCGCCGACCCGGCCACGGCGACAAGCCCGGAGATCAAGTAGTCCGGGCCTTTCAGACCTGATCCAGAATCCGCTTGTAATGGGCCTCGTAGGCCGGGATGACCCTGGTTGTACAGAACCGCGTTTCGGCCGTTCCGCGTGCCGAGGCGGCCATGCGGCCTTTGACCATCGAATTCGACAGGATCTCGACAACCCGCGCCGCATGGGCATCCACATCGCCCACCGCTTCGAGGAACCCGTCCTTGCCGTGCGTGACCACCTCGGGCAGCCCGCCGACGTTGGTCGCGACGGGAATCACGCCGCAGGCCATCGCCTCCAGCGCCACCAGGCCGAACGATTCCAACTGGCTGGGCAGTAGAAGCACATCGGCCTGCGGGAGGATCTCGCGGATGCGGTCCTGTTTGCCGAGAAACTTCACATTGCAGTCGATGCCAAGTTCGTGCGCCAGCGATTCGGCGCCGCTGCGTTCGGGGCCGTCGCCGGCCATCCAGAGTTCGGCGTCAACATGCTGGCGGACCTTGGCCAGGATGCGGATGCAGTCGGTGACGCGCTTCACGGCGCGGAAGTTCGAGATATGCAGCAGCCGCGGCCGCCCGCCATGCGGCTGCATCGCGGGCTGGTACTGCGAGCAGTTGACGAAGTTGGGGATCACTTCGATCTCGCGCTCGACGCCGAATACGGCATTGGTTTCGGCTTTCAGGTACTCGCTGATCGAGGTGACCCCGTCGCTCTCCTCGATGCTGTATTTCGTGATGCCGAAGTAGCTGTGGTCGGCGCCGACGATGGTGATGTCCGTGCCGTGCAGCGTGGTCACATACGGCAGCCGGCGCTGGCGCGCGGTCATCTGGCGGGCCAGCATGGCGGCGACGGAATGGGGAATCGCGTAATGGACGTGAAGCAGATCAAGGCTGCGCCACTCGGCCACTTCCGCCATGCGCGAAGCCAGCGCCAGCACATACGGCGGGTGTTGGAACAGCGGGTAGGTGCTGACCTCCACCTCGTGGTAGAAGACGTTCTCCATGGCCGGGTCGAGCCGGATCGGATTGGCGTATGTGATGAAGTGGACCTCGTGCCCGCGGGCGGCCAGTTCCATGCCCAGCTCGGTGGCAACGATGCCGCTGCCGCCGTACGTGGGATAGCAGGTGATTCCGATTCGCATTGTCTACCGCCTTTGTTAGCGCGCCGCCGGCTTCCAGCGCAGTTCGCCGTAGCCGATCTGGCCGTTGATGTTCTCCGCCGGATGGGCGACGTCGCCCCCGCCGAACCAGACGCGCACGCGATCAGGCTCCACAATTACCGTGGCGTCGCAAACCACCTTGGCGTTCCAACTCTGTCCGCCGGCGATCACCAGCGGCGTCCGTTCCCACTTCAGGCCATCGCGCGACCGTGCCAGGCCCATGCGCCGGACTTCGTTGCGCTGGCGGCCCGTATAGAGCATCCACCACCATCCGCGGTCCCGCCACACCGCCGGTTCGCCCAACCCCGATTCATCAAACGCGCCGTCCTCGCCCAACTCGAGCACCGGATTGCCCCGATGCCTCGTCCAAAGCACCCCGTCCCGCGACCGTGCCACCCCCAGCCGCTGCCTCCGCGCCCGGTCCTCGCCAAGGTAATACATATACAGCCAGCCTGCCTGCCCGATGACATACGGATCGCCCAGCGCGCGTTCATCCCAGGCGCCGCGCGGCCCGTAGTCGAGCACCGGCGCCGGGTGCTTCACCCACTTCGCCTCATCCCCGCCCCGCGCCAGTCCGATTCTCGGCGGATCACCCGCCTGATACCAGTAATGGATCTGCCCGCCGCGCGCCAGGGCCGCGCCGTTGGCGGCGATGGCGGCGCCTTCCCAGGTGCGGCCATCCGGCTCGATGACGAGCTGTCCGCCCTGCCAATGCAGGCCGTCGCCGGAGCGCGCCAGCAGCGTCCGCCAACGTTTGCCGTCGAAGCCGGAGTAGAGATTCACGAGCCCGTCCGGCGATGGGACCACAGACGGGTTCAGCGCATCCACCGCGTCCGTTTTGCCCCCCAGTCCGCGGCCCAGCACCGGCGTCTCTCTCGCCGACCACGCATAGCCGCCTTGCTCGGGCGCTCCCGGCGATGGCAACGCAAACCTCTCATAGTGCCCGCAGGAAGCCGCCAGCAGACACGCCGCAACCGCCAGCCACCTCATATCGGGACCCGGATTCGCAAAGTGGACCCGTTGCCCGGCCGCGACTCCACTTCCATGTCGCCGCTGATCGCCCGCACCCGGCTCTTGATGCTCGCCGGTCCGATCAGTAAGCTGTCCATCTCCTCCAGCGTGAACTTGCCGGCGAACGGGAACCCGGTCCCGTCATCCACCACCGTCACTTCAAGCTGCCCGGCAGCGCGTTCCAGCGTCACGGTCACGCAGGATGCACTGGAATGCTTCTGGATGTTATTCAGCGCCTCGCGAATTACCTGCAGCAGATCAGTGGAGGACTGGAAATCGTCGTGGCTGGCCTCGGCGCCGGCCTTGAACACCGCCGGAATGCGCGTGTCCTTCTGAAACGAGGCCACCATCGAGCGCATGGCGGTGGCCAGCCCCGCACCCGCCACCTCCACCGGCCTCATGCTGCGGACAAAGGTCCTCATCTCTTTCACCTGCTTGTCGCAGACCTCGCGCAGCTCGCGCAATTCCTCCATGCCCGCCGCCGGGTCGCGCTCCATGCGCCGCCGCACGGTTTCCAGCCCCAATTGAAAGCTGATGAAACTCTGCAGCGGGCCGTCGTGGAAGTCGGCCGCGATGCGTTCCTTTTCGGCTTCGCGCGCCATCTGCGCCTCGGCCCGGTAAAGCACCGACTGCCGCGATGCGTTCGACAGCCGGTCAAGCAGGCTCTGCTTCTGCAGCGACAGCACACAGCCCATCATTCCCAGCAGCAACAGCAGCGGTTGCAATCGCTCCACCCCGGGCGGTTGCGTGGCGTTGACAAACGCCAGGGAGAGCACCACGGCCAGCAGCACCTGGCGCCATTCATGCAGGCTGGCGGCCGACAGCAGCAGATAGAACGCCGCGATCGCCGTCACCCAGAAACCTTCCGCGCCGGTGAGCCACACGCACAGGAAGAACATGGCCAGATCGGCGGTCAGTGAGACGAAGCCCAGTTTGTCGGCCCGGTCAGGCCAGCGCCAGAATGCGCTCACCAAGCTGTAGATGGTGAGCAGGACCAGGGCAAGAAGAAACGTGGCCCGCTCGTAGGATTGCGCGCCAATGATCACCCACAGGCACGACGCGCCCAACAGAGCCCGCAAAAGGCTCAGATACCTCCGCCAAAGATACGGTAGGGCGATCTGGTCGGAAATCAAGGGGTCCGGCTCCTGCCGAACTATTTCATCACGTACAGGTAAATCGTATGGCTGCGGCCTTCGCCGTCGTCCTCGATGGTCTCTTCCTTGTCGGGAGCCCAGCCGGAAAACGTGAAGTCGTGCGACACGATGCGCGTGCCCTTCTTGAGCTGTTTTTCGAGCATCGGGCGGATCTTGTCGTTCGAACTCGGCAGCAGATAAACGGTCAGCAGGCTGGCGTTCGAAAAGTCCTGCCTGGTGATGTCGCCCAGGATGATCCTGGCCTTCGATTCCAGTCCCAGCGAACGGATCCGATCCGTTGACTGCTTGTGAAGGTCCGGATCCATCTCAACCCCGGTGGCGTCGGCGTTGAACTTCTGCGCCGCCATCACCACCACGCGGCCGTCGCCGCTGCCCAGGTCGTAAAACTTTTCGCCGGCCTTCAAGCCCCCGAAGTTCAGCATCTTTTCCACCACCGATTCGGGTGTTGGGTAGTAAGGGGCCAGTTTCTCGATGTCGGCTTTCTTGTCCTGCCCGAAGGCCATCAGGGCGGAGAGGGTCAGCAGAAAGGCTGCGCGGCGGATCATCTCGTGCAAAGTCTCCTTCTAAACGCAGTTTAGCTGTCTTTACTGCTCAACGTAGACGCGCACCGGGCCGCTCGCGCTGCTGCCCGCCTCAACGCGCAATTCCGCCGGACCCGCATCCATCATCACCGGCAGCCGCGCCTCGATCAGGTAGAAGCCGACATAACCCGGCGCAAGCCGCGCCTCGACGTCCTCAAGCGCCACGCCGTCGATCAGCACCTTCACCTCCGCCGCCACTCGCGGCGGGTTCGACGCCGGCGCGGGCAGCCCGGCGGGCCACTCCGGCGTTACCCGGCCCAGCCCCGTGGCCAGTATCTGGATCGTCATGCCGCCGCGCAGCGGATTCATTGCGTCGATGGCCACACCCGATCCGGCATCGAGTACGAACGGCGTTCCTTCACGGTCGGCAAGGATCGCCGGCGAGGCCGCTTTCAGCCGCAGCGGGAAGGCCATCGCGGCGCCTTCACGCGCCACGGCCAGCCTCACCGTATCGCCCGACAGGTCATACGGCAGCTGGAATTGAGACTCCTCGGCCGACGACGACAGCACCGGCGCTTCGGCCGCATTCGCCGTCACCCGTTCGGCGCTCGATCCCGATAGCGTCAGAAGCGCGCCCGGCGCGGCTTCACCGTCGCTGAAATCCGCCGAATGGAGCACCCGCGGACGATCCAGGGTGTGCGGCGACATCCTTGTGAACACCCCGTAGCCGTCGATCGCGGCCAGCAGCAGCGTGCCCGTCCGGTCAAGCGCGACGCTTGCCGCCTCCCCGGCGGGCAAATCACCTGCCACCGGACGCCACGCCGACGCCGGCGCCGGCGCCCTCAGGTCGGCAAACGTCCAGAAGACCCCGCGCGCCAGGGCCACATACACCGCCCCGGTCCGCCGGTCCACGGCCACGCCGGTCACCGGTCCGGGCGGCAGATTCGCCGTCAGGTCATCCCAGTAAATGCCGCCATTGACGGTGCGCAGCACCCGCTGTCCGAGTCCGGCCTGCCCCTCTCCGACGGCCACCGCCACGCGGCCATCGCCAGGATCGGCCCAAATCTGGGCGATTTCGCCCGCGGCTGGCTGGAAATCCCTCCACGACACGCCGCCATCCAGACTCGAAAGCAGCCTGCCGCCGGCGGTGGCGGCCACCAGGATCTCGCCGCCGGACGCCACGGCCGTCGCCTCGATGCCCGATTCGGCCAGCGCCCGCCGCAGTCCGGCTTCATGATCCAACCGCCCGCCGGTGACCGGGATCCAGCCCGCCCTCTGCCCCGGCATCCACTCCAGTTCCTTCCACTCGCCCGCCGACTCGGCCTGTACCCGGATGCCCGTCGCGCCTTCAGCGGCGCCCGTGATCCGGCGGAGGCGGAAACCGGGCAGCCCTTCGTTCAATCCAGCCCACGTCGATCCGCCGTCGAGCGAAATCCAGACGCCCGTATCGGTGGCCACCGCGATGCGGTCATCGTCGGAAGGGTGGACGGCCAGGTCCCGGATCCGGCCGCCGAGGATCGACGCCCCCCCAAATCCGGTCAGGTTCTCCCAGTTCGCGCCCTCGTTCACGGACCGCCACACATCCCGTCCACCGGCATAGACAACGGCGCTGCCGGCGGATCGGGCGCGCGTCCTGGCGGCCGGTTCCGGCACGCTCGCCGCCTTCGCCGCCTCAATCAAGGGAACGGCTTCGACGCGCCTCGACCAGGTTTCCAGGTTTTCGCTTCCCCAAATGGCGCCTCCGGCCAGTTGCACCCGCAGGCCGGCGCCTTCGGCGTCAAACCAGACGCGGTCCACCCGCCCTCCGGCCGGCGACGGCAAGCCCAGCAGTTGCAGGCTGTTGCCCGCCTGACGCCATGGACTCTGGCCCGCGCCTGTCTGGGCAAGGCAGATTCCGCCCAGCAGGAACAAAAGCCCCCCCTGGACGGTCTTACCCAACACTGTGTACCTGCGACTCACAACCTGCGTCCATTCTACCCTGACTCCATCGTCCGTTTCTGCCCCAAACTTGACCTACCCTGCTGATTCCACATAAGAAATTTGACACGGCACGCGATTTGCTACAACTTAGAAAGTGGTAGACTAGCAATCTGCGGGTCTGTATGCGATTGCGGATCAACAACCCGGCGCTCCGGCCTGCCCTCCTGGGGCTTGCAGTGCTGCTCGCGCAGCCGCTCCACGCCCAACTCGGCCCGGCCCCAAGGCCGCTTGCCGAAGGCGCGGCGCGGGTCGCCGCGCTCGAAGGCGCGGTCTCAATCCAGAAACCCGGATCGCTTTGGGCTTTGAATATTGGCGACATCATCCAGGTCCAGCAGGTGGTGGTCACCGGTGCGGACGGCTACGCCCGCTTCGAGGTTGCCGACGGCAGCACATTCGAGGTGTTTCCCTCCAGCCGCGTGACGTTCCGCAACAACCCCGGCGACTGGCGCGACCTCGTGGACGTCTGGCTCGGCCGCATCAGGGTCCACATCCAGAAACTCGGCGGCATGCCCAACCCCAACCGCGTCCAGACGCCCACGGCCATCATCTCGGTCCGAGGCACGGTCTTTGATGTCGCCGTCACGGACGACGACGAAACCACCACGGTCACCGTCGCCGAAGGCCAGGTGGCCGTCATGCACCGGCTCATGCATCGTGAGGGTGGTTTGAAAGTTCTGAACGCCGGCGACGAGATCACCGTCTACCGCAATGTTCCACTGTCGGCCGCCCGCCGGCTCGACAAGCAGCGCTTCGTGCAGTACGCCGGCGAGGCCTTGTGGCAGATCATGCTCCGCGGCCCGCGCATCGGCGGCTCCGGTTCGCCCACGCCCACTGGCACCGGCGGCGGGACGCCTCCGTCTCAGCCGCTGCCCGGCGATACCGAATCCACGCCGCCGCCCCCGCCTCCTCCTCCTCCTCCGCCTCCCCCAGGCGGAGGCGAATAGCGCCCGCCGGCGCGCGACCGAAGTTCCATCCCCCCAGACTGGTAAACTGTCATTGAATCCGATGACAGGCATCCTTCTGCTACTTTTCGCCGCTGGACCCCAGGGCGTGGCGCCGGGATGGGAACTCAAGCCGAGCGCCGAGAAGATCGGCGTGGATGTCGAACGCCTGCGCCCGCTCATCGGACGCCTGGATCCAGTCAGGTGGACCGAAGCCGGAGCGCCGGCGGCCTACGAAAGGCAGTGGCGCGATTGCCTCGACGGCATCGGCCACGTCCAGAACGCCGCCCACCGCCTCGCGGCCCGGCCCGACCGCCTGAGCCTCGCCGCCGAAACGCTGGTGCGCCTGGAGTCGCTCGTCGAACACGCGCTGTCGCTCTCGCAGGCAGTTAGACGTTACCAGAACCCGGCCATCGCCGAGGTGCTCGAAAGCGAAATCTCCGCCGCCGGAGCCAGCCGCGAGTGGCTCCGCCGTCATGTCATGGAACTGTCGGCCACCAGGGAACAGGAGTTGGAGACAGCCGAAAAGGAAGCGCAGCGCTGCCGGACCGAGATCATCCGGCCCGGCGCCAGAAAACAGTAGGGGGGATTCAGTGCCGGCCATGACAGAAAAGTGCGCCGTGGAATTTTACTGCCACATCTGCGCCGAACCGTCCGTGACTCTCTGCAAGTGGTGTACGAAGGACTCCTGCGAGAACCACCTTTGTGCCGATTGCCACCGCTGCTCTGACTGCTGTGACTGTGACCTCCGCAAACCCTCCTATGAACACGAGGGGGGGCGCCTGTGAGCCGCATCCTCTGTCTCCACGCCCATCCCGACGACGTCGAGTTCCTCGCCGCCGGCACGATGGCTATCCTGGCCAAAGGCGGCCATGAGATCACCATGGCCACCATGACCGCCGGCGACTGCGGCTCCGACATCTATCCCCCCGCCGAAATCTCCGCAATGCGTCGCGCCGAGGCAGCCACGGCGGCCGCCAAAATCGGCGCCGCCTACGACTGCCTGGAGTTCCTCGATCTGGCTATCTTCGTCGACGATCCTTCGCGCCGCAAAGTGACCGCCGCTCTGCGCCGCCACCGTCCGGACATCGTCATCACCTCGTCGCCGGCCGATTACCACTGCGATCACGAAGCCACGTCAAAACTCGTCATCGACGCCTGCTTCGGCTGCTCGGCGCCGAACTACGGCGCCTCCGCGTTCGGCAACGATCCTGCCCTGCCCGCCATCCCGCACCTCTATTTCATGGACCCCACCGAGGGCCGCGACCGCGACGGCAACCCCATCCGCCCGCAGTTTGTCGTCGATGTGACAAGCACGATCGACGCCAAGGTCGCCATGCTCGAATGCCACGAAAGCCAGCGCGCCTGGCTGCGCCGGCAGCACGGCATGGACGATTTCGTCGATATCGGCCGCAACTGGTGCGCCGTCCGCGGCTCGCTCGCCGGCGTGGCTTACGGCGAAGGCTTCCGCCACTATACGGGCCACCCGTGGCCGTCTGATCCGCTACTGGAATCGCTGCTGCCCGCCGGACTCGTCCACCGCCTGTAACCAGACGAACTCTTCCCGGCCGGAGTTCGTTCGGTCAGGTTTTCCGGGGACGGACCAGCATCAGCCTGACGTCCATCACGTTGGTCCCCGTCGGCCCGGTCTTCACCAGGTCGCCCAGCGCCTCGAAGAAGTGGTAACTGTCGTTCGCCGCCAGCGTCGCGGCAGCGCTGCGTCCAATCGCCTGGGCGCGCGCCACCGTCGCGCCGTCGGCGATCGCCCCGGCGGCATCGGTCGGACCGTCGGTTCCATCGGTCCCGCCACTGAACGCGACAACGCCGGCAACGCCGTCCAGCGCCATCGCCGCGGCCAGCGCGAACTCCTGGTTGCGCCCGCCCAATCCCTCGCCGCGGATGGTGACCGTCGTCTCGCCGCCCGAAATCAGGCACACCGGAGGCTTCGCCGGACGCCCGCTCTTGAGCGTCTCGCGCGCGATGGCCGCGTGCATGGCGGCGACATCCTTGGTCTCGCCCTCGATCAGCGTGGAGAGCACCACCGGCCTGTAGCCGAGTGCACGGGCACGCTTGGCCGCGGCATCCACGGCCAGGCGGTTTGACCCGGCGATCAGGTTGTGTGTCCTCCGAAAGCACTCGTCACCGACCTTGGGCGTCTCCGGGATCTCTCCCGCCATGCCGGCGCGGAACCGTTCACTGACCGCGGCCGGCAGCCGTCCGGCGATGCCGTACTTTTCAAACACCGCCCAGGCCGAGGCGAACGTGGACGCGTCCGGCGCCGTCGGCCCCGACCCGATCACGTCCAGCGAATCGCCGATCACGTCGGAGAGCATCAGCGCCACCACCGTCGCCGGCGCGGCCAGCCGTGCCAGTTGCCCGCCCTTGATGCTGGATATGTGCTTACGGACCGAGTTGATCTCGTGGATGGTCGCACCCGATGCCAGCAGCAGCTTCGTCGCCGCCTGCTTCTCTTCCAGCGTAATCGGCGGCGCGGGCAGCGGCGTCAGCGCCGATGCGCCTCCGGAAATCAGGCAGATGACCAGGTCCTTCGCCGTGCAGGATTCGGCCAGCGCGGCGATGCGGCGGGCGCCGTCGATGCCGGCCTGGTCCGGCACCGGGTGGCCGCATTCGTTCAACTCGATCCGCTTCAGCTTCGCCAGGTGGCCGTACTTGGTGTTGATCAGCCCCGCGGAGATGCGCGAACCGAGAATGCGCTCCAGCGCTTTGGCCATGGCGGCGCTGGCCTTGCCCGCGCCCAACACCAAGATGCGGTCGTATCGGTCCAGGCTGTACCGCCTTGTTCCGATTCGCAGCGTGTCGCCCGAAAGCGCGACTGCCCGGGTGATTGCCTTGCCCGGATCGGCGGCGGCAAGCGACGCCTTGAAGATGCTCAATGCGTCGCGGCGGAGCTTGGATTCGGTTTTCAATTGCCGGCCCTCCTGCTAAAAGAGCGGAAGTTCAAGGATGGTCTTCAGCGCTCCTGGCGATCCCTCCCCGGTGACGGGTATCCGGTAATCGGCCCGCTGGTAGTATGTCAGCCTGCTGTGATAAAGGTCTTCAAACTTCTCCGGATCGCGGGCCAGCGGGCGATGCGTACTGCTGGCGATGCGCGACTTGATCATCTCCAGCGGAGCGTCGAGCCAGATCGAAACGCCGTGATTCTGAATCAGATCGAAATTGGCCTCTTGCGCGAAGCAGCCGCCGCCGACCGAAACCACCCACGGCACGCCGCGGGCGACGTCATGAACCCGTCGCTGCAGCATCTCGGATTCGATCCGCCGGAACTCCTGCTCGCCCAGTTCGTCAAAGATCTCAGGAATCGACTTCTGCGCCTTCGACTCGATGTCCTCATCCAGATCGGCATACCGCCAGCCGAGATGCCGCGCCAGCGCGCGGCCAACCGTCGACTTGCCGGAGCCCATGAACCCCACCACATAGATGCCCGGCGTCCTCTTCAGTTTCAGGATCAAGAATTGATCTCCAACTTGAGGTTATACCGCGCTTCAGTGTTCGGGTCCAACTCGGCCCGGCCCGGAGTTAGGCCCGTGATACGGGATAATGGAGTTCATGGCCGGGCGTTTGCTGCCCCTGTTTCCGCTCGATGTCGCTCTGCTGCCCCATGCGCGGCTGCCGCTGCACATCTTCGAGCTACGCTACAAGGAGATGATCGGCGAGTGCCTGGAACAGGAGTCTGAGTTCGGAGTTGTGTTGCGGCGCGCCGAGGGCATCCTGCGCACCGGATGTACCGCAACGATCGTGGACGTCCTGAAACGCTACGACGATGGCCGGCTGGATATCCTCGCCATTGGCAGGCGCCGGTTCGAGGTCGACGGGATCGACAACCAGCGGAGCTTCCCGCGTGGCGAGGTCAGGTTCTATCAGGATTCGGAATACGACGAGCCGGCGGCGGAAACCGTCAGCAAGGCCCGGCAGGCGTACGCCCTCCTGACGGATATCTCCGGGCAGGACACGCCGGATGAAAGGGCGCCCGAGTTGAGCTTCCGCCTCGCCGCCATCAGCGACGACCACGACTTCCGCCAGATGCTGCTCGCTTCATTGAGCGAGGCCGAGCGCATGGAGAAGGTGGCCGAGCACCTCGCCTGGCTCGTCTTCAGGAAACAGACGCAGCGGGCGATAAAAAAGGTGGCGCGTTCAAACGGCCATGGCCGTCATGTGGCGGAGTTCGGCGAGGAAAAGTGACGCCACTCAACCTGCTGATCGACGCCGACGACACGCTCTGGGAGAACAACGTCTACTTCGAGGCGGCGTTCGCGGAGTTCTGCGATTTCCTCGGCCATTCGTCCCTCACGCCGCCGCGGGTCAGGCAGATCCTCGACGAGATCGAACTGGCCAACGCCAGAATCCACGGCTACGGCTCGCTCAACTTCGGGCGCAACCTCCAGCAGTGCTATCAACACCTGGCCGAGCGCCATGTCTGCGACGAGGACCTCGACCGCGTCATGGGCTTCGCCACCCGCATCCTCGAACAGCCCATGGTCTTGATCGACGGCGTGCAAGAGACGCTCGAACAACTCTCCAGCCGCCACTCGCTCACGCTGTTCACCAAGGGCCACCCGGACGAGCAGCGGCTGAAAATCGACAGCTCCGGCCTCGCCCGGCATTTCCAGCACGCCGCGATCGTGAAGGAGAAAGACGCGGCGTCGTATGCGTCGCTGGTCGCCGAACGCGCGCTTGAGCCGTCGCGGACCTGGATGATCGGCAATTCACCGAAATCCGACATCAACCCGGCACTTGAAGCCGGTCTCAACGCCGTCTTCATCCCGCATGACCGCACCTGGACGCTCGAACTGCAGGAGATCCAGCCGAAAGGCCCAGGCCAGTTCAAAATGGTTGAGAGGTTCGCTGACCTGCTCGGCCTGTTCTGACCCTCGCCCGGTCTACTTCACCAGTTGCGCGGCCTTGCCGGCGAAGTCGAGCACGGCCGAAGGGTAAACGCCCAGATACAGCGTGCCCACCGCCGAGGCCACAATGGCGGCCTTGATGCCGATGCCCGCCGGATCCACCGGCCCTGCGCCTTCAGCCGCCGGCTTCATGTACATCACCACCAGCACGCGCAGATAGTAGAACGCCGCCACGGCCGAGTTCAGCAGGCCGAGTATGGTGAGCCACGTCAGGTTCGAATCAAGCGCCGCTTTGAAGACATAGAACTTGGCGAAGAAGCCGCCCGTAAGCGGAATGCCGATCAGCGAAAACAGGAAGATGGTGAGCGCGATGGCCAGCATCGGCTGCCTCTGGACCAGGCCCGCGAAATCTTCGATTTCGACGAACCGTTCGCCCTTGGACGCCACCAGCGTCACCACCGCGAAAACGCCAATGGTCATCAACGCATACGAAGCAAGGTAGAACATCACCGCCGCGATGCCGACTTCGGACTGCGCCGTCACCGCCACCAGGATGTAGCCCGCATGAGCCACCGACGAATACGCCAGCATGCGCTTGATGTTGGACTGCCGCAGCGCCGCGAAGTTGCCTACGATCATCGTGGCCAGCGCCGTCGCCCACATCAGCATCTCCCACCTGCCCGTGAGCGGGAAAAACGCGCTCGCCGCCACCCGGACCAGCATGGCGAACGCCGCGGCCTTCGCGCCGGCCGCAAGGAAGCCGGCCACCGGCGCTGGCGCGCCCTGATAGACGTCCGGCGCCCACACATGGAACGGAGCCGCCGAGATCTTGAACGCAAAGCCAACAAACATCAACGCCGTGGCAACAAACAGCATCTGGCCGCTTTGTTCCATTGCGCCGCCGAGAATCGCACGGCGGACCGTGTCCAGGTTGGTCGACCCCGTGAGTCCGTAAACCCAGGCCACGCCATAGAGCATGAAGGCCGTGGCGAAACTGCCAAGCAGAAAGTACTTCAAGGCCGATTCGTTGTTGCGCTTGTCGTCGCGCAGGTAACCGGCCATGATGTAGCCGGCGATCGAGGAGACTTCCAGGCCGATGAAGATCAGCACCAGTTCGTTGGCCGACGCCATCAGGCTCTGGCCGACGAGCGAGAAAACGATGAGCACGTAGTATTCGCCCGATTCGCTGCCCCGCTCCCGCTTGAAGTAGTCCACCGACATCAGCACGGTCAGCAGGCCGCAGCCGTAAACCAGGATGCGGAAAAACGTCGAGAAGCCGTCCACCACCAGCATCCCCGAAAACGATGTGCCGGGATCCGAGTACGCCATCACGCTCAGCGCCATGGCGGCGGCGATCAGCAGCGCGGCGATCACGGCCATGCGGGCCTTGCGCGCCGCACTGGTCAAGGGTTCGATCACCATCATCAGCGCTCCGCCGGCGGTGAGGACGATGTCGGGCGAGAGGCGAAGCAGGTCGGCCGCTGTGGGGATGAAGCTAGTGGGCATGGCGGACCTCCCCGGCGTGCCGCGCGGGCGTTTCGGCCGCCGCTACGGCTGGAGCTTGTGGCTGAACCATTTCGAGAGTCTTCTGATTGTTGGCCCGGATCGGCGGCAGGAAACTCTGCGTCCCCACCCCCATCCACACCATGAGAATGAGCAACGGGATCATGGCCGCCCACTCGCGGCCGGTCATGTCGGTGACATGATGCTTCACCGCGTCAGGCGTTTCGCCATAGAAGGTCCGTTGGACCATCCACAGCATGTACACCGCCGACAGGATCACGCCCAGCGCCGCGAACACGGCATAGAGGATGTTCACCTGCATCGCCGCCTGCAGCACCAGGAACTCGCCGACAAAGTTGTTCAACAGCGGCAAGCCCACCGACGCCAGCGTGGTGATGACGAATACCGTCGAGAGCCACGGCGCCGGTGTCGACACGCCGCCGAAATCGGAGATTTCGAGCGAATGCCGCCGCTCATACAGGTAGCCGACCAGGATGAAGAGCGCGCCCGTCGAGACGCCGTGGCTCAGCATCTGGTAGACGGCGCCGTCGATGCCCGCCTGCGTGAACGTGAAGATGCCAAGCACGACGAAGCCCAGGTGGCTGACCGACGAATACGCCACCAGGCGCTTCATGTTCGGCTGCACCATGGCGACCAGAGCGCCGTAAATGATGCCGATGATCGACAACGTGATGATGTAGGGCGCCGCCTCGCGCGACGCTTCCGGGAACAGCGGCAGGCAGACGCGGACGATCGCGTAGGTCCCCATCTTCAGCATCACCGAGGCCAGCATCACTGAGCCGGCCGTCGGCGCTTCGCCGTGCGCGTCGGGCAGCCACGTGTGCAGCGGGAACAGCGGCACCTTGATGGCGAAGGCGAAGAAGAAGGCCAGGAACAGCCAGAAGCTTTCGCCGGAGGTGAGCGCCAGCCGTCCCTTCTGGATCATGTCGGTGAGCAGCAACAAGTCAAATGTGCCCGACTTGTTGTAGAGCCAGATGATCGCCGCGAGCATCAGCAGCGAACCGGTGAGCGTGTACAGGAAGAACTTCACCGCCGCGTAAATGCGCTTCTCGTGGCCCCATATGCCGATCAGGAAGTACATCGGCACCAGCGAGACTTCCCAGAAGACGTAGAACAGAAACAGGTCCAGCGACACGAACACGCCGATGACGCCGAACTCCAGCAGCAGCAGGAACGCGTAGAACTCCTTGCACCGCTTCTGGATGTACTTCCAACTGATGAGCACGCAGATGGGCGTCAGCAGCGTCGACAGAATCACTAGCCACAGGCTCAAGCCGTCCAGCGCGACATGGTAGCGGATCGACGGATACTCGATCCACACCTTGTCGGTGACGAAACTCGATTCGCCCGGATTCGCTGCCACCGCGCCGATCAGCCCAAGCGAGACGATGAAGACAACCAGCGAGAACCCGAGCGTGTACCGCCGGATCAGTTCGTTGTTCTCGCGCGGCAGCAGCAATCCGATGATGAAGCCGATGGCCGGCAGGAAGAGGACGATGTCGAGCAATGTCATCGCGCACCTCCCATGCCCGCGGCCGCGGCAAGCAAGACGATGGCTCCCAGCACCACCCACGCCGCGTAGCGGCGGATGTAGCCCGACTGCATATGCCGCAACCCGCCGCCGATCATGCGCGCCAGCGACCCTGCGCCGTTCACCGCGCCGTCGATGATGCCGGCGTCAAAACCCTTCCAGAGCAGTGCGCGCGAACCGTCGCGCGTGGGGTGGACGATCACGGCGTCATAGAGTTCGTCGACGAAGTACTTGTTGTAGATCAAGGTGTAGAGCTTGCCCGTCAACCGGCTCACGGCATCGGCCAGTCCGGGCTTGATGACGTAGAACAGCAGCGCCAGCAGGATGCCCGCCGCGCCGGCCAGCACGCTGATCACCACCAGCGACGTCTCATGCGGCGCATGCTCGCCGCCGAACACCGGCGCCAGGTAATGCGGTACGTCCAGATACCCGCCGCCCAGCGACAGCAGCGCCAGCACCGCCAGCGGGCCGGTCATCGACAGCGGCGATTCATGCGGGTGCGCCGTCCCGCGATACGTCCCGAAGAAACACATGAAAATGGCGCGGAACACGTAGAAAGCCGTCATGCCCGCCGTCACCACGCCCACCCAGTACATCCACGGGGCGTGATGATGCGCGGCAAGCAGGATCGCGTCCTTGCTCATGAAACCCGAAAACGGCGGCACGCCCGCGATCGCAATGGCCGCGCAGAACAGCGTCAGGAACGTCACCGGAATCTTCTTCCTCAGGCCGCCCATCATGCGCAGATCCTGCTCGCCCGCCAGGGCGTGGATCACCGACCCCGCGCCAAGGAACAGCAGCGCCTTGAAGAACGCGTGCGTCATCACATGGAAGATGCCCGCGTCGTACGCGCCCACGCCCAGGCCCAGGAACATATAGCCGAGCTGCGAAACCGTCGAATAGGCGAAGACTTTCTTGATGTCGTACTGCGTCAGGCCAATGGTCGCCGACATCACGGCCGTCAGAAGTCCGACGATGGCCACCACTTCAAGCGCGATCGGCGCATGATTGAACAACGGCGCCGAGCGGGCCACCATGTAAACGCCTGCCGTCACCATCGTCGCCGCGTGGATCAGCGCGCTGACCGGCGTCGGGCCTTCCATCGCGTCGGGCAGCCAGACGTAAAGCGGAAGCTGCGCGCTCTTGCCCGCCGCGCCCACCAGCAGCAGCAGGCAGATCAACGTGATCACGCCCGCCTGGTGTTCCACCGCCATCGGACCCACCTTCTCGAACACCCTGGCGAAGTCCAGCGACCCGAACGTCACCAGGATCAGGAACATCGCCAGCGAGAATCCGAAGTCGCCGATGCGGTTCACCACGAACGCTTTCTTGCCCGCGTCGCCGGCGCTCTTCTTATGGAAGTAGAAGCCGATCAGCAGGTAGCTGCACAGGCCCACGCCCTCCCAGCCGACAAAGAGCACCAGGAAGTTCGCCGCCAGCACCAGCGTCAGCATGAAGAACATGAACAGGTTCATGTAGGCGAAGAAACGGTAGTAGCCGCCTTCATGCGACATGTAGCCGGTGGCGTAGATGTGGATCAGCAACCCGATGCCGGTGACCACCAGCAGCATGACTGCCGAAAGCCGGTCCACGGCGAAGTCGAAGCTGACGTCGACGATGCCGCTCTGGATCCAGGTGAAGTAACGTTCGATGTAAGCGTCCTCAAGCGAGCCGAGCCCGGCCAGTACTTTGAGGACCCACAGAAACGACAGCAGCACGCTGCCGATGGCTGCGGTATTGACCGCCGTCTTCGACATGCGGCGGCCGGCGATTCCGTTGATCAGGAATCCGATGAGCGGGAACGCGGGGATGAGCCAGAGTTGGTGCATGGCTAGAGTTTCATCGAGCTGACTTCGTCGATTTCCAGGGTCGCCCGGTTCTTGAAGACCGTGAGTATGATGGCCAGACCCACCGTCGCTTCGGCGGCGGCGACCACCATCACGAAGAAGCTGAATATGTGCCCGTCAACCTGCTTGAGGTGATAGGAAAACGCGACAAACGTGAGGTTCACCGCGTTCAGCATCAGTTCGATCGACATGAACACGGTGATGATGTTGCGGCGGAACAGGAATCCCGCCACGCCGAGCGTGAACAATATGGCGCTCAGCACCAGGTACCACGACAGGGGCACCGCGGCGGGCAGCAGTTGTGTGATTTCGGCGGGCATGTCAGATCTCCTTCCTCGCCAGGACTATGGCGCCGAGAATGGCGATCAGGATCAGGATCGAGGTGATTTCAAACGGCAGCAGATAGGTCGTGAACAGCGCCCGCCCCACATTGGCCACCGACCCGCCGGTGAACTCGCCGAACCTCACGGCCGCGCCCGCCGGGGCGCGCTGGATGATCAGGCTCGCCAGCAGGATCACGAACGTGAACAACAGCGGCACGCTCACCCACGCCCGGATGGCGGGCTTGCTCGTCGTCCGCTCGGCCTGGGCATTCAGCAGCATGATGACGAACAGGAACAGCACCATCACCGCTCCGGCATAGACGATCAGTTGCACCGCGGCGATGAATGCCCCGCCCAGCAACAGATACAGCACGGCCAGCGCTCCCATCACGCCCACCAGCGACAGCGCGCTCGAAATCGGATGAGTCTGCAGGATAAGGTTGATCGCGCACAGCACCGCGATCCCGGCGAAAGTCAGAAACAACAGGGCGTCCATCGTGAGCGCATCCGTCCTAATTCGTGGTCAGGGCGACGGCCAGGCCGGTCACCAGCAGATTGACGACGGCCGCCGGGAACAATGTCAGCCAGGCGAACCGCATGAGTTGGTCGTAACGGAATCGCGGCAGCGTGCCGCGGATCCAGATAAAAACGAAAATCAGAAGTCCTGTCTTGGCAGCGAACCAGAACAGCGGCACCAGCAGCGGCTTCAGGAACGGAACCAGGAACAGCCCGGCCAGCCCGAGCATCACCACGCCAAACGCCGGGAACGTGAACCGGTCCCACATCCGCGCCTTCACCGCCTGTGCCCCGTGGAAAAACAGAATCAGCGCCGCGCCTAGGAACAGCGCAACAGGCGCGAAATCCGATCCATACTCCGCCGGCCACAGCGGATGCCATCCGCCCAGGAACAGCAGCGACGCCACACAGCAGATCGTCGTGATGCTGGCATACTCGGCGGTGAAAAACGCGGCGAACATCGTCGACGAATACTCCGTATGGAATCCCGCCACCAGTTCCGTTTCCGCTTCCGGCAAATCAAAAGGCACGCGGTTTGTTTCGGCGAACGCCGCGATCATGAACAGCAGGAAGCTGAAAGCCTGCGGTAACGGCCCGGCGAAGATGTTCCACTTCGGCAGGACGCCGAAGTAGAACCCCTCCTGCGCCGCCACGATCTCGCGGAAGCTCAGCGTGTTCACCAGCAGCAGCGGCGCCACGATCGCCAACGCCATCGGCAGCTCATAGCTCACCATCTGCGCCGAACTGCGAAGACTGCCCATCAGCGAGTATTTCGAATTCGACGCCCAGCCGCCGATCACCATGCCGTACACGCCCAGCGACGACATCGCCAGCACCACCAGCACCCCGATGTCGAGATCCGTCAACCCCATCTGCGTCTTGACGCCAAACACCTCCACCACCGGACCGAACGGGATCACCGCTATCGACACCAGCGCCAGCGCCACCGACAGGAACGGCGCCAGCAGGTAGTAAAACATGTTGACGTTGGCCGGGATCACACCCTCCTTCGTCACCAGCTTGATGAGGTCCGACAGAGGCTGCAGCAGCCCGTGCGGTCCCACCCGGTAAGGCCCGGGGCGCAATTGGATGTGGGCCAGCACCTTGCGCTCAATCCACACCAGGTACGCGCAGAAGGTCAGCAGCACCGCCGCCACCAGCCCGGTCTTGATCAGGGTCACGATATAAAAGTTCATGACGTCATCCCGTGGTGCGCTCCCTGCGCCCCTACTCCTTGTACAACTTCCCCGGGGCCTCCATGGCCGCGTTCAGCATCTTCGAATAGCGTCCCAGGCTGCCGGAAGTGAACAGCGTATCCTCGGCCGAGCGCACAAGCGAAGCGTCCGGCAATACACTCAGCCCGCCGTTGACAGGCTGCGTCGGCGCCGCCCCGCCCGTCACGATGATGGGCAACTGAACATT
This sequence comes from Candidatus Solibacter sp., assembly GCA_013822245.1. Lineage (GTDB taxonomy): Bacteria > Acidobacteriota > Terriglobia > Bryobacterales > Bryobacteraceae > PNKE01. The sequence continues at coordinate 75,280 of PNKE01000011.1, forward strand.
GTAGCCGCCCACCGTCCGGCGGATCTCTTCAAACACCTTCTCCGGCGCCCAGATGCCCAGATCCAGACCCATCTCCTTCGCCAGCAGGCCCATGATCTCCAGGTCCGTCTTCGTGCCCATCACCTTGGCGCCGGCCTTCAGCCGCTGCACTTCGCCGCAAGTGTTGGTCACCGTGCCGTTCTTCTCATATGCCGATGCCGCCGGCAGCACCACGTCGGCCCGCCGCGCCGTCTCGGTCAGGAACAGTTCCTGCACCACGACGAAAGCGTCCTTCGAAGCCAGCCCCGCCGTCTCCAGCGGATTCGCCCCCACGGCCCAGACCACATCCAGATCCGTCGCCGCCAGCATCTCCGGCAACGACAACCCGCGCTCGCCCGCGGCCTTGTAACCGGGGCCGTACTCGTGCGTCAGCCCCATGTCCCAGGCGCCGCGCGAATTCGAGTAGTCCATCAGGCAGACGTACTTCACTTCGACGCCCAGCGAGTCGCCGAACGCCACCAACTTCGCCACGTCCGCGCCCTTCACCGCGTCGCCATAAAGGATCACGACCGAGGCGTGCTTCGACAACTCCGCCCGCGACTGCTCCAGCGCGCCGATCTCTTCGCCCGCCCGCGCACGCACGCTGCGGGCCGCGTAGCTGTCCTCGCGCACCGGGCCGCGGCTCACAACATACGTCGCCGACCCGTGGTGCCGGTGGTTGGCCCGCAACTGGAACGCCAGCAGCGGATGCTGCTGCGCCAGGTCCGCGCCCACAACCAGCGCCGCCTTCGCCGTATACAGGTCCGCCACCGTCGCCAGCGCGTCCCGCCTGCCTGAGAGCGCGTTCAGCAGCGACGCCACATCGCCTGACCGCCGGTGATCGACATTCGCGGTCCCCAGCCCCTGCCGCGCGAACTTCTGCAGGTAGTAGGCTTCCTCGTTCGTGGTCCGCGCCGAACCCACTACGCCAAACTTCCCGCGGCGCGCCTTCACCTCGGCAAACTTCTTCGCCACCAGCGACAGCGCCTCGCTCCACGACGCCTCCACCAACTGGCCGTCCTTGCGCACCAGCGGCGTCTGCAATCGTTCCTCGCTATGAACGAAGTCGTACCCAAACCGCCCCTTCGCGCAGAGGAACTCGCCATTGATGCCCGACTGGTCTCGATTGTTCGCCCGCATGATCTCGCCATTGCGGATCGACAACGTCGTCTTGCAGCCGTTCGAACAATGCGTGCAGATCGTGCCGACGTGGTTCATCTCCCACGGCCGCGATTTATAGCGATACGTCCCCGACGTCAGCGCGCCCACCGGGCACACGTCGATGCACATGCCGCATTCGTCGCATTCCAGGTGGTCGCCGTTTGACGGCGTGATCTCGGCCTGCACGCCTCGATGCGTCAGCCCCAGCGCGCCCACGCCCAGACCCTCATCGCACACCCGGATGCAGCGGTAACAAAGAATGCAGCGTGCCGGATCGTAGTACACCATCGGCGACCACTGCTTTTCATTCGCATGGTGCTTGATCTCGGTGAACCGGCTCTCACCCGCGCCGTAACGGAACACCATGTCCTGCAGCTCGCACTCCCCGCCCTTGTCGCACACGGGACAATCCAGCGGATGGTTCGTCAGCAGAAACTCGAGCGTCGACTTGCGCGCCTCGACAACCTTCGGGCTGTCGGTCATCACCACCATGCCCTCGGCCGCCGGCAGCGTGCAGCCCGGTTGCAGCTTCGGCATCTTCTCCACTTCCACCAGGCACATCCGGCAGGCGGCCTGCAGCGAGTAGCCTTCGTAGTAGCAGAATGCCGGAATCTCGATGCCGACCTTCTTGGCCGCCTCGATCACGAGCGTGCCTTTCTCGGCCGTGGTCTGCTTGCCGTCGATCGTGAGTGTCACCAGTTCGGCCATGAATCCCCTCTCATAACACCACCAGCGGCTGCGTACCCGGCGCCGGAACGAAGACCTCCGCCGAGCCGATCTTCGCCTCAAACTCGTGCCTGAACTTGCGCACAATCGACATCGCCGGCATCGCCGCCGCGTCGCCCAGCGCGCAGAACGTCCGGCCGAACATGCTCGTCGCCAGCTGGTCGATCATGTCGATGTCGCGCGTCATGCCCGCGCCTTCATCCAGCCGCGCCAGGATCTTCGCCAGCCACGCCGTGCCCTCGCGGCACGGGATGCACCAGCCGCAGCTCTCATGCGCGTAGAACTTCATCACCCGCGCCAGCAGCTTCACCATGTCGGTGGTCTCGTCGCAGATCATCGTCGCGCCCGATCCCAGCATCGACCCCGCCTTGGCCAGCGAATCGTAATCCGCCGGAATGTCGATCTCGTCGGCTGTCAGGATCGGTGACGAACTGCCGCCCGGAATCACCGCCTTCAGCTTCCGGCCCTTCCATACCCCGCCGCCGATCTCCTCGATCAACCGCTTCATATTGAAGCCCAGCGGCACTTCATACACGCCCGGGTTGTTGATGTGGCCCGACAGGCACACCAGCCGCGTCCCGCCGTTTTTCGGCGTGCCCAGCGCGTGATACCAGTCGCCGCCGTTCAGCAGGATGTCCGGCACCGCGCAGAACGTCTCCACGTTGTTCACCGTCGTCGGGCACTGGAACGCCCCCACCGTCGCCGGAAACGGCGGCTTCAATCTCGGATTGCCCCTCTTGCCTTCCAACGACTCCAGCAGCGCCGACTCCTCGCCGCACTCATACGATCCCGCGCCCGTGTGCGTCGACAGGTGGAACGTCATCCCGCTGCCCAGGATGTTCTCGCCCAGATAGCCCCGCTCGTAAGCCTGCTCGATCGCCTTGTCCAGGATGTCGATGTGGAACCGGTACTCGCCGCGGATGTAAACCCAGCCCCGCTCGGCGCCGATCGCCCGCGCGCAGATCAGGCAGCCCTCGATCAGCCGGTGCGGATCGTGCTCCATCAGCACCCGGTCCTTGCACGTACCCGGCTCGCCCTCGTCGCCGTTGACCACGACATACTTCGGCTTCGACGACTTCCTGTCGACAAAGCTCCACTTGAGTCCCGCCGGGAAGCCCGCCCCGCCGCGCCCGCGCAGCGACGACTTCTTCACCTCATCGATGATCTCGTCCGGCGGCATCCCGAGCGCCTTGCGGAAGCCCTCATAGCCCTGCTTCGCGACGAATTCGTCAACCCAGATCGGATCCCGCTGCGGGTATTCAAACCGGCGTGTCAGTACCCTTGTTTCGAGCGGATGCGGTTGGTTCAGTAGCATCGTGTCCTGATCCTATTGCTTCGTGCGAAGCCCATCGATGAGTTCATCGAGCGACTCCGGCGTCACGTTGAAGTGAAAGTCGTAATTCACCAGAATCGCCGGCGCCCACGAACACGCCCCGATACATTCCACTTCTTCCAGCGAAATGCTGCCGTCCGCCGTCGTCTGCTTGTTGCCGATGCCCAGCTTGCCGCGGGCGTGCTCCCAAAGCTCCTCGCCCCCGCGCAGCATGCAGCTCACGTTCGTGCAGATCTGCACGTGGCGCCGGCCCCGCTTCTCGCGGTGCAGCATCGTGTAGTAGCCGAGGACCTCCTCGATCTCCACCCGCTTCACCGACAGCCGCTTCGACACCTCGTCAATCAGCTCATCCGTGATCTGGCCAATGTCGTCCTGCGCGTACAGCAGCATCGGGATCAGCGCCCCCTTCTGCCTGCCCGGCGGGTAGTTGCCGATCATCTTCGCGAATCGCGCTTCGAGTTCCTGTGAAAAAGTCATTGCCGTGATCCGTTTCGCCTACCGGTCGACGTCGCCCAGCACAAAGTCCATCGAACCCAGCGAGGCGATCGAGTCCGATATCAGGCTGCCCTCGAACATCGCCGTCAGCGACTGCAAATTCCCGAAGCTCGGCGTCCGCATGAACACCCGCAACGGCTTCGACGTCCCGTCGCTGACCACATAGAAACCGATCTCGCCCCGCGGACTCTCCACCGGTACATACGCCTCGCCCGCCGGCACCCGGAACCCCTCGGTCACGATCTTGAAGTGGTAGATCAGCGCCTCCATCTGCGTCTTCATCTTTTCCCGGTCCGGCAACACCACCTTCGGCGCATCGGCCTTGAACGGCCCCTCCGGCATGCCGTCCATCGCCTGCAGCGCGATCTTCAGGCTCTCCCGCATCTCGCGCATCCGCACCAGGTACCGCGCATACACGTCGCCCTCTATCTCGGTCGGAATGTCGAAGTCGAACTTCTCATACGACGAATACGGCTCCGATTTCCGGATGTCCCACTTCATCCCCGCCGCGCGGATCATCGGACCCGTCACGCCCAGCGCCAGCAGCTTTTCCAGCCCAACCTTGCCCACCCCGCGCGTGCGGTTCACGAAAATCGGATTCGTCTTCAGCAGGTCCTCGTACTGGTCGATCTTCGACGGCAGCCCCTTCAGAAACCCGCCCACCGCCCTCTCCCATCCCAGCGGCGGCTCCAGCGCCAGCCCGCCGATGCGGATGTAGGACGTCATCAGCCGCTGGCCCGAGAACATTTCGAACAGCTTCAGAATCTCCTCGCGCTCCCGGAAGCAGTAGAAAAACACCGTCATCGCGCCCAGATCCAGCGCGTGCGTGCCCAGCCACACCAGGTGCGAATTGATGCGCGTGATTTCGTTCAGCAACACACGCATCCACTGCGCCTTCGCCGGAATCTCCACGCCCAGCATCTTCTCCACCGGCAGACAGTACGCCAGGTTGTTCGACAGGTTCGCCAGGTAATCCATCCGGTCGGTCAGCGTCACCACCTGCTGCCACCCCAGCGCCTCGGCCTGCTTCTCGATCCCCGTGTGCAGGAAACCGATATCCGGCTTCGCCGTGAGAATCGTCTCGCCGTCCAACTCCAACAGTATTCGCAACACTCCGTGCGTCGACGGGTGCTGCGGACCCATATTCAGGGTCATCTTGCGTGTTGACGCCGCCGGTGTTTCCTGGACGCTCATCTCGTTCTCCGCTTCCGCCGCCCTACTCGCCCTGATAACTGTACTTGTGCCCGTGCGTCGGAAAATCCCTCCGCAACGGGTGGCCTTCCCATCCCTCCGGCATCATGATCCGCCGTAGATCCGGATGTTTGTTGAACCACACCCCGAACAGGTCGAATGCCTCCCGCTCATACCAGTCCGCGCCCGCCCAAACCGAAGTCACGCTCTCGACATCAGCCATGTCGCCCTGCAACGCCACCTTCAGCTTCAGCCGTTCGTTCCGGCTCACCGAATGCAGCAGGTAAACCACTTCGAACCGCGGTTCGATCGGATACCGGTCCACCACCGTCACGCCAGAGAGGCGCTCAAAACCCCGCGCGTCCCGCAGAAACCGGCAGACCTCCGCAATCTTCTCCCGCCGGATCCACAGCAGCGATTCCCCGTGGCTCAACTCCCCGCCCGTAATCGCCGCCGCATCCAGCCTCTCCAGGCTAACGGCCGTCTCGTTCCCCGCCAGAGTCTCAGGCAGCATCCTTGATCCTCCCCTCTCCCTCTTCCCGGTGCTCCCGCTCGACATTCCAGTCCAGCACGCCCTTCTTCCACACGAAGAACAGCCCGCACATCACCAGCCCGATGAAGATCGTCATCTCCACGAAGGCGAGCATCTTCAACTCACGGAACACCACCGCCCACGGATACAGGAAAATCGCTTCGATGTCGAAAAGAATGAACAGCATCGCCACCAGGTAAAACTTCACGCTGAAGCGTTCCCTCGCCGATCCCACCGGCGTCATGCCGCACTCGTACGGCATGTCCTTCACCTTATTCTTCAGCCGCTTGCCCAACAGCACGCCCAGCGCCACCAGCGCCGCCGCAACCACAATCGCCAGATTCACCTGGATCAGCAATGGGAAGTAGGAGTCAATGACGGATGTAGGCATGGTCTTGCCGAAGGCCCCCCTTGGACAACTTTTTACTATAATGAGCCTTGCGAGAGGGTGTCAAACCGGCCCGCCTAAGTCTTTACTTTTCATGGTTATAAAAATCACTGTCAATGGTTCTCCTCAGGATGCTCCGCAAGGCCTCCGCCTCCCCGCCCTGCTCGAACTCATCGGCATCGACTCTGCCCGCGTCGCCATCGAACTCAACCGCCGCATCGTCCGCAAATCAGATTGGCCCTCCACTACTATTCAGGATGGCGATTCCATCGAAGTCGTCACATTTGTTGGCGGCGGTTGAGCCGCTTTCTTCAACCTGCCCTCCGCTAGACTGAAACTGATGCTCCCCCTCCTGGGCCTTGACGAGTCCGACATCTCCGCCCTGCTCGGGCCCGCCGCGCCCCGTTACCGCGCCCGGCAGATCTACGAGGCCATCTACAAGCACCGCAACCTCCACCTCGCCTCCGCCACCGCCCTCCCCAAGCACCTCCGCCAATCCCTCGCCCGCACACACACCCCCGGTTGGCCGTCCATCGCCTCCCGCTACCAGTCCGCCGACGGCGCCCGCCGCTATCTGCTCTCCCTCGGCGATGCCAAAACCGTCGAAGCCGTCTTCATGCCCGAAGAAGCCCGCGACACCCTCTGCATCTCGTCCCAGGTCGGCTGCCCCGTCGATTGCCGCTTCTGCCTCACCGCCCTCATGGGTCTCGAACGCAATCTCACCGCCGGCGAAATCGTCGGACAGGTCATGACGCTCGCTCAGGACAATGGCCTCTGGGCCGGCCGGACACGCATCAACATCGTCATGATGGGCCAGGGCGAGCCGTTCCTCAACCTCCCCAACGTCCTCAAAGCCGCCCGCCTGCTCTGCGATCCCAACGGCCTCAATATCTCGCCCCGCCGCATCACCGTCTCGACTTCCGGCATCACCCCTCGCCTCGCCGAATTCGCCGCCGCCCATCCCCGCCCCAAACTCGCCATCTCCCTCAACGCCTCCACCGAGGATCAGCGCCGCGAACTCATGCCCATCACCGGCAAATACCACCTCAAGGATCTGATCCACGCCTGCCGCGCCTACCCCTTGCGCCCCTGGGAACGCCTGACCTTTGAATACGTCCTGCTCAAGGACGTCAACGATTCCGATGCCGACGCCCGCCGCGTCGCCGGCTTGCTCGCTCAACTCCGCGCCAAGGTCAACCTCATCGCCCTCAACCCCGGCCCCGGCATCCCTTACAATTGCCCTGACCCCGCCCGCGTCGCCGCCTTTCAAGCCATCGTCCGCCGCTCGCTGCCCTGCTTCATTCGCCGCCCCCGCGGCCTCGATATCTTCGCCGCCTGCGGACAGCTCAAACGCATGGAGTCCGCCCCCGCCCCGCTCGTCGATCTGAATCCCTGATCCTCAGGCCGCCGGATGCCGCAGCATGTCCAAAAACACCTGTGCCGCCCTCTGGAAACTCCGCCGCCGCCGGTGAATAATCCCCAACGGCCTGAACAATGGCGTGCTCAGCGAAATCGTCTTCAGCCGCCCTTCCGCCACGTCAGTCTCAAGCATCGGCGCCGGCAGAATGCTCACGGCCGACCCCATCCGCAGCGCCTCCTTCATGCTCTGGATGTTGTCGAACCGCATCACCACCTGCACCTTCACGCCGTGCTCTTTCAGGAACCGCTCAATGTCCCGGCTGATCGGCAGATCCTCATCGAATGCGATGAACTCAATCCCGTCAAGCTCGCCCGGCGTCAGCGATTTGCGCCCGCTCAACCCATGTGTTGCCCCGCATGCCACCACCATCTCTTCGTTCCGCCACGGCAGCGCAACCACATCCCGCGTCGCCTCCGGATAGCTCACCAGACCCAGATCCACCCTGTCGTCCGCCACCGCCTGATACACCTTCTCCGGCCTCAAATACGCCACCTCAAGCTGCGCCGACGGTAACCGCCGGTGAAACTCCTTCTCCAGCTTCGACATCTCCGATAACCCCACCGAATAGATCGCCGCAATCCTCAGCGCCCCCCCGGCGCTGCCCCTGATCTCTTCCAACTCCGCATCGAACTGCTGCTGCCGCCTCAGCACGTCCCGTCCAAACTCGTACAACGCCTTGCCCGCCGGCAATACATCCAGCGGCCGCCGCGACCTGTCCAGCAGTTGCGTCCCCAATACTCGCTCAAGTTCCTGTACCGTCTGGCTCGCCGCCGATTGCGTCACCCCGTTCAACGCCGCCCCCCGGCTGATGCTCCGGTTCTGCACGATATCCCTGAACAGTTGTAATTGCGAGAGATCCACAAATGTATCCTATCATAAGCCAACCTGATGTGCCAGTCGCTCTATATTCACTTTGACTGATACACGAGCAGGCCTTATACTCAGAAGATGAACCCAGGCTATCCCTCCCCTTCGGTCGATCTGACCCGCGCAAGAGGTTTGCCCGCCCCCGCCGGCCTCTATCATCCGGCCAACGAGCGCGACGCCTGCGGTATCGGCTTCGTCGCCAACATCAAAGGCGTCAAGTCCCACGATATCATCCTCAAGGGCATCCAGATTCTGCTCAATCTGACCCACCGCGGCGCCTGCGGCTGCGATCCGGAAACCGGCGACGGCGCCGGCGTCATCATCCAGATCCCCCATGCCTTCTTCGCCCGCGAATGCGCCCGCCTCGGCTTCATCCTCCCGCCCCCCGGCCACTACGGCGCCGGCATCGTCTTCCTTCCGGTCGAACCCCAACCCCGCCTGCTCGTCGAGAGCATCATCGAACGCATCATCCACGAGGAAGGCCTCCAACTGCTCGGCTGGCGCGATACCCCCGTCGACGCCGACGCCATCGGCCGCATCGCCCGCGCCTCCCAGCCCTACATCCAGCAGGTCTTCATCGGCCGCATCTCCGGCATCGAGGAGGACGCCTTCGAACGCAAACTCTACGTCGTCCGCAAGCGCATCGAATCCGAAGTCGCCGCCTCCGACATCCGCGACAAAAACTTCGTCTATCTGCCCTCGCTCTCCTGCCGGACCATCATCTACAAGGGCCTCCTGCTCGCCCCTCAGATCTCGCGCTTCTACCGCGACCTCTCCGACCCCGAATGCGTCAGCGCTCTCTGCATGGTCCACCAGCGCTTCTCCACCAACACTTTCCCCTCCTGGCAACTCGCCCACCCCTTCCGCTACATCTGCCACAACGGAGAAATCAACACCGTCCGCGGCAACGCCGCCTGGATGCACGCCCGCCAGGCCATCATCTCCTCGCCCCTGTTCGGCAACGACCTCAAGAAGATCCTCCCCATCGTCCAGCCCGGCGGCTCCGATTCCGCCACCCTCGATAACGTCATCGAACTGCTCACCCTCGCCGGCCGTCCCCTGCCCCACGTCATGGCCATGCTCATCCCCGAGGCCTGGGACGCCGACTCCACCATGCCCGCCGAAAAACGGGCCTTCTACGAATACCACGCCTCACTCATGGAACCCTGGGACGGCCCCGCCTCGGTCGCCTTCACCGACGGCCGCCTCATCGGCGCCACCCTCGACCGCAACGGCCTCCGCCCTTCCCGCTACCTCGTCACCAGGGACGACCTCCTCATCGTCGCCTCCGAAACCGGCGTCCTCCCCGTCAAGCCCGAAGATGTCGTCTATAAAGGCCGCCTCCAGCCCGGCCGCATGCTGCTCGCTGACCTCGCCCAGGGCCGCATCGTCCCCGATTCCGAAATTAAATCCACCCTCGCCTCCCGCAAACCCTACGCCGAATGGCTCGACGCCCAGCAGATCCGCCTCGATAAACTCCCCCCGCCCTTCCGCGTCCACCCCACCGATCACGAAACCATCCTCCAGCGCCAGCGCGCCTTCGGCTATACCGAGGAGGATCTCCGCATGATCCTCATGCCCATGGCCGAACAGGGCCAGGAACCCATCGGCAGCATGGGCACCGATACCCCGCTGGCCTGCCTCTCCGACAAGCCCCAGCCCCTGTTCCACTACTTCAAGCAACTCTTCGCCCAGGTCACCAATCCCCCCATCGACCCCATCCGCGAGGAACTCGTCATGTCGCTCACCAGCTACATCGGCACCGAGCGCAACATCCTCGACGAAACCCCTCAGCACTGCCACACCCTCAAACTCGAACACCCCATCCTCAGCAACTGGGACCTCGAAAAACTCCGCCGCATCAACATGGGCGAGTTCCTCTCCACCACCATGCCCATGCTTTACCGCGTCGACGGCGGCGGCAAGGAACTCGAACGCACCCTCGACGGCCTCTGCCGCCGCGCCTCCCTCGCCATCAAAAACGGCTATACCGTCCTCATCCTCTCCGACCGCGGCATCGACGGCGAACTCGCTCCCATCCCCTCCCTGCTCGCACTCACTGCCGTCCACAACCACCTCGTCCGCGAAGGCACCCGTACCCAGGTCTGCCTCATCATCGAAAGCGGCGAACCCCGCGAGGTCATGCACTACTGCCTGCTCATCGGCTACGGCGCCAGCGCCGTCAACCCCTACCTCGCCATCGAATCGCTCGAAAACCTCGCCGTCACCGGCCAGCTCCCCGACGGCCTCACCTTCGAAAAGGCCCTCAGACACTATAAGAAGGCCGTCAATAAGGGCCTTCTCAAGGTCTTCTCCAAGATGGGCATCTCCACCCTGCAAAGCTACCGCGGCGCCCAGATCTTCGAAGCCATCGGCCTCTCCCAGTCCCTCGTCGACAAGTACTTCACCGGCACCCCCTCCCGCATCGAAGGCATCGGCCTCGACGTCATCGCCGAGGAAACCCGCCGCAAACACGCCCACGCCTTCGCCCCCTTCACCGGCTCCGAAACCGGTCTCGACATCGGCGGCGCCTACGCCTGGCGCGCCAGCGGCGAGTACCACCTCATCAACCCAACCTCCATCGCCAAGCTCCAGCACTCCCTCAAACAGGACAGCTACCCCACCTATCAGGAATACTCCGACAGCATCAACAACCAGAACCGCCAGTTGTGCACCATCCGCGGCCTCATGGACTTCAAATGGGCCGCCACGCCCATCCCCCTCGACCAGGTCGAACCCGCCACCGAAATCGTCAAACGCTTCGCCACCGGCGCCATGTCCTTCGGCTCCATCTCCAAGGAGGCCCACGAAACCCTCGCCATCGCCATGAACCGCATCGGCGCCCGCTCCAATACCGGCGAGGGCGGCGAGGACGAATCCCGCTTTGAACGCGACCCCAACGGCGACTGGCGCCGCAGCTCAATCAAACAGGTCGCCTCCGGCCGCTTCGGCGTCACCACCAACTACCTCATCAACGCCGACGAACTCCAGATCAAGGTCGCCCAGGGCGCCAAACCCGGCGAAGGCGGCCAGCTCCCCGGCCATAAGGTCGACGAAAACATCGCCCGCGTCCGCCACTCCACCCCCGGCGTCGGCCTCATCTCCCCGCCCCCCCACCACGACATCTACTCCATCGAGGATCTCGCCCAACTCATCTACGACCTCAAGAACGCCAACCCCCGCGCCCGCATCTCCGTCAAACTCGTCGCCGAAGTCGGCGTCGGCACCGTCGCCGCCGGCGTCGCCAAGGCCCACGCCGACGTCGTCCTCATCTCCGGAGACTCCGGCGGCACCGGCGCCAGCCCCCTCACCTCCATCAAGCACGCCGGCATCCCGTGGGAACTCGGACTCGCCGAAACCCAGCAGGTCCTCGTCATGAACGACCTCCGCGGCCGCATCATCGTCCAGACCGACGGCAAGCTCCAGACCGGTCGCGATATCGCCATCGCCGCCCTGCTCGGCGCCGAGGAGTTCGGCTTCTCCACCATGCCGCTTATCGCCATGGGCTGCATCATGATGCGCAAGTGCCACCTCAATACCTGCCCCGTCGGTATCGCCACCCAGGACCCCGCCCTCCGCGCCAAATTCACCGGCGCCCCCGAGGACGTCATCCGCTTTTTCTTCTACATGGCCGAAGAACTGCGTGAAATCATGGCCCGCCTCGGCTTCCGCACCGTCGCCGATATGGTCGGCCGCGTCGACAAACTCGAAATGCGCCATGCAGCCGGTCATTGGAAGGCCAAGGATCTCGACTTCTCTTCCATCCTCCACGCCCCCGCCGCCCCCAGCCGCGTCGCCCGCCGCTGCGTCACCTCCCAGGACCACGGCCTCGAGGAAGCCCTCGACTACACGCTCATCAAGCACGCCGCCGGCTCCATCGCCCAGGGCGCCCCCGTCGACCTCAAGCTCCCCATCAAAAACATCCACCGTACCGTCGGCGCCATGCTCTCCGGCGAGGTCGCCCGCCGCTACGGCTCCGCCGGACTGCCTGATGACACCATCCGCTTCCAGTTCACCGGCAGCGCCGGCCAGAGCTTCGGCGCCTTCCTTGCCAAGGGCATCACCCTCACCCTCGAAGGCGACGCCAACGACTATGTCGGCAAGGGCCTCTCCGGCGGCCGCATCGTCGTCTTTCCGCCCCGCAACTCCTCCTTCGTCCCCGAGGACAACATCCTGGTCGGCAACGTCGTCCTCTACGGCGCCACCAGCGGCGAAGTCTTCTTCAACGGCATGGCCGGCGAACGCTTCGCCGTCCGCAACTCCGGCGCTACCGCTGTCGTCGAAGGCGTCGGCGACCACGGCTGCGAATACATGACCAAGGGCCTCGTCGTCGTCCTCGGACGCACCGGCAGAAACTTCGCCGCCGGCATGTCCGGCGGTATCGCCTACGTCCTCGACGAAAACGGCGACTTCGCCTCCCGCCTCTGCAACCGCTCCGGCGTCGACCTCGAACCCCTCCGCGACACCAGGGACGTCGACATGCTCCGCACCCTCATCGACCGTCACGCCGATCTCACCGGCTCCCCCCGCGCCCGCTGGATCCTCGAAAACTGGTACGGCATGTTGACACGCTTCCTCAAGGTCTTCCCCCACGAATACAAACGCGTCCTCGGCATGCCTCGCTTCGCCGACGCGCCAAAACTCACTCTCGCGCGGCCCGGCGCCGCTCAGACCGAGCAGGAGGTCTCCCGTGGGTAAGCCAACAGGGTTCATGGAAATCGCCCGCGAGGTCCCCTCGCGCCGCCCCGCCGCCGAACGCATCAACGACTGGTTCGAGGTCTATCAGCCCTTCCCCCCCGCCGCCGCCCGCCAGCAGGGCGCACGCTGCATGGACTGCGGCGTCCCCTTCTGCCATACCGGCTGCCCCGTCAATAACATCATTCCCGACTGGAATGACATGGTCTTCCGCGACCGCTGGCAACTCGCCATCCATCGCCTCCACTCCACCAACAATTTCCCCGAATTCACCGGACGCGTCTGTCCCGCCCCCTGTGAATCCTCATGCGTCCTTGGCATCAACGAACCGCCCGTCTCCATTAAGGCCATCGAACGCACCATCATCGACCACGCCTGGCAGCAGGGCTGGATCAACCCTGAACCCCCCGCCGTCAAAACCGGCAAAACCGTCGCCATCGCCGGCAGCGGCCCGGCCGGCCTCGCCGCCGCCCAGCAACTCGCCCGCGCCGGCCACTCCGTCACCGTCTTCGAAAAGGCCAGCCGCATCGGCGGGCTCCTCCGCTACGGCATCCCCGACTTCAAGATGGAGAAACACCACATCGACCGCCGCGTCCGCCAGATGGAACTGGAAGGCGTCACCTTCCGCCCCAACGCCCACGTCGGCGTCAACGTCTCCATCGACGAACTCCGCGCCTCCTTCGACGCCATCCTCCTCGCCGGCGGCGCCGAACTCCCCCGCGACCTCCCCATCCCCGGCCGCGGCCTCAAAGGCATCCACTTCGCCATGGACTTCCTCCCCCTGAACAATAAACGCGCCGCCGGCGACAAAATCCCGCCCGCCGATTGGATCTCCGCCACCGGCAAGAACGTCGTCATCATCGGCGGCGGCGACACCGGCGCCGACTGCCTCGGGACGTCCCACCGCCACAAAGCAGGCTCCATCCGCCAGATCGAGATCATGCCCATGCCCCCGGCCGATCGCGCCGGCTCCACCCCCTGGCCCATGTGGCCCCTCATGCTCCGTACCGAGTCCTCTCACGAAGAGGGCGGCGAACGCATCTGGGCCACCACCGCCACCCGCTTCCTCGGCGACGCCGAAGGCAACGTCAAAGCCATCGAAACCGTTCAGGTCGGCCCCGCCCCCAATTTCGAGCCCGTCACCGGCACTGAACAGCAAATCCCCGCCGATCTCGTCCTGCTCGCCATGGGCTTCCTCGGCCCCGTGCGCGGCGGCATGATCGAACAACTCGGCCTTGCCCTCGACCCCCGCGGCAACGTCTCGACAGACGAAAACTATATGTCCAGCGTCGATGGCGTCTTCGCCGCCGGCGACATGCGCCGCGGCCAGTCCCTCGTCGTCTGGGCCATCGCCGAGGGCCGCAGGGCCGCGCGCGGCATCGATCAGCACCTCATGGGCGCTTCGCGCCTGCCTGCCTAGTATTACGACGTGAAGTGCCATGGGCTGCTGGCGTGGTCCGCGGGGCGCCCGCGGTATGCGCGAAACCCGTCCAGGCGAATCACACATGCTGGATCTCACGACGCGTCCGTGGCAGGGTTCACCCAGAAGTTTTTTTGGTGCGGAGACTTTCCAGGGTCAGGAAGGCGTGCGCCAGCATGACCATGCTGACGTGCTGATGCCAGCCGATCCGGTTCCGCCCCTCATGGTGATCGAGTCCCAACTCGTCTTTGAGTTGAAGATAGTCCTGCTCAATCTTCCACCTTGACCTCGCCGCCCGCACCGAACGGCGTAGTGTGGTGGCGGGCGGCAGATCGCAAAGGAAGTATCGAGCCGGCTCCTGATCTTCTTCCGGCCGTTACGCCAGTAGCCAAACCTCTTCGTGTGGGGGTTCGCCCTCCACGAACCCATGCGAGGGTTGCACCCGCACCGCAACGAACCGCGACTCCAACCAACCCTTTGATCCTTCGCGCCGGCGGATCCTCTTCCATCCCTTGGCGTGGAGTGCCACATCCCGAACCGAACCCGGCCGCTGTTTCCCGTATTGATATCGGGCAGGCGGCTGACCTCGGCCGCAGTACCCGGGGAGATGAATCCTGGGCGGTTTAGCCCCGGCCCCCAGTTGGGACGAGACCCCCGCCACACAGGGAAGTCTCCTTGCTCCCAAACCATCCCGGAACTCAGCGCCATCCCCGTAGCCGGCATCGGCCACTACCATTCGATCCGTCAATCCCCAACCACGGACCTCGGCTATCATCTCCAGGGCCAACTGCCACTTCTCCCGGAACTCGGCTTCCTTTGGGATACCCGCTTCCGCCCGACGCTGCTGATCTCCGATCCAGGTTTCCGGTAAATACAACCGCCAGTTCAACGCCGCACTGCTTTGTGCTCCGGCGTGGTGCAAGCGGACAGCGACTTGGCGGTTGCCCGTCTTTCCCAACGTGCCGGAGTACTGCCGCTCCACTCCGACCGGGTGATCCCCTTGTTTGGGAAAGCCCGTATCGTCAATCGCCCAGGCCGATTCCGGCTCCAACTCCGCCGTCATTCGGCGGCCCAGCCCAAGGGATCTGTCCGATGAACTGCCGCATGGCCTGAACGTTTCCATCCGGCAAACGCGATGCCATCGGTTCGACCGGCTTGCGCTCGCCGTTCAGCAACAGGCTGCGCACGTGGACGGCGCCCCCAATGCCGCCGCTCGCTACGGCCGACCGGCTGCAACAGATCAACTAGAAATCGTTCCAAACGCTCATGGCACCTTCTGATTTGAGTCCCGGTCATGGGAGCGACCGCGATGACTCGAAACAGGTGTCAATACTTAACGTTGTAATACTAGAACCACATCGGGAAGGAGCCTGGGGAGAAGCCGAGCCCGACGGTGGCATGGAAGGTGCGGCGCTGGCCGAGGGTGCCGGCCTCGATCCAGCGGTGGCCGGCGGTGGCGGTGAAGTGGAGGGCCCCGATGATTCTTGAGGAGAAGAAGCCGACGACGCCAGTGTTCGAGGTGGAGCCGGAGACCGTGGAGAGGCCCTTGCCGCGAGAGACGAAGGCGGCCGAGCCGACGCTCATGCGGCTGGTGCCGGCCGAGTAATTGGCGGCGAAGGTTTCGCGCTGGGTGGCGAAGAGCACGCCGTTGCCTGGGGTTGCGCCGCGGAAGTAGGCGACGCTGGCGCCGCCGATGGGGAGCCTGCGGCTGAGAGAAGCGCCGCCGGAAGCGCCGCGTCGGCGGATGTTGACGACCTGCTGCAACTGGGATTGACCGAGGATGGCGGCCAACTGGGGAGGGAGGGCGACCGAGCCGACGCGGTCGACCTGAAACTGGTAGCCGCCGAGGGTGAGGGAGAAGTGGGTGGAAGGGTTGATGCGGTAGCCGAGGTTCCAGCCGAGGTTGTGGATCTGATTGCCGCCATAGAAGCCGGGGAAAGAGAACTGGCCGAAGCTGTAAGCGGCGCCGGTGGAGAGTTGAGGGCTGAGCATGCGGCTGTAGGAGACGCCGGCTCCGAGGTTATCCATGCCGACGAGGTAGTCGAGGGAGCGGCGGACGCGGGCGGCGCCGAGATCGAAGGAGAATATGTTGCGGCCGTCGGGGGTGTAAGAGACGCCGCCGTTAACGCCGGTGAAGGTGACGCGGGTGTCGAAGAGTTCGTCGTCGACAAGGCCGTTGCGGGAGAAATCCTCGAAGCCGAGACCGGCGTTGCTGGAACCGGCCTGGCCCTGGGAGGGACTTGTCGTTGGGGAGATGGCGACAGGGGCGAGGAAGGAGATGCCGCCGAAGCCGCCGCCGATGCCATAGCCGCCGTTGGAAGATCCGCCGAAGCCGCGAACGGCGACAGACAGACCACGGGAGACCTGGTGGATGAGTTGAACGCCGGCGACCTGGCTGAGGCCCGCTGAGCGGCCGAGGTGGCTGTAGGGATTAACGATGAAGCCGCCGGCGGTGTAACTGCCGACGAGGGTGGTCCTGGCCCAACTGCGCGAGCCGACGATGCCGCCGGCGATCGAGGAACCGTAGTTCACCTTTTGGGGAGTGGGGGCGTTGAGTTGTTTCGAGGCGTTGCCGTTGACCATAATCCATGGGCGGACGGAGGGGACATCGGGCCTGACCTCGCCAAAGCCGACACCGGCGGCCATGCCGCCGAAGCCGCCCATGCCGCCGAAGCCGCCGACCTGAGCCGCGGCGGGCAAAGCGCAGAGAGCGAGGTAAAGTCCGGCGCCAACGGCGTGATTGCATCGGATGTGCATGAATTTCCCCCTGTCCACCGCTCGCAAGCCGAGCGGCGATGAAAATGGCATTCCTACCAGACGCATCGGCGGAATGGGCCACAAACCTTAGACCAACGACTCCCCAGGATAGCTGAAAGCCGTTGAGCCTTCAAGGGTTTCGGCTTGCGGCGGGGGTGGGTTTTGGAGGGTGGGCGGAATCGGCTACGCTAAAGAATAGGAGATGCGCCTGAATTGACCGGATTGCGACAAGCAGGAGGAGTGGTGCTGCTGATGGCGCTGGTCTGCCCGGAGATTCACGCGCAGGGGGAGACGCAACTGGATGGCAGCCCGGCGCTGTACGCGGTGCTGGCGGCGATCAATGCGGCCGGATATGACGCCGAGGTTGATTCGCCGACCAACCATCGGTTGCGGGCCGAGATCAGGAGGGCGCTGCAGGCGAAGAATCCGCCGAGCCTGGCGCGGCTGAGGGCTTTTTTCCGGGAGACGCGGCAGGGGGACTGGAACGCGGAGTTGAGCCGGTACATCAGCTTCGCGCTGACGTCGGGCCCGCCGCCGTCGTTCAAGCCAAAGTACGATGCGGCGCAGATGCCGCCGGATGTGATCGCGCTGGAGCCCTTGAGGCCGATGCTGGCGGAGTTCTGGGCCGAGGCGGGGCTGGAGCAGCACTGGCAGGCGGCGCAACCGGCCTATGAGGAGGTGATCGCGCGGTACCAGGAGCCGGTGATCAACGCGTTGCTGTCGGCGAACCTGTATTTGAGGAATCCGACCAGCGGGATGCCGGGGCGGCGGTTCCAGATCTACGTGGATCTGCTGGGCGCGCCGAATCAGGTTCATGCGCGGAGCTACATGGACGATTATTTTGTCGTCGTCACGCCTTCGGCCAGGCCGAAGGTGGAGGAGATCCGGCACGCGTATCTGCATTACCTGCTGGATCCGCTGTCGATCCGGTATCAGGCGCGGCTGGAGCCGAAGAAGGGGTTGGGGGACTTTGCGCACGCATCGCCGATCCTGGCCGAGGGATACAAGAACGATTTTGTCCTGTTGGCGGGGATGAGCCTCGTCAAAGCGGTAGAGGCGAAACTGGACCGGGACGGGCGGAAAGTGGACGCGGCGATGAGCGAGGGATTCGTATTGACGGCGTATTTCCATGAGGCGCTGGGGGCGTATGAGAAGCAGGAGCAGGCGCTGAGGCTGTATCTGCCGGAGATGATCGACGCCATCGATGTGGGCCGGGAGGACAAACGGATCGCGGGGGTGAGGTTCGCGGAGTCGCGGGCGGCGCGGGTGGTGAGGCCTGCGGCGGCGGCGGAGCCTGAACAGACAGCGGGGGAGAAGGCGCTTGAGGGGGCGGAGGCGGCATACCGGGGCAAGGATTTCGAGAAGGCCAAGGCAGGTTACAGAGGATTAATACAGTCCAGAGAGCAGGCAAAGCTGCACGCGAAGGCGTATTTTGGACTGGCGCGGATCGCGGCGCTGGAGAAGGAACCTGAACTGGCGGAGCAGTTATTCGAGAAGACGCTGGAGACTTCGCCCGAGCCATTTGAAAGGGCTTGGGCCAGCGTGTTTCTCGCGCGACTTTCGAGGGCGGCCGGCGAGATGGCCGAGGCCCGGAAGCATTACCAGACGGCGCTGGCGGTCGAAGGCGCAAGCGACGCGGCAAGGCAAGCAGCTGAAAAGGAACTTGCATCACTGCCCCCCGACGAGGGACCCTGAGGAAAGCCATGATCCGTACACGCATAGCCGTCACCCTCCTGGCGCTGGCCGCATTCGCGGGCGCCGTTTTCGCGCAGAGCGCCAGCACCAAACAACTGAAAGTGAAGTCGCAGAAGGAAGCCGACGCCATACAGGCGATGTTCCAGGCGCCGAGTCCGGAGGCCCGGATTACGGCGGCGAAGGAACTGATCACGAAGTTCGCCGACACCGACTTCAAGTCGACAGCCTTCTACCTTGCGGCGTTTTCGGCCCAGCAGACGGGCGACCTCGAGAATGTGGTGGTCTATGGCGAGCAGGCCATTGAAGCGGACGGCAAGAACTACGGCGCGATGATTCTGATCTCCTCGGCGCTGGCGCAGCGGACGCGGGAGTTCGATCTGGACCGCGAGGAGAAGCTGGCGCGCGCCGAGAAGATGGCGAAGGACGCCATTGAACTGGTGAAGATCGCGCCGAAGCCGAATCCGAGCATTACAGATGAACAGTGGGAAGGGGCGAAGAAGGACTACACGGGCCAGGCGTATGAAGGTCTGGGCATGGTGGCGATGGCGCGCAAGGACAACGTGGCGTGCGCCGCGAACCTGCAGTTGGCGGTGGACAACGCGCAGCAGCCGGACCCGGCGACGCTGGTGCGGCTGGGCAGTTGTTACGGCAAGATCAAGAAGTTTGACGAAGGCATCGCGGCTCTGGACCGGGCACTGAACGATCCGGAGGCGGCGCCGGTCGTGAAGCAGGCGGCGACGCAGGAAAAGATAGCGCAGCTGAAGATGAAGGCTGACGCCGCGAAGTAGACCCGCCGAACGTCCCATGGGCGCGGATCTCGAGCAATTGCAGCAGAAGCTCGGATACCGGTTCCAAGACACCGGACTCCTGGTCCGCGCCCTGACCCACCGCTCGCTGCTTGTTGAGGTGAAACCCGGCGGGGAAGAGGTGTGCGACAACGAGCAGTTGGAGTTTCTGGGGGATGCGATTCTGGGCTTCATTGCGTCGGCGGATCTGGCGCACAGGCGGCCGGCGGCGCGGGAAGGCGAGTTGTCGAGGCTGAAGGCGCACCTGGTGAGTGCGAGCCATCTGTTTGAAGTGGCGTGCGACCTTGGATTGGGCGAGCAGTTGAGGCTGGGGCGGGGGGAAGAGTTAAGCGGCGGGCGGCAGAAGAAAGCGCTGTTGTCGGACGCCATCGAGGCGGTGATCGCGGCGATTTACCTGGATGGGGGGATCGAGGCGTGCCGGGAGGTGGTGGAAAGGCTGATCCTGCGGCGGTATGAGCCTGGCGACACGCTGTCGCCGTTGCCGCCGCCGGACGCCAAGAGCCGGTTGCAGGAGTATGCGCAGTCGCGCAAGCTGCCGATGCCGCGGTATGTGATTGTCGGGGAGCAGGGTCCGGAGCACTCGAAGACGTTCACGGTGGAGGCGAGGCTGGGCAAGATGGCGTTGCCGCGGGCCGAGGGCAAGTCGAAGAAGTCGGCCAGTCAGAGGGCGGCGGAACTGGCGCTGGAAGCGCTGGCCGTGTCAGAAGGTGAAGCGCAGAGCGGACCAGACGTGGAAGCCAGGGCTGTCGATGCCTGAGCCGTGGATGCGGTAGTTTTTGTCGAAGAGGTTTGCGGCGCCGGCCTCGATGATCCAGCGGTCTGAGATGGGGAACCCTGTGCTGACGCCGAAGTCCACCCATCCTGCGGTGGAGGCATAGAGCGGGACGCGGGCGGAGGCCGAGGTGGCGAGCGAGAGGGGGAGGACGCGGTCAAGCAGTTGGGCGAGGGTTTCGCCGGTGATGGCGATGCGGCCGTCTTGGGCCTTCAAGGCGGCGGCGCGGGAACCATTGAAAAACGATGTGATGTCGTTGCGGCTGCGGGAGGCGCCGATGCGTTCGTCGTCGAAGTCGCCGCCGGAGAGTTTGGATTGGGGGCCGGCGAAGCCGGCGCGGAATTCGATCCAGGAGCGGCGGCCAGGGGTCCAGCGGGCGGAGGCGAAACCGCCTTGGGGCGGGAGGCGGCGGATGTTGCGGGTGGGGTAGAGGTCGGCGCCGGCGATGAAGGAGTAAGCGGCATCGAGGGTCCAGTTGGCGGCGGGGGAGATGCGTCCGCGCAGTTCGATACCGGAGTAGCGGGCGCGGCCGTCGTTGACAAAGGCCTTGATGGCGCGGGGATCGATGGCGGTGGCGACGGCGGCGACGCCCTGGGCGAGTTGGGCGGCGGTGGGGGTGAGGGGGGTGACGGGAAGGCCGGCGAGGGAGGTAGGGACCGAAGCGGAAGGGAACAGAAGCGTGCGGCGGACGATGGGGTTGTAGAGATTGGCGGTAAATGCCTGGATGCGGAGGTGCTGGCGGGCGCCGCCGACGGTGAAGCCGGCTTCGGCGTTCCAGACGTGTTCGGGCGTGAGTTTGCCGACCGCCTTTCCAGTGGAGACGGCGGTTTCGCCGGCGCTGGAGCCGATGAGCGCGCCGGGGGCCTCGGAGGCGGGGATTTCGTAGCCGAGGTCGTTGAGGCCGATAGCGCCGAGGTCGTTGAGGTTGGGTGCGCGGAAGCCGCGGCCGGTGAGGGCATGGAAGCGGAGTGAAGAGACAAGGCGGTAGGAGAGGCTGGCGTTCATGGTGAGGTCGTTGAACGACTGGGCGCTGGCGGCGCTGCCGAACCGGGGTTGGCCGGGCGAATCGAACGCGGCGCGGGTATAGCGCAGACCACCGGCGGCGCGCAGGCGGCTGGCGGCGAACGACTGGGCGGCGTGGGCGAAGGCGCCTGAGAGGGCGTAGTTCGATTGATTGGGATAGAGGGGGCGGGCCGGGGCGGCGGCGACGGTGCGGATGGAACCGATGGATTCGCGGATGTGGTCGGCGCCGGCGACGAGGATACCGTCCGGGGACCAGGACTTGGCGGCCTGGCCGGAGAGGCCGTGGGCGGTGACGGCGTTCCAGTCCGTGGTGATGGAGCCGGAGGAAGAGAGGCCCTGGCGGGAGCCGCCGTCGGTCTGGCGGTTGATTGAGTACGTGGCCGAGAGGCGGTCGAGGCCGAAGGATTCGAGGCGTTCCCAGCGGGCGTAGCCGAAGTGGAGGCGCTGGGGCGAGAAGGTGGAGAGCATGCGGCCGAGGCCGCCCCAGAGGTCCTTGGTGGAGTTGACGCCGGATTGTTCGCCGAACTGGTACCAGGCGGTGAAGGAGTCGCGGAGGGAGGGGCGGAGGGCGAGTTTGGCGTGGGCGGAGGACTGGCTGAAGGCGGTATCGGACTGACGGGAGCCGGTCACCTGGCGGATCTGCGAGTCGGAGAAGCCGAAGAAGCGGCGCAGGGCGTGGCGGGAGTCAGTGCCGCCGCCGCCGCGGATGTCGTTGTCGCGGCGGGCGGATGCGCCGAGCAGCAGAGACGCTTTGGCGCCGCCGGCGATGAATCTGAACTGGCCGCCGCCGGAGCGGTTTGAAGAGCCGGCGAAGGCGCGGAGATCGCCGTGGAATTCGTTGGATCCGCCCTGGGCGAAACGGGGGTTGGGGGTAAAGATCTGGAGCGTGCCGCCCATGGCGTCGCTGCCGTAGATGGAGGTGGCGGGGCCGAGGACGGCTTCGATCTGGCGGACCTGGGCGGAGTCGATGTAGGCGAGGTACTGGTTGGGACCGGAGCGGAAGGTGGAGTTGTTGAAGCGGATTCCGTCGACGAGGTTGAGGACCTGGTAGCCGGTGAGTCCGCGGAGGAAGGGCGAGGATTGGGCGGCGGTGGTTTGCTGGGCGAGGATGCCGGGTTCGCCGGCGAGGGCGTTGCCGAGGACGGAGAGGGGGCGGCCGGGGTCGGAATCGAGGTCGGCGGCGGCGCTTGCAGGGGCGGCGGCGGCGGCGTTGACGGGGAGACCGGGGGCGGCGTGGACGGTGATGGAGGTGCGAGGGTGTGTGAGGACGGGCTGAGGGGTGGCCGGGCTTGGAGGATCAGGCTGCTGTTGGGCGAAGGCGGCGGGCAGGAATGAAGACAGCAGGAGCGCTAAGGTGAGCCGGGCCGGGTACATCCATCTAAAATAGCAAGGCGCTGGGCGGAACGAGCCCAGGAGATAGTCAAGCGGCCGGTTATCAACCGCTTGGGTTAAGGGGCCGGCCTAATGCGCGGCAGGGCTGGATTGCGGGGCGCGGACGGGTTCGGCGATGACGGCCTCCTCGTTGAGGATGACGATATCGACGCGGCGGTTTTTGGCGCGTCCGTCGG
Organism: Candidatus Solibacter sp.; assembly: GCA_013822245.1. Lineage (GTDB taxonomy): Bacteria > Acidobacteriota > Terriglobia > Bryobacterales > Bryobacteraceae > PNKE01. Next base: position 98,147 of record PNKE01000011.1, read on the forward strand.
GGGTATCGTTGGGGGCGACCGGGGCCGTCTCGGCGAAGCCGGCGACACCCATGCGCCCGGCGGGGATACCGAAGCGTTCCGAGAACAGTTGGAGCATGGAGACGGCGCGTGAGGAGGACAGGTGCCAGTTGGAGCGGAAGCGTTCGGTGTTGATGGGGACCGAATCGGTGTGGCCTTCGAGGCGGATGGGGTTGGGAGTGCGTTTGAGTTCGTCGGCGATGGTTTCGAGGGTTTGCAGGGCGCCGGGTTCGATGGAGTCGTTGCCTGGAGGGAAGAAGGCGGCTTCCTTGAGGCTGATGACAAGGCCGCGGCGTTCGAGTTTGACATCGAGGCGGCCGGCTTCGATTTCACGATTGAGCTGTTCGTTGAGTTGCTGGAGGGAGGGGAGCAGTTCGACGGTCTGGCCGGGCTGGGGGTTGGATTCCATGCGCATGGCGGCGGTGGGAGTACGCGCCGAGCCGGCCTGTTCGGAGCCGAGCAGTTTGGAGAGGGCCTGGGTGATGCGGCCCTGTGCCATGGCGTCGCGGAAGGATTCCGAGATCTGCTGGGCCATGGCCTTGTTCATGTTGGAGTGGGCATAGAGCATGACGAAGAAGGCGAACAGGAGGGTGATGAAGTCGGCATAGGAGACCAGCCAGCGTTCGTGGTTTTGGTGTTCCTGATGACGTTTGCGGCGTGCCATGGATTTAGGCCTTTGGGGGCGGGACGGGTCCGGCGGTTGTGGCGCGGCGCAGGGAGGCGGGGTCGAGGAAGCCTTCGAGTTTGGTGCGGATGAGCTTAGGGTTCATGCCCTCGACGATGGCGCAGACGCCTTCGAGGATGAGGTGTTCGCGGTCATGCTGGGCGGCGCCGCGGGCCTTGAGTTTCTGGGCCGCGGGAAGCAGCAGAATGTTGGCGACGCCGACGCCGTAGATGGTGGCGACAAAGGCGGCGGCGATGCCGTGGCCGACCTTTCTCATGTCGTCGAGTTCGTTCATGACGAGGATGAGGCCGAGGACGGCGCCGATGATGCCGATGGTGGGGGCGTAGCCGCCGGCGGATTCAAAGACCTTGGCGGAGCTGATCCAGCGTTCCTCGGAGGCGTCGGATTCGAGTTCCATCATGGTGCGGATCTCCTGGATGTCGGCGCCGTCGACGGCGAGAATGAGGGCCTTTTTGAGATAGGGGTCGTGAATGGCCTCCACATCGGCATCGAGAGAGACGAGGCCGTTCTTGCGGGCGTGGGCAGCGAAACCGACCAGGGAGTCGATGGTGGAGGGGAGATCGCGGCTTTCCTCGAAGAAGATATCCTTCACGCGGTGGAGCGCGGACCTGACGACGGAGGGCGGGTGCGAGAGAAGGGTGGCGCCCAGGGTTCCTCCAAAAACGATGAGCGCCGCCGAAGGCCCGACCATGTCCTTGAGGGGATGGCCGCCCTCGTAGATGAATCCGCCAACGATGCCGATGACCGCGACGAGGATCCCCAGCAAGCTGCCGGAATCGAGGCGGCTGGCCTTGCCTGACCTGGCCATATCCGGTTACTCCCCGCCGTCCGGCAGCGCCGGCGGCTGTGCGTTTTCAGCGGCTTCGGCGGAGATGGCGCCGCGAACGACGCGCTGGCGGTAGGCGATGATGCGTTCGACGACGACTTCGGGCTGCTCGACGACGACGAAACGAACTCCAGTGGTGAGCCGGATGACCGTGTCCGGGGTCCGCTCAATCTGCTCGACCAGGTCGGGATTGAGGAAAAACGGAACGTGGTTCAGGCGCGTGAGCTGGATCATGGCGGCTTTCGATGGGCTTATCGGTTGGAAGAGGGGCGGGATGAGGGAAAGGAGTCTAACTAGTTGAAATCACTTAGGGTGAGAGGCGCTGAACCGGGGGGTACTGGGGGCGTTTACGGACATAAGGGTGTGGCATGAGATCATGGGGGCGAAGTTGGACCGGACATCAGCGGGAGCAGAGGCAGAAGATGATGAGCAAGGAAGAAGCCTTGGCGGCGTTGTCGGCGGCAAACGTGATCGAGAAGAAGCCGATTACGAACCGCCGCGTACTGAATGAAGCCTATGACTACGCCAAGCCGAGTTCGTTTTCGCGGGGCTTACGGCTGGAGTTGGGCAACTTTGTGATTCTATTGATCTCGGGCACGGCGAGCATCGACGAGCAGGGCAGGACAGTTCATGTGGGCGACTTCCGGGGGCAGTGCCGGCGGACGTTTGCCAACATCACGGGGCTGCTGGAAAGCGAAGGGGCGACATGGAAGGATATCGTCCGTACCACCTGCTACTTGAGAGATATCGACCGGGACTACGAGGCGTTTAATGAGGAGCGGACGCTGTTCTATGGCGAGCAGGGGTTGGACCCGTTGCCGGCGTCAACGGGGATTCAGGCCGTCTTGTGCAGGCCGGACCTGTTGGTGGAGATTGAGGCGATAGCGATGTTCAAGAAAGACTAGCGGCCGAGCAGGTCGAGGATGGCGGTGAGTTCGGTGCGGATGCGCTCGACTTTTTCGGCACGCGCTGAACGGGCGAGTTCGGGGAACAGGCCGCCTTGTTTGGGCGCGGGCTTGGGTGCGGGTTTGGGTCCGGAGCGGGAGCGCTGCTGCTTGATGACGGCTTTCGCGCCCTCGATGGTGAAGCGCTTTTCGTAAAGCAAGTGCTTGATTTCAAGGATGGTTTCGACATCCTTGCGGCGGTAGAGGCGCTGGTTGGTGCCGCTCTTCCTGGGGTTGAGCATGGGGAACTCGCTCTCCCAGAAGCGCAGGACATAGGGCTCGACGCCGGCCAGTCTGCTCACATCGCCGATGCGGAAATAGAGCTTGTTCGGAATTTCGACCGGATCGGGACGTGCTGAGACTGCTGCCGTGGCCATGTGGATTGCCCGCTACTGGTCATCGTACGGCGTTGGGGCGCGCAGGTCAACCAAATTAACCTGGAAATGTTTCGACGTGGTGACTCGGGGTTCGTTAACATGAGAACCGCATGGAAGTGATTGCTGGCATACATCCGGTGAGGGAAGCGCTACGGGCGGGGCGGCCGCTGGAGCGGATCTGTCTGATCAAGGACGCGCGGTCGCCGAGGCTGGAGGAGATTGTGGCTCTGGCGCGCAAGGCGAAGATTCCATTGAGGTTTGAGACGCGGGAGTCACTCGACAGGATGGCTCCGGGGGCGCCGCATCAGGGGGTGGTGGCCTACGGCGCGGCGGCGAAACATGCGCAACTGGAGGATTTTCTGGAGCGCGAAGGGATTCTGGTGCTGCTGGACGGGGTGGAGGACCCGCATAATCTGGGGGCGATCGTGAGGACGGCTCATGCGGCGGGGGCGCTGGCGGCGGTGGTGGGCGAGCGGAGGTCGGCGCCATTGAGCGAAACGGCGGCGAAGGCGGCGGCGGGTGCACTGGCGCTGTTGCCGGTGATCAAGGTGACGAATCTGAACCGGGCGATTGAGAAGCTGAAAGAAGCGCGGTGGTGGATTTACGGGCTGGACGAGCGGGGCAAGACGACGCACTGGGAGACGGAATTCGAGCCGCGGACGGTGCTGGTGCTGGGCGGCGAGGGTCATGGGCTGCATGAGCAGGTGAGGCAGAAGTGCGACTTCCTGCTGCGGATTCCGATGGCTGGGGCGGTGGCGTCGCTGAATGTGAGCGTGGCGGCGGGGGTGGCGCTATTTGAGTGGCGGCGGCGCGCGGGAATCCCCGGTTGACAGCGGTACAATCAAAATTCATGCGGATATTGAAGGTTTTCTGCGTTCTGGCGCTGGTTGCCGCGGCGTTGCTGGCGCGCGAACCGGTGCGGACGCGGAGGGCGATGGTGGTGGCGCAGGAGCCTTTGGCGGTGGACGTGGGCGTGGAGGTTTTGAAGGCGGGGGGTAACGCAGTTGACGCGGCGGTGGCGGTGGCATTTGCACTGGCTGTGACGCATCCGTCGGCGGGCAATATCGGGGGCGGCGGATTCCTGCTGGCGCGGTTTGCCGATGGGCGGCCGACGTTCATCGATTTCCGGGAGATGGCGCCGGCGAGCGCGTCGCGGAACATGTATATCGGCAAGGACGGCAAGCCGACGCGGGAGAGCGTGGTGGGGTGGCGGGCGGCAGGGGTGCCGGGGACGGTGAGGGGACTGGAGATGGCCCATCAGAAGTATGGGCGGAAGCAGTGGGCGGAGTTGGTTGGTCCGTCGGTGAAACTGGCCGCGGAGGGCGTGACGCTGAGCTATGCCGAGGCGCGGAGCATGTGCGGGGCGAAGAAGTTGATGGGGCAGTTTGCGGAGTCGAACCGGATCTTCCTGAAGGGCGGGGCGTGTTTCGAGGCAGGTGAGAAGTTGGTGCAGCCGGAGCTGGCGCGGGTGCTGGAGAGGATTGCGCGGCTGGGTGCGAGCGATTTCTATGAGGGCCAGACGGCGCGGATGCTGGCCGCCGAGATGAAGAAGAATGGCGGCGAGATCACGCTGGAGGATTTGAAGGGGTACAAGGCTGTTGAGCGGCAGCCGCTGAAGGGGACGCGCCGGGGGTATGAGATATTGACGGCGCCGTCGCCGTCGTCGGGCGGGATCGGGATTTTGCAGATGGCGGAGATGCTGGAGGGGACGGGATACGAGAAGCATGGGGCGGGGTCGGCGGCATCGACGCATATGATCGCCGAGGTGATGCGGCGGTATTTCGCGGACCGGGCGCGGTATCTGGGCGATGGAGATTTCGTCAAGCTGCCGGTGGCGGGGCTGCTGGACGCGGCGTATATCGCCAGGCGCAGGGCGACGATTGACGCGGAGCGGGCGACACCGAGCGACGTTGTTTCGGCGGGCGCGCCGGCGGGGGCGGAGTCCGCCGAGACGACGCATTTCAACGTGGTGGACGCCGAGGGCAACGCGGTGGCGTTGACCTATACGATCAATGGCAGCTACGGCAGCGGGGTGACGCCGGAAGGGCTGGGATTCCTGCTGAACAACGAGATGGACGACTTTGCTTCGCAGCCGGGGAGGCCGAATATGTACGGGTTGGTCCAGGGCGAGGCGAATGCGATACAGCCGCGAAAACGGCCGTTGTCGGCGATGACGCCGACGGTTGTGAGCAAAGATGGGAAGCTCTTCATGGTGCTGGGCGCGCCGGGCGGCCCGAGGATTATCAGCGGGGTGTTGCAGGTGATGCTGAACGTGCTGGATTTCGGGATGAACGTGCAGCAGGCGGTGGATCAGCCGAGGGTGCATCATCAATGGAGGCCGGACACGCTTTACCTGGAGCGGGGATTTTCGCCCGATACGAGGGCGCTGCTGGAAAAGCGCGGGCACAAGCTGGCCGATACGCCGTCGGTGGCGAGCGTGGAGGCGATCGTCATCGGGGACGGCTGGCTTCAGGGCGCGCAAAACGGAAGGAGCGCCGGCAAGGCCGCCGGCTACTGAACTCAAGATGCAACGCGCAATATCGACGCACCTGCTGGCCAAGCACCGGTTGAATACTGTGTGGCTGGACAGGATCTGGAACGCGGGCATCCCGCTGGTGGAGATTTTCTGCGCGCGGGAGCATTTCGATTACCGCAACAGTTCGCAGGTGAACGAGGTGGCGTACTGGTTTGGCGACGCCGAGTTGAAGGCGCATTCGATGCACGCGCCGATGTTCAACGACGACTGCTGGGGACGGTCGGGTCCGGCGTCGGTAATCGACATCACGGAGGAGTCGAAGCCGAAGCGGATCGCGCATGTGGATGAGATCAAGCGGGCGATTGAGGTGGCCGACAAGATTCAGTTCCGGTATCTGATCCAGCATCTGGGCGTGGCCGGGCAGGAGTATGACGAAGGGCGGCTGGAGGCGGCGTTCAATTCGCTGGAAGAGTTGCACCTGTTCGCGGCGCACAGGGGCGTGAAGATCCTGCTGGAGAACATTCCGAGCGCGATAGCGACGGCCGAGCGGCTGGTGCATTTCGTGGACGCGATGCACCTGGACATGGGATTTTGCTTCGACATCGGGCACGCGCATCTGCGGGGCAGCTTCGAGAACGAATATGCGACGCTGGCTCCGCGCATCCGGTCGCTGCACGTTCACGACAACGATGGGGTGGATGACCGGCACCTGGCGCCGGGGCTGGGCACGATTGACTGGGGCAAGGCGATGGCCATGCTGCGGTCGCGCGAGGGGCAATATCCGCTGTTGCTTGAACTGAAAGACCCGGGCACGTCGGCCAACCCGCTGGACGTGGTCCCGGCGGCATTCGAGAGATTGGAGAACCTGTAAACCATGTCAGAGATTCCCCGCATCCGGATCACCGATGCAGCAAAGTACGACGGCCAGACGGTGGAGATCGCCGGATGGCTTTACAACCTGCGCAAGTCGGGCAAGATCATCTTCCCGCTGGTGCGTGACGGCAGCGGAATTATCCAGTGCGTCGGCGTGAAGGCGACGATGCCGGAAGAGCTGTTCGAGACGCTGAAGCATTTGACGCAGGAGTCGTCGCTGATTGTGCGCGGCAAGTTGCGGGCCGAGCAGCGGGCGCAGGGCGGCTATGAGCTGGATCTTGAGTCGGCTGACGTTGTGCAGCGGGTTCCGGAAGAGACGCCGTATCCGATCACACCGAAGGAGCACGGCACGGAGTTTCTTTTCGACAAGCGGCATCTGCATCTGCGGAGCCGCAGGACACATGCGGTGATGCGGGTAAGGCACGAGATCATCAAGGCGATCCGGGATTACTTCGATTCAAACGGATTCACGCTTGTCGATACGCCGATCTTCACGCCGGCGGCGTGCGAGGGGACGACGACGCTGTTCGAGGTGGATTACTTCGAGGATGAGAAGGTCTATCTGACGCAGTCGGGGCAGTTGTATAACGAAGCGACGGCGATGGCGCTGGGCAAGGTGTATTGCTTCGGGCCGACATTCAGGGCGGAGAAGTCGAAGACCCGGCGGCATTTGACCGAGTTCTGGATGGTGGAGCCGGAGATGGCCTACGCCACGCTGGAAGACGTCAAGGACGTGGCTGAGGGGCTGATCTGTTTTGTCGTGCAGAGGGTGTTGGAAAACCGGCGGACGGAACTGGAGACGCTGGAGCGGGACATCACGAAGCTGGAGGCGATCAAGGCGCCGTTCCCGCGGATCAGCTACGACCAGGCGGTTGAGATCCTGAAGCGCAAGGGCAGCGAGATTGAGTGGGGCGGCGATTTTGGCGGCACGGACGAGACGTTGCTGGCCGAGGAGTTTGACCGTCCGGTGATGGTGGACCGGTATCCGGCGCAGGTGAAGGCGTTTTATTTCGAGACCGATCCGGAGCGGCCGGAAGTGGCGCTGGGCGTGGACGTGATTGCCAGCGAGGGCTATGGCGAGGTGGTGGGCGGCGGGCAGAGGGCGCATTCGCTGGAAGTGCTGGAGCAGCGGATCCGGGACCACAATCTGCCGCCGGAGGCGTTTGACTGGTATCTGGACCTGCGGCGGTATGGGTCGGTGCCTCATGCCGGATTCGGAATGGGCGTGGAGCGGACGGTGGCCTGGCTGTGCGGGCTGGACCATATTCGCGAGACGATCGCGTTTCCGAGGATGCTGTACAGGACCAGACCGTAAGGAGCGAACATGGCGAAAAAGCGACAGCCGGCGGGTCCGGCGGTGGCCATTGTTGGCGCGCCGCTGGATCTTGGGGCCGGGCGGCGGGGCGTGGATATGGGACCGTCGGCGCTGCGGACGGCGGGGCTGAACGCGAGGTTGTCGGCGCTGGGCTACAGGGTGGAAGACCTGGGCAACGTGGGCGTGGAGCAGCAGGAGTCGTCGACGCCGGGCCCGAGGAATGCGCGGTATCTGCCGGCGATCGCGGCGACATGCCAGGAGCTAGCCGACCGGGTGGAGCGGGCGGCGGACGAGGGCAAGATCCCGCTGGTGCTGGGCGGGGACCATTCGATCGCGGTGGGCACGGTGAGCGGCATGGCCGAATCGATGAAGAAGCGCGGAGAGAAGCTGGGCCTCATCTGGATGGACGCGCATACGGATATGAACACGCCGGGGACGTCGCCATCGGGCAACGTGCACGGGATGCCGCTGGCGTGCATTATCGGGACGGGACCGAAGGCGCTGACGCATTTGAACGGCTGGTCGCCGAAGGTGGATGCGAAGAACGTTGTGCTGATCGGGATTCGGGATGTGGATCTGGATGAGCGGCCGGTGGTGAGGCGGTCTGGCGTGCGGGTGTTCACGATGAGGGACATCGACGAGCGCGGGATGACGGCGGTGATGCACGAAGCGCTGGCGGTGGCGGGCGAGGGGACCGGCGGCATCCACTTGTCGCTAGATATGGACGGGGTGGATCCGGGGGAGGCGCCGGGCGTGGGGACGCCGGTGCGTGGCGGGTTCAGTTATCGCGAGGCGCATCTGGCGATGGAGATCATCTGCGATTCGCGGCGGATGCGCTCAATGGAAGTGGTGGAAGTGAACCCGATTCTGGACGAGGCCAACCGCACGGCGCTGCTGGGCGTGGAACTGGTGCTGTCGGCGATGGGAAAGAGGATTCTGTGAGCAGACTGAGAGTGGCGGTGCTTTACGGCGGGCGTAGCGGCGAACACGAGATCAGCGTGCGCAGCGCGAAGTCGGTGATTGAGGCGTTGGACCCGGAGCGGTACGAGGCAGTGCCGCTGTTTATCGACAAGGAAGGGCGGTGGGAGCCGCGGCCGATTGCGCCGGCGCCAGGGGCGAATCCGGGCATCGACGTGGTGTTCCCGGTGCTGCACGGAACGTTCGGCGAAGACGGTACGGTGCAGGGGCTGCTGGAGATGGCGGGGCTACCGTATGTGGGCGCGGGGGTGTTTGCATCAGCGGCGTCGATGGACAAGGACCACTTCAAGAAGCTGTGCGCGGCGCGGGGATTGCCGGTGGTGGAATGCGTGGTGGCGCGGGGCGCGGATGCCGACGTGAAGGCGATTGTCGAGCAGATGCCGTTGCCTGTTTTCGTAAAGCCGGCGAATTTGGGTTCGTCGGTTGGGATTTCGAAGGCGAAGGACGAGTGGTCACTGTCGGTGGCCATCGCCGAGGCATCGCGGTATGACAGCAAGGTGATCATCGAGCGGGCGATCACGGGGCAGGAGATTGAATGCGCGGTGCTGGGCAACGATGATCCGCAGGCGTCGACGCCGTGCGAGATTCTGCCGTCGCGGGAGTTCTACGACTACGAAGACAAGTATCTGCTGGATGCGGCGCGCATCGAACTGCCGGCGCGGCTGAGCGCGGAGAAGACGGCCGAGGTGCGGCGGCTGGCGGTGGAATGTTTCAAGGCGGTGGATTGCAGCGGCATGGCGCGGGTGGATTTTTTTGTCGAGGCGGGGACGGGCCAGGTCTACATCAACGAGATCAATACGATTCCGGGGTTCACGTCGATCAGCATGTACCCGAAGATGTGGGAGCACGCGGGGCTGCCGATGGCGAAGTTGATCGACCGGCTGATTGAACTGGCGCTGGAACGCCACGCGGCGCGGCAGGCGCTGCGATACGAGCGTTGATGCGGCTGGCGGCATTCATCCTGGCGCTGATGGCGCTGCCGGTTGCGGCGCAGCCGGCGCTGCCCGATACGGCGGAGCTTGAGGCGGAACTCGGGCGGCTGGTGAACATTTTCACGCTGGTGTCTGACAATGCCGCCGATGTGCAGGCGGCGGACCGGCTGATTTACGGCGGTGCGATTCCGGGGATGCTTTCGAAGCTGGACCCGCATTCGGTGTTTTTCGATCGCGGCCAGTTTGAACAGTTGCAGCAGATGCAGACGTCGACGGTGAAGGGGTTCGGGTCGATTGTGAGCGTGCTGCCGGGAAGGGTGATTGTCTTGCAGGTGCAGCCGGGCGCGCCGGCGGAGCGCAACGGGTTGTCGCCGGGCGACGAGATGATGGCGATCAACGGGATCGGGTTGGCCGGGCTGGAGATCGAGCAGTTGGTGCAACTGCTGGGCATGGCAAGGCAGCAGCCGGTGCAGTTGCAGATCCGGCGGCCGGGCACGGCGGGGCTGCTGACGTTGACGATGACGCCGGCCGAGTTGCAGTCGCCGAGCGTGGACCGGGTGTTCATGGTGCGGCCGGGCATCGGGCACGTGCGGGCGAACAGCTTTGGGGATGGCACGGCGAAGGAGATCAAAGAGGCGATCGAGAGGCTGGGCGGGGCGAAGTTGAAGGGGCTGGTGTTGGACTTGCGGGGCAACCCGGGCGGGGTGCTTTCATCGGCGCTGGAGACGGCGGCGCTGTTCCTGCCGCCGGGGACGAGGCTGATCACGGGACGCGGGCGGGGCAAAGGGGCGCAGGAGATCGACGTGCCGGCCGGGGGCGTTCCGTATGAGTTCAAGCTGGCAGTGGTGATCGACGCGAAGTCGGCGAGCGGGAGCGAGATTGTGGCCGGGGCGATTCAGGACAACGACCGCGGGACGGTGCTGGGCGAGACGAGCTTTGGCAAGGGACTGGTGCAGAGCGTCTACCCGTTGAGCGACGCGACGGGATTGGCGCTGACGACGGCGTTTTACTACACGCCGAGCGGGCGGTCGATTCAGCGGCCGCTGCGGGAGACGGGCCTGCATCTGGATGGGGGCGGGGCGAGGCCGGAGTACAAGACCAGGGGCGGGCGGACGGTGAGGGGCGGGGGCGGGATTGAGCCGGATGAGATTGTGGGGCCGCAGATGGTGACGCGGTTCCAGGCGGTGCTGGAGGCGTCGGCGTCGTTTCATACGTTCGCGACTGAGTGGCTGAAAGGGAACCGCGCGGCGGCTGGTCCGGGGATGGAAGTGACGCCGCAGATGATTGACGAATTCCAGGTGTTCCTTTCGCGGCGCAGCATCAGGCCGAACCTGAGCGAGTGGATCGCCGAGCGGCCGTTCATCGCTGCGCGGCTGAAGCAGGAGATTTTGAATCTGGCGGTGAACGTGGCGGCGGGAGACGAGGTGGAGGCGCAGCGGGACCCGGCGGTTCTGCGGGCGACCGGCGTGATTGAGAAACAGTAAGTCTACGGCTTCGGCTCGGCCATGAGGATCTGCGGGATGGAGAGGGCGCGGGTGGTGCGGAGGTTGTAATTGTCGATGAGAGGGTAGTCGTCGCTGGTGAGCAGGTAGACGTCGAGGCCGGGGCGCATCTTGTGAGGGAGTGCGTATTCGAAGCCCCTGGCGCCGAGCGTGGCCTGGTAGAAGTCGACGGCGGGCCGGAGGAGCCAGGAGATGCCGGTGGTGACGGGTTTGCCCTGTTTGAGGCCGCGCTGGTTGAGTTCGACGGCGAGGCGGCGGGTTTCGGCGTCGAAGCGCCACATGCGGAAGTAGTTCACCTGGAGTTGCAGGGCGAAGGAGAGCATCAGTGCGGCGGCGAGCGTACCGGCGGCGATGCGCAGCGCCATGACTGAGCTTGCCGCGAGGCCGAGCAGGACGAGGGCGAACAGGGGGAAGTGGTAGATGCCGGTACGGTCGGTGGGGAAGGGCGTGCCGAGGGCGACGTGCATGACGGAGACGGCGAACCAGGCGCCGAGGGCGACGGCGGCGGCGATCAGGATATGGGGCGCGGTGGTGCGGCGTTGCCAGCCGAGGACGGCGCCGAGCAGCAGGACAGCCGGGTAGACGCCGTAGCCGAAGGCGTGTTTGAGGGGTTCGTTGCCATCGATGGGGGCGTTGAATTCGCGGATGCCTTCGTTGTGGCCGAGGGTGGTATCGGCGAGGTCGGCGAGGCTCAAGGCGAGGGTGGGTTGGCCGACATAGTAGAGGCCGGGTTTCAGCATCTTCTTCACCGGGGACATGAAGAAGAGCAGGACCATGACCGCGGCGAAGGCGATGAGCAGGTCGGTCCGGCGGGCCAGGGGTTTAGCGGGGGTTTCCACGCGCTTCTTCTTTATCTTCCGGGCCGGAGCCGGGGCGGGCGGGGTCCAGAGGGAGAGGAAGAGCGCGGCGAGAAGGGCGACGGGGATGACGAAGACGAGGTTGGAGGCGATAGAGAGTCCGAGGGCGGCGCCGGCGGTCCAAAGGGTCTTTCTCTCAAGATCGCCGCCGAGGACGGCGAGCAGGCGGTCGAAGGCGAAGAAGAAGAAGGCGAGGGCGAGGCCGTAGCCGCGGGCGGCGACCTGGAAGTCCATCACGAGAGGCGATGCGCCGAGGAGGATGACGGATGCGGGGGCGAGCCAGGAGTGGGCGAAGAGGCGGGTGGAGAGGCGGGTGAGCGTCCAGAGATAGAGCGCGGCGCCGGCGAGAGCGGGGAGGCGGAGGGTGAATTCGGAGACGCCGGCGATGGAGGTGCTGAGGCGGACGAGCCAGGTGTGGAGGATGTGGTGGTTGGCGTCGTAGGTATTCAGTATGGAGGAGAAGGGCGAGGCGATGAAGAGACGCCAGGTGTAGGCTTCGTCGTGGGTGATGGATTGGGTCCAGGCGCGGAAGACAGCGACGGCGAAGAGCAGGACGGCGAGGACGGCGGCGAGCTTTTTCATCGTTTTTTGCGTTTGGGATTGGAGGTGGCGGGGGCGGAGTCAGGTGATTTCAGGAAGAGGAAGAGGGTGAAGATGAGCAGCGGCATCATCTGGAGGACGATGCGGCCGGCGGCGTTCGACAGACGCCCTTGGAGGTCCGAGGCGCTCAAATAGAAGGCGGCGAAATGGCCGGCGGCGAGTGTGGCCACGGGGATGACGGCCCAGAGTTGGGCGACGGGCCTGCGGAATCCGAGCAGGGCGGCGGAGACGATGAGCAACAGCATCGGATGAGAGGGGAAGCGGCCGAGGCTGAGGAATTCGTCGAGGAAGAAAGTGAAGATGGACGGGATGCGGGAGACGTCGGCGAGGCGGGCGAGGCTCCACTCCTTGAAGGGCGGGGCGAGCAGGAGTTTGTAGAGGGCGACGATGAGAGCGGCGGGCAGGGCGGCAAGCAGCCAGGGGAGGGCGGATTTGCGGGCTGCGATGACGATGGCGAGGGCGAGTCCGGCGGCGAAGACGAGGCCTTCGTCCTTGGTCCAGGCGGCCATGGAGGCGAGCAGGCCGGAGAGGGCGAGAAGGGGCGAGTCCCATTCATCGCCGGCGGCGCGGACGGCGGACCAGAGCGCGCCGAGCATGAAGAGCGAGAGCGGGATGTCGGCGTATTGGGCCATGGCGTACTGCCAGAAGGTGACGGTGGACATGAGAACGAGCGCGCCGAGCGCACCGCTTACCGCGTCGCGGACGGTCCACAATGCGCCGAGCAGGAGCAGGATGAGGGAGATGGCGGCGGCGGCTCCGGCGGTCATGGGCGTCGTGCCGGCGCCGGCACGGCCGGTCCAGGCCCAGGCCTTGGCGACGAAGCCGGACCAGAGGAGCGGGTATTCGGGATGGCTGCGGCCGATGAGTTCAGGCGCGGCTGCGCCATTCCAATTGCCGTCGGAGGCGAGGAATTTGGCGCGCAGGTTCCAGATGGCCCAAGCGTCCCGGTCGCCCTGGGGCAGGGCGGTGGAGCCTTGATAGACGGCGCCGAGGAAGAACGCTCCGCAGACGGCCAGGGCGATCCAGGCGATCCAGGCAAAGCGGAAGCCAGGTGGTTTTTCGACCGGGGCGGCGCAGCGGCGGCCGCGTTTCCACCACAGGGCGACTCCGGCGGCGAGCCAGATGAGGTCGGCGAGAACGGCGGCGGGGAAGGGATTCAGTCCAGCGGCGAGGAAGGCGAAGTACAGGCAGGAACCGCCGCCGGCGCCGACAGGGAAGGCCAGGGGGATTTCGAGAAGCCAGCGCGAGGGGCCGTGAGCGCGGCGGCCGGCGGTGAGGGCGGCGACCCAGAACCAGCCGGCGGCCCAGGCGATGAGCAGCGGCGCGGCGGCGGTCACTTGCCGGCTCCGCGGCGGTAAAGCACGACGCCCTGGCCGAGGTCGGCGACGAGATCGAGGCCCTGGACCTTGCCGATGCCGGCGAAGTCCCGGGGGGCGTTGAAGTCGCCCACCCAGAATTCGATGTCCTTGCGGTTATCATCGAGGATGAGGATCTGGGGCGCGAGGGCGAACTGGGCCGACGTCGCGGCCGACTGTTGCACGACCGAGCCGGGAGTGCGGTCGTTGAAATAGCCGATGCGGGGTGCGCGGCCTGTCCGATCGGGGATTTGGGCGAAGCGCTCGACGACGTTACGGATGCGGTACGCGTCTCCGGATTTTGACGTCAGCTTTTCGAACAGCCCGTAGTATTCAATGGACGCGACCACGGCGAGAGCCGAGACGATGGCCACGGCGGCGATGGCGCGGGCGCCGGTGGCGGTAGTTGTTTGGGTGGACACCTTTAGAAAATTGTAGCGTTGACAGCGGGCGTTACCGCAACGGGCGGGGACGCCGTTCGAGCCTTGCGCGGCGGAGCTCGGCGCGGCGGACCTGGGCTTCGTTCATGCCGAAGTAGTGGGCGACCTCATGCCAGACGGTCTCTTCGACCAGCCGCCGCAGGTGGGCGGGGGTGCGGGCCATGCGCTCGTGAGGGCCCTGGTAGATGGTGATGCGGTCGGGCATGGCGGCGAACTCGGCGGTGCTGCGTCCGGTAAGCGGGCGGCCCTGATAGAGGCCGAGCAGGCCCGGCTTCGGGGGTTCGGGCTCGACGACGAAGAGGACATTGTTCAGCCGCCGCCTGAACGCGGGGGCGACGACGCGTTTGAGCGACTCTTCGACCAGATTGTCGAACTCCTCTGAATTCATGCTTGGCTTGCCCTATTGTAGAGAGATGCGTGTGGGGGCCGCTCCGGCGCCCGCCGCGCCTCTTGGGGAAAGACATGGAAGACACGTCAAAGGCCGCACGGACGGCCGCCGCGCTGGGCGTCGGCAAGCTCAAGCGGCACATCTTTGTTTGCGCCGACCAGACCAATCCGAAGTGCTGCGCGAAGCAGGCGGGGCTGGCATCGTGGGAGCGTCTGAAGAGCAGGCTCGCCGAGTTGGGCATGGACAAGGGCGAGGGCGCGGTGTTCCGCACCAAGGCCAACTGCCTGCGGATATGCGAGCAGGGTCCGGTGGCGGTGGTGTACCCCGAAGGCATCTGGTATCACAGCGTGACGCCGGAGGTGGTGGACCAGATCATCGAGGAGCATCTGGCGGGCGGGCGTCCGGTGGAGGAGTATATCCTGGCGCGGGACCCGCTGACCGGGGACAAATAATCTACCGCGGAATGGGCAGGCCCATCTGCTTGTAGATGGATTC
This sequence comes from Candidatus Solibacter sp., assembly GCA_013822245.1. Taxonomy (GTDB): domain Bacteria; phylum Acidobacteriota; class Terriglobia; order Bryobacterales; family Bryobacteraceae; genus PNKE01. Next base: position 113,208 of record PNKE01000011.1, read on the forward strand.
GATGAGCTTGATCTTGGTGGTGGCGTCCTTGTTCGCCTTGTCGTACTTGAGGACGTTGCGGTATTGGATGAGCGCCGGGCGGTACTTCTGGCGGGGCGGAAGGCTTTCGTTGAGAAAGAAGCTGTCGCCGTATTTGAGGTGGGCGTTGGCGAGCGCGGTGCGCGCTTCGGCGCCGGCGGAAGCCTGGATGGGTTCGAGAATGGCGATGGCTTCGGTGAACTTGCCGGCTTTCACCTTGGCCTCGGCCTCGGCCACTTTGGGGTTGGCGGCGGAGAGCAGGCAGGCTAACGCCACGGTTGCACAAATGGTTTTTCCCAGCATATGGGTCCATTGTAGCGGGCGCGCCCCGGCGCGCGCTTTCGATAGACTGGAACGGATATCCCTGGCGAGCCTGGAAGAGTCCCTTTGCAGAACCGAATCATTGTCGCCATTGACGGCCCGGCCGGGGCCGGCAAAAGCACCATTGCGCGCGCCGTGGCGGCGGCCCTTCACGCCGTTTACATTGACACGGGCGCGATGTACCGCGCCGTCGCGCTGCGCGCAATCCGCGGCGGGAAAGCGCTCGACGACGAGGGTGCGCTGACGCAGTTGGCTGAGGAGGCATCCATCGAGTTGGGCGCAGGCGGGCTGGTGCGGCTTGACGGCGAGGACGTGAGCGGCCTGATCCGGACGCCGGAGATCGCGCAGGCGGCATCCAAGGTGTCGGCGATCGCCGGGGTGAGGCGGGCGATGGTGGCATCGCAACGGAGGATGGCCGAATCGTGTTCGGTGGTGATGGAAGGGCGCGACATCGGGACGGTGGTGTTCCCCGAGGCGCAGGTGAAGATCTACCTGGACGCATCGCCGGAGGTGAGGGCGATGCGGCGGGTTCTGGAGATGCGGCAGAAGGGGATGAAGGCGGATCCGGCGCAGGTGGAGGAGGAGATCCGGGAGCGCGATTACCGGGACAGCAACAGGGCCGAGGCGCCGTTGACGCAGGCGGCCGGGGCGGTGTATGTGGACACGTCGCCGATGGGGGTGGACGAGGTGGTGAGTACGCTTTTGCGGATTGCGGGTGAGCGGATTGGAAAGGAAGTGGAAGCGTGAAAGACCTGCTCGTGATGAAGTTTGGCGGCACCAGCATGGGGTCGGCCGAGAGGATCAAGGGGGCGGCGGCGCTGTGCGAGGAGCAGCACGCCAAGCGCCCTACGGCGGTGGTGGTGTCGGCGATGTCGAAGGTGACCGACCTGTTGCTGGACACGCTACGCCATGCCGAAGGGGGCGACACGGGCGGGGTGGAGCGCAATCTGGTTGAACTGGCGGCCAGGCACAAGATCTGCTGCGACGAACTGCTGGAGCGCGGTGTCCGGGCCGCGACGCAGGCGAAGCTGGACGAAATCATCGCCGAGTTCGCGCGCATCTCGAACGGCGTGCTGATGCTGGGCGAGCGGCCGCCGAAGTCTGTGGACGAGGCGATTGCGGTGGGCGAGCGGCTGAGTTCAACTCTGATCGCCTCGTACCTGTCGGCGAAGGGGATCGACGCCTTCGCGGTGAATGCGCGGGAGATTGTGGTGACCGACGCGGTGTTCGGGAACGCGTCGCCGCTGATCGACCAGACGAGAGAGAAGGCGCAGGCGATTCTGGCTCCGGCACTGGAGGGCGGGCGGTTGCCGTTCATCACCGGATTCAACGGCGCGACGCTGGACGGGCGGGCGACGACGCTGGGGCGGGGCGGATCGGACTTTTCGGCGTCGATTCTGGCGGCTGTGCTGGACGCATCGGAGCTGTGGATCTGGACCGATGTGGACGGCATCATGTCGGCCGACCCGAGGCTGGTGAACGACGCCAAGGTGCTGGCCGAGATCACCTACCGCGAAGCGGCCGAACTGGCCTATAACGGCGCGAAGGTGCTGCATCCCAGGACGCTGGCGCCTTTGATGGAGAAGGGCATCCCGGTATGGAGCAAGAACAGTTTCAACCCGGAAGCGCCGGGCACGCGGATCGTTGAGGACACGCGCGATTCGGGCGGGGGCCCAAGGGCGGTGACGTCGATGACGAATGTGGCGCTGGTGTCGCTTGAGCCGGCCAGCGCGCTGCTGAGCGGGACGAAGGTGATGGCGCGGGCCATCGACGCATTGGCGGCGACCAACGCCGAAGTGCTGGCCATGTCGTCGTCCAGCTACCGGCAGAACTTCTGTTTCCTGATCCGGCAGAGCGAGTTGCCGGCGGTGACGGAGCGCTTGGAGGAGTCGTTTTCGCTGGAACTCGCGCACGGCTACATGCACCCGATCGACGTGGATCTGGATGTCGGCCTGCTGGCGATTGTCGGCGAGGGGATGAAGGGCCTGGCCGGTTTGGCGGGGCGGATCTTCACGGCGATCAGCCGCGAGCAAGTGAACATAATCGCCATAGCGCAGGGGTCGAGCGAGTTGACGATCGCGATTGTTGTGCGCAAGGCGGGCGTGGAGAAGGCGGTGAGGGCGGTGCATGCCGAGTGCGGTCTCGGCGGGTAGGCCAGCTGACGGGGCGTCCGGGCTGGATATAATGATAGTTTGGTGCAATCGCGTTCGGATGAACGCACTAGGAGACTGTTTCAATGTTTGACCTGTTCCGCAGCCGGGAGAAGTCCGTCCGATACGTCCTCGGCTTCCTTCTCGGCCTCGTCGCGCTGTCCATGGTGATTACACTGGTGCCGGGCTATAGCGGCCTGGTGGGCGGGGGCGAGTCGAATCCGCAGATCGTCGCCGAAATCGGCGATGAAGCGCTGACGGTGCTCGACATCCGGCGAATCGTGGACCGCGAGATGCGCGGCGGCAGCATTCAGCGGGGCATGGAGAGCATCTACATCCCGATGTTCGTGAAGCAGATCGTGGCCGACCGGGCGCTGGCCTTCCAGGCCAAGCAGATGGGCTTCAAGCTCTCCGAACAGGAACTGAGCAAAACGATCGCCAGCCTGATCCCGCAACTGTTTGACGCCAGCGGCAAGTTCGTCGGCAAGGAGGCCTACGGGGCATTCCTCGCGCAACAGAACATTTCGATCCCCGAGTTCGAATCCTCGGTGGAGAAGCAGGCGCTGGCGACGAAGCTGATCTCGCTGGCGGTTGAAGGCGTTGTGGTGACGCCGGCCGAGGTGGAAGAGGAGTTCCGCGAGGGCAACGAGAAGGTGAAGGTGAGCTTTTTCGTCCTGGGACCCGAGAAGTTCCGGGCTCAGGCTGCGCCGAGCGAGCAGGAGATGCGCGAGTTCTACGAGCGCGGCAAGGCGTCCTACATGTCGCCGGAGAAGCGCGGCTACCTGATCTTCGGTATCGACGAACCGACCGTGGCGCGGTCGTTCACGGTGCCGGACGCGACGCTCCAGGCGGCCTACACGCAGCAGCAGGAGCGGTTCAAGACGCCGGACCGGGTTGAGACGCGGCACATCCTGCTGATGACCAGCGACAAGCCCGCGGCCGAGGTGGAGAAGCTGAAGGTGAAGGCCCAGGATCTGCTGAAGAAGCTCCGTTCGGGCGGCGACTTCGCCCAGCTCGCGCGGGACAATTCCGAGGATCCGGGCAGCTCGGTGAAGGGCGGAGACCTTGGCTGGCTGGTTCGCGGCCAGACGGTGCCTGAGTTCGAGAAGACCGCTTTCTCGATTCGGCCTGGCCAGATCAGCGACGTCGTGACGACGCAGTATGGCTTCCACATCATCCAGGTGACGAATAAGGAACAGGCGCGGCTGCGCCCGTTCGAGGAAGTGAAGGATGAGATCCGCCAGGACATCGCCCGCGACCAGATCTACAACCGGATGCAGAGCCTGGCGGCCGAGATCCGCACGGCGCTGATCCGTTCGGCGGCGGAGGCCGAGAAGATCGCCCGCGACAACGGCATCGCCGTGGCCCGCGTCGAGGCAGCCGCGCTGGGCGATCCGATGCCGGAAGTGGGCGTCTCCGCGGATTTCACCGATGCAGTGAGGGGACTGCCGAAGGGCGGCGTTTCGGGCATCGTGCCTATTGGCGACAACAAACTGGTGATCGCGCAGGTGACGGCCATCATCGCGCCGAGCCAGTCCCCGTTTGAGGAAGTGAGCCCACAGATCAGGGCCCAATTGACTGAGGCGCGGGCGCAGAACCTGCTGCAGGACAAGGTGAATGAACTCGAAGCCCGGCTGAAGGAGAACCCTGACCTGGCCGCGGCGGCCAAACTGGCCGGCGTCGCCGTCACCACCTCGGAGGCCGCGGCCCGCGGAGGCCAGATCGAGACGATCGGCCCGGCCATTCAGATCGAAGCGGCTTTCAACAAGCCGGCGGGCGCCATGCTGCCGCCGTTGCGCCTGCCGAGCGGCGTGGCCTTCGTCAAGGTCATCGAGAAGGTCCCGGCCGACCTTTCGCAGCTTGCGGCGTCAAGGGCCGAATTGACCAACAGCATCAAGGCCCGCCGCGCCCAGGAGCGCCGCGAGATGTTCACCGACGGGATCGTCAACAAGCTGATCAAAGATAAGAAAGTGAAGATCTACGAGGAGAATATCCAGAAGCTGGTGGAGAGCTACCGCAGTTGACCGTGGCGGCGGCCCTCATTCTCCATGATTGAAGCACTCATCGACTTCCTCCGGATACTGACCACGCCAGATCGCCTGTTGGCCCTGCTATCGACGGTATTCGCAGGCTGGTGGGGCTACGCACTGCTGTTCGCGATCATATTCGCGGAGACCGGGCTGCTGGTGGGCTTCTTCCTGCCGGGCGATTCGCTGCTGTTCACCGTTGGCGTGGTGGCCGGCGCGGGCGGGTTGAATATCTTCGCCATCAACATTGTGCTGATGGTGGCGGCGATCGTCGGCGACGCGGTGGGCTACATGCTGGGCCGCCACACGGGCGCCCGCATCTTCGACCGGCCCGACTCGCGGTTCTTCAAGCGCGAGCACCTGATCCGGACGCAGCAGTTCTACGAAAAGCACGGCGGCAAGACGATCATCTACGCCCGATTCATCCCGATCCTGCGGACCTTTGCCCCGTTTGTCGCCGGAGTCGCCGGGATGAGCTACCCGCGGTTTCTCTCGTTCAACATTTTTGGCGGAATCGGCTGGATCCTCAGCCTGACGATGCTCGGCTACTGGCTGGGCAATGTGGCGCTGGTGCGGGCGCACTTCGAGAAGGTGGTGCTGGGCATTATCTTCTTATCGGTGATGCCGATTGCGTTTGAACTGATCAGGTCGGCGCGGACCAAGCCGGTTAGAACCGGTACTTCAACCGCAGACTGACGGCGCGGCCCGCCGCATCCAGGCCCCATCCCATTCCACGATAGTTGCGGTCGCCGAGGTTCGAGGCTTCGGCCATCAGGTCCAGGGCTTTGCCCAGAGGCATGCCGGCGCGGATGCCGAATGCGGCATAGCCGGGAAGGGCCGTGAACATGGGAGCCGACACCCTGCCGCCCAGCACGCGCGCCTGCACCTGCGCGAGAGACTCGCCCGTTGACAGCAGGACTCCATTCGCCACCAGTCCCCGGGCGGCGGCGCCGTTGCGGAAAAACGACGCGATGTTGGAGCGCGACCGGGCGGCGCCAATCCTGCGGTCGGCCAGGGCGAGCGACGACAACCGGGCCTGCCGCGCAGCCGCTTCGGCGTAGAACTCCACCCAGACGCGCCGGGAGGCGGGCGCCCAAAGAAGCGCGGCATGGCCGGTGGGCGCCGGGACGCCTGGCTCGATGTCGGGCGGAAGGCCGGTCTCCGGGTCCACGGCGCGGACCCAGGTGAAGTTCTGCGACACGAGGAATCCCCAGGACAATTTTGCCTGGAAGCGTTGCTCGATGCCGTTGAGCCGCGCGCCGCCGGAGTTGGCGCGGACGAGCACCGGGTTGGCCGCCTCGGCGACGAAGACCGCGCCGGAACCGAGCTGCGAGGTGACGGGTTGTCCTCCGAGCAACGCGCCGGTGGCGCCCTGGGGCAGCAGCAGAGTGCGGGACACAACCGTGTCCCTCATGCGGAGGTGGAAGGCGGAGACATCGGCCTGAACTCCGCCCCGCCGCAGACGGAACCCCATTTCGAAGCTGTCCGAGAGTTCGGCGCGAAGCTGGCTGACCGGCCTTCCCGAGGGCGCGGCCGTGTCGTCCGACCGGTCGCCCACCAGACCGCCGAGACCCGCGATCATTGTGGCGGAGGTTTCGAAGAATCCGTTGCCCTGGAGGCCGAGCGTGCCGAGATCAGTCATGTTCGGAGCGCGGAAACCGCGGCTGTAATTGGCCGTGACGCTGGCCGTTTCGCCGAGTTTGGCGACAGCGCCGGCGCGGCCGCTCCAGGCGCCGCCGGACCACGTGTCGTCCGGCCAGAGCGGCGGGACATCGGCTGGACTATCGGCTGCGCGGGAACGGTACCGGGCGGCCGAATAGCGGATGGCGCCCGACAGTCTGAGCCTGCGCCCGGCATCCTCCCAGGCGTCCTGGGCGTGGAAGCCGTGGCCACGGTAGCGGGCGCGGTCCGGAACCCTGGGGCGCGAAAGCGTTACGGCGCCGCTGGCCGGGTCGAAGGTGAACGCGGGGGCTCTAACGCCTTCCCAGTAGCTCTCCAAGCCGGCCGAGTAGCTGTGCCGTCCGGCCTGGCCCGAGAGGCGGCCCTGGCCGCCCCAGGAGCGCAGCTTTTCGTATTGATGGGTGATGCGGCCGAGCGGGTTGCCCTGGCCGCCCTGGTTGACGCGTTCCTCGCGCTGGGCGTTGTAGGAGACGCCGGCGGACCAGTTCTGGATCGGGCCGCGGCCGAACTGCTGGTAGCGGAGCCAGCCGAAGTCGCCCATGAGGTTGCGCAGGCCGGCGATCAGGTTGCCGTCGCCGCCCATGAGCTGGTCGTAGCGTTTGCCGCCGTCCTGCTGGGCGCGTTCGTAGCGGGCGGCGAGGTGGCGCGAGGACGTGGGGGTCCATTGGGCGTGGATGGCTCCTCCATACTGGGTAAAGCCGGTGTCGCCGAGCCGGCCGTCCGCGGTATCTCCGGGCAGGCCAAGGAAACGCGTGATAGCGCCGCGGCTGTCGATGCCGCCGCCGGTGCGCAGGCGGTTGGCGCGGCGGCCCGACGCCGAGAGGCCGGCGGAGGTCCTTTCGCCGGCATAGCGGATGAGGGCGTCGCTGCCGAACGAGTTGTCGGCGCTGCGAAAGAAAGCCGAACCTTCGCCACGCATTTCACGTCCCTTCACGGCCAGCGCCGGCGCCTGGGAAACGAGATTGACGGTGCCGCCGACGGCGTCGGAGCCATATTCGGCAGCGGAGGGTCCGCGGACCACTTCGATCCGGTCAAGGCGGGCCGATTCGGCGAGGTTGAAAAAGGTGCTGACGCCGCCGCGCTGGACGCTGGTCGTCGCGCGGAATCCGTCGCGGTAGAGGGCGACATTCTTGCCCGTCAGTCCGCGCACGAAGACGCCGCCCATGCCAGCCGAGGTCTTCTGCTCGGCGACGCCGGTTTCGCCGGCGAGGGCTTCGGACAGGACGGTCCGGGCACGTTCGCCGATCTGGCTGGATGTGATCGCGTTGACCTGGACGGGCGAATCGACGAGATCGACCGCCCTGCCCGGCTCGGCCGTGACGGTGATCTCGGAGCGCACAGGGCTCATGCCGAGACGAACCGCCTTTTCCAGTTGACGGCCATCGGCCACGCGAACCCAGCCCTCCCAGGGAGCAAACGGAGGGAGTTCGACCCTCAGAAGGAAGGCGCCGGGCGGGGCGGATGCGAGGGCGAAACGGCCGTCGGGTCCGCTGAGCGCCGATCGCAATTCGGCCTGACTGGCATCGCGCAACGAGACCCTCGCACCGGCCACTGGCTCACCTGCCGGACCAACGACAATTCCGCCGACGGAGACGGCCGCCAGCAGAAAGAAAAGACCCATCACTCCACTGTATCGCCGCCGCGGCTACTGCTTTCCGAGGCCGAAGCCGGATCCGCCTGGGGGCCGCTGCTGGCCCGTGCCGCCGCTCTGCGCGCCCGACCCGAATCCGAAGCCGGAACCGCCGCCCGGCCTCTGCTGGCCGCCCTGGCCGCCGAAGCCCGATCCGAAGCCGCTTCCTCCCTGTGAACCCTGGCCGCCGAAGCCCGATCCGAAACCGCTTCCTCCCTGCGAACCCTGGCCGCCCTGACCGCCGAAGCCCGATCCGAAACCAGGGGTCCCGGGCCGCTGCTGCTGGCCCTGACCTTGCGCCCCGCCCTGCTGTGCGGCGCCTGGGCCGCCGGTCATGCCGCGGGCGGCCATCTCCTTCGACAGGTCGTAGACGAACTCCCACTTCTTGTAGTTGGACTGCTCGTTGTAGAGCAGGATGCCCTCCATGTCCTTCTTCGACGCCACGCCGGCCAGTCCGCCAATGCCGGCCGCCATGCCCGTGCCGCGGGCGCCGCCCATGCCGCCCATCATCCCGCCCGGCGAGCCCTGCTGACCCTGACGGGGGGCGGTGAGGATCTGGTTGATCATCCGCAGCGCCTCGTTCGGCGAACCCGGGCCGCTGCCCGATCCGGCCGCCGCGAAGCCGCCCTGGGAGAAGCCGCCCTGTTGCGCGGAGGGATTCGCGGACCCCTGTGGCTGCGACGATCCTGAGCCGAAGCCGAATGCTCCGCCCATGCCGAAGCCGCTGGTCGAACCCCTCTGGCTCGTTTGGCCGGTCTGGCCCGGCGCGCCGGTCTGGGGGGCCCGGACAGGGGCTTGACCTGGCGACAGCGGATCAGTTGATTGCCCGGTGGCGGGAACCCCCGGCTGGCCCGGCGCGCCCTCGGGCGGGACGGGGACGCCTTCGGCCGGCCTGGGCTCGGCATCGCCCTGCGATGAAGCGTTCTGGCCGCCTTCGCCGATTGGCGCGCCGGGGATCAGGCGGTCACTGGCACGGCGCTGCAAGGCCGGATTGGTCGAGCCAGCCTCGCCCGGCAGGTCGATGACGGTGGCCGACGAGCCGATGCCCTGCACCCGTGAGGCCAGCAGGCTCGGCCCCTTCTCTTCGCCCTCGCCTTGGCCCGGCCGCTTATGGACGAGCGAATCGGTGAACTGGCCGGCGCCGTCGACATGCACCAGGCGCCACTCGTCCTCGCCGGTCATGGGGTCCTTGTAGCGTTTGCGCAGATAGCGCGTCTCCTGCGACTTTTCGAGTTCATCGAGGTTCTGCGGCCACTTCTGGTTCTTGCGGTAATACAAGCGGATGGCGCGTATGAACTGTTCGCCGCGCTCGACCAGCATGCCTTCCTTGTTGCGCTGAGCCTCGAAGGCGACGCGCGGCATTTCCAGATAAAACTTCACGGCCACCGCCGCCGCCATTGCGAACACCAGCAACAGCGCGTAGCCGCCCTCGTTGTTTCGTCGCCGTCTCATCAGGCCTTGGGAGGCTCCTCGATCTTCAGCGTCTGCTGGTTCTTATGGTCCATGTCTTCCACGACCACCGAAGTCGTATTGATGCGGACGATCCTGTACCGCTTCTTGATCACCTCGCCCTCCGCCGGGACCAGGATGTCTTCGCCGTCGATGCAGAAGACGCGATTGGCTCCGCCGCGGGACGGCGACATGCTTCCATAAAACTTTAGATTGATCGGCGGCGGCGGCGGTTTCACCGGCGGCGGCGCGGGCGGCGGCGGCGGCTCGGGCCCGATCATCTTGTTCTGGACGACGATTTTGGGTTCGGGCTGCGTTTTGATGATGTCTTCCGGCCGCGGTGCGGCGCCGAATTCGAACAGGCTGCGCTGGCTGCCGGAGACGGTGGCCTTGGCGAGCCTATCGAGCAGGTCTGTGCGAAGCGATGGATCGATTGCCATCGGGTCGGCGCCTTCCCTGGGTTTGAGGGTGGGCTTGAACTCGCTTCTGCCGCCGGGCACGCGCGGGCGGTCCGGGACGCGCGGGCCTGTGGCGGCAAGCGAATCCTGGGCCTGGCGGGCCTGTTGAACGGCATCGGTTTCGCGCGCCGGACTCGCGGCGGGGCGCGCAGAGGCCGCCGGGCCGGGTCCGGTTTCGGGGTCGCTGAAGACGTTGGAATACAACAGATAGACGGCCAGCAGCAGCAGTCCGGCGAGGAGGGCCATCTTTTTCGGCTCGGCGCCGAGTTCCATCTTCAGTTTCGGCATCAGCCCAGCCCTCCATCGCGGAAGAAGGCATTCAGCTTCAGCGTGATGTTCAGCACCCCGCCGCCCTGTTGCGGCTGGGCGGCCAGGGAGTCGATGATGAGCAGCCGTTTGGTGCGGTCCAGAGCGTAGACGAACTCGACGAGGTCGGCGTAGGTGCCTTCATAGTTGGCCGTGACGGTGACCATGCCGAGCGAGTCACTGCCCTCGATAGGCTCGTAGGCAAAGCTGCGTTCGCGGGCCTTGACGCCGGAGGCTTTGGCCGCCGAGCCGAGGTCGGACTCCAGGGTGGAATAGGCCGACTGGCGGTCAAGGAAGTGGCTTTGCATGAAGGCGTCGCCGGCATCGCGCGCCACGGCCGACTTGGCGGCGATGGCGCGCAGACGGATGAGCGCCTGCTGTTTCGCTGCCACGTCGCGGCGGGCCTGCGAGATGTCGCCGTCGAGAGATTCGACGGATCCGCCGAGCGGCTGGAAGACGAAGTAAGCCGCGACAAGGTTGGCAAAAAGCAGGAAGCCGAGCACGGCGCGGACGGCCTGCTTCGGGTCGCGGGCGACGGATTTCCAGTCGAAGTTAAAGCTTCTGGGCATAGTTCACGCTCAGCCTGTAGCGGTACAGCGGTTCGTTTTGCGAGGGCGGCTGCGAGTTGACCAGCGACGTTTCTCCGAACTGCGGCGAGCCTTCCAGCCGTTTCAGCAGGTCGATGACATATTCGGGCTCCTGCGCGCCGACGATCATGTCGAGCTGGACACGGTTGTCGCCGGTGACATAGGGGCGGATGGTGACCAGGCGCACGCTGCCGGGGAAGACGCCTTCAAGGTCGGCGAACAGGCGCGTCCAACTGATGCCTTTACGCTGCAGCAGGAGGTTGAGGAAGACGCTGCGGTCGAGCACGGCGGCGTTGACGCTCTGGCGGAGTTCGGCCTGGATACGGGCCTGTTCAGTGTCGAGCTGGCGGATCTGGCGGTCGAGGGTATCCAGCATTTCACGGCTCTCGCGGGCCGCTTCGCGCTGGGACATGATGGTCGACACAAGCATCGCCAGCAAGGCGGCCATCAGCACGGCCGTGACGGCGGATGCCGCCAGGATCGGCCTGTCCCTGCGGAACGGCTCGCTGGCCAGATTGACGGGAATTTTGACCCGGCTCATCGCTGCTAAATTCCCCCTTCCAGGGATTCCATGTAGCCCAGCAAGCCGGCATTGGCGCCGGTCACCGCGGCGTATCGCGACCGCAGCCTGCCGACGGCAAGCCCGGCCTCCTGATTCCAGCGTTCGATCTCGGTGCTGTCGTGGGCGCCGAAACCGCATAGCAGCAGCGCCGACGGCCGCGACGAGAGATGGTCCTCGGCGTAGGCCAGCGTCGGGATCAGGATGTCGGCAATGTCGCCGGCATTGACCTCATGCAGTTCGACGCAGCGGAACATCCGCAGCGAACCCTTCTCGATCAGGGCCACGGCAATCGCGCCTTCACTGCGCTTGGCCACCATGACGGGATCGGGATCGGGCATGGGCGCGTCCATCTCCAGCGACAACGCCGCGAGCGCCGAGACGCCGACAAAGCCGCACTGGAATCCGGCGGCGCGGAAGGGCGCTTCGTAGTGCGACGCCACGTCCATGTTGAGAACGACGGCGGTGACATCGATGCGCTTGGAGCCGGGCCGCGGCTGGGCGTGACAGCCGACCACGGCCGAGTCGATGTCGAAAGGCACGGCCTTCTTGGCGCGGAACCGGGCCAGGGCAACTTGCTCTTCAGGCACGGTGGGGAAGGTGTCGAAATCGAGTACGCTGATGCGGGCGGCGTAGTCGGGCAGCAGCACGGCAGCGCGCCGGGGCTTGCCGCGCCTGGCGCCGTTTTCGGGCGCGAGCCGGTCCACGGCCCTGGCGAAAGCGACCGGGTCGGCCACGTTCGTCTGCAACGGGCTGACTTCGACAACGCCCGGCTTCAGCGGTTCGAACCGGATCTGTTCGGGCTGTGCGGTGGCCACCCAACTGATGCCGGATTGGGTGATCTCGAAGACCAGTTCCGGCGGCGGATCCGCGGCCAGTCTCACGATGCGTGACAGCAGGTTCATCGCGTCATCCTTCAATGAAGGTCACTTTGTTGACCTCTTTGAGCGTGGTCACGCCCTGCCTCACCTTTTCAATCGCCGACTCGCGCAGGAACGTCATCCCCTCTTCCCTCGCCACGCGTTTGATTTCGATGGCCGGCCGTTTGTCGAGGATCATCTGGCGGCCTCGTTCGCTCAGGTCAAGCAGTTCGTGGATCGCCGTACGGCCCCTGAATCCGGTGCCGCTGCATTCGAAACAGCCCTGGCCCTCGTACATCGGAACGCCGCGCCACACCTCCGCATCCAGCCCGCTTTCCTTGAGGAACTCGTCCTCATACTGGACCTGCTTCCTGCAGTGCGGGCAGATCACGCGCACCAGCCGCTGGGCCAGGATGCAGTTCAGCGCCGAGACGAAGTTGTAGGCCTCGACGCCCATGTTCAGGAAGCGCCCGATGACGTCCAGCACGTTGTTGGCGTGGACGGTGGTGAACACCAGGTGGCCGGTGAGCGCGGCGTTGATGGCGATTTGAGCCGTCTCCTGGTCGCGGATCTCGCCCACCATCACCTTGTCCGGATCGTGGCGCAGGATCGAGCGCAGGCCGCGGGCAAACGTCAGGCCCTTCTTGTCGTTCACCGGGATCTGCGTGATGCCCTTGAGCTGATACTCCACCGGGTCCTCGATCGTGATGATCTTGTCTTCGTCGTTCTTGATCTCGCTCAGCGCCGCGTAGAGCGTGGTGGTCTTGCCCGAACCCGTCGGCCCGGTCACCAGCACCATGCCGTAAGGCTCCTTGATGTAGCGGCGGAAACGGACGAGGTCGGAGTCCGAGAAGCCCACGACTTCGAGCGACAGCTTGGCGAACTTTTCGCTCATCGACTCCTTGTCGAGCACGCGCAACACAGCGTCCTCGCCATAGATGGTGGGCATGATCGAGACGCGGAAGTCGATCAGCCGGTTCTTGTAACGCACGCGGAAGCGGCCGTCCTGCGGGATGCGGCGCTCGGCGATGTCCAGTTCCGACATCACCTTGATGCGGCTGATGATCGTCGAATGCCACTCCTTGGCGATGGGCGGCATGGCGTATTGCAGCACGCCGTCAATGCGGTACTTGATGGCCACTTCCTGGTCGCGCGTTTCGATGTGGATGTCCGAGGCGCGGCGTTCCAGCGCGTTGTAGATCGTCGTGTCAACCAGTTTGATGACCGGCGCGATGTCTGAATCCTCGGCCGTGAGCTTGTCGATCGACAGCGTTTCGTCGGGGTTTTCTTCCTCGCCGACGACGTCGAGCGTGAAGCCTTCGGTCACCTCTTCCAGCACGCGCTGGGACTGTTCGGTCTTCTTCAGCAGGTCGGCGATCTGGGAGAGCGTGGCGACTTTGAGCCGCAGCTTTTTGCCGATGAGGATCGCCAGTTCGTCGATCAGGTTCAACTGGCTGGGGTTGGCCAGGGCGATTTCGAGCGTGCCGTTTTCGGCGGCCAGGGGGACGAAGTTGTAGCGGAACATCAGGTCGACGGGAATCGACTTGAACAGGTCGTGGTCGATCTTGGCCGCCTTGAGGTCGATGAACTCGCAGCGGTAGCGGTCTGCCAGTTGGCGCGCCTGCGCCGCCTCGCGTTCCGGATCCAGTGCTTTGATTGCGTCGGTCGCCATCGAATGTCCTTTTTACCCGAACGTGTCGGCCAGCGAGAAGATCGGCAGGTAGAGGCTCACCAGGACGAACGCCACAAAGGCGCCCATGAAGATCATGATGGCCGGCTCGATCAGCGACAGCGTGGCCTGCATCCGCGTGTTCACGTCGTCCTCATAGAACTCGCTCACCGAGTTCAGCATCGCCGGCAGCGCGCCCGTTGATTCGCCCACCTCGATCATGTCGATCGAAAGCGGCGGAAAGATGCCGGTGGCCTGCAAGCCCGCCGACAGCGACTGCCCCTCGCGGACCATCTTCTGCGCCTTGCCCAGCGCCGATTTCAGCAGCGGGCTGCCAATGGATTCGGCCGCCGTGTCCAGGCCCTGCACCAGCGGGATGCCGCCGCTCAGCAGCGTCGACAGCAGCCGCGACATCTGCGCCACCTGGTACTTGGTCCAGATCTCGCTCAGCACGGGGGTCTTCATTTTCAGCCGGTCCGCGGCCGTCTGCCCGGCTTCGGTGCGCAGGTAGAATCGCAATGCAACCACCCCGGCCACCACTGCCAGGGCGGCGATGACGACATAGCTTTGGGCCGTGGTGCCGATGGCGATCAGCCAGCGCGTCATGATGGGCAACTGCGTGTTGGTCGTCCCGTAGAGTTCGGCGAAGCGCGGCACAACGAAGGTCACAAGAAAGACCACCAGCGCCGACACCAGCACCAGCAGGATGGCCGGATACATCAGCGACAGCATGATCTTCTTGCGGACGGCAAGCGCCAGTTTCTGATAGTTGATGTAGCGCTCCATCACCTCGCCCAGCGCGCCGCTCTTTTCGCCGGCCATGATCGAGGTGACGTAGATGGCCGGGAAGAGGCCCTGGCGGCGGAAGGCGTCCGAGAGCAGCGAACCCCGCTTGACGTCGTCACGGATCTCCCTGACGTGGGGGCCGAGTTTCTTGTCGGTGAGGCGGTCGGCCAGCAGGTCGAGCGCTTTCAGGATCGGCAGGCCGGCGCGGAACAGCGTAACGAACTGCTGGTTGAAGATGAGGAACTTCTCCATGTCCAACTTCTTGCGCCGCGCCCCGCCGCCCAGCGCGGCCACGCCGGTGCGCTGCTTGACCGAATAGACCAGATAGCCCTGGTCGGTCATGCGCTGGCGGAGTTCGCCCTCACTGCCGGCTTCCACCACCTGCTGCCGCATCTCACCGCGGGCGTCGGCGTATTTGAGCGAGTATTCAGGCATCTTTACCGCTCCCCGCCTTCGCTGATCTCTTCCACCGCCACGCCCGGCGGCGGCGTGAACCTGAACTTCGCGTCGGCCACCGCGCCGTTGATCCGTTCGTTCGAAAAGCCATATTCGGTGACGGAACCGTCGCCGTTGGCGACTTTCAGGCGACGGATTTCGCCCAGGCTGCCAACTGAAAATTCGACGCTGGTGTAGGGGACTTTGTCCGATTTCGGCAGCGCGCGGATGACGGTTGTGTCGCCCGAGCCGGCGAGTTCGAAGTCACGGAACAGGCGGCTGAAGTCGAGTTTGCCGAGCAGAAACGCCAGCGGGGCGCGTTCGTCGTCGCTGACTTTGAGCTTGGCGCGCTCGGCCTTGCCCGTCGCCGGCGAGTACATCCAAACCCATTTGCCGTCTGCAATGAACAACTTGCCGGCCGGGTCAGTGTATTCCCAACGCATCCGGCCAGGTTTGCGCAGGCTCAGCGCGCCGCGCTCGACGCGTTTGCGGCCCTGGGCCAGGTAGGTCTGTTCGAAGGCGGCTTCCATGGTGCGGGCGGAGTTGTAGCGGCGTTCGACCGCGCCGATCCA
Source organism: Candidatus Solibacter sp. (assembly GCA_013822245.1). GTDB lineage: Bacteria > Acidobacteriota > Terriglobia > Bryobacterales > Bryobacteraceae > PNKE01. The sequence goes on from PNKE01000011.1 coordinate 128,715, forward strand.
GTGCTTCAGATCGGCCGCGGTCAACGGGCACAGCAAAGCCAGCAGACACAACGCCTTCACATCAATGTTGACGACGCGGACGGCCGGAACGTGCAGAATCCGGCGCGGCATCAGTCATCGGAGCCGGGCGCGGCCCATCTTTCGCCCCAGGACGATTTGCGGGCGGCCTTGGCGGCGCGTTTGTCGTTGGCGCGAATACGCAGGCCGGCCAGGCCACCCGGTTCGCACAGTTTCAGGGTGATGGACTTCGGCTCGATCAGCGGGTGGCGCAGGATGCGGGCGAATGGTGGCGCGGCGGCAGGCGGCGAGCGCAATGCGACCAGGTAGGCGAACTTTTCGTCCTCGAAACCGGCCTGGCCGCCTTTGAGGAGTTTGTGGATTTTTGACCGGTCCGTCCGGACGGCGAAGTGGCACCAATCGTCCCCGGCCAGGGGGCAGGGGCCTTGGTGAGGGCAGGGAGCGGCGATGGTGGCGCCGAGGCCGATGAGCCGTTGACGGGCGGGAAGAAGTTGACCAAACGAACTGGGTGTGCCCGGCTCGACGATGACGAGTGCTTTGTTTGCAATCAGATAGGCGCGTTCGAGGACCTCCAGGGCGACGCCTGGAGCCGACTCGCCGAGGGAGTAGCCGAAGACGACGAGGTCATGGCCGTCAAGTCCAGAGAGATTGCGGTAATCGCCGCCGCGCCATAGGAAGTCATTGGAAAAGCTGGCGCCGAGGCGGCGGAGCAGTTCGTTTGGTTCGACGGCTGTGACCTGGACCGAGTCGCCGAAGTGGGTTTTGGCGGCCCAGCCTGCGGCGCCCGCGCCGGCGCCGAGATCGAGGACGGATTCAATCTTGACGTCGACTTCCCGGAAAGCGGCGGATAGTGCGGCGAACGTGGCGGGCATGCGGGAAGCGGCGTAGGCGGCGGCTTCCAGTGGCGACGCGATGCGGGATGTGCCCGTCTTTCTATAGGCTTCGGAGAGGCGGCGGGCGGCGGCGGCGAGGTCGGGGGTGGGGTGGAGGCGGGCCTCGGCTTCGATGGCGGCGCGCAAAGGGGCGGGCAGGTGGGCGGTGAGCATGGTTATGAGCGAGGTCGACAGGGCAATGGGGGGTTTGGTATTCTACGAATGTCGAGGATTCCCAAGAAAAACATGGCCAGCAAACCCCCTTTCGCGACCGGCGCGCAGGTCGAACACGCTAAGTTCGGTCCGGGCTCCGTGGTCTCGTGTACGGACCAGCATATCGTGATTAAGTTCGACGAAGCTGGCGAGAAGAAGTTCGTTCTGGAAATCGCGCGCGAACACGTGAAGAAGATCGACCGCCAGCCTCCGGCCGAGAAGAAGAAGGCCCGGGCGAAGAAGAAGGCGGCGGTGGAGCCCTCCGAAGCGGCCGAGTAGGCACCAGCAGTGCGCGGATCCGCGCCCGTGAGGGCCGGTGCGAACGCAGCGCGGCGCCGGCATCGCGGCAGCATGGGAACCGGGATCGGTTGGCGGCATTCCGGATACCGAAGCTGGATGAGGGGCCGCCGGCTCGGCGGCAGGCTCTTGCGCCGGCCGCCTGTTTTCACGCAATCTCCCACACATGCGGCTCGCCGGGGGGCGCGGCTTCCCGGCAACATGCCCTGGAGACCGACAGACGATCGAGGAACATCCAAAGGCAGGGCGGTGTCTGTCTGGACATGAACCGGCGTCTGGCGGTTGCATTTGTTGCCTTGGCGGCTCCGATGCCGGGGTTGGCCGAGACGCTGACGGCCAGCGGGCCGAGGCCGCTGCACAACGCGGTTGAACAACTGGCGGCGAGGCATGGGTGGCGGATCTGCTACGAGGAGACCGTTCCGACCTTCTCCGCCGACGTTGAGCGGGGCGAGCCGAAGCCGGGGACGGTTGCGATCAATTACACGCCGAATGAAGGGGCGGGCGCCGTGTTGCGGAGGTTGGCGGCGGATCACGCGAGGCGAGGGAATGTGGGGCGGTTTGAAGTGAGGCGGGAGGCGGGGCGGTGGATCGTTGCGGTGAACGGGATGCGCGGGAAGGATGGCGAATGGGGGAAGGCGCGGCCGCCGCTGGATTATCCCGTGTCGCTTTCAAAAGGCAGATTGGGGCTGTATCCGCTGCTCGATGAGATGGGCAGGCAGTTGTCGTTGCACGCGGGCTTCAAGATGTGGATGACGCCGGGGGTGGCGTCGAACGGGTTGCTGCAGAGGTCGGCGGCGATCGGGGCGGGAAATGAGACGGCGCGGAGCGTGGTGGCGCGGATGTTGAAGGTGTGCCAGCACTACAGCATCGAAGGGTTGACGGGCTGGGACATGGATTGGGACGTGTTCTGCGGGGAGAACTTCGGGTGCGCGATGCGGCTGGTGCGGGGCGGGCCGCCGGTGTTTCCGCCGCCGGCGGCGCGGGGTCCGCTGGATTCGCTGGGACCGTTGAACAGGCGATAGGGGACAGCGTGCGGCGTTTGACATGGTAGTAGAATGGCGGGCGGAAAGCCATGAGACACCTGACTGTTTGCCTGATGCTTGCCGGAGCGGCGTTTGCGCAGCCGCCTGGGACCAACTATGACGAATCGAAGGTTCCGGGTTATACGCTGCCGGAACTGTTGAAGCTGAATTCGGGCGAGGCGGTGAAGGACGCCAAGACGTGGCGTGAGAAGCGGCGGCCCGAGGTTTTCAGCCTGTTGGAAGGCCAGATGTTCGGCAAAGCTCCGGGACGGCATGAGAGGATGACGTTCGAGTTGACGTCGCTGGAGCCGAACGCGCTGGGCGGCAAGGCGGTGCGCAAGGAGATCGCGATCACGACGGCGGGCAAGACGATGAGTCTGTTGCTGTACCTGCCGAAGGACGCGAAGGGTCCGGCGCCGGTGTTTCTGGGGCTGAACTTCCAGGGCAATCACGCGGTGACGAAAGAGGCCGGCGTGAAGCTGGCGATGACGTGGCCGCGCACGGCCAAGGAGGCCGAGGCAGGCGCGAAACAGGCGCTGGAGACGAGCCGGGGCGCGGCGGCGTCGAGATGGCCGGTGGAGTTGATCCTGTCGAAGGGCTATGGCTTGGCGACGATCTACTACTGCGACATCGAGCCGGATTTCAACGGCGGGATGAAGCATGGCGTGAGGCCGCATTACCTGAGGGGCAAGGCGGAGGCTCCGGATGATTGGGCTGCGATTGCGGCGTGGGCGTGGGGGTTGAGCCGGGCGATGGATTACCTGGAGAACGACAGAGCCGTGGATGCGAAGAAGGTGGCGGTGATGGGCCATTCGAGGCTCGGCAAGACGTCGCTGTGGGCGGGCGCGGCGGATGAGCGGTTTGCGATTGTGATTTCGAACAATTCGGGCGAGGGGGGCGCGGCGATCAGCCGGAGGATGTTCGGCGAGAACGTGAAGAACCTGAACACGAGCTTCCCGCACTGGTTTACGGGCAACTACAAGCAGTACAACGAGCGCGTGGCCGAGATGGGGTTCGATTCCCACATGCTGATCGGGCTGATCGCGCCGAGGCCGGTCTACATTGCCAGCGCCGAAGAGGACAGGTGGGCCGATCCGAGGGGCGAGTTCCTGGGGGCGGCGGCGGCAAGCCCGGTGTGGCGGCTGTATGGGAAGAAGGGGATCGAGACGGACAAGATGCCGGGGCTGCACGAGCCGGTGGGCGATGCGGTGGGGTATCACATTCGCGCGGGCAAGCACGATGTGACGGACTACGACTGGGAGCAATGGATCAGGTTTGCTGACCGTCACTTCGGGCGGAGGTAGGACGGAAGAGCTGCAGGGCGAGTTTTGAGAGATTGCGGCCGACGGTGCGTTCCTCATCGACGACGTTGGTGGCGCCGGCGGAGAGCAGGGCGGCGGCCGAACGGCTGTGGCGCGAGCGGACGATGACGGGCACCTCGGGCCGGATGGCACGGACGGTACGGACGATGGCGGCGGCGGCGGCGGGGTCGGGGACGGTGATGACGACGCCTTTGGCATGGGTGAGTCCGGCTTCGGTGAGGATTTCGGGCTGGGAGGCGTCGCCGTAGTGGACGTGGTTGGAGGCGGTTTTGGGGTTGAGGTCGATGATATGGGGTTCGAAGCCGTGGGCGCGGAGGGTGTGGACGACTTCTTCGCCGGCGGGCCCGTAGCCGGCGATGAGGATGGAGTTGGCGCTGAGGTCGCGGGGTTTTTCGAGGTCGGGGCGCATGACGAAGAGGGCGGCGAGGCGAGGGGCGACCCAGAAGAGATAGGGTGTCACCAGGAGTGTTAGCACGGAAGCGGAGACCATGAGGCTGGCCTTTTGCGGCGGCAGGAGGCGGGACTGCTGGGCGAGGGTGAGGATGACGAAGCTGAACTCGCCGATTTGGGAGATGACGATGGCGGCGCGGGCGGCGACAGCGGCAGGCAGTCCGGCGGCGCGCAGCGAGAGGGTGGCTGCGATGGTGTTGATGGACAGGATGGCGACGGCGATGACGGCGATCGCGCCGACGTCCTGGAGGCGGGGCGGAGAGGCGAGCAGGCCGATGGAGGCAAAGAAGACGGTGACGAAGACGGCGCGGAGGGGGATGATGTCGGCGCGGATCTGGTGGGCATAGGGGAGTTCGCCGAGCAGGGCGCCGGCGAGGAAGGCGCCGAGGGCGGGGGAAAGTCCGAGGGCGTGCGCGCCCCAGGTGCAGCCGAGGCAGGTGACGATGGAGAGCACAACGGGGGCTTCTCGGAGCAGTTGGGGCGATGAGCCGCGCACCATCCAAGGAAGGACATTGCGCAGCACCAGGTAGAGCACGACGCCGAAGGCGAGGGCCTTACCAAGAGCCGCCAGGACCGCCAAAGCGCCGGCCGCGCCTTCCTTTCCGGCGGCGATGGTCTGCATGATGATCATGAGGGGGGCGAGGGAGAGGTCCTGCATGAGCAGGACGCCGGTGGCGGCGCGGCCGTAGGGGGAGTCGCTCTCACCGCGGGCTGCGATGATGCGCAAAACGATGGCGGTGGAACTGAGGGCGAAAGCGATGCCCATGGCGAGTGAGCCGGATGGAGAGAGTCCGAGGAGGGCGCCGAGGGGTTGGGCGAACAGGATGGTGAGGGCGATCTGGAGTCCGCCGCCGATGAGGGCGATGCGGCCCATGGCGCGGAGTTTGGGCAGGGAGAATTCCAGGCCGATGGTGAACAGGAGGAGGGAGACGCCGATTTCGGCGAGTCCCATGACGAGGTTGAGGCTGCGGACGAGGCCAAGGATGCCGGGTCCGAGGGCGAGTCCGGCGAGCAGGTGGCCGACGATGGCGTCCTGCTTGAGGCGCTGGGCGATAAGGCCCATGGCAAGCGCGCCGGCGAGCAGGGCGACGAGTTCGATCAGCAACTCCCAGAACAACTGCATGAGGACAGCATCGCACGGCGGCGCGGGCGGATTCGAGAGGGGTAGGCTCTCGCCGAGGCACTCAGAATCAGACCGGCGTGGTCAACACTGCCTGGCTGTTCGAGGATCTCGCGCTTGTTGGGGCCGTCCCGGCTATAGAACGCAACATCACGCCTCCCCTTGATTCCGGGTGCGGGGGCATTCATTAATCCGAAGTTCCACCACCCACCAAGCGCTATCTCACTGATTTAACGCGGGAACGTGGCGAACCGGCTTTCCTGTTTCTGGCTACAGGCCGAGCAGTTGGAAGGCTTGCGCCTGCAACGGC
>PNKE01000017.1 GCA_013822245.1 Candidatus Solibacter sp.
GAGTGCGGACTCCCTGTTGCCAACCTGTCCATTCTTTGCCCGATTCCCTCGGGCCTTGCCCTGCCGCTCCGGCCAGGACCGGTTCTCCCGTCCCTCTTGCTCGACACCCGCGCTGCCCGCGGTTGCCCGGCCTTGCGCGGACCTTCGCGCTGATTCGCTGGAGCCGATGACCAGGATTGAACTGGTGACCTCGTCCTTACCAAGGACGCGCTCTACCAACTGAGCTACATCGGCCCGGACTAAAACCACAATACCGCAACCGCCGCCGCGCTCGGCGCAACCCCTCGGGCTGCATCTTTAAGTGGTGGGCAGGGATGGATTTGAACCACCGTAGCCCCAAGGGGCGACGGGTTTACAGCCCGTTGCATTTGACCGCTCTGCCACCTGCCCACACTCTCGCGGTCGCCGCGGTCACGGCAACCTTTCCAATATACCCTATATCCGCCCGCATCCGCAAAGAAACATTCTCGCCATCTTATGTTCCCGCTACCCCGCTCCCTCATATCCGCGGCGTCGTCGTCACCACCACCGCCCGCGCACGCCCCTCCCCCACCGCCCTGTAGCCATGCGCCTGCGAACTGTCGAAATACACGCTGTCGCCCGCCCCCAACTCCGTCTCCTCGTCCAGGTAAACCACCCCCAACACCCCCTCAATCACATGGATAAACTCCGCCCCCTCATGCACGTGCGCCGTGACCTGCTTCAACTCCCGCGGCTCGAACGCCGCCAGGTACGCCTGCAAGCTCTTCTCCTGCGACGAAAACGCCAGACATTCAAAATGAAACGCCGGTCGCGGCGCATCCGCCCGCTCCGGAAACCTCATCCGCTCGGCCGCCCTCACCACCGAAAACCGCGTCCTCTTCGCCCTGTCCGAAAAGAAGTGGTCGATCCCCACGTCAAATACCATCGAGATCCGCGCCAGCGTCTGCAACGTCGGCGCCATCTTGCCGGTCTCCAACTGCGACAGCATCGACGCCGACAGCCCCGTGTGCGCCCCAAGATCCTTCAGCCCCATCTTCTTCCGTAAACGAAGCTGCCTGATCTTCCGCCCGATCTCATACGCCGACAGCACCCGCTGAATCGTCTCCACCCCGCTTTCAGTCACTTCAACCATGTCTTTCAGTTTAACTGAAAAGTATCCACAAAAGTTTCTCTACACTGAATCGATTTTCTGTCAGACTGATTTACCCGCCGCCAGACCGCCGCCCCCTGAGTCTACCCCCATGTACGGTCCGAACGACGCCGACTCCAAAGGAATTCTAAGCACCATGAGAACCCACAACCCTGTCTTTGCCGGAATCGAAGACGATGTCCTTGTCTCGTTGGCTCAATCCGGCGACAACTCCGCGTTCACCGAACTCGTCGAACGCCACACACCCTCTTGCCGCCGCCTCGCCCTCTCGATCCTCAAAAATCTGGAAGATGCGGAGGATGAAGTCCAGAACGCCACCTGGAAAGCCTACCAGCACATCTCAGGCTTCAACCAGGACGCCAAATTCTCCACCTGGTTCTCCCGCATCGTCGTCAACCAGTGCCTCATGCGTCTGCGCAAGGACAAGCGCGCCCATTTCATCCATCTCGAAGCCGGCGTCCAAGGCGAGGAGATCCAGACCATCGAACTGCCCGGCCTCGCCTCCACCCCCGAACAGGACCTCGGCAACCGCCAGGTCCTCGAAGTCCTCAACCTCGAAATCAAGCGCATCCCCCCCGTCCTTCGCCAGGTCTTCGTCATGCGCGACGTCGAGGAGATCCCCACCCACGAAGTCGCCCAACGCCTCGGCATCTCGATCGCCGCCACCAAGTCCCGCCTCCTCCGCGCCCGGCTCGAACTCCGCACCCGCATGGAAAAACACCTCGGCAAACTCGGCGTCGCCACCCTCACCGCTTAATTCCTGCGTTTTCCGTGGTATAGTGGGGCCGTGATAAACTGTGGAGACGGGCCGCCCCCGTCTCCGTCTCTCATGGGAATACAATCACTCCCCCTCTCTCCCGCCAACCGCCAACGCAAAGAGCAGGTCTCCAAAGTCTTCCCTTCGGCATCGCCCGGCCATTCATCCGCGCCGCTCTCCACCCCAGTCGCCTCATGACTCCCATCCACCCACCCGGCGCTGTCACCCCTGCATCCCCCCTCCCCCGCCCATGAAAACCGTCCTCCAATCCAACAGCGGTCTCGAACAGTTCTTCGGCACCAGGGATGAAAACATCCGCCTGCTCGAATCCGGTCTCGGCGTCCAGACCCGCCTCACCCACGACGGCCTCGAAATCGAGGGCGCCGACGCCGCCGTCCACCGCGCCGAACAGATCGTCTCCGACTTCCTCTCGCTCTCCGGCGCCGGCCTCCGCATCCCCCCCGCCGACGTCAACAGCTACCTCCGCGTCCTTACCGCCGACCCCTCCACCACCTTCCGCGGCCTCTACGAAAGCGGACGCGCCCGCAACTTCGGCAAGAAAACCGTCGTCCCCAAAACCGTCAACCAGCGCTCCTACCTCGACCTCATCGAACACCACGACCTCGTCTTCGGCATCGGCCCCGCCGGTACCGGCAAAACCTACCTCGCCGTCGCCATGGCCGTCTCCGCGCTGCTCAACAAGCAGATCTCCCGCATCATCCTCACCCGCCCCGCCGTCGAGGCCGGCGAACGCCTCGGCTTCCTCCCCGGCACCCTCCAGGAGAAAATCGACCCCTACCTCCGCCCCCTCTACGACGCCCTGTTCGACCTCCTCGAAACCGAAAAGGTCGAACGCGCCCTCGAACGCAATACCATCGAGGTCGCCCCGCTCGCCTTCATGCGCGGCCGCACCCTCAACGACAGCTTCATCATCCTCGACGAAGCCCAGAACTCCACCCCCGAACAGATGAAGATGATGCTCACCCGCATCGGCTTCAACTCCAAACTCGTCGTCACCGGCGACCTCACTCAAATCGACCTCCCCGCCGGCCGCCGCTGCGGCCTGCTCGACGCCGTCGAAATCCTGCGCGGCGTCGACGGCATCGGCCTTACCTACTTCGACGAACGCGACGTCGTCCGCAATGCCCTGGTCCAGCGCATCGTCAAGGCCTACGAACGCCATGGCGAACTCACCGGCGCCGGCCGCCAGTTGAGCCTCACCCTCCAGGAACCGCCCCCTCAGGCGCCCCCAAACCCCGTATAAATCACATGGTTTCAGACCCGCTGCTCCTGTTCCGCCGCGCCCCCAAGGGCCTCGACCGCGCCCGCCTCCGCGCCTTCGCCCAAACCCTCCGCGACCGCGTCTCCCACGGCCTCCCCTTCTGCGCCATGCTCACCGGCGACTCCGCCGTCCACGACCTCAACCGCCACTTCCTCGGCATCGACTCCCCCACCGACGTCCTCTCCTTCCCCGCCCGCGATACCTCCGATTCCCTCGGCGACATCGCCATCTCCTGGCAGCGCGCACGCGCCCAGGCCGCCGCCTTCGGCCATCCCATCGAAACCGAAATCGAAATCCTCCTCCTCCACGGCCTCCTCCACCTCCTCGGCCACGACCACGAAACCGGTAACGGCCGCATGCGCCGCCTCGAAACCCGCTGGCGTAAGGCCCTCGGCCTCCCCCCCGGCCTCATCGAACGCGCTAATTCCAAACCCGGCAGGCCCCCGCGATGACTCTCCTGCTCTCGGCCTTCATCCTCGCCGTCTTTCTTATCCTGGTCAGCTTCGTCCAGCTTCTCTATCTCGAATCCCTCCGCCTCCGCACCCGCGAATCCGACGCCCTCGAATTCTTCAAGGACTCCCTCCAGGACATGATCGGCTACGACTCCGAGGACGGCTCCCTCACCTTCTCTCTCATCAAACACTCCCTCATCGCTTTCGCCGGCTCCATCGTCGTCACCGCCACCCTCATCCACACCCCCAATTGGATCGGCTTCGTCGAAGGCCTCGCCATCGCCTGGCTCCTCATGCTGTTCTCTTCCTACCTCGTCCCACAACTCCTCTACCGCCGCACCTCCGGCGGCTGGCTCATCCCGCTCATCCCGCTCATCCGCTTCCTGGCCCTGATCATCCGCCCCCTCACCGCCCTGTTCCGTTTCCTCAATTCGCTCCAGTCCCTCGCCCAGCCCGCCAGTGAGGATCAGGAGGAGTCAAACCCCGCCGAGGACTTCGAAGCCCTCATCAACGCCGGCGAGGAGGAAGGCATCATCGAGAAGGAGGACAGCCGCCTCATCCATTCCGTCGTCGCTTTCGGCGACAAACGCGTCCGCGAGGTCATGACCCCACGCCGCCAGATGATCACCATCAGCGCCGCCAGCTCCCTCGACGACCTCCGCTCGCTCGCCCGCAACGAACAGTTCTCCCGCATCCCCGTCTTCGGCTCCTCCGTCGACAACATCATCGGCTTCGTCCACGTCCGCGACCTCTTCGAACTCCTCCCCGGCGACCCCAAACGCACCACCATCGCCGACCTCATGCGCCCCATCCTCGGCGTCCCTGAAACCAAGCCCGCCTCCGACCTCGTCAAGGAGATGTCCACCTCCGGCAACCACATCGTCTATGTCGTCGACGAATACGGCAACGTCGCCGGCCTGGTCACCCTCGAAGACCTCATGGAGGAGGTGTTCGGCGAAATCCGCGACGAACACGAACCCGCCCACGACCTCGTCCGCAACCCCGACGGCTCGGTCACCGTCTCCGGCTCGTTCGACGTCGACCACCTCCACGAACTATTCGGCTTCCGTCCCGATGAGGAGACCGAATCCACCACCATCGGCGGCCTCGTTACCGAATGGCTCGGCGAAGTCCCGCCCCCGGGCGCCGCCGTCGAGCGCGACGGCCTGCGCCTTGATGTCCTCGCCGCCGACGCCCTGCGCGTCATCAAGGTCCGCGTCTCGCGCGCCCCTGATTTTGACGGCCATCCGCCCGAACCGGCCTGAGAAGGATCTCCCGCTTTGCCAATACACGTCTCCGGATTCGTTTCCGTCCTCGGCCGCCCCAACGCCGGCAAGTCCACCCTGGTCAATCAACTGGTCGGCGTCAAGGTGGCCATCGTCGCCGATAAGCCCCAAACCACCCGCACCATCATCCAGGGCGTCCTTACCCGGCCCGGCTCTCAGATCGTCTTCCTCGATACCCCCGGCATCCACCCCGCCGAATCCCAGATCAACCGCCGCATGATGAAGTCCATCCAGGAAGCCCTCGACTCGCGCGACCTCCTCATCTTCGTCCACGACTCCACCCGCCCGCTCTCCGATGCCGACGCCCACGCCCTCGCCCTGCTCAAGAAGGCCTCCACCCCCGCCATCCTCGCTCTCAATAAGATCGACCGCCTCAAATCCCGCTCCGCCCTCGCCCCCCTGCTCGAAGGCTTCCGGAACCGGTTCGACTTCGAGGAGTATTTCCCCATCTCGGCCTCCACCGGCGAAGGCTGCCCGGAGCTTCTTGACGCCATCACGGCCCGCCTGCCCAAAGGCCCGGCGTTCTTTCCCGGCGACTACCTCACCGACAGCCCCGAACGCTTCATCGTCGCCGAAACCGTCCGCGAGAAGATCCTGCTCCACACCCGCGAGGAAGTGCCCCACTCGGTCGCCGTCCTCGTCGACCAGTGGGAAGAGAAACCCGCCATCACCCGCGTCGCGGCGACTATCTACGTCGAGCGCCGCGGCCAGAAGACCATCATCGTCGGCGCCAAGGGAGCGATGATTAAGCAGATCGGCGCCGAAGCCCGCCTCGAACTCGAAGCCCTCCTCGGCCGCCGCTTCTTCCTCGAACTCTTCGTCAAAGTCCAACCCGGCTGGCGCGAAAACCCCGCCTTCCTCCGTGAACTCGACTGGCGCGCCGTCTACGGCGCCGCCGCCCCCATCGAAACCACCGCCGATCAACCCATCATCCTCGCCCCTCCGGAGGACGATCCCGGCGCCCCGCAATAACCTCCGCCCCAACTGTCGGGACTGCTGTTGTTCATCGCTGCCGCCGGCCCCCAGGCCGCGGTCCTCACCGCCGCCCTGCCTTCCGGATCACCCCCCCCTCCCCCCGTTCCTGTAAACTCGTCTCCAATGTCCTTCGATCCCTATCGCCTCGATCCCGCCGCCGTCGAGGCCCCGCCCACCACTTTCTGGGCCTCGCTCCGCCGCATCGGACCCGGCTTGATCCTCGCCGCCTCCATCGTCGGCAGCGGCGAACTCATCGCCACCACCACCCTCGGCGCCGAAGCCGGCTATCTCGCCCTCTGGATCGTCGTCTTCTCCTGTTTCATCAAACCCGCCATGCAGGCCGAAATCGGCCGCTACTCCATCGTCACCGGCGAAACCGGCCTCGCCGGCTTCAACCGCCTCCCCGGCCCCCGCTTCATGGTCTCCTGGTCGGTCTGGGCCTGGGCCGCCATGGTGATAATGAGCCTCTTCCAGATCGGCGCCATGTTCGGCGGCGTCGCCCAGGTCCTCAATACCCTGCTCCCCGGCCTCCCCGTCAACGCCTGGGTCATTCTCCTTCTCGGTCTCACCCTCTGGCTCCTGCTCGGCGGCGGCTACGAACGCATCGAACGCCTCGCCACCATCAAGGTCGCACTGTTCACCCTGCTCACCTTCATGGCCGCCGTCCTGCTCATGCGCCGTTCAGATCTCTTTGTCGCCAGCGACGTCCTCACCCAGGGCTTTTCCTTCCAACTCCCCCCAGGCGCCGGCATCATCACCGCCATCGCCGTCTTCGGCATCACCGGCGTCGGCGCCTCCGAAATCTTCATGTATCCCTACTGGTGCGTCGAGAAAGGCTACGCCCGCTTCACCGGCGCCCGCGACTCCTCGCCCGCCTGGCTCGCCCGCGCCCGCGGCTGGATCCGCGTCATGCACACCGACATCCTCGCCTCCATGTTCATCTACACCATCGCCACCGTCGCCTTCTACCTGCTCGGCGCCGGCATCCTCCACCCCCAGGGCCTCGTCCCCTCGGCCAACGACATGATTCCCGTCCTTTCAAAAATCTATACCGAAACTCTCGGCCCCTGGGCGCTCGCCCTGTTCTACGCCGGCGCAATCTTTACCCTCTACGGAACGATCTTCGCCGCCACCGCCGCCCACTCCCGCGTCTTTGCCGACATGGTCCGCCTCTCCGGCGGCTTCCGCCACGACGACTACCCCTCGCGCCTGCTCTGGCGCAACCGGTTCGTCTGGATGCTCACCGTCGTCCCCGTCATCTTCTTCTTCACCTTCCAGTCGCCCGTCTCCATGGTCAAGGCCGGCGGCTACGCCCAGGCCCTCATGCTGCCCATCATCGCCGCCGGCTCGCTGTTCCTTCGCCACCGCGCATCGCCCCCAGAAGCCCAGCCCGGCCCGCTCATGACTGCCGGTCTTTGGATAGCTTCGATTTCTTCAATCATTTTAATATCAGCATCTGTTATTCTCTCTTTACAGACCTGAGTATCCTCATGCTAAAGTGAAGCTAGAACGTACCAAGAGTACGGTCGCCAGCACTCCTCCGTATCAGCTGGCTCACTAGCCGGTGAAGTCACTCCTCCGAACTTCACCGGCTCTTTAATTTTCACTCCACCCCGTCCACGCCCCGCTCCGCCGGCGAGCCTCGCACGTCAGTGCGAGGTGGACCCTGCCACCCTCTCTCCCTACGTGGAATCCTCCGCGAAATCCTACGTACTGCTCCACCCCGTCCACGCCCCGCTCCCCGCCGGCGAGCCTCGCACGTCAGTGCGAGGTGGAACCTGCAACCCTCTCTCCCTACGTGGAATCCTCCGTAGGATTCTACACAGACTATCAACGATCTACCTGGAATCAATAACTTACAAGCAGTCGATTTCGTTTCGCCAGCTCCCTCGTGCCACCCGCCGCCCGCCTCCGGAGTTCGTTTGGCAGCCTTCCGGACGCCCCCCTGAGCACGGGAGCCGCGCACGCCGGGCTGGCCCATCTTTCCAGTCCGCCTCGTCCGGCGGCTCCCCCCCGGCCGGACCTACCGGCGGAAATACAGCACTTCCGCCCGCACTTGTCCATTGGCGTCGGCGCAGTGTCCGCAATCGATCTTCACCTCCGGCCACGCCGCCTTCACCGCCCTCGGCACCGCCACCGGGTGGTCGTCCTGGTGATACACCGACAGCGACAGCCTCGGCCTGTGCCGCTTGATCGTCTCGCGCGCCCCTTCCACCGCCCGCACCTCGGCCCCTTCGATGTCCATCTTGATGAAATCCACCCGCGGCAACCCCAACTCCGCCACCAGCTTGTCGATGGTAGTCAGCGGCAGCCTCACCGTCGCCGTCGCCCCTTTGCGGTGGATCACGAAACTGTCGGCCGCCTGGTTCTCCGGATCCACCAGAAACTCCAGCACGTCGTCCTTGTCCCAAACCCCCTTCGGATAGACCACCAGCCGACCATCGGCGATCTCCTTCGGGAAGTTCCGCCGCAGGCATTCCAGGTTATCCGGCGCCGGCTCGATCGCCACCACCTTCGCCGCTCCCGCATCCAGCGCATAACGGGCAAACGTGCCCACGTTCGCCCCGCAGTCCAGCACGATGTCGCCTTTCTGGACGCCCTGCGCCCCCGTGCCGTAGATCTCAATGGCCTGCTCGGCGAAGTTGAACGGCAGGATGTACTTGCTCCCCTTCGGCGCCCAGAACTCGCCGTAAGCCGTACTGTATAGCTCCAGCCCCGCCTCGTCTGTCCGGATCAGCTTCTGCGCCTTCAGTATCCGGTCCTTGGCCTCGGTCAACTCCCGCTTGTGGGCGTCGATCCGCATCGCCCGCGCCACTGAACACGCCCCCGACGGATTCGCCGCCGCCCTGATGGCGTATCCGGCGGGAACGTAAATGTAGGCCGCCGCGGCAGCTACGGCCGCCGCCGCGGCGATGCCCAGAATGAACGGTTTGCCAGTCACTGAAATTCAGGGTAGCAGGTCCAAGCCGCCACACCCGCCTGCGCGATATCCTATCCTTTATGGATTTTGTGAGCGGATCGATCGGCTGGATCGAAGTCGTCTGCGGCCCCATGTTCTCGGGCAAGAGCGAGGAGCTCATCCGCCGCCTGCGGCGCGCCATCATCGCCCGCAAACGCGTGCAGGTCTTCAAGCCTGTCATCGACACCCGCTACAGCGACCGCGAGATCGTCAGCCACGGCGACTCGCGCATGAACTCGGAAACCGTTTCCGGCGCCGCCGACATCCTGCTCAATCTGGACTGGCGCACCCAGGTTGTCGGCATCGACGAAGCCAACTTCTTCGGCCCCGGCCTGGTCGACGTCGCCCAGCAACTCGCCGACAGCGGCAAGCAGGTCATCATCGCCGGCCTCGATACCGATTTCATGGGCCGCCCCTTCGCCCCTCTCCCCGACCTGCTCTGCCTCGCCGAATCCATCACCAAAACCCTCGCCATCTGCCTGCGCTGCGGCAACCCCGCCAAACACACCCAGCGCCTCGTCGAATCCGACGATCTCATCGTCGTCGGCGCCACCGGTATGTATGAAGCCCGCTGCCGCCGCTGCTTCGAGCCCGGCTGCCCCAAGCAGGAATCCTTCGATTTCGTCCGCGCCCGGCGGCGCGAGTGAAACCTTAACGTGTTTCAATCCATCCCTTAGAGTGTTAGACTGTCCAATTGCCAGGAGGCAAACCCAGAGTGAGCGACTATCACCAGCCACAACCCCAGCAGCCCATGTATACCGTTCCGCCCCCGGATTCCGGCGGCGGCGGTCTGAAGTTCGCGATTCTGTTCGGCGCCGTCATCGCCCTGATCGCCGCCAACGTCTATCTGTTCCTTCAGATCGACGGCCTGAAACAGGAGGTCGCCAAGACCAACACGGCCATCCTCGACGAGGTCGGCAGGGTCAGGGAGAGCAATACCGTCAGCGCGGCCGCCGCGCGCCAGAACGTGGAGACCTTGAAGGAAGAGTTGGAATCGGCCCGCCGCCAGGCCCAGATGGCCGTCGGACAAGCCAAGGTGGACGCCGAAAAGAACGCCGATACCATCGCCCGGAGGCTGGAACAGCAGCAGCGGGCCGTCGAGCAGAGCCTGCGCACCGAAGTCTCGAAGGTCGAGCAGGCGGCCACGGCTAAAATCGGCGAAGTTTCCACCGAAGTCTCGACCGTGAAGACCGACGTCTCCAACACCAAGGCCGAACTCGACAAGACCATCGCCGATCTCAGGTCCGCCCGCGGCGACCTCGGCGTCCAGAGCGGCCTCATCGCCACCAACGCCAGTGAACTCGCCGCCCTCAAACGTCTCGGCGAGCGCAACTACTTCGACATCAACCTCGGCAGGACCAAGGGCCCGGTCCGCGTCGGCGATATCCTGCTCCAACTCAAACGGTCCGACACCAGGCGCAACCGCTATACCGTCGACGTCGTCGCCGACGACAAGAAGGTCGAGAAGAAGGACAAAGGCGTCAACGAGCCAGTCCAGTTCTACACCTCCAAGGCCCGCCAACCCTACGAGATCGTCATCAACGAGGTTAAGAAGGACCAGATCGTCGGCTACCTGTCCACCCCCAAGGTCCAGGCCGCGCGCTAATCCGTCTTTGAATCTGAATGGCCCGCCTCCGGCCTCGCCGGCGCGCGGGCCTTCCTTCTTTCCCTTCCCCCTCGCCGCCTACTTCGATGCCTGCCACACCAGTTCCACGCCGCCGATAACGCTGCGCCCCGGCATCCTGACGCCAACGATCTCCTCATAGCGCGTGTCCGTCAGATTGCCGAATTGCACGTACGGCCTGACCCGTCCGAACGCCCGCGTCGCCGAAAGCTCCCAGACGCCGTAGGCGCCCCGCCCGAAGCGGTCGATTGCCCCCACCCGGCTGCGCAGCGCCGACGAGCCGGCCAGATTGGCGGTCCAACTGAACACCCCGCTATGCACGGCATAGTTGAAGGCGTATTTCGATTGCAGCCCGGCCACCGGCGCCGCGCTGCCGTTCAGCCCGGTGTAGGACCATTCAACCACCTGTGCCCCGCCCTGCCAGGCCGCCGACGCCTCGACGCCCGCGAACCGCAGCCGCGTGACGTTCATCGCCCGCCAGGGTTCGAACGGCGAAAACCTTGCATAGTCGATCATGTTCGAGTCCAGCCGCCTGAACAAGGTCGTCTGAAGCCGCCACTTGGCCCCGGGCCGCAGGTCGGCGCCCGCTTCGTAGTTCCAGGCGCGCTCGGGGCGCAGGCCGGGGTCGCCCTGGTTGGCCGGGTCGCGGTAATAGAGGTCGGTGAAGGTGGGCAGGCGGAACGCCCGGCTCACCCCGGCGCGCAACTTCAGCGCCGAGGACGCCCAATAGCCGGCGGCCAGCGACGGATTCCATTCCGACAACCCGCGGTGGCTTTCCGCCCGCATCCCGGCCGACAGGCTGAACCGCTTCAGGACGCGGACATCCAGCAATCCGTAAGCCGCGCCGCGCGTGCGGCTGTGCCGGCCAAGGTTCGTGGAATCGATTTCGTCGCCGAAGCCCTCGGCCCCGTAAAACAGCGAGACGTTCCCGGCCAGCCTCTCCCGTCTGCGCAGGCTCCCGTGCCACGACCCGGCCACGTGATGGTTCGTATACACCTGCGGCCTGTCCCGGTGAAGCACGAACAGATCGGTATGGCGGCGGTAGCCCAGCGAGGCTTCCGTCTTTTCCCCCAGGTTCTGGCGGATGGACGCCATCCAGGTCTTGGTGCGCTCCCAGGAATTGAAGTTGCCGTAGAACTGGTTGGCGCCGAACGCGCGGTCGCTGAACGCCAGGTCCACGCCGGTGGCGCCGAGCCGGTTGGACCAGTTCGTCCCGGCGTGGGCGGCCAGTCCGCGGAAGTCGCGGCCCTTCATGAAACCGGTGGAGAAGTCGCGCGAAAGCGCCAGCGACTGGCTGAACGGTCCCCGGACGCCGGCCAGCGAGATCCGCTGCTGGTTGGAGCCGAAGTTGCCCAGGCCGGTCTGCATCCGCATCTCGCCGCGTTCGGCCCGCCGCGTTATGAACTGGACCACCCCGCCGGCGGCATCGGCGCCATACAGCGTGCTGCCGGCCCCGCGCAGAACTTCCACGCGCTCGACGGCTTCCATCGGAATCGGCAAATCCAGATGGTGGTGGCCCGATTGCGGATCGTTCATCCGCCGGCCGTTGACCAGCACCAGCACCTGGGAAAACGACGCCCCGCGCAGCGAAATGTCGGCCTGCATGCCGTTTGCGCCCCGCTGGCGCAGATCGATGGACGGATCAAGCCGCAGGACGTCCATCAAGGTATTGAAAAGAAGGGCCTTGCCCCGGACCGGCAGCAGCAGCACGCTGCGCTCGGCCTCCTCCAGCGGGACAGGCTCGGGCGACCCCGTCACCACCAGCGTCTCCCGCAAAGGCTCAGGCCGGACCGCCGGATCCTGGGCGGGCGGATCGGCGCAGAATAGGGGAAATGCGCAGGCGAGCGCACAGATGGCGGCTTTCATTCGACGCTTCTATTGTCTCAGATCGGGCGGGGCGGCGGTTGGCCGCAGCCGCGGCTCAGTCTTCGTCTTCCTGGCCCGCCTGCTGCTTTCCATCCCCGGAAGCGACCGCAACCTTGCCGCCGTCCGCCAACCTGTTCAACCCGCCGACGGCGACCCGTTCGCCCACCTCGACGCCCTCGATAATCTCGACCTCCTGCGCGAAACGGTCGCCCAGCTTCACGTCGCGCACCTGGACGGTGTCATCGGCCGTCACCACGTACGCCTTGTTCGTGCCGAGCACGTAGTTCAGCGCGCGCGACGGGATCAGGCGGATCGATTCCACGCGGTCGGTGACGATTCTGGCCCTGGCGTAGCTGCCCGGCTTGAGTTCGCGGTTCGGGTTCCGGATGAGCGCCTCGACCACGAACGTCCGCTTGCTCTGATCCACTGTCGGCGAGATGCGCCAGATCTTGCCTTCGAACTTGCGGTCCTGGAACGCCTCGACTTCAACCTCCACCCGCTGGCCCACCTTCACCCACGGCGCCATTCTCTCCGGAACTTCGATGCGCAACCGCACGGGGTCGATCTTAACCAGCGTGAACAGCGGCGAATTGGCGCGGACGAACTGGCCGGGAGTGGCCAGGCGGTCCTTTACAAATGCCGCATAGGGGGCGCGGACCGTGGTATCGCGCAGGCGCTTGCGCTGCAGTTCGAGGGTCGCCTTGAAGCGCTCGACCTCCTGGATCAGGTTCCGCGTCTGGTTCAGCGCCACATCGTAGCCGGCCTGGAGCGACTGAAAGCGCGCCCGGGCGGTGTCGAGATCCGATTGCGGGCCAATGCCCTGGTCGACGAGTTCGCGGGTGCGTTTGTAGCGCTGCTCGGCCTCGCTCAGATCGGCGCGGGCGCGCCGCACGTCCGGCGTCTCCCGGATATCCTGGACCCGGTCCTGCTCGTTGCTCAGCCCCAGCCGTTCGAGCGACTGGCGCAGTTGCGCCTCCTGCTGGGCAACCATATAGCGCTGCTCCTCGTCCGAGATCTTGGCCAGCACGGCGCCTTCGGCGACCATGTCGCCCAGATCGGCCCCAACCGATTCCAACCGCCCGTCCACCTCCGAACTGATGATGGCTTCGTCGAACGGGAACAGGTTGCCCACCGATTCAACGCTGCGCTGCTGCTGCTTCACCGCCACCGGCACGACGCTGACGCGAGCCGGGCCGGTATCTTCCTTCTTCTTTCCCGCCTCCTTGTTCGAACCGCAGGAGGCGATGGCCAGCAGCGCGGCGGCGGCGAGAACGGTTTTGATAATGGCTTGTAACTTCACAAATGACCCTTGCAGAATCGTATCAGGACAGACCACCGCCGTTGGGCGGCCCAAACAACTCAGGCGCGGCGGCAAACCGATTGGTTACGGCCCGGGCTCATCGGGCCTGGGTTTCGCCCTCAGGGCTTCGGGTCGGGGTTCAGCTTGATGAAGAACGATGTCCGCAGCCCGGCGCCGTTCTGCTTGCCGGTTCCGCCGCTCACCGTCAGGTCGGCCGAAGTGGAATGACCGGCCACCGCGGTTGTGCCATCGGCGGCCTGGAAGATGGCGATGGCGGTGTCCGATCCCCGGCCCCCGAAAAGGGCGGAGTAGCTCAGTGCGCCGAGGCCCGGTTCAGCGGGCTTGAGCGAGGTGATGAAGGCGTTGAAGCCGCGGGCCTGCTCCGATTGCGCCACCGGCGGGTTCTTCACCGGGTAGTCGGGAGAATCCGTGTAGCCTGCCAGCGTGGGGTTGCCCCCGCCGTCCGCCGAAACGGCATAGGCGATGTCGGTCCCCTGGCCGCCGACATAGCTCATGTAGGTGATGAATTCGGCGCCCGATTTCGACGGGTCCACCGCAGCCACCCAGGCATCGGCAGGTCCCATCCTGGACAACTGATGGGCGCCTGGGGTGACCGGCATCCCGTCCGAGGTGGTGTAGCCGGTGAGCCAGACGATGCCGCTGGCGGTGCGGTGCATGCCGAGGGCGACGTCCAGCCCAAAGCCGCCCAGGAACGTCGCGTACTTGAGCGTGTCAAACCCGGACTGGCGCGGGTCGAGAATCGCCAGGAACGCATCGCCGTTGTCGCGGTATTCGGCCTGGTACGAGGCGCCTTCAAGCGGCAGGTCCCAGCTCATGGTGACGCCGGTGATATAGACGTTTCCGGTTTCGTCCATGGCGGCGGCGTTGATCAGGTCGGTGCCGTTGCCGCCGAAAAACGTGGCCATGGGCAGCGTCTCGTCCTTCGCGCCGCGGGTGTTGAACGTGTAGACAAAACCGTCGGCGCCGCCGCGGTTGGAGGGCTGCAGGGCCGAGCCCATGGCGCCTGTGGGCAGTTCGCCGCCCAGGGTGTAGCCGGCGACCGTGGCCCAGCCGTTTGCATTGGCGGCGACGGCGAGCGGGATCTCGGCGGCCGTGGTGCCAACATAGGACGAGTATTCGAGCGTGGCGGCGCCCTCCCAGGTGGGGTTGTAGCGCAGCAGGAAAACGTCGCCTTGACCCTTGTTCTCGGTCTGGTGGGAGAGTCCCGCAAGGGGGAAGTCGGATGAATAGGTCCGGCCGGCGAGATACATGATGTTGCCGGGGGCGATGGCCAGGCCGATGCATTCGTCGTCGGAACTGCCGCCGAGGTAGGCCCAATAGTCCAGTTTCCAGCCGCGCTGGGCATCGGGGATCATGCGCGCCAGGAAAGCGTCCTTGGCGCTGCTGCGGAAGGTCTTGAAGGGTTCAAGGGTCCAATCGGAATCGACGTCGGAGGTCGACGTGCCGGCCACCCAGACGGCGCCCGCCGAATCAAGGACGATGCCCGAGGCGATGTCGAGGCCCGTGCCGCCGAGATAGCCCGAATAGCTCAGCACCGGATCGATGACGAGGGTTTCCGATCTGTCGTACTTGCCCACCTTGATCTTGACGCTGCCGTCTCTCATCAACTTGTATCCGGCTTCAACAACCCGGCGCGCTCCGGCGACGATCTGATAAGCGGCCGGGCGGCCCTGCCGGACCTTCACCTGTCCGAGGCCATAGACGAGATCGCCTTCCGGGGTCAGCTTCGGCGATGCCCCGCTCAGCTTGAAATGGATCGCCTTGGGATCGGCGCCGGGCGCGACCACGAAATCGTATTCAAGCAGCCGCCCCGAGGCGTACCAGACGACGTCGATTCCGGGATAAGCGCCGGGCACCCGCACCTCGCCGTAGTGCGCCGAGTCCTGCCGCCAGTCCTTGCTGCCGCTGCCGATGAAGTAGTTGGTATGCGAGCTCCGGCGCGCGCCGCCCTCGGCCTCCGCCGAGGCGTTGGCGCCAAGCAGCGCCCATTCCAGGCCGGCGATCGGATTCCGGGCATGCCCGGTCCGGAAGGCGAGCTTCGCCCTGGCGCCGGCCAGAATCAAATGGCCCTCGGTGGCTCTGGCGGCGAACGCGCCGCCCGGAAGCTGTTCGAACCATGCGGGGATCGACGAGGCGGCGGACCCGGACGCCGAGGCAAGGCCCGGCATGCAGGCCGCGAGTGTGATCAGACAGATGTGCTTGAACGCCATTGATTCCATATCGGGGCACGATTGCCCGATCTTCCATTATAGAGGTCTGGCAGGCGCGTGGTAGCACCCGCCGCCAGCCGCGCGGGACTTCCGCCACGCGTCTGCCCAGGCGGATGGACGGGCGATCTCCTTCGGCGGTTTCACGCTCCTCGGCGGCAATCGCGAAAGATGTCACGATTCAGGTTCCTCCAACCGTACAGTCCTGTGCACCTTTCACCGATAGTCCTATAAGGGTTTCCGCAACCTCACCCTACACGGTATGTTTGCCCCGACCATCAGACGGCTGACCATTGTCACCGGCATCACGGTGCTTGGCCCGGAATTGGCCCGCTTCTCGGTGGAGAATATCGCCCAGTACCTGGCGTTCTCGATCCTGGCCGTGCTGGCCGCCTACTTCCGTGTCGGCATCCGTTACGAACAGGGCCACATCCCATTGAGCCTGCTGTTTATCCTGCTTAGCCTGATGAACATCGAGGCTCCGGCGACGCTCTGCCTGGCGGCGGTGACGGCGTTCATCGTCGAATGGGTTTCCAGGGATGGGCCGGGCAGGATTGAACGGTCGCTGTTCGCAGGCTCGGCGATGGTTATCGCCATTGCCATGGCGCAGGTGGCCTATGTTCAGACGGTGGGCGCCGGCGGCGTCCATCTGGCGATCCGGTATGTCCTCACGGCGAGTGTGCTGTTTCTTGGGCTGACGTTTCCGGCCACCTTCGTCGAGGCCAGTGAAGAGAACCGCCGGATGGGCCCGTACTGGAAGGAACGCTACCTCTGGATGCTGCCCTATTACATCGGCCTGACGGTGATGTCAGCGCTGTTTACGGCGGCCAGCGAGGTGTTCAACGGCTGGCAGATCCCGTTCATCACCTGCCTTGCGGGCTACCTGGTTTACCGCTCCTACCGGCTGTACATGGGCAGGCTGGAGGACGGCCGTGCGCACGCCGAGGAAGTGGCCTCTCTGCACCTGCGCACGATCGAAGCCCTGGCGCTGGCCATCGACGCCAAGGACGAGACCACCCACGACCACCTGCAGCGGGTGCAGGTCTACGCGGTTGAGATCGGCCGCGAACTGGGCCTTCCCGCCATGCAGATCGAGGCCGTGCGGGCCGCCTCGCTGCTGCACGATATCGGCAAGCTGGCCGTGCCCGAGCACATCATCTCGAAGCCTGGCCGGTTGACGGCCGAGGAGTTCGAGAAGATGAAGATCCATCCCGTGGTCGGGGCGGAGATACTGGAACGCGTTAAATTTCCTTATCCGGTTGTGCCGATGGTGCGGTCGCACCACGAGAAGTGGGACGGCTCCGGTTATCCGGACGGGCTCAAGGGCGAGGAGATCCCGATCGGCGCGAGAATCCTCTCCGCCGTGGACTGCCTGGACGCGCTCTGCACGGACCGGCAGTACCGGCGCGCGCTGCCGCTGGACCGTGCAATCGGCGTGGTGGTGCAGGAGGCGGGCCGGAGCTTCGATCCGCGGGTGGTGGAAGTGCTCGCCCGCCGCTACCAGGAGCTTGAGCGGATGGCCAAGGCCAGCGTCTGCGAGCCGCTGAGGCTGAGCAAGGATTTGAAAGTCCCGGCCGGCGATGCCCCGGCCGCGGGACTGGTCGGCGAGGACAGCCAGACGTCGATGCCCGTGCCCGAGGGGGCCGAGTTCCTTCAAAAGATCGCCGCCGCCAGGCAGGAGGCGCAGGCGCTGTTCGAACTGGCCCAGAACCTGGGCTCCTCGCTCAGCATCGACGAGACGCTTTCTGTCGTTTCGGTCCGGCTGCGGCGGCTCATCCCGTTCGATTCGATGGCCGTCTACATCCGCCGTGACAGCCATTTGGAGCCGCAGTTTGTCAGCGGCGACAACATGCGTCTGTTTGCGTCGCTCTCCATCCCAGTGGGCCAGGGCCTGTCGGGCTGGGTGGCGGAAAACGGAAGGCCGATCCTGAACGGAAACCCGTCGGTGGAACCGGGCTATCTGAACGACCCGGCCAAGTTCTCCACCCTGCGCGCGGCTCTGGCCGTGCCCCTTCAGGGCGTGCAGTCCATTGTCGGCGTGCTGGCGCTCTATCGCGCCGACAGGGACGCCTTCAGCCGCGACCACCTGCGCATCCTCCAGGCCGTCAGTTCGAAGATCGCGCTGGCCGTGGAAAACGCTCTCAAATTCAAGCAGGCCGAGACCTCCGCGGTGACCGACTTCCTGACAGGGCTGCCGAACGCCAGGTCACTGTTCCTGCATCTCGACGCCGAGATCGCGCGCTGCCAGTCCCTGAACCTGCCCTTGGCGGTGCTGGTCTGCGACGTGGATAACTTCAAGCAGATCAACGACGAACTCGGCCACCTGGAAGGCAACAAAGCGCTCAAGGCCGTGGCGAGCACGCTGGTGCGGCAGTGCCGGGAGACCGACTATGCCGCCAGGATGGGCGGCGACGAGTTCGTCCTGCTGCTGCCGGGGATGCCCAAGGATCGTATCGCGGAGCGGATTCAGCGCATGCAGAAGATGGTGCTCGACTACACCCGCGCCGAGACCGGGATGCCGCTTTCGGTCAGCATCGGGTCGTCTTCACTGCCCGAGGACGGAACCGACGCCGAATCGCTGCTGGCCACCGCCGACCGCAGCATGTACGTCTCGAAGGGCGTCAGCCAGAGGGCCGGCGCGTCGTTGCGCCAGACCGGGCTGGTCCAGCAGAGCGCGGCTGCGCGGACTGTGAACTGAGACCGTCAGCCCGGCGTCTTTTCGATGAGCTTTTCGACTCCCGCCAGATAGAGGGCCGGCTTGCCGTGCATCGCCGAGGTGAATACGACGGACTGGCTGTCCGGGGTGAAGACCGGCCGGCAGGCGGCGGCGTCCTGCTCGCCGTGCTCGCAAAGCGTCAGTTCCCGCATGGTCTTGCGAAGCAGCAGCAGGATGTGCGGCGACGCCTTGCTGCGGCTGGCTCCGACAAACGCCGAGGCGTCGGCGTTGGGCGCGAAACTGGCAAACTGGCTGGTCTTGGCGACAAGCGAGTCGGTTCTGGAGTCCACCTGCTGCTCGCGGATCTCAACCAGTTTCGCCGGGTCGGCCGGTTCGAACAGATAGAGGATCGCCTGGCCGCCCGCCGCCCAGTAGAACTGAAGGACGCGCCCTTCGGGCATTTCGATCCTCCTCGGCCTTGACCCGTCCAGACCGCCGGCCCAGACCGCGCCCGAGCGCGTCCGCCAGGCCACCAGCGCCCGCCGGGGATTCGGAGCCAGTTCCTCCACCGGCTCGCCGCATTCGTGGTGCGGCAGTCTGCGGTCCTGCCCGATCCGCAGCGAATGGATCTCCGATCCGGCGCCGGAGGATTGGGCAAAAAAGACGGTCACGCGGTCGGCCGACGGGGCCAGGGGCGCGCAGAGCGGCTTGGCCGGATCGAGTTCGGCCACCGTGGATAGCCGCGGGTTCTGGCGTTGGAGGGCGATCAGGCGCGCGCCATCGGCGGCGAGGATCCACCGGTCGTCGCTGGTCAAAGCGGCTGTCAACGGATCGAAACCGGGAGATTCGGCCAGCACGCGGCCTGCGCCGGAGCCAAATTCCAACCAGATCAACTGCCGCCGATCGTCGCGGCGGCGGATGGCCAGGGCCGCATCGCCGCGGCGCGAAATCCCGCGGCCCGGCGAAAGCGGCAACCGGCTTTCCTCGTCCGGAGAGGTCAGCCGGGTGACGGCGAACTCGGTGGCGCGGTCGAGAAAGCGCATCTTGCCGGCCGCGGACGGCTCCGGCTTCCGGGGAGGCTGCGCGGCCAGGACGGCAGGGGCTAATGCCATGAAAACACGGCGAGTTAGCCGCGCACGGGCCGGGACAAGGGACATCGACTCCAGTCTAGCACTCAGCGCGGCGCCGGCTTCGGGCCGTGGCCATGGGCCGCCGGACTGCTTTCGTAGTGCTTCTTCAGCAGGTCCTCGCCCCAATCGCCCTGGAAGTCTCTCCACACTGAATGGACGTGGTTCGCCCCGTTCTGGGTGTTGTCATATTCGATCAGAAAAAGCGGCGACTGCACCCGGTAGTAGTGCGGGCCGCCGCGCTGCTCGACCCCGGCCCAGGCGAACCAGACCTCGCCCTTTGATTCCTTCAACCGCGACCGCCGCTGCCCGGCCAGTTCGGCCGGCAGGTTGTCGATGTACTCGGCGATGAGCGCGTCGAGCAGTTTTTTCTGCGCCGCCGTCATTTTCGACGCATGCAGACCGGACGGTTTGCCCGCAATCGCCGCCCGGCGCGAGGCCGCGGTCAGGATGTCGCTGTAAGCCTTCTGATCGACAATCGCCGCCTGCTTCTGGGCCGGCGTCATCGACTCCAGCAGCGCCCTGGCCTTGTCTTCCTCATGCGCCAGAACCCGCAGTCCCTTCAGCGGGCCGGTGCGGACTTCGGCCGGATTCGACCCGAAAAACGTCGGGTTGCCCGTCGCCTGGCCGTCGATCACGGTGAAATGCAGGCTGACGTGGTGGCCCTCGACTCGGTAGCCCCAGACGCCCTTCTCTGAAGGTTCGCCGAAGATGCTGAAGTGGTACTTCTCGGGGTTGCGCCGCTCGCCGGAGTCGCCCTCAACCGCCCGCAGCACCTCTTCGAGGCTCATGATCGTGGTGGCTTTGATATAGCCCTGCTGGGACAGGCCGGCGCTGAGCAGCGCCGAAGCCAGGTGCTTCTGCTGCGGCGTCATCTCGCGAAGGGTGAGCCCCATCCGCGGACGTTTGAGCGAGCGTGGGAAATCGTCGCTCGGGATGTAGTGGAAAAAGCTCCGCTCCTCGCCCTCAAAGGGCAACTGCGCCTTGGCGCGCTGTTCAGGGGAAAGCGAAAGCAGGAAGTGGTTGGCGGTTTCAGCCATGCGCGGACCCGAATGTCCAGGGTGGGCGGACGTCAGGCAAGGCAGGAGGAGGAGCACGGGAACCCAGCGTGTCATGAGGCGGATTGTACTACTCTTTCCAGTTTCAGCGCACGAGCCCATAAGAATATTCTGGGTTTCGAATATACTAAAAGCGTGAGCAACGACATTCGAAGACTGAAGTCGGAGATCCTGCAGGCGCTGGCCCACCCCACCCGCATCGCCATCGTCGAGGAGTTGCGCCGCGGTGAACTGACTGCCGGGGCATTGAGCGGCAAGCTGGGCTTGGACCAGGCCAACGCCAGCCAGCATCTGGCCTTGCTTCGGTCGCGCCAGATTGTGGCCTACCGCAAGGAAGGCAGCCAAGTGATCTATTCACTGAAAGATCCGGCGCTGGGCGAGGTGTTGGACGTGTTGAAACGAATCTGCAAACGCCGGCTGGAGGAAACCATGGACCTGCTCGATGAGATTGGTGAAGGGAGGCATGCGGCCCGATGAGGAGGCTGATCTGGCAGATCCCGGAGTGGAGCTGGCGCCCGAAGCTGGTTGATTGCCTGAAGACCTACCGGCGGCGCGATTTGCGGGCCGATCTGATGGCTGGGCTCACGGTGGGCATGGTGGCGCTGCCGCTGGCGATGGCGTTCGGCATCGCCTCGGGCGTGACGCCTCAGGCGGGCATCTACACGGCGATTCTGGGCGGGTTGATCGTGGCGCTGTTCGGCGGATCGAAGATCCAGGTATCGGGGCCGACCGGCGCGTTCGTGGTGATCGTTGCGGGCATCATCGCCAAGCACGGGCTGTCGGGCCTGCTGATTGTGACGATGATGGCCGGGGTAATCCTGGTTGGGTTGGGCGTGACCGGTTTGGGCACGGCGGTGAAGCACATCCCGCGGCCTATCGTCATCGGTTTCACCAACGGCATCGCACTGCTGATCGCATCGACGCAGTTCAAGGACTTCCTGGGCCTGAAGAACGCTGAGAACCCGAGCGAGTTTTTCGAACGCATGGCCTCGGTGGCCCGCCATGTGGGCGCGACCGACCCGCTGAGCTTCGCCATCGGAGCCGCGTCACTGGCGTTGATTTTCGCCGTCCCCCGGATTGCGCCCAAGATCCCCGGCTCGATCGTGGCGCTGGCGGTGGGGACTGCTCTCACGGGAATCTTCTCGCTGCCGATCGAGACCATTGGCAGCAAGTTCGGCGGCATCCCGCAGGGCCTGCCGGTCTTCGACATTCCGGAGTTCAAGCCGTCGCTGATCCTGCCGTTGATGCCGGAGGCGCTGACCGTGGCGATCCTGGCGGCGCTCGAAAGCCTGTTGTCGGCCGTGGTGGCCGACTCGATGACCGGCGACCGGCATAACTCGAACGCCGAACTTGTCGCCCAAGGCCTGGCAAACCTGGCCACGCCGATGGTCGGCGGCATTCCAGTGACCGGCGCTATCGCCCGCACGGCGACCAATTTCCGCAGCGGCGCGAAGACCCCGGTATCGGCCATTGTTCATTCGCTGACGCTTCTGATCGTCATCCTGGCGGCGGCGCCGCTGGCGAAGTTCATCCCACTGGCCACGCTGGCTGCGGTGCTGTTCGTTGTCGCCTACAACATGGGCGAGTGGCGTGAGATCGGGGGTATCCTGCGGCTGAGCTGGGCCGACAAGGGCGTGTGGATGATCACCTTCATCCTGACGCTGATGGCCGATTTGACAGTGGCCGTCGAAGTGGGCATGGCGCTGGCAGCGCTGCTCTACATTCACCGGGTGTCACAGACCACCACGGTCTCCGCGGTCACGCCGGAGTATATCGAGGCGGGCAAGAAGCACACCTTGCAGGACAAACATGTTCCGCCGTATGTGACCATTCTCCGCATCCATGGGCCGTTCCTGTTTGGCACTACGGACAAGCTGGAGGAGTCTACGGCCAATCTGAAGAAGTTCGCGCCGATCGTGATTTTGCGGCTGCGCAACATGACGGCCATCGACGCCACCGGGCTGCACGCTTTGGAACGGCTGTCAGAGCGGTTGAAAAAGAGCGGGCGGCGGCTGTTGTTTTGCGGTGCGCGGGCACAGCCGGCGGAATTCCTAAAGCAGTCTGATTTCGTCGAACACATCGGCAAGGAGAACATCCTGCCGCACGTGGAAGCGGCGCTGCGGCGGGCGGCGGAGGTGGCCGAGGGGTTTTCGGGCGTGGGTGAGGAGTTCGCCGAGGACATGCGCAAGGTGCGGATGTAAGCCTAAATGGCGAAGAACCAGGTTGGCGAGTAGACCTTGGCGACCGACAGGGGCTGGACGCCTGGCCGCATCTGGTGCTGCTGCCACTTGATGCCCCATTTTTGTTCAAAGATCTCGCGGTTGGCTTTGAACAAGGCGATGGAGCGTTCGGGATCGAGCTGGCGGAACGAGCCGCTGCCGAAGTGGTGGATGAAGCAGTCCTCTGCGGCGACGGTCTTCAGCCCGGCCTGTTTGAGCCGGATGCCGTAATCGTCGTCCTCGAACATACCCACTTCGAAACGGGTGTCGAGTTCCCCAATCTGTTCCCAGGTCTGGCGGCGGATGGCGGCGCACAGCAGCGGCGCCATGGGGACTTCAAAGGTCTGGCCGTGGCGGGCGCGGGCGAGCGAGGCGGCGAACTCTTCCATTTCGGCGGCGCCGGAATAGCTCACGTCGATGCGGGTCTGGTTGCCGGAGTGGTTGGTGACCGGGGCCGACATGCCCACATTGGGGTCTCTCATCAACGGCGCCAGCAGCCGGTGGACCCACCCGTGGGTGACGACGGTATCCGGGTTCAGAAAAATCAGATGCTCGCCCGTGGCCTGTTTGGCGGCGGCGTTGTTGCCGCCGGCGAAGCCGAGGTTGCTCCCCAGCGGCACGGCGCGGACCCTGGCGTCGCCGGCGGCGAAACTGGAGAGGATGTCCGGCGTGGCATCGGAGGAGCAGTTGTCGGCGTAGATCAGTTCCCAGTTCGGCCAGGCCGTGTTCTTTATGAAATAGCGGTGGAATCCGGGCAGGAACGCCTCGCTGTTGTATGTGAGCACGATGACGCTGACCAGCGGCGTCTTGCGGCGCATGGCGCTATCCATTTCCACCATGCGGTCGTTCCAGGTGTTGGCGTGGGCGAACTCGATGCGGCGGCGCGCGAGCGAGACATCGGACTCATTGAGGGCGGCGTCGATCTGGCGCACGTACTCCTCAGGGGTGCCTGCGAAATAGAGTAGATCCGGGGGCGCGTTCAACTGGGAGAGCCGGCTGGTGACGACAGGCTTGCCCTGGCTGAAGTACTCGTAGAGCTTGACGATGTTGGCGTACTCGAGCAGAGGGCTGAGCCTAAACGGGATCAGGCACACGTCGAACCGCTTGAGGAACGAAGGCAGGTTGATGTATTTCCGCTCGCCGAGCAGGTGGACGTTGGGCAGCGCCTTGAGAGGTGCGATGCTGGCCTTGTCCTCGACGAGCCCGATGATGATGAAGTTGTAGTTGGGGCGGCTGGCGGCCATGTGGGCGACGGCTTTGAAGTCGAACCATTCGGCGACGGCGCCGAAATAGCCGATCACCGGACCCGTCAGCCCGCCGATCTCGCTGTTGTCAATCGCCCTTTCAAAGAACTTCACGTCGGCGGCGTTGGGGACCAGCACCGGTTCAGCTCCATGCCGCCGGGCGACGCGCCCCAGAGTCTCGGCGCTGACCGTGACCAGGTTCGCCTCGGCAAACAGCGCCTTCTCGTCGGCGCAGTTGGCGGCGCTGGGCTTGGGATCGATGGGCCACTCCTCGAAGTTGTCCATGCAGTCGTAGAGCAGGGGGTAGCCGAATCTCTCATTAAGACGGAGGGCCAGTTTCCGCCAGAACGGGAACTGGACCAGGCTCCAACACTCGGCGAGGCCCTCGCGGGCGATCATCTCCTCAAGCCCGGAGGACATGCTGTCGAGCAGGGCCGGCGTCATCTCGCCCGTGTAGAGGTTGTGGTCCGGCGAATGCAGCCGGACCTCGATGATGTTGCGGCGGATGGGGGCGAGTTCGTATGCGGCGGACGAGTCCGGACCGGGCCGCCGGGAGGGGGAGATCCAGTAAACTTTGTGTCCGTTTGCGGCGAATCGGGCCAGGATCTGCTGCGGCCGCTGAAAGCGCATGTCGAAGTCGAAGATCGGCATGCAAATGATCGAGTATTTCGCCTCCTCGACCGCTGGCGCCCCAGGACCGCGGCCACCTGATCCACCGCTTTGGTTGGCCGGCCCGGCGCCCGCGGCCAGGGCCGTCATGGCCTCGGTCGACATGAAATCCCAAAGGTTAGGGAATTTAAGCTCGTGCTCGGCGAGAGGTTCGAGGAAGAGCTTCCTCAACGCGCCCAACGGGTCTTTCGGAGCCTCCCTCACCAGATTGGTGTAGAGTTTCCTGAACAGTAGCATCAGCTTCCAGGCGCGTTGCCCGCGGTAGATTTTCAGTTCGCGGTTCAGGAAGTTCTCGTAGTTCTTCAGCGCTTCGAGCAACTCCGCGGTCTCCTGGTTTTGGTTCGCGATCTTGTCCAATGGTCCCTGTCCCGCCCCGAAATCATCTGAGCATTGCGATTTGAGCCGAAATGAGGCGTTTCGCTGATTATCCCAACCGGCAATCGGCAAAACAAGCTCACGCCGTTTGACCGGAAAGGGGTTCACCGGGGGGCGCTCAGCCGATGCCGTACTCCTTCAGGCGGTATTGCAGCGTGCGCAGGCTGATGCCGGGTTCGCGGGCGGCGTGGGTGCGATCTCGGGCGTTCTTGCACAGCGGCAGCGGCGCGCGGCATCGGCCGTTCTCGCAATGCGGGCCCATGCGTAGCGGCCTAAGCCGGTTTCGCCGCGGTACGGGCCCAGCGGCGGAGGATGAACACGACGGCGATGAGGCCCAGCACGGCAGCAAGGGCGGGAAAGGTGTAGGCCGTCAACGAGAGATTGCCTTCCGGTTCCATGAGGACGCGCGCGCCATACCTGGCCTTGAAGGCGTCGATGATCTCACGGTCGCTGCGTCCGGCCTGGATCATCCGGGAGAGTTCAAGCCGCTGTTCCATGGAGGTGGGGCTGCGGTGGTGGGCGATGCTCTCGTTCCAGCAGCAGGCGGCGACGAACTTGTCCTGAAGCGCGCGCTCACGGCTGCTCGCCTCCTGACCGCTCGCCCTCGGCAACACAGTCCAGAGGGCAGCGAACACCGCTATCGCGAAGATGATCCCAGCCAGTCTTTTCATCATTTCTCTGCCCTGCCGCGAACCATCCGGCCCTGACGGCCGTTCACGCCGCGATTCCACAACGGCCTACCCTGGTTGTCGCGGAACCCCAGAGGCTTTCCGCTGCCCAGGGTGACCTCGATGGCCAACACTCCCTCTTTCATCTTATAGCCCCTGACCGTGATCTGATCCCCAGCTTTAGGATTGAAGTCGTTCTGCAGGAGATAGCGCATCGACCCCAAAGTAACGGTGACCGTTTCCTGGCCGCTCTTCATGTCCAGCGACGGCATGCCCTGGCCCGGTGCGGCGCTGACGCGCACGACCGTGCCCTTGAGATCGACCTTTTCGGCGGAGGCGACACCGGTCGGCGCGGCTGGCTGGGCCAGCATCAGGGTTTGAAACAGCAACGCGAATCCGATTGCGTATCGCATGGGCCGTCTCCAGTCTAGTCGATGACCGGACGCCGGGACGGTGTCGCCCAAGCCCCAGGCCTTCACTTCAGCCAGTTCCGATTCCACGGCCAAACCGCTGTTCTTCATCCACTTCCGTGGACTCCCACGCAAATGCCGCACGCAGTGGACGCAAGGTCTTCGCGATTCAGTTGGGCAGAACCGAAACGCCGATCGCGCTGGCCCTGCCGCCGCCGCGCGAGATGCGCTGGGTGGCGGTAATGAAATCCTCGGGCCGGGCGTCGGGGATGTTGGGCACGAACTTCTGCGGGTTGCGATCGACCAGCGGGAACCAGCTGCTTTGAATCTGGATCATCAGCCGGTGGCCCTTCTTGAAGGTATGCAGGATGTCGGGCATCTCGAACGCGACCTCCACCCATTGGCCTGCCGGCATGGGTTCGGGCCTTTCCATGCTCTTGCGGAAGCGGGCGCGGAACGGCTCGCCGCGGACCAGTTGCTGGTAGCCGCCCATGCGGCTCTTACCGGCGTCGACGTAATCCGCAGGGTAGACGTCGATCAGTTTGACGACGAAATCGGAGTCGGTGCCGGTGGTCGAGACCCAGAGTTTGGGGCTGACCGGGCCGGCAAGGGTGAGGTCCTCGTCGAGCGGCGCCGTCTGGTAGACCATCACGTCGGGCCGCTTGGAGGCGTGGCGCTGGTCGTCCACCATGTATTCGCGGGCTATGCCGAGGGTGATAAAGCTCGTGTAGGGAACGGGTTTCGAAGGGTCGCTAATGTATTGGTCGAAGCCCTCTGACTGGGGCTTTTCAAATGTCAGCTTACCGCCGGCGTCGAGATAGATGGTCCTGGCCGAGCGCTCCTCGGGCGGCCAGGCGTCGAAGGTCCGCCAGCGCCAGGAGCCGGTTTCCACCATTCTGGCGGCCGGTGCGTCCCACGAGCCGTCGCCTTTGAGGTGGGATTCAAAGAACGGGAATTCGATCTGTTCGCGGTACTCGGGGCCGGTCTTCAAACCGAATCTCACCTGGCCCAACCGGTCGCCGTCGCCGCGCGACCACCCGCCGTGGCTCCATGGTCCCATGACGAGAGTCACCGGACCCTTGGGCGAGTTGGCCTTCGCGGCGCGGTAGAGGCGCAACGGGCCTTGCAGATCCTCGGCATCCCACCAGCCGCCGGTGACCAGGACGGCGGGCGAGATGTTGCGGATGTGGGGTTCAAGGTTGCGGGACTTCCAGAACTCGTCGTAGGTGGTGTGGCGGGTGAGCGCGGTCCAATATGGGTTCTTGAACTTGAGGTACTTCTCGTCGGCGTTGGACAGCGGGCCCAGGTTCAGATAGAACTCATAGCCGTCCAGTGTGCCGTAGTTGAAGCGCTCGGACCGGCCGCCGGGCAGGGTGGGGCCGGTGTGCGGCGTGAAGAAGGTGTAGAAGCCGAAGTTGGCGGCCAGGTAGAAGGCGCCGTTGTGGAAGGAGTCGTCGCCACGGAACAGGTCGACGATGGGCGCCTGCGGCGAGACCGCCTTGAGCGCCGGGTGGGCGTCAATCATGCCAGCGGCGGCGTAGAAGCCGGGGTAGGAGACGCCGGTGAGGCCGGCGCGGCCGTTGTTGCCGGGCGCGCTTTTCAGCAGCCACTCGATGGTGTCATAGGTGTCCGAACTCTCATCCACGTCTTTGGGGCCGCGTTTGACGGACTTGTGCGGCGTCATCTCCACCCAGACGCCTTCACTCTGGAAGCGGCCGCGTACGTCCTGGTAGACGAAGATGTAGCCGGAGCGGGCGTATTTTTCAGACGGGCCCAGGTTGCCGCGATAGGCGTCCGCGCCATAAGGCCCTGAGCCGTAAGGGGATCGGACCATCATGAAGGGATAGGCGCGGGAGGTATCCTTGGGCGTGTAAATCGCTGTAAACAAGCGCGTCCCATCGCGCATCGGGACCATCGCCTCGCGCTTCTGGTAATTTTGCTTGACCCAGTCGATTCCCTGCCCCAAAACGAAGGAAGAGGTGCACAATAGGGCCAGCAGAGTGGTTTTCAGCATCTTGAACTTCCCAGTCTAACCGCCCGCGATCCAGCAGCGGGCATACAGGTTACCGTATGGGGGCGGAAGGGCGGTAAGAGGGAATCCTCCTCCGGCCCTCAGCCGCATCCGAGCCGCCCCCGCCCGCCTGCTATGCTCCAATCGGGGCATCACTGCCATGAAGACGATCATCGAACCCTTCCGTATCAAGAGCGTCGAACCGATCCGCCAGACCACCGCCGCCGAACGCGCGGCGATCCTCGAAAAGGCCGGATACAACCTCTTCCTGATCCCGTCGGACGACATCCTGATCGACCTGCTGACAGACTCCGGCACCTCGGCCATGTCCACCTCGCAGTGGGCGGCGCTCATGCGCGGCGATGAATCCTATGCCGGCAGCCCGTCGTTTTACAGGCTACAGTCGGCGGTCCGGAACCTGACCGGTTTCCGGCATGTGATCCCAACCCATCAGGGCCGGGCCGCCGAGCGCATCCTGTTCAGCGTGCTGTGCCGCAAAGGGCATGTCGTACCGTCGAACACTCATTTCGATACCACCCGCGCCAACATCGAATTCACCGGCGCCGAGGCCGTGGATCTGCTGCCCGCCGAAGCGTTGGATACGCAAGCCGTGCTGCCGTTCAAGGGCGATATGGACACCGCGGCGCTGGCCCGCCTGATCGACACCCACGGACCCGGCCGCATTCCGCTCATCATGCTGACCGTCACCAACAACTCAGGCGGCGGGCAGCCGGTTTCGATGGCCAATATCGAAGCCGTCAGCGCCATCGCCCGCGAGGCCGGAATTCCGTTCTATCTCGACGCCTGCCGGTTCGCCGAAAACGCCTGGTTCATCCGGGAACGCGAGCCGGGCTACGCGACGTGGACGCCGCGGGAGATCGCCTGCAGGATGTTCTCGCTGGCCGATGGGTGTACGTTTTCGGCCAAGAAAGACGCCTTCGCCAACATCGGCGGGCTGCTTTGCACCAACGACTCGAAGCTCGCCGTGCAGGAGAAGAACCTGCTGATTCTCACCGAGGGCTTCCCCACCTATGGCGGCCTGGCCGGGCGCGACCTGGAGGCGATCGCCGTGGGGCTGGATGAGGTGCTCGAACCCGATTACCTGCACTACCGCATCGCCTCGACATCGTACCTGGGCCGCAACATCGCCGATCACGGCGTGCCGATCGTCGAGCCGCCGGGCGGCCACGCCATCTATATTGATGCCGGGCGGATGCTGCCGCACATCCCGCCTGCCCGGTTTCCGGCGCAGTCGCTGGCCGTGGAGTTGTACCGTCATGCGGGGATCCGTTCGGTCGAGATCGGATCGGTGATGTTTGGCGAACATGCCCGCAACGAACTGCTGCGGCTGGCCATTCCGCGGCGGGTGTATACGCAGTCGCATATCGATTACGTCGTCGAGGCGATTCTGGAAGTGAACGAGCGCAAGGCTTCGCTCTGCGGCTATGAGATTGCTGAGCAGCCGGAGTTTTTGAGGCACTTCTCGTGCCGGTTCAGGCCGCTGGCGTAGGGCATCCGGCCGGGCGGCGGATCAGGCTCTGCCGGGCCAGACCGCCCGGGCCACGCGCATGACGTTGCCGCCGAGGATCTTGCGGATCGAATCGTCGGGGATGCCGCGCTGCACCATACCGACGGTAATCATCGGCCAGTTGGTCCAGGAGAGGCTGGGGTGGGAGCGGTTGTCGAGCGCGCCGGCCGGCCACATGGCTTCATAGAACTGGCGGGATCTGGGGCGGGGACCGATCTTCTTGTACTCGGCGCTGGAAGTGCTGGGGATGTAGGCGAGGTCGGTGCCGATGGCGACATGGTCGGCGCCGATGCGCTTCACCATGTACTCGATGTGGTTGAGCATGTCGTTGATGTCGCCGGGGTCGCCGAGGAATGAGGTGATGCTATAGACGCCCGAGTAGCCGCCAGTGTCGGCGATGGCGCGCAGCACCTCATCGGGCTTGGCGCGGATGTGACGCCGCACCTCGGCCGCGCCGGTATGGCTGGCCACCATCGGTTTTGACGACGCCTTGGCCGCTTCCAGACTGGTCCGCCAGCCGGAGTGCGCGACATCGACGATCACGCCCACGCGGTTCATTTCGGCAATGGCCGCCTTGCCGAGTTCGCTTAGCCCGGCATTGGCCGGTTCGGCGCAGCCGTCGCCGAGCACGTTGCGGCGGTTGTAGGTCAGGTGCATCATGCGCACGCCGAGTTGGAAGAAGACGCGGACCCATGAAAGCTCATCGGCCTCTGAACTCCACTGCTGGGCGAGCGGCACTCCGTTGGCGGTCATGTAAAGGCAGTGGCGGTTCTGCTTCTTCGCCGTCTCGATGTCGCCGGGGGTGGCGGCGCGTGAGACCTCGCCGGGCATCATGTCGGTGAGGTAGGTGAGGTAGGCGAGGCGCTTGAGCAGGCGTTGGGGCGAACTGCCCTCCTGTCCGGCGTTCTGAAGGACACATGTGACGCCGGAGGCGCGCCAGGCGTCGAGATATTCCCGGCGTTGCGCGGGATCTTCGGCAACGCGAGACAGCAGCATGTCGGTATTCAGGTCCTCGACTTCGGCGGCGCTGGCGCCGGCTTCGATCGCGCGGCGGACGGCATCGCCATCCACGGCCGAGCGCGGCGAAAAGCCGTAGGATTCCACCACCAGCGATTGCGCGTGCAGTTCCAGGCCGTGTTCAAGGTGGCGCTGGCTCGGCTTCAGCACGGCCAGCGCGGCGTCGCGCGAACGTTGGATCTGCGGATTCACCTCGGCCGCCTGCGCCAGAAGCGCGGCTGAGCCGCTGAGGAATGCACGGCGTGAGGTCATCACAAGGTCTCCTCTCGATCAGTGGATGTACTGCTCTATCATGCCGCGTTTCATTCGGGCTGACGCCGAAAACGCAAACCGGCCCAAAACGGCAGCCAGAGCAGCGCGAACAGCGCCAGGGCTAGAAGTTCGCCGGAGACGATATACCATGGCCAGGGGCCCATCCAGTCGAGCGGCGAGCGGCCTTCGGGTTTCTCGCACAGGTACATGTAGTTGGTGTGATACCAGGCGTTGAACAGCCCCACCAGCGCCGCATAGACGTTCAACACAATCATCGACCGCCAGACGCAGCCCGGCTTCGGCCGCATCGTCCCGCTCCAGGCCAGCGCCGCCATCGACGCCACGATCAGCCCGTGGGCCGAGAAGAAATAGATGGACGGATACGAACAAAGCGGCGCCCACAGGTCAGGCCACATCAGCGCCATGGCCGCGCCGCTCACCCCGGCGAAGAAGGTGAATTCAAAGATGGCCTGGCGCGGGGCGATCAATGTGAAGACGGTGAGCCAGACAATCAGGTCGCACAACTGCAACGGCAGCCCTTCGGGGAAACGGAAGCCCTCCACGCTGAGCCGGTAGTAATACCAATACGATTCACCCGCGGCCATGACGGCGGCGATGCACCAGCGCACCGCCCGCGGCCACTTCCGCATCCCGATTGTCAGCAGCCGCGCGGCCACGGCGATCGCGCCCAGGATACCCAGGTGCCACGCGCCGAAAAGCCGCCATTCAACGTTCAGCCATTCAACGTTCATCGGAGGATCGCCTGAAACAGGAAGCCGATTCGTCGCCTTAACACGGCCGGAGCAACGCACAGGGCGCGACGGGTCAAAGGGAGCATCCCGAATGTGTTACCACTCGACGGGGACGCCCGGCTCAAGCGCCCAGACGGTGCAGCCGAGTCCGTCGATGCGCTCAGCCAGGGCCCCGGGGGTTCCGACGAGCGGGGGGAAGGTGCCGTAATGCATCGGGATCACGGTCTTCGCCTGAAGAAGCCGGCAGGCGACGGCGGCCTCATCGGGACCCATCGTATAGAGATCGCCGATGGGCAGAAACGCCAGTTCCGGCTTGTAGATTTCGGCGATGAGAGCCATGTCCGAAAACACCGACGTATCGCCGGCGAAGTAGATGTTCCGGCCATCGGGCAGGTGGATGATGAAGCCGCCCGGTTCGCCGCCGTAGAGGATCTTGCCCTCGTCGGTGATGCCTGAGCTATGGAAGGCGTTGGTCATCGTCACCCGCACCGGGCCGGCCTGCTGGCCGCCTCCCTTGTTCATTCCACAGGCGTTTTCGACGCCCTTGGATTCGAGCCAGGCGCAGATCTCATAGTTGGAGATCACCTGCGGCTTGAACTTCCGGGCCAGCGCCACGGCGTCGGCGATATGGTCGAAGTGGCCGTGCGAGATGAGCATCGCGTCGATGCGCGTGATCTCGAAGCCCTCGGGGTGCTTGGGGTTGCCGTTGATCCAGGGATCGAGCAGAATACACTCGCCCGTCTCCAGCTTCAGTTGAAAAGTGCCGTGGCCCAGCCAGGTGATCTCGATCATGTCAGGTACTGCCCTCCAGTAGACATCTTATGCGAGCCGCCCGGGCGCGCTCAATCGCCATTCGA
This sequence comes from Candidatus Solibacter sp., assembly GCA_013822245.1. Taxonomy (GTDB): domain Bacteria; phylum Acidobacteriota; class Terriglobia; order Bryobacterales; family Bryobacteraceae; genus PNKE01. The sequence continues at coordinate 32,705 of PNKE01000017.1, forward strand.
CCCGCATAACCGACCGTTCGGCGCGAGGAAAGCATCCTGATCGCGGTTGCCATGCTCTAATACGGAGAGCAAATCTCTCATGCCGGACCACGGATTTCGGGCCCGCAGGGACTGGGCAGCACTCAAACGCCGGTTACGCGAATTGCGGATGATCGCCTATGGAGCGGTCCATCAGGACCACCCCATCATGGCGCATATCATCCCGATCCGCCGCTGCAACCTCGCCTGTACCTACTGCAACGAATTCGACGACTACTCGAAGCCCGTCGACACCGACGTCATGTTCAATCGCGTCGACCGGTTGGGCCGTCTGGGCGCGGGCATTATCACCATCTCGGGCGGCGAACCGCTGCTTCACCCCGAACTCGACCAGATCATCCACCGCATCCGGTCCACCGGAGCCATCACCGGCCTGATCACCAACGGCTATCTTCTGACCGCGGATCGCATCGACCGGCTCAACCGCGCCGGCCTCGATCACATGCAGATCTCGATCGACAACGTGATGCCCGACGAGGTCTCGAAGAAGAGCCTGAAGGTGCTCGACCGTAAGCTCCAGCTTCTGGCGAAGCACGCGCTGTTCCACGTGAACATCAATTCGGTGGTGGGCGGCGGCGTGAAGGACCCCAACGAGGCGCTGGTGATCGGCAAACGGGCCGTGGAACTGGGTTTCAGTTCCACCATCGGCATCATCCACGACCATACGGGCCAGTTGAAGCCGCTGTCGGCCCTGGAGCGGGAGATCTATCTTGCCGTCAAGGCATTGGAAAAGCGCAACTTCTCGCAGTTGAGCTTCTTCCAGGAGGCGATCGCCAATGGCCAGCCGGCCCAGTGGAGGTGCCGCGCGGGCGCGCGTTACCTTTATATCTGCGAGGACGGACTGGTGCACTACTGCTCGCAGCAGCGCGGCTATCCGGGCAAGGCGCTGGCGGAGTATTCGGTGGCCGACATCCGCCGTGAGTACCTGACCGAGAAGGCCTGCGCGCCTTACTGCACGGTGAGTTGCGTCCATTACGTCAGCTACTTCGACTTCTTCCGAGCGCCGCAGACCATCCCCGACACCCGGCCGTTTGAACCCGCCGAGCCGCCACTGGTTCAGATCCACAGCGCCGGCACGACGGCCTGACCGCCGTTTCCATGTTCCCACCCGAGGTTTTTCCGGACTTCAATGCCGATCCTCCACCCGCGCCGCCGGGCGTCCTTTTGTGGGATGGCGGCTGCGGGCTGTGCTCGAAATCGGTCTTGCTGCTGAGGCGGTATGCGCGCGCGGCGGTACCGGACGCGCCCATCCAGAGCCATCCGGGGCAGTTGCCGGACGTGGGCGATCAGGTGGTCTGGATCGATGCCCAGGGAAGGGTTTTTGGCGGTACCCGCGCCATTGCGGCCGCACTGGCGTGTGCGGGACACCCGGCGCTGGCCGGGGCGCTGACGGCGCCGCTGCTCAATGTGGCCTTCCGGTCAATTTACAGGGTGGTCGTCCGCTACCGTCACCGCTTCGGCGCCGGCGGTTGTTCCACCCCGCGGGATCTGTCAGGAGATTAGGCGCACTTCGGCTCCTCGCGCCGATCTGCCGTCATTTCAGTCTCCTGGAGCGTCTCTTCAAGAAACACGGCGAAACCCACCTGGTCTTCGTCCTGATCCAGACCAACCCCTTTCCGGACCTCCGGACTCATCCAAACCTGTCCGCGGGTGAGCACGACGGAATCGAGCATTCTGCTGCCTCCGCTGTCCTTATCGGCGCACGGGGAAGGATTTGAGAAGAAATCAACCGCGCAGTTCGGCGGCGATCTCCTGGGCCACGCGGCGGGCCTGCTCGACCTCGGAGCGCTCGAAGCTGATGGCGCCGACCCTGGGGTGGCCGCCGCCGCCGTACCGTTCGCAAATGGTGGCCAGGTTGTGGACCGGCTCGGCCGGGGCCCACGGGTTCGATCCCACGCTCACCTTGGCGCGGAAACTCGCCAGCGACACCGAAACCGTGTAGGTCGCCTCCGGGAACAGCCAGTAGGGCACAAACTTGTTATAGCCCTCCATCTCGTGGTCGGCGACGTCGAAGTCGATGACGCCGTTCGCCGACCGGCCCGTCTTGCGGATGATGTCGATCGAGGCCAGATGGCGATCCCACAACGGTTGGAACTGTGACTGGACCCACTCGTCCGAGATGATCTCGCCCAGCTTCATCCGCCGCATCATCCGGATGATCCGGTGAACGCCTTCCGATCCCTTCATGGCCTCGATCACCAGCGTGAGTTTCATGGCCGGCTCCCGCATCATGACGGCTTCCTCGGCCGAGGCATAGCTGGCCCGGTCGACGGTGTCGGCCCAGTAGACGAGGTCGTCAAGCTCCGAGGCGTGGTAGCCGTATTTTTCGCGCGTGATGTCGGCGATGAACTTGGTGCAGGAGCCGTAGGCGGGGTCGAAGTAGAATTTGCGCGAATCCTTGTGCCGCTCGTAGTGGCGGGCGTCCTCGGGGCAGAGGAAGGCGCTCTGGTGGTGGTCAAACCACCAGGTGAGGCGTGGACTGGTGGAGTATTTGAAGTCGACAATGGCGTTTTCGTCGCCGTCAAACATCGAATCCTCAAATAACTGCGACGCTTTGTGGGCCAGCCCGGTGAAGGCGAACTCCGCGCCGGGATGGATTCTGTCCTCGATGAAACGGCTGAAAAAGGCGGCCGAGGCCGAGCCATCGAAACAGTGGTCGTGGTAGAGGACGCGAATCTTCATTTGGGGCGTGTATCCGGATCGCAGCGAAACATTAAAGGATGCAATACTCGCGGGGGCCGGTGCAACCTGTCTTTCCGGCGGCATGTGGGACAGCGCCTCGGACTTTGCACCGCGGCCGCCACGGCAGGCATCAGCATGGTGATGAATGAACGAGTGCGGGCGCTGAACGACGCGCCGGTCCGCGAGGGCGCGAAGTATGTCCTCTACTGGGCCCAGATGAACCGCCGCGCCGAAGCCAACCATGCCCTGCTGCGCGCCGCCGAATGGGCCAACTTGCTCGGGCTGCCGCTGCTGGTCCATGAAGGGCTCACCTGCACCTATGCGCACGCCAACGACCGGATGCATACCTTCATCCTCGAAGGCGTCCCCGAACAGGCCCGGCGATTCGCCTCGCTCGGCGCGGGATACTGCTTCTACCTCCGCCGGACCAGCCGCGACCCGGACGACGTCCTCTACCGGCTGGCGGCGAAGGCTGCCCTGGTTGTCACCGACGACTACCCGGTCTTCGTGGCCGCGAAGCACAACGCCTCTGCGCCGGCGAAAGTGGACGTGCTCTGTGAGGCCGTCGAGTCGTCCTGCGTCGTGCCGATGAGCGCGTTCACCAAACGCGAATACGCCGCCTGCACGATTCGTCCCAAAATTCACCGCCTCTGGCAGCGCTATCTCGCAGCCTTGCCCGAAGTGAAACTGGCCCGGCGCTGGACCGGCCCGCCGCCGGAGTTTCATACCGAAGTCACAGCGGCCAACATAGCCTCGCTGGCGGCTTCCTGCGAGATCGGCCATTCAGTCGCGCCGTCGATCTCCTACACCGGCGGCCGCCTTGCCGCCGAATCAACGCTGCGCCATTTTCTGAACAACAACCTGCGCCGCTATGCCCGTGAACGCAATGAACCCGCCGCTCACGCGACGTCGGATTCAAGCCCGTATCTACACTTCGGCCAGATCTCGGCGCTCGAAATCGCACTGGCCGCGCGCCGGCACGCCGCCGAGCATTCCCTCGCCGCCGGCGAGTTTCTTGAGGAACTGATCGTCCGCCGCGAACTGGCCTTCAACTACTCGCGCTTCGCCTCGCCGCCGGACACCTTCGCCCATCTGCCTGACTGGAACCGCCGCACTCTCGAACTCCATGACGGCGACCCCCGGCCCTCGGTCTACGCCTATGACGAGTTCGCCCAGGCCCTCACCCATGACCCGCTATGGAACGCCTGCCAGCACGAACTGCTGCTGCGCGGCAAGATCCACGGCTACTACCGCATGTACTGGGGCAAGAAGATCATCGAATGGTCGCGTTCGCACCAGGATGCGCTGGAGACCATGGTCCGGCTGCACGACATCCACGCCCTCGATGGCCGTGACCCGAACACCTACACCAACATCCTCTGGTGCTTCGGCCTCCATGACCGCCCGTGGCGGGAGCGGCCCGTCTTCGGCAAGGTGCGGTATATGTCCTACGACGGCATGAAACGCAAGACCGGCGTTGACGCATACTTGAGAGAGATCACCCACTTGCGCCAGACCGGCCAGGATCCGTTCAGGCTGAAAGCCGAGGTGTAGAGATGATCGTTGCCATCACCGGCGGGACAGGTTTCATCGGCGCCGCGCTCGTCGAGCGCCTGAAATCGCGGGGCGACGAGGTGCGCCTGCTCAGCCGCTCCCGCGGCCCCTATCTTTGGGACCCGCTGGCCGGCCCGCCGCCGCCTGAGGCGCTCGACGGCGCCGAAGCCGTCGTCCACCTGGCCGGCGAATCGGTTTCGCAGTATTGGACAGCGGCGGCCAAAAGTCGCATCCGCGAGAGCCGCGTCACGGGCACGCGCAATCTCGTCGAGGGGTTGCGAAGAATGCACACGCCGCCGAATGTGCTGATCTCGGCCTCGGCGGTCGGCTTCTATGGCGACCGCGGCGACGAGATTCTCGATGAGTCGTCCGCGCCTGGAACCGGCTTCCTGCCCGAGGTCAGCCAGGCCTGGGAGGCGGAGGCCAATGCCGCTTCCGGACTCGGTATCCGCGTGGTGACGAAGCGGACCGGCGTGGTGCTCCATCCCGGCGGAGGAGCGCTGGCAAAGATGCTGCTTCCCTTCAAACTGGGCCTGGGCGGGCGTCTGGGTTCAGGCCGCCAATGGATGCCGTGGGTCCATCTGGACGACCAGATCGGGCTGACCCTGTTTGCCCTGGATAGCCCCAGTCTGTCCGGGCCGGTGAACGCCGTGGCGCCGGAGCCGGTCACCAACGCCACGTTCGTTCGGGCGCTGGGCCGCGCACTGCGCCGTCCCGCCGTCATTCCCGCGCCGGCGTTCGCCCTGAAGGTGGCGCTGGGCGAGATGTCTCAGATCGTGCTTTCCAGCCAACGGGTTGCGCCTCGCGCCCTCGAACGGGCCGGCTATGAATTCCGGTATTTGAGGCTTGCGGACGCCCTCGCGGCGCTTTACTTATAAGTGTCGGAAATGGTACTCTAAGCGATTGATAATGCGCACCATCGACCTGATTCAACGGAAGCGGAACGGCGAGGAGTTGCTCCCTCAGGAGATCGACTGGCTCGTCTCCAGCTACACCAGGGGCGAAATCCCCGACTACCAGATGTCCGCCTTCCTCATGGCCGTCTACTTCCAGGACATGAACGATGTGGAGGTTGGGGCGATGGTGCAGTCCATCATCGCTTCGGGCGAAAAGCTCGACCTCTCAAGCGTTGCCGGCCCCAAAGTCGACAAGCACTCCACCGGCGGCGTTGGCGATAAGACCAGCCTGATCGCCGCGCCCCTGGCTGCCGCCGCGGGTGTGAAGGTGCCCATGATCTCTGGCCGCGCGCTCGGCCACACCGGCGGGACGCTGGACAAACTCGAATCGATCCCCGGCTTCAATACGGCCATCAGCACCGCGCAGTTCCTCGCCCAGTTGAACGAGATCGGCATCGCCATGGCCGGCCAGAGCGCCACCATGACGCCCGCCGACGGCAAACTGTATTCGCTGCGTGACGCCACGGCGACCATCGAGTCGACCGCGCTGATCGCCGCGTCGATCATGTCGAAGAAACTGGCCTCGTCGCTCGACGGCCTGGTGCTCGATGTCAAGGTGGGTTCCGGCGCGTTCATGAAACGCCAGATCGATGCCCGCCGCCTGGCGCAGTTGATGACCACCATCGCCCGCCGCGCCGACCTGCGCTGCCAGGCGCTGATCACCGATATGAGCCAGCCGCTGGGCTATGCCGTCGGCAACGCGCTCGAGATCATGGAAGTCTCGCAGACGCTCCAAAACGGCGGCCCCGTCGACCTCACCCGCATCTCGCTTGAACTCGCCGCCCGCATGATCCACATCGGCGGTCTGACCGAATCCCTCGACGACGCCCGCGAAGTCGCCCAGGCCCGGCTGCTCGACGGCTCCGGCTACGCCAAGCTGAAGCAGGTGATCGACGCCCAGGGAGGCAATTCACAGGTTCTGGACCGCTTCGACCTGCTGCCCAACGCCACCGGCGCCATGGAAATCACCTCGCCGCGCGCCGGCTATGTTTCCATGATCGACGCCGAGGAGATCGGCTCGGCATCCACCATGATCGGCGCCGGCCGCGACACCAAGGAAGCCTCGATCGATCCGGCTGTCGGCGTCATCCTCGAAGTCAAGGTCGGCCAGCGCGTCGAGGCAGGCTCGGTCCTGTGCCGCCTCTACTACACCAGCGAGGAGCGCCTGGAAGACGCCGCCGAACGCATCGAGGACGCTTTCCGCATCTCGACCACGGCGCCCGAAGCGCGCGAGTTGATCCTGGAAGTCGTCGGCTAGAACACACCCATATCACCTGCGAGGCCATGCGATGGACCGCTTCACCGGATTGCTGGGCCTGGTCCTGATCCTGGCCCTCTGCTACGCGCTCTCGACTTCAAGAAAGTCCATCCGCCCGTCCCTGCTGCTGTGGGGATTGAGCCTTCAATTCGGCTTCGCCTTCCTGGTCCTGAAGACCGATTTCGGCAAGCTGTTTGAAATCGCCAGCGTCGCGGTGAATGCGTTGCTCGAATACACGGAAGCCGGCAGCCAGTTCCTGTTCGGCCCGCTGGGCGCCAAGTCCGGACAGTTCGGCGTGGTGTTCGCCTTCCAGGTGCTGCCCATCGTCATCTTCATCGCATCTCTGTTTTCGATCCTCTACTACTTCGGCGTGATGCAGGTTGTCATCAAGGGCATGGCATGGCTGATGCAGCGCATCATGGGCGCGTCGGGCGCCGAGTCCACCAACGTCGCGGCGTCGATCTTCATGGGCCAGACCGAAGCCCCGTTGACCATCCGGCCCTTCCTGCCGCGCCTCACCGAGAGCGAACTGTTCACCATCATGGTCTGCGGCATGGCGCACGTCTCCGGCGCCGTGATGGCGGCCTACGTCAAAATCGCCGGCGTCGATATCAAACACCTGCTCACCGCCGTCATTATGACCGCCCCGGCCACGCTGCTGCTGGCCAAGATGCTGGTGCCTGAAACGGGCAAACCCGAAACGGCCGGCAGCGTCGATATTGAAGTGGAAAAGCCCGGCGTCAACGTGATCGACGCCGCCGCGCGCGGCGCCGGCGAAGGACTGCAACTCGCTCTGAACATCGGCGGCATGTTGATCGCCTTCCTGGCGCTCATCGCCATGCTCAACGGAATGCTGGGCTGGGCGCACACGGTTGTCCCGGCCATCCCTGAGTCGATGCAGAAACTGTTCGGCATCATCTTCGCGCCCATCGCCTGGCTGCTCGGCGTCAGTTGGAAGGACGCCTCCACGGTCGGCGACATGCTCGGCACCCGTATGGTGCTCAACGAGTTCATCGCCTTCCTGCGGCTGGGCGAAGTGAGGGCCTCGCTCGATCCACGCAGTTTTGTCATCACGACGTTCGCGCTCTGCGGATTCGCCAACTTCAGCTCCATCGCCATTCAGATCGGCGGCATCGGCGCGCTGGCGCCAAGCCGCAAGTCCGACCTGGCGCGCATGGGCCTCAAAGCCATGATGGCCGGAACGCTGGCCAACTTCATGTCGGCCTGCATCGCGGGGTTGCTGCTGTGATCCGCGAGGCCGCCGAGTACCTGCGGCAGCGGATCGCCACGTGGCCGGAGACGGCGATTGTCCTGGGCAGCGCACAGGCATCGTTCGCCGGCGAACTGGTGAATCCCGTCACCATCGACTTCAACGAAATCCCCGGATGGCCCACTCCATCAGTCCAGGGTCACGCCGGCAAACTGATCGCCGGCGAAGCCGCCGGCGTGCCCGTGACCATCGTCAGCGGACGCGTCCATCTCTATGAGGGCTGGACGCCGCAACAGGCCGTCTTCGGCGTCCGCGTACTCGGATTGCTCGGCCTCAAGCGCCTCATCCTCACCAACGCCGCCGGCGGCATCAATCCGTCCTACCACCGCGGACTCCTGGTCCTTATTACCGACCACATCAACCTCCAAGGTTCCAATCCGCTGGTGGGACCGAACGACGCCGAACTCGGCCCGCGCTTCCCCGACATGACCCGCGTCTACTGCCCCGGGTTCAGGGCCCTGGCGCAACAGGCGGCCGCCCAATGCGGCGTCGAGACCGGCGAAGGCGTCTATGCCGCCATGCTGGGGCCGTCGTTCGAAACCCCCGCCGAGATCCGCTTCCTGCGCACCATTGGCGCCGACCTCGCCGGCATGTCCACCGTCCCGGAAGCGATCGCCGCCAATCACATGGGCATTCGCATCCTCGGCATCTCGACGGTCACCAACATGGCCGCCGGTATGCAAGCCGAATTGAGCCACACCGAGGTGCTTGAAATCGGCCGCTCGTCGGCCTCGGCTCTGGCTTCTCTTTTGCTCGCGCTTCTGCCTAAACTGAAACCGTGAGCGCTTCGCTCGAAATGCTGCTCTCGGCAGCCAAACAAGCCCGTGAAAACGCCCGCCCGGACTATTCGGGCTTCAAAGTCGGAGCCGCGGTCGAGGACTCCGAAGGGCGCATCTTCGCCGGCTGCAACGTCGAATCGGCATCCTACGGGCTCACCATCTGCGCCGAGCGATCCGCCCTGTTCACCGCCGTCGCCGCCGGCGCGTCGGCGTTCCGGCGCGTGGTCGTGGTCACCGCCGCCGATAAGCTCACCCCGCCCTGCGGCGCCTGCCGCCAGGTGATGTGGGACCTGTGCCGCGACGTCGAAGTGACGCTCGCCAACCTCCACGGCGCCACTAAGACCTACCAACTCTCCCAACTGCTCCCGGAACCCTTTGATGCGAAAAGTCTCGATTAGCCTGCTGCTGCTCTGCGCCCTCTCATCCGCGCAGAAGCCCGCCGACATCATCGTCTCCGCCGGCACGGTTGTCACCATGGACGCCTCGGGCAGCGTAATTCGGAACGGAGCCGTCGCCGTCTCCCGCGGCGTCATCCTCGCCGTCGGCACGAAGGCGGAAATCGACAAGGCCTATAAGGCCAAAGCCCGCATCGACCGTCCCGACGCCATCGTCTTGCCCGGCCTCATCAACGCCCATACACATGCCCCCATGAGCCTGCTGCGCGGCCTCGCCGACGACGTCAATCTCCGCGACTGGCTGCGCAACTACATCTTCCCCGCCGAAGCGAAAAACGTGAACCCGGAGTTCGTCCGCTGGGGCGCGCGCCTCGCCATCCTCGAAATGCTCCTCGGTGGAACGACCACCTACACCGACATGTATTACTTCGAGGACGACATCGCCGAAGTCACCAAACAGGCCGGCATGCGCGGCGTCCTCGGCCAGACCATCATCGGCTTCCCCGCCCCCGATTACAAGACGCCCGAAGCCGCCCTCGCCGCCACCGAAAAGTTCATCCTCAAGTGGAAGAACGATCCGCTCATCACGCCCGCCGTCGCCCCCCACGCCGTCTACACGAACTCGGTCGAAACGCTCAAGGCCTCCAGCGCACTGGCCGACAAGCACGGCGTCCCGCTGCTCATTCATGTCTCGGAAACGCAGGCCGAGGACGCGCAGGTGTTCGACAAGCACCGGCAGTCGCCAACCCGCCTGCTGGCTGAGAACAACGCCATCGCCAAACGATCCGTCTTCGCCCACGGTGTCTGGATCAAGCCCGAGGACAGGCCGCTGCTGGTGGAACACAAAGTCGGCGTGGTGCATTGCCCAGGGTCGAACATGAAGCTCGGCAGCGGCATCCTGCCCACGGCCGAGTTCCTGAAACTGGGCGTCCGGCTCGGTCTTGGCCCCGACGGTCCCGCCGGATCGAACAACGACTTCAGCATGTTCGAGGAGATGGACCTCGCCGCCAAACTCGCCAAGGCGACCTCCTCTGACCTCACCGCCGTCTCCGCCAAAACCGTTCTCGAAATGGCCACCATCGGCGGCGCGCGCGCCCTCCAGATGGACCACCTCATCGGCTCGATCGAAGCCGGCAAACGCGCCGACCTCATCACCGTCTCCACGCTCGCCCCGCACGCCGTCCCCGCGCACGACCCCTATTCGATGCTCGTCTATTCGCTCAAAGCCAGCGACGTCCAGGATGTCGTCATCGACGGCCGCACCGTGCTCCGCAACCGCCAGCCATTGACGCTCGACCCGGCAGCGATCCTCAGGAAGGCCCGCGAACTGCGCGCCGTCATCGACGCCTCGATCAAAGCCACACCCGATCCAAAGCGGTAAAATCACAGTTTCAGTGCGCTACTTCCTCACCGCAGCCATTCCGCCCTTCCGCCGCGTCCTGCTGGTGGAAAGCGGATCGCGCTATCTGCTCGAAGACCTGCTGCCGGGCATCTACTCGCACCATCCCGAATGCGAGCGCGTCGACGTGGTCACCTGCTTTCCCGGCGCGCCGTCGACGTTCGACCCCGGACGCGGCGAAGTCTTCCGCGTCCATCAGTTCCAGGGCCGCGAGGGCCGCAAGCGACTCTACGCCCATTTGAAGCAGACCGGCTATGACGTCTGCGGCGTCGTCTGCTCCGGCGAGGCCATCATGACCAAGTGGAAATGGGCCATCGCCTGGCAGGCCCCTTCCAAGATCTTCATCCTCAACGAGAACGGCGACTACTTCTGGCTCGACCGTTTTCAAATATCAACCATCCGCCAGTTCATCCTGTTCCGGGCCGGCCTTTCGGGCGCCAACGCCGTCTCCACGCTCGGCCGCCTCGCCCTGTTTCCGTTCACCCTCGGCTACCTGCTGGCCTTTGCCGGCTGGGTCCATCTGCGAAGAAAGGTACGCACCCTATGAAGGCAGTCTTCGTCACCGAATTCGGCGGAACTGACAAGCTCCGCTGTGAAGAGATCGCCACGCCTGTCCCCGGCGAAGGCCAGGCGCTGGTCAGGATCACTTACACGGGCGTCAACTTCATCGACATCTACTTCCGCACGGGCCTCTATCCCGCTCCTGCGCCCGTCGTTCTCGGCATGGAAGCCGCGGGCATCGTCGAGGCCGTCGCACCCGGCGTCGATTCGGTCAAGCCCGGCGACCGCGTGGCCTACGCCATGGCCCGCGGCAGCTACGCCGAATACGCTGCCGTGCCGGCCTGGCAGTTGGTCAAGGTTCCGGCGCAGGTTGGGCTCGACCTCGCCGCCGCTTCCATGCTCCAGGGCATGACCGCGCACTACCTCACGCATTCCACTTACCCTCTGCGCCCTGGCGAAATCTGCCTCGTCCATGCCGCCGCCGGTGGCGCGGGCCAGTGGACCGTCGCCGCCGCCAAGATCCGCGGCGCGCAGGTCATCGGCACGGTCTCAACTGCGGAGAAAGCCGAAATCGCCCTCGCCGCCGGCTGCGACCACGTCATCAACTACGCCGAATCCGATTTCGCCGCCGAGACGAAACGCATCACTGAAGGACGCGGCGTCGATGTGGTCTACGATTCGGTGGGCGCGGCCACCTGGGAGAAGTCGCTCGATTCGCTGCGCCCGCGCGGCATGATGGTCAGCTTCGGAAACGCCTCCGGTCCTGTGCCGCCGTTCCCGCCGCTCGCGCTCAGCCAGAAGGGTTCGCTGTTCGTCACCCGCCCCACTCTGGCGCACTATACGTCGAAGCGCGAGGAACTCGAATGGCGCGCCTCCGAAGTGCTCAACTGGGTCCAGGGCGGGCTCTTCTCGCCGCGGATCTTCAAGGTCTACCCGCTCGCCGAAGCCGGCGCCGCCCATGACGCCCTGGCCGCGCGGCTGACCTCCGGCAAGCTCCTGCTTCAGCCGTGAAGGACGTCATGACCAAGCGAACCTTCCGCCTGCCCGTCCTCGCACTGGTTGCCATCGCCGCCTGGGGCCAGGGGGCCAACGCGCCCTACAAGGTCCACGACACCAAACCGGTCATCACCCACGGGCCCGTTCTGCTGAATCCCTCCGAGACCGGCGTGTCGATCCTCTGGACCACAGACACCCCATGCCACTCGAAAGTCCTCTACGGCTCGGGCCAATTGGACCAATCCTTCGAACCCGCGGAGCACGGAATGCTGAAGGTCGGCACGCGCCACCTCGTCCACCTCACCGGCCTGCTCCCCGGCCGGACCTACAGCTACCGCATCGCATCCACCCGCGTCGTGAAGCTCAAAGGCTACTGGCCCGAAAAAGGCCTGAACGTCGAAAGCGGCCCCTTCTCCTTCAAGACCCTCGACCGCTCGAAACCCGAAGCCTCCTTCGCCTTCATCACCGACACCCATGAGGACGCCGCCCGCGTGAATGCGCTCACCGGCATGATCGACTGGACGAAGGCCGATTTCCTCGTCCATGGCGGCGACGCCTTCCACACCATCGAAAGCGAAGACCATCTCTTCGAACGCTGGCTCGATCCCGCCGCCGCCGCCCTCAAACAAACCGTTCCGCTCATCTGGCTGCGCGGCAACCACGAAACCCGCGGCGCGTTCGTCCGTGAGATGCCCGCCTACGTCGCTCCGCCCGAAGGCCGTTACTACTTCGCCCGCGACCACGGCCCCATGCACCTCATCGTCATCGACAGCGGCGAGGACAAGCCCGACGAAACCAACGTCTATGGCGGACTCAACAACTTTGTCTCCTACCGCCGCCAGGAGTACGACTGGTTCTCGAACCACGTCAAAACCGCTGACCGCATCCACTCCGCCCCCTTCAAGGTGATCCTCGTCCACCAGCCCGGCTGGGGCTATGTCGAGATGCAGAACGGCAAGTGGGTGCAACTCGCCAACGAAGCCGGCGCCGACCTCGTCATCTCCGGCCACACCCATCGTTTCTCCCACCGCCTGCCCAAGGACGGCGAAAACCGTTACCACCACCTCATCGTCGGCCAGGACCAACTGGCGATGGTCTCAGCTACGAAGGACGCGCTCACCGTCAACGTCATCGCACGCGACGGCAAGCCCGTGGAATCATTCACGCTCACGCCGCGCAGGTAGCCGCGGCGGCGAGGATACACTGAAGGCAATGCGCCTCAAGATGTATCAGGTCGATGCCTTCGCCTCCGAAGTCTTCAAGGGCAACCCGGCTGCCGTCTGCCCGCTCGACGAATGGTTGCCCGATGCGGCGATGCAGTCCATCGCCATGGAGAACAACCTCGCCGAAACGGCCTTCTTCGTTCCCCAAAGCGACGGCTACCACCTGCGCTGGTTCACGCCCGAAACCGAGGTCGATCTCTGCGGCCACGCCACGCTGGCCTCGGCGTTCATCGTCTTCGGCTTCCTCAAGCCGGATTCATCGCATGTCGCCTTCGACACCCGCAGCGGACGCCTCACCGTCTCGCGCGACGGCGACTGGCTCACGCTCGACTTCCCTGCCCGCCCGCCCGAACCCGCAACCCCCTGCCACGGCCTGCTCACCGCCCTCGGCGGCGCGCCCGATGCCGTCTTCGCCTCGCGCGACTACATGGTGGTCTACAACTCCGCCGCCGAAATCCTCGCGCTCAAGCCCGACATGAACGGCCTGATGGACCTCGACCGTTTCGCCGTCATTGTCACCGCGCCCGGCAGCGGCGAGTGTGATTTTGTCTCGCGCTTCTTCGCCCCCGCCCACGGCGTTCCAGAAGACCCGGTGACCGGCTCGGCCCACTGCACGCTGGCGCCCTATTGGGCCGCGCGCCTTGGCAAAAACGAATTGCTGGCCCGACAGGTCTCGCGCCGCGGCGGCGAACTGCGCTGCACCCTCGCCGGCGACCGCGTCCGGATGTCGGGCAAGGGCGTGCTCTTCCTCACCGGCGAGATCGAGTTCTAAACACAATCCGATATCCGGACTCGCCCGTCGTTTTCTTCCTCGCGCCGGCAGCGCCGGCACGATAAACTCGTAGGTCGTATCCCGACCACACTCGACTCAGGAGGATCGCCACTTCCATGAACCGGAACCCGAACGCCCTCAGCCGCCGCGACATCATCCGCGCCGCCGGCGCCGCCACCCTCGCCCCCGCGCTCCCGGCGCAAACCGCCGCCCCGGCCCTGAACGCCGCCGCCGGCGTGGACCGCGTCACCATCCTGCCCGGCAAGACCTACTTGCGCGGCTGGGCCGGATATGGCGATCCCCCGCCCGTCGATCCCCCCCGCCGCCAGCCAGGCGCGCCCCCGCCCGCGCCCGCCCCCACTGGCCCCGCGCCGTCGGTCGCATGGTCGAAACTCTCCGGCCCCGGCCAGGTCAAATTCGCCAATCCCGCCGCCGCCGTCACCACGGCAACGTTCTCCGCCCCCGGCGCCTACGTCCTGCAACTCGCCGCCTCCAACGGCGCGTCAAACGCCGTCTCCACGCTCAACGTGTCGGTCGAGACCGCTCCGCCAAAGCTCCAGCTCGAAGCCGTCAACACCAAGCGCTTCAAGGTGAACAGCAGGTTCTGGAACGCGCGCCTCAAGAACCAGATCGTCAACTGGATCCCTCACTGCATCGGCATCATCAACCGCGACGACGTCATCCTCGGCCAGGGCGGCATCGACAACTTCGTCGAAGCCGGAAAGAAACTCCGCGGCGAAAAGGCCGGCCTCCATAAGGGCTATGTCTTCTCCAACGCCTGGGTCCATCAGACCGTCGAGGCCATGAGCATCGCGCTGATGATGGACCCCCAGGGCGATGCCGAAATCATCGCCGCCCACAAACGTTTCCGCGAAACCCTCGACGACTGGATCCCCAAAATCCTCTCCGCCCAGGAACCCGACGGTTACCTCCAGACCGCCTTCACCCTCGACCGCGAAAGCCCCCGCGGCCCCGTCGAAAGCAGCAGGTTCGGCCACTGGGAACCGCGCCACCGCGGCGACCATGAAGGCTACGTCGCCGGCTACTTCCTCGAATCCGCCATCAACCATTACCTGATGACCGAACGCAAGGACTCACGCCTCTACGACGCCGCCAGGAAACTCGCCGACTGCTGGCACTCAAACCTCGGCCCGGCCCCGAAGAAACCCTGGTACGACGGCCACCAGCAGATGGAACAGGGCCTGGTCCGCTTCGGCCGCTTCGTCAACGACATGGAAGGCGGCGGCAAGGGCGACAAATACATCGCCACGGCCAAGTTCCTGCTCGACTGCCGCTACACCGCCGCCGTCGATCCCGTCCGCGACCGCCAGAGCTACGACCAAAGCCACCTGCCCGTCATCGAACAATACGAAGCCCTCGGCCATTCGGTCCGCGCGGCGTATACCTATTCCGGCATGGCCGACGTCGCCGTCGAAACCCACGACCCCGACTACCAAAGCGCCGTCAAATCCCTCTGGTCCAACGTCGTCGACAAGAAGTATTACCTCACCGGCGGCATCGGCGCCGTCGGCTCCTTCGAAGGCTTCGGCCCCAACTACGCCCTCGGCAACGACGGCTACTGCGAGGCCTGCGCCAGTTGCGGCATGATCTTCTTCCACTGGAAGATGAACCTCGCCTACCACGACGCCCGCTACGTCGATAACTACGAAGAGACCATCTACAACGCTCTGCTCGGCTCGGTCGACCTCGACGCGAAGAACTTCTACTACACCAACCCGCTCGATGCTTCGCTCGGCCGCAGCTCCTGGCACGTCTGCCCGTGCTGCGTCGGCAACATCCCGCGCACGCTGCTGATGGTCCCGACATGGGCCTATGCCAAGGCCCCCGACGGCGTCTATGTGAACCTCTACATCGGCAGCACCGTGACGCTCGAAAGCGCCGCCGGCACGGAAATCGAAATGGTGCAGCAGACCGACTATCCCTGGAGCGGCAAGGTCTTGATCACCGTCAACCCCAAGGCCTCGAAACGCTTCACCGTCCGCCTCCGCGCGCCCAACCGAACGACCAGCGCGCTCTACACGCCCAGCCCGCAGGTCAATGGCATCCTGTCGCTCAAGGTGAACGGCGCGGCCGTGAAGCCCGTCATCTCGAAGGGCTATGCCGCCATCACCCGCACCTGGAAGCCCGGCGACCGCATCGAACTCGAACTGCCCCTCGCCCCCCAGCGCATCACGCCCAGCGAACGCATCGAATCCACCCGCGGCAAGATCGCCCTGCGCTACGGCCCCATGATCTACAACATCGAGCAGGCCGACCAGGACATCACCAGGCCCGTCTCCACGTCCGCGCCGTTGACGGCCGAGTGGCAAGGCGACCTGCTCGGCGGCGTGACGGCCATCAAGAGCCGCTTCGCCGATGGCAGCCCGCTTCTTGCCGTCCCCAACTACGCCCGCGCCAACCGCACCCCCGATCTGCCGCCCGAAGCCGGTCCCATGGCCGCCGACCCGTCTTACTACATGGGCCCCGGCGTCAAGTCGCCCAAAGCCCTCGAAGCTGCCGCCGAGCAGCGCAAGCGCCGCCAGCGCCGGCCGCCCGTCTCTGTCGTGTGGATGAAACGCGCCTGACCTGACCGCTCAAATCAACCGTTTCGCCGCACCGGCCAGCGCCAGCATGTTCCCGTGCGGCGTCCCTGCCGGAACCTCGCAGCCCGCGCCGACGATGTAGCGCGGCCCGGCCTGCTGCCAGCACTGCTCGACGGCCCGTTCCACATCCTCCGCCGTGCCGTCCTGCAGCACCCTCACCGGATCGATCCCGCCCAGCAGCAACTGCTCCGCGCCCATCGCCGCGCGCGCCTCCGCGATCGGCATCATCGAGTCGATGTCCACGATCTCGCACCCCAGCCGTCCCATCGCCGCCAGCGACCGCCGCGTGTTGCCGCAGATATGCAGCCGCACAATCGCCCCGGCCTCGTGCAACCCGTCGACAAGCCGCTTCTGGTAAGGCCAAACGAACTCATCGTAAATCCGCGGCCCGGTGAGCGACGCCGCCGGATCGCCTATGCCGATCACATCCGCCCCCGCCTCCACCTGCGCCTTTCCAAACGCAACGCCCAGTTGCAGGACAAACTCAAACAGGTCGCGCACAAACACAGGGTCGTCGTGGAAGTCCAGCATCAAACGGTTGATGCCCCTCAGGTCCGACGCCGCCCCGCACGGACCTTCCACCCAACCCTCGACAATCAGTTCCCCGCCTGCCCGCCGCCGCAGTTCCTCGATCCCCCTCAACCGGTCGCTCATATGCCGCGCCGATCCCGGCTCCGGCATCTTCAGTCCCGTGAACACTCCTTTATCCGCCAGCAGCGAACTCTCCTCATCGAGCGCATACGGCTGGTTGTCAAACAGCCGGATCTCAGCGCCGCAGTCAGGCGCCTCGCGCGTCTCGGTGATGGCCGAGACATGATCCAGCCCATACTCTTCCGCCGTCCGCAACTGCGCCTCCACCAGCACCCGAGAGTCCAACGCATAGCGGCTGTAGTTAGCGCCAATCCGCCCCGCGGCGAACATCATCGTGATCGGCATCAACCCGGCATGATCGGCCCGCTCGCCCCGCATCAGCGCCAGGATGCGCTCACGCCCGGTCATGGCCGCCTCCCGCACGGGCGCATTGAAGCTCGTCTCATCCAGATCCTCCTGAGGACGCACGAATGATGCTCATCTTGTTCGAGGTACGCACTCGCCATCCTCTCACTGTAGATGGGAGTAAGATGATCCTGTAAAGACTTTCACCTCAGGCCTCGCGGGCACTCCGGAATCGAAAGTCGTCCGGATATGCCCGCTAGTTGTTGGTTCGCAGTACTCGAATGAGCGTTGAGACCGTACTCAAAACGAATACCCCAAAAATCAGGGCGGAAACCTGTAGTACCCGCCACTCAAGTGACGTGTCTGCTTCCCCGTTATAGATATCCGTGAGGGCAAGGTGGCACAGGAGGAGAGTGGCCACTGAAATGAAAGCCAGCGCCAGCGTGAAACGGACCTGCTTCTTGAGAGGTGGCATGATGTGAATATTGTACGCCTTGAAATGGTGCCGTTTGTCCGAGCCGGCCACATGAAACGAAGAGTCAACTGATCCGATGCGCACCATCTTCCATGTCGACATGGACGCCTTCTTCGTCTCGGTCGAAGAACTGCTCGACCCCTCCCTCAAGGGCCAGCCCGTCGTCGTCGGCGGCCAGGCCGGCGAACGCGGCGTCGTCTCGGCGGCATCCTACGCCGCGCGCAAGTTCGGCATCCACTCCGCCCTGCCCCTGCGCACCGCCGCCAAGCTCTGCCCCCACGCCATCTTCCTCGACGGCCATCCCAAGCTCTACCGTGAGTATTCGCACCGCGTCCACGAGGTGCTGATGGAGTTCTCGCCGGTGGTCGAAATGGCCTCGGTCGACGAAGCCTATATGGACCTCACCGGCACAGAGCGCCTCCACGGCCCTCCGCTCAAAGCCGCGCACGCCCTGCACGAGCGCATGAAATCGAAGACCGGGCTGAACTGCTCTGTCGGCATCGCGTCGTCAAAGATGGTCGCCAAGGTGAGTTCAGACCAGGCCAAACCCAACGGAGTCCTCTGGATCCAGCCAGGCCTCGAAGCCGACTTCCTCGCCCCGCTCGACGTCCGCCGCATCCCCGGCGTCGGGAAGGTGACCGAGCGCCAACTCGCTGAACTCGGCATCCGCAAGGTCGGCGACCTGGCCCGTCTGGACGCGCCCTTCCTCATGCGCCGCTTCGGACAATGGGGCCTCGCCCTCGCCGGCAAGGCACGCGGCGCCGACGCCGGAGCCTGGTTCGATGGCGGCATCGGCGGCGGTGACGATCCGAAATCCGTCAGCCACGAACACACATTCAACGACGACACCGCCGACGCCGCGCGCCTCGATGCCACACTGGTCCACCTCACCGAAAAGGTCGCCCGCCGCCTTCGAGAATACTCGCTCCACGCCCGCACCGTCCACCTGAAACTCCGCAGCTCCGCCTTCGAAACCCTCACCCGCGCCCACACCCTGCGCCAGCCCACCCAGGTCGATCAGGAACTCATCGAAGCCGCCCGCGCCATGTTCAAAGCCGCCTGGATCGCCGGAACGAAGGTGCGCCTCATCGGCATGGGCGTCAGCGCCCTCGATACCGGCGCCGGCCAGATGGACCTGCTCGATTCGCCCCGCCACGAACGCGCCATGAAGGCCCTCGAAGCCGCCGATAAGCTCAGAAAGAAGTTCGGCGAAAAGACAATCGCCTTGGCCGCCGGCATGACCGCCGACGCCCCCGAACGCGTCCACGAAAACCCCGCCGGCCTGCCCGGCAAGCGCAAGGGCGTGGACTAACCGAACAGGTTGTTCTCATCCGCCGACGGCCCGTAAACCGCCGGCACCGGGATGTCGTTCAGCCGCAGATAGACCCCCAACTGCGCCCGGTGGTGGATCATGTGGTTCATCACAAAGTTGCGCAAGACCGCCATCCGCGGCATCTTCATCAGCGTGCGGCCTTCCTGCATCAGCGACCACTCACCTGTGATGCACTCATCCGAGGCATACTCGATCGCCTCACGCGCCGTCTCCACGTTCGTATCGAAGGCGTAGAGCACTTCCGCCTTGTTCGCCAGCTTCGGCGTCCGCGGACTCGTCGCCACATCCACCGACGCTGTCGAAATCGCCATCACCGCCCAGTTCGGGATGTTCGCCAAATGCCCCGCAAGCCAGCCCATCGTCGGCGACTTCTCGTGCGGCCTGTACTCCCACAACTCATCCACGACGCGCTCCAGTGACTTGCGCGTCACCCCCATCTCGCGGTCGAATTCACAAAGCAGTGACTGGCTGATCGGCATGGCCCCAGTTTAGCTCCGCGCCCGTCCGCACGCCACGCCCGTTACCGTTCAACGCCCTCCCGGCACCAGCGTGAAGCTCTGGATCGACAGGTTGGCGCTGCGGTGCATGCGGATGCCGGCCAGGTCGTAGTGCACCGCGATTTCGTCAAATTCATCGATCCCCGGCTGCGCCGGCATCGGGAACCGCAGCACCACGTCGCCCGCCGCCCGCACCCGCTGCTCGCCTAGGCTAATGCGCCTGCTCTGCTCCTCCGCCGACGAAATCAGCGTCAGCTTGAGTGCGATGGTCCGGGGTTGTGGATCGGCGTTGCGCACGGCGACTTCGATCGCCGAGCAGCACCGCGTGCTGATGCGCTGCTGCAGCCGCTGCCTGGCCTGCATGTTCAAGGGCGACCGGTCCACGGCCGTGAAGTTATAGTTCTCCGGCGACTCGCGCACGACTTGAGAGCTCTTCGGCGGCCTCGCCATAAAGCCGGAGTAGATCCAGTACACGCCGGAGAAATCGATCACGTCGGGCGCCTTGGCGCGCCTGTGCGACATGACGGATCGCGAGGCCGGAACCGGCGCGATCAGCTTCACCCCGCGCGGCGGATCGGTCACCAGGATCGCCCCTGACAGCAGGTTCGGGTCGGCCAGCATGATATGCGACCCAGGCGTTCCTGTGCGGCTCGCCGCTCTCCCACCAGGCGTCGCTGCGCTGGTGAAACTAACCAGTCCCAGAGTGGCAAGCGCCAGCGCGCAGAAGCCGTGCAGGCCGAGTTCGATCCGAAGCCACCGCCGCAACAACCGCCGCGGAAACCGGTCATCCGGCGCCGCCAGCGCCGCCAGCGCGAAACAGGCGACAATCGCGAACACCGCCGACAACGCCGCGCGCCCGTCCACAATGGCGCCCGCGCTCGCCTCCAGCAGCACCACCACGGCGATGGCCGGCGCCAGGTGCGTCTGCGACGCGCCCTGGGCCTGATAACTGAACAGCGAATCTCCGCCAGCCGCCGCAGGCAAAGCCTCCTGCCCAGGATCGGAGAACCGGTGGAGTAGTTCCGCAGAAAGGCAGCCCAGCACCCCCGCCCCGAGCACTGCCCCGGGATGACCCTGCGCGATCCATACAACCAGCGGACCCATCCACGCGCCGATGCCCCCAAACGCCACAGCCGCCTGCTGCGCCCTCTCGTCGGACACGGAACAGAATGCGGGGAACGTGAACCGGGCAGTCGCCGCGCCCGCCAAGCCTGAAAAGCAAACCACCAGGATCGCCCGCGCAATCGCCCACCCTGTCGAAAGCTCGCTCGCCGGCTGTTGCGGAACCGCGATGGCCGCCGCGAAGCCGGAAGCCAGTAAAGAGGCCAGCACCGGGATCCACGGCCTGCCCGCGGCCACGCTAACCGCCGCCTGTCCCGGAGTGACAATCGTCAGGCCCATTCGATCTGTCCTGTCTGGATTGTAAGCCGGAACATTCGAGAATGGACCAGCAAAACACTCGCGGATCCCTGTTTTCGCGCCTGCCCCGTCTCCCAATGCCGGAATCTGCCCCTCCGCGCCGCCAATCGGTATAGAATCTCTCCATGACTCCGTAGCCTCAACGCTCCGCGGGTTGGAAGTAACCATGTACGTTCTTACTCTCGATTGCCCTGAATCCGAAGCCGAAATCCTCTCGGCGGAGCTTTGGGACCATGGCGCCACGGGGATACTCGAGGAGTCGCCTCTGCCCTCACAGTGCAGGCTGAAGGCATGGTTCGCCGACCCCGATGGCCTGCTCGACCGCTTCAAGCCCTTTAACCCCACCCTCGACGTCGAAGTCCCCCGCGACTGGGAAGCCGAGTTCCGCCAGGCTTGGCAGCCGTTCTGTGTCGGGCAGCATCTCTATCTTGCCCCCGAATGGGACGAGTCCCCCGCACCCTCCGGCCGCCGCCGCCTCACCGTCCATCCCGGACTCGCCCTCGGCACCGGCGCCCATCCGGCCACCCAACTCGCCCTCCTCGCCATGGAAGAGCATGGCGTCGAGGACTCCAGGGTTCTCGACGTCGGCACCGGCTCCGGCATCCTGGCCGCCGCCGCCGGACTGTTGGGCGCATCGCTCGCCGCCGGTTGCGACATCGACGTCGATTCAGCCGCCATCGCCCACAGAAACCTGCTGGCCGACTGCCTGCCGCCGCGTGTCTTCACCGGATCGCTCAGATCGGTTGCAACCGGAGCTTTCGACGTTCTGGTCGCCAACATCAACGCCGAAACCCACGCCATGCTGGCCGCCGATTACGCCCGCGTCGCCCGCCGCGCGGCAATCGTCTCCGGTTACCAGTCAAGGGACGAAGAGCGCGTCCTGCGCGCCATGCAGGCCCACGGCTTCTCTCCGGCCGCCCGCCACGAAATCGACGGCTGGGTCTGCCTGGTGCTCAACCGCCTCCAGTAGCCCTGAACCTCCGGGTGCAACCGCGCCCAAAATGTTGCAACGCGCCTCTTCCCCTGCCCTTACAATCATGATTTGGTGCGCAACATGACAAAATCCATCCTTGCCGTCCTCTTCCTCGCCGCCACGCTCCAGGCCCAGACCCTGCTGCCCCAGCGCCCGGCCCTCTCATCTGACTCCATCGTCTTCTCCTACGCCGGCGACCTCTGGCGCGTCCCCCGCCAAGGCGGCGCCGCCATCCGTCTCACCACCCACCCCGGCGTCGAATCCACCCCCGTCTTCTCCCCCGACGGCCGCACCATCGCCTTCTCCGCCTCTTACGACGGCAACACCGACGTATTCACCGTCCCCGCCGCCGGCGGCGTCCCCCTCCGCCTCACCTCCCACCCCTCGCCCGACGTCCCCCTCTCGTTCACCCCCGACGGCAAGCGCATCCTCATCCGGTCCTCCCGCGACTCCTACACCCGCACCGAGAGCTTCTTCACCATCCCCCTCGCCCCCGGACCCGCCGACGCCCTGCCCTTCCCCATGGGCCACGAAGCCACCTACTCCGCCGCCGCCGGCCGCATCGCCTACACCCCGCTCGCCCCCGCCTTCACCATCTGGAAACGCTACCGCGGCGGCCGCACCTCCAAGGTCTGGATCGGCCAACTCTCAGACTCCAGGGTCGAAGAAATCCCCCGCCAAAACTCCAACGACTTCAACCCCCTCATCACGCCCGACCGCGTCTTCTTCCTCTCCGACCGCAACGGCCCCGTCACCCTCTTCGCCTACGAACTCAATACCAAACGCGTCACCGAAGCCATTAAAAACACCGGCCTCGACTACAAATCCGCCTCCCTCGGCCCCGGCGCCATCGTCCTCGAACGCTTCGGCGCGCTCGAACTCTTCGACCTCAAATCCGGCAAAGTCGCCCCCGTCAAGATCGCCCTCAGCGGCGACATGCCAGGCGTACGCCCCCTCCTCGACAAGGTCGCCTCCCGCATCGTTTCAGTCGAAATCTCCCCCACCGGCGCCCGCGCCCTCTTCGAAGCCCGCGGCGACATCTTCACCGTCCCCGCCGAAAAGGGCGACATCCGCAACCTGACAGCCACCTCCAACGCCGCCGAGCGCTCCCCCGTCTGGTCCCCCGACGGCCAGTCCATCGCCTACCTCTCCGACGTCACCGGCGAGTACCAGATCCACATCGCCCCCCAGAACGGCCTCGGCGAAGTCAAACAATACGACGCCGGCGCCAAAACCTTCCTCTACCTCTATTCCTGGTCGCCCGACGGCAAGAAGCTCCTCATCCGCGACACCATGCTCCGCCTCGGCATCTTCGACATCGCCTCCGCCAAAACCACCTGGATCCCCGGCGACTACTACGATTCCCCCTTCCGCGAGGAGATCAACCCCTCCTGGGCGCCCGACTCCAAGTGGATCCTCTACACCAAACAGCTCCAGAACCACCTCCGCGCGGTCTTCGTCTACTCCCTCGAATCCTCGAAGGAAACCCAGATCACCGACGGCCTCTCCGACGCCCGCCACGCCCGCTTCGACCCCAACGGCAAGTACATCTACTTCACCGCCTCCACCAACCAGGGCCTCTCCACCGGCTGGCTCGACATGTCCTCCATCGGCCGCGTCCAGGACCGCAGCGCTTACCTCATCGTCCTCGCCAGGACCGAACCCTCCCCCCTCGCCCCCGAAAGCGACGAGGAAAAAGCCGCGGACAAGAAGGACGCGGAGAAGAAAGACGAAGCCAAACCCGCCGCCGGCGCCAAGCCCGACCCGGCCGCCGCTAAGAAAGACGTCGTTGTCACCATCGACTTCGACGGCATCTCCCAGCGCATCCTCGCCCTGCCCTTCCCGGCCCGCAACTATTCCCAGCTCGACGCCCCCAAGACCGGCCTCGTCTACCTCGTCGAAGACCCCGCCGTGCCCTCCTTCGGCCCCCCTGCCCGCACCCTCCACAAGTTCGACCTCAAGACCCGCAAGGTCGACAAAGTCATGGACGGCCTCGCCACCCTCGTCTTCTCCCGCAACGGCGAAAAGATGGTCTTCCGCCAGGGCCAGCGCTGGGCCATCTCCGGCACATCCGCCCCGCCCCGGCCCGGCGAAGGCACCATCCGCACCGCCGACATGGAGGCCATGATCGATCCCGTCGCCGAATGGAAGCAGATGTTCTATGAGGTCTGGCGCCTCCAGCGCGACTTCCTCTACGCCCCCAACTTCCACGGCCTCGACCTCGAAAAAGCCAAGGAAAAATACGCCTCCTACCTCTCCGCCGTCGCCCACCGCGCCGATCTTAACTACCTGTTCGGCGAAATGCTCGGCGAAGTCTCCGTCGGCCACATGTACGTCGCCGGCGGCGCGTTCCCCGACGTCAAGTCCGTCCCCGTCGGACTGCTCGGCGCCGATTACAAGGTCGAAAACGGCCGCTACCGCTTCGCCCGCGTCTACGACGGCGAAAACTGGAACCCCTCGCTCCGCGCCCCGCTCACCCAGCCCGGCGTCAACGTGAAGGCCGGCGAATACCTGCTCGCCGTCAACGGCCGCGACGTCACCGCCAACGACGAAGTCTACAGCTTCTTCCAGGGCCTCTCCGGCAGGAGCGTCGTCCTCAAGGTCGGCCCCAACCCCGATGGCGCCGGCTCCCGCGACGTCACCGCCGTCCCGGTCCCCAACGAAGGCGGCCTCCGCTACATGGCCTGGATCGAGGACAACCGCCGCAAGGTTGATCAACTCTCCGGCGGCCGGCTCGGCTACGTCCACCTGCCCAACACAGCCGAACAGGGCTATACCAACTTCAACCGCTGGTTCTTCGCCCAGGTCGGCAAACAGGGCATGGTCCTCGACGAGCGCTTCAACGGCGGCGGCTCTGTCGCCGACTACATCGTCGATTACCTCCGCCGGCCCCTGCTCAACTTCTTCTCCACCCGCGCCGGCAACGACTTCACCACCCCCATGAACGCCGTCTTCGGACCCAAGGTCATGATCGTCAACGAATTCGCCGGCTCCGGCGGCGACGCCATGCCCTGGATGTTCCGCAAGCTCAAAATCGGCCCCCTCGTCGGCATGAGAACCTGGGGCGGCCTGGTCGGCATCTTCGGCTATCCGTCGCTTCTTGACGGCGGCCGCGTCACCGCCCCCAACCTCGCCTTCTACAACACTGAAGGCCAGTGGGATGTCGAAAACCACGGCGTCGCCCCCGACGTCGAAATCGACTTCGACCCCGCCCTCGTCCGCCTGGGCAAGGACCCGCAACTGGAAAAAGCCGTCGCCCTCGCCCTCGAACAGCTCGAAAAATCGCCGCTGCCCAAATATCAGCGCCCCGCCTACCCCGACTACCACAACAAACGCTGATCCAACATCCGTCCAAACCAACCGGTTCCGGGCTTTCGCTCGGCGGCAGGCTCGGTCTGCGTTCACTCGGGCAAGGCGGCGAAACCCGCAGATACGCCTCCTCGGCGTGGTCCATGTGCGGCCAGTCGCGTTCGGCGCGCGACATGCGGAAGGTGCGCCGAAAAGTTCGCGGAGGCGGTTTGCCGGTCAGGTTGGATTCGGCGGCGGCTGCGACGTGGATGCGTTGAAGGAAGCAGCGCCACGATCATCACCGCCGGCCCAACCGGCGCGGACACTCTCCCCGGCCCCCCTCTCTTGCGCGTCAATACCCCTCAATCGATAGGCAATCTGTTCATTATTAATCACGATTTGTAAAACAAAGTGAATCGTGAAACTTTAATCTTGAATTGCCGCTCCAGACGCCGGCGGCGCTGCCTTCTTGCGAAACATCAGCCCGTGGCAGTGCGTCCAATCAGTAGCTGCGCGACACGTGTCCCGCCATCCGCGGAGCGGCGAAGGCGAAGCGGCGGAGTTATCAAGTCATCATTAAATGCTGAAACAATTAATTCATCTTCTTCTTGTATGTCTTCCATGCTTGCAGGCCGCGATTCAGTTTGTCGACGTCCCGGCCAATAGGCGGTTTCCCAACGCCCGCGAGTCCGGGGCGATCCGCTTTGCCTGCGCGGCGTCGCGGGACGAACTCGCCGGCTTCTTTGCCGCGCAGGGCCTGCGCTTCGACGCCGCGCTGGAGCGCGTCAACAACAACAGCGTCTGCCACATCCACTACCTGCCCACGCTGAAGGGGTTCCGCGCACACCCGGACTCGGCCCCGGCGCGCCAGATCTTCCTCGATCTCGAGCACAAGTCCCTGCTGGCCCGCCGCACCCTGGTCTTCGGCGACAGCATCGACATGGCGAAGGTCATCCTCGCCGAACTGCCGCGCCCGCTGGATGTGGCGTTCAGCGTCCCTTCGAACGTCAAGGGTCCTTACTACGAAAACGCACTGCGGCATTACTTCCCCGGACACGCCGGCCGGATCTGGCTCCGCAACCGCCCGGCGGAAGCGCACCAGACCTGGGCACAGGACTATATGAAGAGCGGCGACGCCGGCGGCCAGACCCGCGTGCTCATGCCGCGCCGCGCCTTCGAGGGACAGGCCGCCTATGGCGATACCTACAACGGCCTGCTGAATAGCTTCTCCCAAAGGACCTGGGTCCGCTCGAAACTCGCCTGGGAGGGCGGCGACCTCATCTTCACCCACGACCCCCGAGACCCCTCGCGGCTGCTGCTGTTCTTCGGCGACGCCGCCCGCCAGTACTGGGGAGCCACGCTCACCGGCGGCGAATACGGTTACGTGCTGGCAACCGAATTCGGAGCCGCCGAGGCCGTCTACATGGGCGGCATCGCTCCGCACGCGGACTACTTCGTTTCGTTCCTTCCGTCCGACGATATCGCCCTGGTGGCGGCCGCTCACCAGGAGGACTACGAACTCAGCCGCAACGCACTCGAGTTGCTGCTCTCCGTCGTCACACGGCCGCTGCCGCCGGTGCTCGAGCGCCTGCGGACGGTCCACGAAACTCGGCAATCGGCATTCGGCCACAACGCCAAGCTGGCGCTGGCCTTGATCGCCCAGGCGCGGGCCGAATCGCACACTTGGGCGACGCCAGTCAGCGCCGAAGTCTATCAACGCCTGATGGCGCACATTGCGGATAACTGCGCCGGCGATGCCGCCAGTTGCCTTTCCGAAGCTCGGCTCCCCGGCCTGATCGACAATCAGCCTGACCTGTTGCGCGATTGGGTCGAGTTCACTCTTCAGTTGCGAACCGCGGAACTGCTGCCTCGCGCCCTTCTTTCCGTCATGGAGAGCCAGATCCCCGGTTCAGCGATGCCCGGCCAGGCGCGGGCCGAGGAGCGGATCCAGGAGCTGACCCGCTTGGGTTACACCGTCATCCGCACGCCCGCCTTCGGCGCCAGCCTGACTTCCGAAGCCCGCTGGGCGGGTATCAGCTACGTCAATTCCGCGCTCATCGACAACACCCTCTTCGTGCCCGTCTTCGGACTCGGCGCGCCCGAGCAGCGCTTCCTCGGCCATTTACGCGCCCAGTTGCCGCCGCATTACCGCGTCGTCCCTGTCTACGCCCGCTACGCGCAGCTTCATAACGGCGGAGCGCACTGCATCATGGCCTTCATCCGCGAATCCCGCGCCGCCGCGTCAGCCGCCATCCCGGCGGAACTCGACAGGCGGCCCGGACCCGCCCGAGTCCAAGCAGGCCGGGTTTCGCCCAAGCCTCCACGCCGCACCTCGCGCATGCCCGCCCGCAACTCAGAAATCGATCGCCGCCAGCAGTTCGCTTGGCTTGGCGTCGAAGGCGCGGGCAATGGCCAGCAGGCTTTCGATCGACGGCAGGTTCGCTCCACGCTCGATCGAGGAAAGCTGCGACACCGACAGATGCGCCGCTTCGGCCAGGTCTTTCAGTGACCAGTCGCGCTCGGCGCGCAACATGCGCACGCGGTGGCCCAGGCGCTCCCGCAGCCGGTCCTGCGGCGACTTGCCGAGCGAGTAGGTCTCGATGGCATTGGCCAGCACCTGGCGCAACTGGGCGATGGAGAAGGGCTTTGCTATGTAGTCGAAGACCTTCATCTTGAATGTCGCGCGCATGTCTTCCAGCGACGGGTAGCCCGTCACCACGATCACGCACAGCCCCGGCCAGCGGGCGAGAAGTTGTTCCAGCACCTTGTCGCCGCGGACCTTGCCCATCTTCATGTCCAGCAGCACGATGCCCGGCTGCCGCGCCTCGGCGGCGGCGTAAAGCTGGTCCGGATGGGCGAACGAAAAGACTTTGTACTGGCCCTCGTCGGCAAGCAGGTCTTCGACATACTGCCGGAAATCGGCGTCGTCGTCGAGGATGGCGACTTCGACCAGGGAGTCGGGCGGGTCAACCGCCGAGTCGGGCTTGGCGCTCATGATTTGCACTCCTCGCTATCGGGCATTGAATCGGGCGCGGGCAGCGTCACTTCCAGCCTCGCACCGCCGCCCGAGCAGTTCATGGCGGTGATCGTCCCGCCGTGCTGATGGACAATCCCCTCGGCGACGGTCAGCCCCAGTCCAGTGCCGCGGTCGTCGAGCCGCGTGGTGACGAAGGCCTCGAAGATCTCCGGCAGCACTTCAGCCGGGATGCCCGGTCCGTTGTCGTCCACGCGGATGGCCAGGGCGCGGCGGTCGCCCAGCCGCGCTTCGGCCGCCGAGACGCGGACGCGCCCGCCCGGTGGCACGGCATTGAGCGCGTTGCGCAGCAGGTTGACGAACACCTGCACCAGGCGGTCGGCGTTGGCCAGCACGCAATCCGGCGGCTGGACCGAGTTGATGAAGGTGACCTCGCCGGCCTTTTCGTCGATTGCCACCAGGTGCCACGCCTCCTCGATCAGCGGCCTCACGGAAACGGCCCGCGACTCCTGCGTCCTGACGCGGGCGAAATCCAGCAGCCCGGCGCTGATCTTCCTCAGCCGGTCTGTCACCCGAATCATCCGCTGCAGCCGCGCCTGGGCGCCGGCATCGGAGACGGTTTCCATCAGCTTCTCGACGGAGCCATGCAAAACGGCCAGCGGGGTGTTCATCTCGTGCGCCACGCCGGCCGACAACAGGCCCAGCGACGCCAGCCGGTCCTGCGCCTCCAGGTTCCGTTTCGCCGTCTCCAACTGCTCGTTCTTCGCCCTCAAATCCTTTGCCGTCGATTCCAGCCGCCGCAGCGCCTCCTCCAGAACGTCCTCCTGCATACGCAACGCCTCCACAGTGTCGTTGCGCGACCGCATGATCTGGCCGATTTCGTCGCCGGGGATGAGCGGCTCGGGAACGATTTCGCGGTCCCGGTCGCCGTGGCGCGTGGCGGCGTCGGCCTCCAGGAACAGCCGGATCGGCTGGTAGACGTGCTTCGGCATGATCACCAGTTCCAGCAGCAGCACCGCCAGGATGTAGCAGACGCCCAGCACCGCGAACATCACCATCTTGATCGACGCCAGAATGCCGTCATAAAAGCCCAACGGCAGCGTCAGGCGGTAGAAACGGTTCCTCGAACCCTCGACTGACTTATAGATGGATTCCGAATGCGAGTCCCGCTGCCAGATCCGCCCGGGGTAGCGCAGCATCCAGGACTGCGCCGCCTCGGTGAGGCCAAACTCCATGCCCGTGCCCGCCTTCAGATCGTAGAATCGCAACTCCTGCTCGCCGTTTTCGGCCGTCAACGACGAGAACGTGTTCCAGATCAAGGTGATCTCGCGGCTGCGGGCAGCGCCCAGGCGTTCCTCGACCAGGGGGATGAGCGAAAAGTAGACGGCCAGGGTCAGTATGAGGAAAAACAGGTTGTGCAGAACCATCAGCTTCGGCCGAACGCGCAAGTCACTGAACCGGCGGTCGATACCGGTCAGCGGCCTGGCTTCCGAGATCGTTGCGACCTCGTTCCGGTGCGCTGCATCATTACTGCCAGACAAGAAAAATTTCTCCTATTGCGGAATTCTTACGGCTATGGTAGAAAATATCTAATCCTCCCCGCTACCGGGGAAGCGCGTCCGGCTCCATCTCTACTTTTACATGATGGACCGGAACAGCCCTCAGAGGGGCGGCAAGGTTTCACAAGAGAAAGAACATTCGCGAATGAGCGCCATCTTCTCAAAGAAGTTTGACACGACGCTGCGGCTCGCGGCTGCCGGTGTCGTTCTGGTCCTTGCGGCCGGCGGCGGAATCGCTGCCTATCTCCTGCATCCCAATCAGGTGGACACCGGCTATACCCCGGTCCAGCCGGTGGAATACAGCCACAAACTGCACGCGGGCAACCTCGGCATGGACTGTTATTACTGCCACACGACGGTGGAGAAGTCCAGCTTCGCCGCCGTGCCCGCCACCGAAACCTGCATGAACTGCCACCACCGGGTGAAGGAAAAGAGCCCCAAGCTCCAACTGGTCCGCGAGAGCTATTCGACGGGCCAGCCGATCCCGTGGGTGAAGGTCCACCGGCTGCCCGATTACGTCTATTTCAACCACCAGGCCCACGTCACCTCGGGCGTCTCCTGCGTCTCCTGTCACGGCCGCGTCGACCAGATGGTGGAAGTCAAGCAGGTTGAACCGCTGACCATGGCCTGGTGCCTGGACTGCCACCGCAACCCCGCCCCCAAAGTCCGCCCGGCTGAATTCGTGACCAAGCTCGACTGGTCGCCCGAGGGCGATCCCGTCGAACTGGGCCTCAGGATCGTGCAGGCCAAGGGCATCAAGCCGCCCACGCACTGCTCGAGCTGCCACCGCTAAAGCCGGAAGCGAAGGAACTGACACGATGAACCAATTCGTTCACATCAACCCCACAACCACCACCGGCAGGAAATACTGGCGCAGCCTGAACCAGCTCTCGGGCACGCCCGAATTCAAGCAGTGGGTGGAGCGCGAGTTTCCCGAAGGCGCCGCTGACGCCGCCTCGGCCGGATCGCGCCGCAGCCTGTTGAAACTGATGGCCGCCAGCTTCGGCCTCGCCGGCCTGGCCGCCTGCCGCCGCCCGGTCGAGAAGATTCTGCCTCATGCCAAGGGCGTCGAGGGCCTGATCCACGGCAAGCCGCTGCACTACGCCACCGTGGCCACCGTAGGCGGCGCGGCGACGGGCCTGATGGTGGAAACCCACGAAGGCCGCCCGACCAAGGTTGAGGGCAACGAGAAGCACCCGGCTTCGCTGGGCGCGACCTCGGCGCACATGCAGGCGCTGGTGTTGAGCCTCTACGATCCCGACCGTACAAAAGGCGTTCGCAAGGCCGGCGCGCGCTCGTCCTGGGACGAGTTCACCGCCTGGGCCAACGGCGAGTTTTCCGCCGAAAAGCAAGGCGACGGTGCGGGCCTCCGCATCCTCGCCGAGCGTTCGTCTTCGCCGTCGCTGAAATCGGTGCGCGAGCAGTTGGCGAAGAAGTTTCCCAAGGCCCAGTGGGTCGAGTATGACTCGGTCAACTTCGACAACACCCGCCTCGGCACGCAGCTTGCCTTCGGACAGCCGCTGGAAGCCCACTACGCCTATGACAAGGCCGATGTCGTCGTTGCCCTCGACGCCGATTTCCTGGGCCTCGACTCTCAGTCGATTCTGCCGGTGAAGCAGTTCTCGTCCAAGCGCCGCGTCTCGTCGCACGAATCGAAGATCAACCGCCTCTACGCCGCCGAGTCCAACTACACAGTCACCGGCGCCATGGCCGACCACCGTCTCCGCCTGCGGGCGTCCGATGTTGGCGCGCTGGCCGTTGCCCTGGCGAAGGAACTCAACGTTGGCGGCGGTGAGTTGAAGGTGCTCTCCTCCAAACCCGGCGCGGCTGAGAAGTTCGTCGCCGCCGTCGCCAAGGAACTCGCCGCCGCCAGGGGCCGCTCGATCGTCGTTGCCGGACCCCGCCAGCCGAAGGAGGTCCACGCGCTCGTCGCGTTGATCAACCAGGCGCTCGGCAACACCGGCGAAACGGTCACCTACACCGCTCCGGTCGTCGGCGCCGATGACTCCATCGCCGCCGTCAAACAGCTTGTCGCCGACCTCAACACCGGACAGGTGAAGACGCTGGCCGTGCTGGGCGGCAACCCCGTCTACACGCTGCCCGGCGACCTGAACTTCGCCGGCGCGATGAAGAAGGCCGCCTCGACGGTAGTCCTCGCCGCCGAGGAAAACGAAACCTGGGCCGCGGCCCAGTGGCAGTTGCCCGAAGCGCACCCGTTTGAAGCCTGGGGCGATGCCCGCGCGCTCGACGGCACGGCTTCGATCCAGCAGCCATTGGTGGCCCCGCTCTACTACGGCAAGCCGGCGATTGAAGTCGCCGCCATGATCGCCGGTCTGGAAAAGGCATCGGCGCATGAGATCGTCAAATCCTACTGGTCGGCGCAGTGGGGCGCGGCTGCCGGCAAGACCTGGAACCTGTCGCTCTACAACGGTTTCATCGAAGGCACGAAGCTCGAAGCGGTGCAGCCCGCGGCCGATATCGCCAAAGTCTACGCCTCCATCGCTCCGGCGCTGAAGCCCGCCCCGGCGGGCCTTGAAGTCGTTTTCTACCCCGGCCACTCGACCTACGACGGCCGCTTCGCCAACAACGCCTGGATGCAGGAAGCGCCCGACCCCATGACCAAGCTGGTCTGGGACAACGCCGCGCTGCTCTCCGCCGCCACGGCAGACAAGCTCGGCGTCACCACCGGCAGCATTGTCAACGTGCAGGTGGGCGGGCGCGGCGCCGGCGTGGCTGTGATGGTCATGCCCGGCCACGCCGACGATTCGATTTCGCTCACGCTCGGCTACGGCCGTGCGGCTTGCGGACGTGTCGGCCGCGGCGTTGGCCACCGCGTTGAATTCGTCCGCGCGGCCGCCGCTTTCCACTTCGCCCAGGCGTCGGCGAAGCCCAACGGCGACACCTACGAACTGGTGACAACCCAGGAACATCACACGCTGGAGGAGCCGATCACCGGCAAGACCCGCCCGATCGTTCTCGAAGCCACGATGGAGCAGTACCACCATCACCCCGATCATTTCGAACACGCCGTGCATGTGCCCGAAGTGGTGAACATGTTCGAGCAGTTCGAATGGACGGGTCAGCAGTGGGGTATGACCATCGACCTGAACGCCTGCACCGGCTGCAACGCCTGTCTGGTCGCCTGCCAGGCAGAAAACAACATCCCCGTTGTCGGCAAGGATCAAGTCAAGCGCGGACGCGAAATGCACTGGATCCGCCTGGACCGTTACTTCACCGGCGATCAGAACGACCCGCAGGTGGTCAACCAGCCCATGGCCTGCGTGCAGTGCGAAAACGCCCCCTGCGAAAGCGTCTGCCCGGTGGCCGCCACCGCCCACTCGCCCGAAGGCCTGAACGACATGGCGTATAACCGCTGCGTCGGCACCCGCTACTGCGCCAACAACTGCCCGTACAAGGTCCGCCGGTTCAACTTCCTGAACTGGAACAAGGACCTGGCCGAGTCGCAGAAGATGATGTTCAACCCCGACGTCACCGTCCGCATGCGCGGCGTCATGGAGAAATGCAACTACTGCGTCCAGCGCATCCAGGAAGTCAAGATCGAGGCCAAGGCCAACAACCGCGCCGAACTCAAGGACGGCGACGTCAAGTCGGCCTGCCAGCAGGTCTGCCCCGCCGACGCCATCGTCTTCGGCAACATCAACGACCCCAACAGCAAGGTGGCGCGGATGAAGAAGCAGCAGCGCGACTACATCCTGCTCGAAGAGTTGAACATCAAACCGCGCACCAGCTACCTTGGCAAGCTGCGCAATCCCAATCCGGAGCTGATTCATGGCTGATCTCGCCCTTGATCCTCGCGCCGAACTCAACCCGACCCTGGTTCAGGGCGATGCGACGTATGCCGGCGTCACCGACGCCATCAGCGTCATCACCGAATCGAAGCCGCCCAAGCAGTGGTATTACGCCATGGCCGTCGCCATCCCCCTGGCCGGGCTGCTGTTTTTCTGCCTCGGCTATCTGGTCATCAACGGCATCGGCGTCTGGGGCAACAACTCGCCCGTCGGCTGGGGCTGGGACATCACCAACTTCGTCTGGTGGATCGGCATCGGCCACGCCGGTACGCTGATCTCGGCCATCCTTTTCCTGTTCCGTCAGAGGTGGCGGACCTCGATCAACCGCGCCGCCGAAGCCATGACGCTATTCGCCGTCGCCTGCGCCGGCATCTACCCGCTGTTCCACACCGGACGCCCCTGGCGCGCCGCGTACTGGCTGTTCCCCATGCCGAACGAACTGCTCGGCATGTGGCAGAACTTCCGCTCGCCGCTCATGTGGGACGTCTTCGCGGTTTCCACCTACGCCACCGTCTCCGCCCTGTTCTGGTACGTCGGCCTGGTGCCTGACCTCGCCACCCTGCGCGACCGCGCCAAGGGCCTGCGCCAGCAGATCTTCGGCATCCTGAGCCTCGGCTGGCGCGGATCGGCCCGGCAATGGAAGCACTACGAACTGGCTTACCTGATCCTCGCCGGCCTCTCCACCCCGCTGGTGCTTTCGGTGCACTCGATCGTTTCGTTCGACTTCGCCACCTCGGTGATCCCCGGCTGGCACACGACAATCTTTCCGCCCTACTTCGTCGCCGGCGCCATCTTTTCCGGCTTCGCCATGGTCATCACCTTGATGGTGCTCGCCCGCTGGGTCTACAACCTCCAGCACCTCATCACCATCAAGCACCTCGAAAACATGTGCAAGGTGATCCTGGCCACCGGCATGATCGTCGGCTTCGCTTACGGCACGGAGTTTTTCATCGCCTGGTACAGCGCCAACCAGTACGAGAAGTTCGCCTTCATCAATCGCGCCTTCGGTCCCTACGCCTGGGCCTACTGGTCGATGATCGCCTGCAACGTGATCTCGCCGCAGTTCTTCTGGTTCAAGAAGGTCCGCACGTCGATCCCGGCCATGTTCATCCTGGCCATCTTCATCAACATCGGCATGTGGTTTGAGCGCTTCGTCATCATCGCCACTTCGCTGCACCGCGACTTCCTGCCCTCGTCGTGGGGCTACTTCTCGCCCACCTGGGTCGACGTCGGCACCTTCGCCGGCACCATGGGCCTGTTCCTCACCCTGTTCCTGCTCTTCCTGCGCTTCCTGCCCGCCATCGCCATCAGCGAGGTGAAGGGCGTGCTGCACAACCAGCTTGTCTCCAAAAAAGGAGGCCACTAAAGCCATGGCCGATTTCCTCGACAAACTGCCTCTGCCCGCCTTCCTGAAGCCCGCCGAAACCGGCGGCCACTACGGCGTCATCGGCGACTTCGACACCCCCGAAGCCCTGCTGCGCGCCATCCGCACCGCCCGTACCGCCGGCTACACGAAGTTCGAAGCCTACACGCCGTTCCCCATCCACGGCATCGACGACGCCATGGGCGAGCCGCGTTCGCCGCTGGGCAGGATCGTCGTCGTCTGCGCCCTCATCGGCCTCTCCGCCGCCGTGCTGCTGCAGTGGTGGACCGCCGCGGTCGACTATCCGCTCATCATCGCCGGCAAGCCGCTGTTCGCCATCGAACCGTCCATCCCGATCATCTTTGAGCTGGCCGTGCTGCTGTCGGCCTTCGGCGCGGTCTTCGGCATGTTGGCCCTCAACAAACTGCCCGCTTACTACCATCCGGCCTTCAACTTCTCCAGGTGGGCCGGCGCCAGCAACGACCGTTTCCTGCTCGCCATCGAGGCCATCGACCCCAAGTTCAACCCCGGCGAAATCAAAGTGCTGATGGACTCGCTCGGCAGCCGCTGCACCGAACTGGTCGAGGCATAGGACGTGACACCCATGAGAATCACGCAACCCGATTCGATCCTCTCCAGCCGCCGCGCCGCGCTCATGCTGGCCGTCGTGGCCCTCGGCCTGCTCCAGTCGGCCTGCTCGAACTTCACCACCCGCCAGCCCCCGGTCTGGGTCTGGTCCGACATGAAGAAGCAGGACAAATATAAGGCCCAGGCCGAAAGCCAGTTCTTCGCCGACGCCCGCGCCTCGCGCCGGCCCGTGGAAGGCGCCGTGGCCCAGGAACTCTTTGTCGCCGACGTGCCCCGCTCCACCGGCGTCGAGGACAACGGCACATACGTCGCCCGCAACCCGCTGCCGCTCACCAGGGAAACCCTGCAACGCGGCCAGCAGCGTTACAACATCTACTGCGCCCCCTGCCACGACCGCACCGGCACCGGCCGCGGCGTCGTCCCGTCCAAGGCCGTCTGGGTGCCCGGCAATCTGCATGACCAGCGCATGGTCAATATGGTCGACGGCGAACTCTACCGCGTCGTCTCCTTCGGCCGCCGCTCCATGCCCGGCTACCGCTTCCAGGTCACTGAAAACGACCGCTGGGCGATCGTCGCCTACGTCCGCGCACTCCAGCGGGCCTCGCTCTCGACCATGGCCGACGTTCCGGCCGACATGCAGGAGAAGGTGAAGTAACCATGGCTCACACGCATCACGGCGCCTCACAGTCGCGCGACAGCTATATCCTGAAGCCCGAACTGTGGCAGCGGGTCCGCAACTCGCTCGCCTTCGCCGCCCTGGTCGGCTGGATCGCCACCGGCGCCGGCTTCGCCCTCAACCGCGAGCAGTTCCACTTCTCTTATCTGGTCGCCTTCACCTTCTGCATTTCCATCACTCTCGGCGCGCTGTTCTACGTCCAGGTCCAGCACCTCACCGGCTCGGCCTGGAGCGTCACCGTTCGCCGGCTCATGGAAACCCTCATGCGCACCATCCCCGCCGGCCTGGTCCTGTTCATCCCCATCGCCTTCGGCATCCACACCGTCTACGAATGGAGCCACGCCTCGGCCGCCTCCGATCCCATCCTCCAGCAAAAGGCCGCCTTCCTGAACTCCACCGGCTTCATCGTCCGCGGCTTCGTTGTCCTGGCTCTGTGGAGCATCTGGGCCGTCAGGCTCTACTCGCTCTCCCGCAAGCAGGACGCCTCGGGTTCTCTCGAGTTCACCAGGTCCAGCGAAAAATGGAGCGCTCCCGGCGTGCTCATCCTCTTCCTTTCCGCCTCGCTGGCCTCGTTTGACTGGATCATGTCGCTCGACCCCCACTGGTGGTCCACCATGTTCGGCGTCTACTTCCTGGCCGGCGGCGCGGTCGGCTTCATGGCCCTGCTCATCGCCGTCTGCCTCGGCCTGCGCAGCGCCGGCTATCTCTCCGACGCCATCAACGAAGAGCACTACCACGACCTCGGCAAATGGCTCTTCGCGCTCACCGTCTTCTGGGCCTACGTCACGTTTTCTCAGTACATGCTCATCTGGTACGGCAACCTGCCCGAAGAGGGCATCTGGTACCACCGCCGCATGGCCGGCTCCTGGTCCGGCTTCATGCCGCTGATGATCTTCGGCCACTTCATCATCCCCTTCGTCACCCTCATGCCGCGGTCGAGCAAGCGAAACCTCAAGATGCTCGGCTTCTTCTCCGGCTGGATGCTGGTGATGCACTACCTCGACCTCTACTGGCAGATCATGCCCGTCCTTCACAAGACCGGCGTCGCCTTCCACTGGATCGACCTCGCCGCCCTGGCCGCCCTCACTTCCACCTTCGGCCTCGTCTTCTGGTCCGGTCTCCGTGAACGGCCGCTGGTACCCATCGGCGATCCCAGGCTCGAACAGTGCCTCGGCTTCCATAACGCCTGATCACCTCAAAAGGAACTCTGAACATGGCAGAAGAAAACAATCAGGTTCACCTTCCCACCCCGGAACAAGGCTACGACCGCCACGAACCCCGCGCCGGCCTGGTCGCCCTGGTCTCCGGCATCACCGTCGCCGTGCTGGTGGTCTTCATCGTCGGCACGTACTGGCTCTATCAGGTCAGCTATGAGGCCATCGACCAGCAACAGTACAGCGGCGTCGCCAGCAAGGAACTTCTGGCGATTCGTGAACGCGAGGACGCGCATCTATACAGGTACGCGGTCATCGACAAAACCAAGGGCACGGTACGCATCCCCATCGACCGCGCGATCGAACTCGTTGCCTCCGATTACGCCCAAGGCAAAGTCTTCTACAACACGGCCACCTATGCCGTGAAACCCGAGCCCCCCGGCGGCGCCGCCGCCCCGGCCCAGGCTCCCGCCCCGCCACAGGATGCCAATGTACAGACTGCTCCAGCAAAGTAGCCTCATCGCGCTGCTCCTCATCGCGCTGGCCTCGACGGCCTCCGCCCAGTCCGTCAGCACCGATAAGCTGCACGAACTCGAAGGCGTGCAGGTGGAAGAACACCTCGGCGCGCAGGTCGATCTCGACCTCCGCTTCACCGCCGGGGACGGCTACCAGCACTCCCTGCGCGAATACTTCTCCTCCGGCCGCCCCGTCATCCTCAACCTCGTCTATTACACCTGCCCCATGCTCTGCAATCTGGTGCTCAACGGCCAGGTCGCCGCACTGCGCAAAATCGGCTGGACCCCCGGCAAGGAATACGAGGTCGTCACCATCTCGATCGACCCCACCGAAAACTACGCCATCGCCAACTCCAAGAAAGCCGCCTACCTTGAATCCTACGGGCGCCCCGCGCCCGGCTGGCACTTCCTCACCGACTACAACGGCTCGGTCGCCCGCCTCGCCTCCCAGGTCGGCTTCAACTACAAGCTCGACGATCGCACCGGCCAGTACGCCCACGCCGCCGTCATTTTTGTCCTCACCCCGGAGGGCAAGATCTCGCGCTACCTCTACGGCATCAACTTCAAGCCCTTCGACATCCGCCTGGCGCTGGCCGAAGCCGCCAAGGAGAAGTTCGGCGCTTCGTTTGAAAGCTTCCTGCTCTACTGTTTCCACTACGACCCGGCCGCCAAAAGCTACACCCTGTTTGCCCGTAACATCATGCGCTTCGGCGGCCTCATTACCCTTCTGATCCTTGGCCTGATTCTGCTCCGGCTCTGGCGGCGCGACCGCGCTCCGTCCACCCCCATCATGGTGAATGCAAAATGAACTGGTTCCGTGATTTCCTACTGCCGAAGTCGGCCGCCTCCAACACTGGCGACGTCGATGGACTCTTCATGTTCATCACCTGGCTGACCGTCTTCTTCTTCTTCTTCAACGGCGGACTCATCTGGTACGCCGTCCGCAAGTGGCGCCGCCGCTCGAACGACGACATCACGCCCCACATCACCCACGACACCAAACTCGAAATCATCTGGAGCGTTATCCCGTTGATCGTCGTGATGTTCATCTTCTTCTGGGGCTTCCGAGGCTACGTCCGCGCCTGGGTCGTCCCCAACGACGCCCTCGAGATCGTCGTCACCGGCAAGAAGTGGGTCTGGGAGTTTGAATACCCCGACGGCTCGCGCAGCTTGAACGACCTCCACGTCCCGCTCAACAAGCCCGTCAAACTCGTCATGCACTCCGAGGACGTCATCCACAGCTTCTTCGTCCCCGCCTTCCGCATCAAGCGCGACGTCATCCCCGGCCGCTACACCGAACTCTGGTTCACCGCCACCGAGCCGGGCGTCCATCAGGTCTACTGCACTGAATACTGCGGCAAGGGCCACTCCGACATGCTCGCCCGCATCTTCGCCGACACCCCCGAACAGTACGAAGTCTTCCTCCGCGAAGGCGACGAACAGGTCCGCAAGATGCCGCTCAAGGAACTCGGCAAGCTGGTCTATGAGAACAAAGGCTGCGCCACCTGCCACTCCATCGACGGCACCCGCGGCCAGGGTCCGAGCCTCAAGGCCATCTACGGCCAGCAGATCACCGACGCCGCCGGCAAATCCCATACCATCGACGCCAACTACATCCGCGAATCCATCCTCAACCCGCAGGCCTCCGTCGTCGCGGGCTACGAACCCATCATGCCCACCTTCCAGGGCCTGCTCCGTGAGCGCGAGATCCTCGGCATGATCGAGTACATCAAGTCGTTGCAGTAATCAGGAGAACTACGAAAATGGCAGACGCAATGACCCCAACCGCGGCCCACGGCCACCCCGACTACCTCTCCGAAAACAAGGGCCTCTGGAACTGGCTCACCACCGTCGACCACAAGCGCATCGGCTTGATGTACCTCTGGTCGGTGACCGCTTTCATGATCATCGGCGGCCTGCTCGCCCTCGTCATCCGCCTCGAACTGCTTACCCCCAGGCAGACCATCATGTCGGCCGAGCTTTACAACCGCGCCTTCACCCTCCACGGCGCCATCATGACGTTTCTCGTCATCATCCCCGCCATCCCCGCCATCCTCGGCAACTTCGCCCTGCCGCTGCTTCTCGGCGCCAAGGACGTCGCCTTCCCCCGCCTGAACCTCGCCTCGCTCTATGTCTACTGGATCGGCGCCGCCATGGCCGTCTCCACCCTCCTGCTCGGCGGCGTCGATACCGGCTGGACCTTCTACACGCCTTACTCCACCACCACCGGCGGCGGCGTCTCGATGATGGTTCTCGCCGCCTTCGTCCTCGGCTTCTCCTCCATCTTCACCGGCCTCAACTTCATCGCCACCACCCACAAGCTCCGCGCCCCCGGCATGGGCTGGTTCCAGTTGCCTCTGTTTGTCTGGGGCATGTACTCGACCGCCATCATCCAGATCCTGGCCACCCCCGTGCTCGGCATCACGCTGCTGCTGCTGGTCATGGAGCGCGTCTTCCATATCGGTATCTTCGACCCCCAGTTGGGTGGCGACCCCGTTCTGTTCCAGCACTTCTTCTGGTTCTACTCCCACCCGGCCGTCTACATCATGATCCTGCCCGCCATGGCCGTCATGTCCGAAGTCATCCCCACTTTCTCCAAGAAGTCCATCTTCGGCTACAAGGCCATCGCTTTCTCCTCGGTGGCCATCGCCCTGCTCGGCTTCCTCGTCTGGGCCCACCACATGTTCGTCGCCGGCATGAGCCTGTTCGCCGGCGCCATCTTCAGCTTCCTTACCTTCTTCATCGCCATCCCCTCGGCCATCAAGGTCTTCAACTGGATCGCCACCATGTGGCGCGGCTCCATCGACCTCAAAGTCCCGATGCTCTACGCCATCAACTTCCTGTTGATCTTCACCATCGGCGGCCTCACGGGCCTGTTCCTGGCCTCGCTCTCCACCGACGTCCACCTCCACGACACCTACTTCGTCGTCTCCCACTTCCACTACGTCATGGCCGGTTCCAACATGCTCGCCCTGCTGGCCGGCCTCCATTACTGGTGGCCCAAGATGTACGGCCGCATGTACAACAACACGCTGGCCACCATCGCCTGCACGCTCATCTTCATCGGCTTCAACGCAACATTCCTGCCGCAGTTCGTCATGGGCAGCCGCGGCATGCCGCGCCGTTACTACAACTACCTCGAACAGTTCCAGACCATGCACGTCGCCTCCACCATCGGCAGTTGGATTCTCGCCGCCGGCCTGTTCCTGGCCCTCGCCACGCTGCTCGCCAGCCTGCGCAAGCCCAAGGACGCCGTCCCGAATCCCTGGAACGGCCGCACCTTCGAGTGGGAAGCCGGCTCGCCGCCCATCACCCACAACTTTGAACACACGCCGGTCTGCATCTACTCGCCCTACGACTACCGCGAGCATCCAGTGCCGATCGCCGAAGAGGAGAAGTCCGCGCACTAGCGGCGCGCGCATAGGATCACCATGAGCGACTCCACCACCACCGTACAAACTGACCGCCACGCCCACGCCCATCCCCCCGGCCTGCAGCATCATTTCACCAACATGACGCAGCAGTTCGAGGCCGCCAAACTCGGCATGTGGCTCTTCCTGGTCACCGAAGTCCTGCTGTTCGGCGGACTGTTCGTCGGCTACGGCATCATGCACTCAAAGCATCCGGAAGCCTTCGTCGCCGCCCACCACCACCTCGACTGGCGCCTCGGCGCATTGAATACCATCGTGCTGCTGCTGTCGTCGTTCACCATGGTCATGGGCGTCTGGGCCGCACAGACCGGCCAGCGCAAAAAGCTCATCGCTTTCCTGCTGCTCACCGTCTTCCTCGCCCTGGTCTTCATGGGCGTCAAGTACGTCGAGTACTCGCACAAGTTCCATGAGGGCCTGCTCCCCGGCAAGTTTTACTCCCACCAGGGCGACACAGTGCCGGGCCAGTTCATGTTCTTCAGCTTCTACTTCATGATGACCGGCCTGCACGGCATCCACGTCCTGCTGGGCATCGTCGCCATCCTCTGGATCACTTTCCGCGCCTGGCGCGGTCACTTCTCGGCCCAGTATTACGGCCCCGTCGACATCACCGGCCTCTACTGGCACCTGGTCGATCTCATCTGGATCTACCTGTTCCCGCTTATGTATCTGATTTCGTAAGGAGCCCATTACCGACATGTCCAACCACGCCGCTGACCACGCCCACGAAATCACGGGCCCCAGGACGTACTCCTTGATCCTGCTGGCGCTGCTGGTGCTCACCATCATCACCGTCGCCGCCGCGCGCTTCGACTTCGGCAGCATGAACACCGTCGTCGCCATCCTCATCGCCTCCATCAAGGGCTCGCTCGTCGCGCTCTACTTCATGCACCTGCGCCACGACAGGTTCAACGCCGTCATCTTCGTCCTCGGCCTGTTCTTTCTGGCCGTGTTCCTGATCTGGACGCTGTTCGACATCTCAACCCGCAAAACCGTCCTGCCCGGCAACCTGAAGCAGGCGCCCCAGGCCTTTCCCGGCGCTCCCCTGAACAAGCCCATCCGCCCATCGACTGGCCAGCCCCTCGGCGCCCCGCCCGCCCCGTAGATCGATTCAAGGCAGATCAATACCGAAACCGCCTCCTCCCAAGGGAGGCGGTTTTTCCCAGTAACAGAGGCAGCCCGCCGAGAAGCGGACGGTACTTGCGTCCACCGGCCGCGATGGATCCTGCGTGACCTCAAACCGCACCGGCGCTGACTCCCCCACCCGGTCGCGCCCCGTTGTGAACCGTTGCAGGATGTGGACCGGCGCGTCCTTATCGGCTTCGATCCGTATCCTGGCCGGCCTGCCCATCGCCATGTGCTTCGCCTCCAGGCTCGTCATCGCCCTGCTCATGCAACGCCCGATGCCGTAGATGTACATCTGGTTGCGTTGCGAATGCGAGGCCAGCACCAGCACCAACAGCACGAGCAGGCACTGCATCAGGCGTTTCTTCTCCTTCCAGGCGTGCGCCAGCAACAGGGCAAGCGCCGTGCTCAGCGCCGCCCCCGATGCATACAGGTAATGGCTTCCCATGCCGGCAATGAACAGGATCGGCGTCAGCGGAACGATGTAGCAGGCCAGGTAGAGCGCCGCCGCGCGCCTGCCGTAAACCGCGTTCAACGCCCAGACCAGGGCCACCTGCGCCAGGATGCCAAACGCCAGATACGCGCCCGGCATCAGGCCGCCGCCGCCTGCGTCGGTGAGGTTGCGCAGAAACGGGTACGCAAGGTAGATCTCCAGCCGCGCAATCGCTCCGCCGGCCGAGACTGCGTAACCCGGCGCGCTCGCGCTGCCCGAAACCGATGCTTCCAGCGCCGGCCACCGGAAGGCCAGATACGCCATCACCGGCGCCAGCGTCGCCGCCGCCACGGCCGCCGCCCTGGCCCCTGAGAACCAGCACGCCCGGCTCGCCCATCCGTGCCACGCCAGCAGCAGCGCCGCCGCCGGCAGCACAACCGCCGTTTCCTTTGAAAATAGCGCCAGAACCGTCAATGCGCAGATGCCCGCGGCCGTCCGCGCCCCAGCCCGCCGTTCGGATGTCACTGCAACCCAGCCCGCCGCCAGCCCGAAGATGACGTACAGCCGGTCCATCAGCGCCCCCGCCCATCCGGTGGCGAACGTCGCCAGTGGCGAGATCGCAAACAGCAGCGCTGCCGTCAGCGCCGCCTCGCGCGTCGCCTCCATCCGCCCCAGCATGAGGTACAGCAGCCAGCACGCCGCCGCATGCATCAGCACCGACCCCAAATGCGTCATGTACGGCGCCACATACACCGGATACGACAGCACCCCCTGCACCATGAAACTCACCGGCCTCACCGGCGTCTCGAAGCCCTCTCCCGGTTTGATCCGCGCGTACGTCTTCACATACTCCACAAATCCGAGGCGACTCAAATCGTCGGCCCGTTGAAACTCATCGTGGTTGTAGAAGCCCGGATTCGCGATCAGTGCAACATGCCAAACCACCGCCACAGCCACTATCAGCAGACAAATCTTCAATCGCGCCATGGAAGACATCTTTCCGCCGCGCGGCCTCGTCCGGCCGCTCCCGGATCATGCCAGTGTATCAGCCCCGATCCCCGCCCCTGCCCTCAGTACAATGGTCCCGTGCCGTCCACTCGACGACAACTCATCGCCGGGCTCGCCCCTCTCGCCATCGCCGGCTGCAACCGCGGTGTCCGCGATTACGCCCGCCTCGACCTCGCCTCCTTCAAGCCTCAGCAAAACCTCC
Source organism: Candidatus Solibacter sp. (assembly GCA_013822245.1). GTDB lineage: Bacteria > Acidobacteriota > Terriglobia > Bryobacterales > Bryobacteraceae > PNKE01. Next base: position 76,887 of record PNKE01000017.1, read on the forward strand.
TCCGCCCCGCCGCAGCCGGACCAACTGCCCTGCGCGGACACCTCGGCCGCCGCATCCTCCAATGCGTTGAGAACCGTGTCCTCGCCCAGGACGTCAACCGCCTGGTCTCCCCCTTCCGCCGCCGCGACGAAAAGAGCTGCTGGCAGACCGAGTTCTGGGGCAAATGGGCACTCTCGGCCGCCTCGGCCTGGAAATGCACGCGGGACAACCGCCTCGCCGAAGCCCTCGCCCGCTCCTCGAACGCCCTCATCGCCACCCAGTCCGAAGACGGCTACATCGGCAACTACGCCCCCAACCGCCGCCTCGAAGCCTGGGACATCTGGGGCCGCAAATACACCCTGCTCGGCCTGCTCGCCTGCCATGAAGTCTGCGGCGAAAAATCCGCCCTCTCCGCCGCCCGCCGCCTCGCCGATCACCTGCTAACCGAAATCGGACCCGGCCGCGCCGATATCGTCCGCACCGGCAACTATCGCGGCATGGCCTCCAGTTCCATACTCGGCCCGCTCATCACCCTCTACCGCGCCACAAGCGATGAACGATACATCCAACTCGCCGGCCACATCGTCCGCCGCTGGTCGTCCGAGGACGGCCCGCAACTCATCGAAAAGGCCCTTGCCGGCGTCCCCGTCGCACAACGCTTCCCGCGTCCCGAGAAGTGGTTCTCCTGGGAAAACGGCCAGAAAGCCTACGAGATGATGTCCTGCTACGAAGGACTCCTCGACCTCTACCGCATCACCGGCGCCCGCCAATACCTCGACGCCACGGTCAAGGCGTTCGAGAACATCCGCGATACCGAAATCCTCCCGGCCGGCTCCGGTTCCAGCATCGAGTGCTGGCACGGCGGCGCCCGCCAGCCCCACCTGCCCGCGCCCGACATGATGGAGACCTGCGTCTCAACCACCTGGATGAGTCTCTGCGCCAGTCTGCTCCAACTCACCGCCGACCCGCGCTACGCCGACGAAATCGAACGCACCGCCTATAACGCCCTGCTCGGCGCACTCGCACCCGATGCCCGCTCTTTCGCCAAATACTCCTCGCTTGACGGCGTCCGCGGCCCCGGCGAACCCCAGTGCGGCATGGGCACCCACTGCTGCACCGCCAACGGCCCCCGCGGTCTCCTGATGCTGCCCGAAATTGCCGCCCTGCAGGACCCCGCCGGCATCACAATCAACCTCTTCATCGCCTCCCAACAAACCCTCCCGCTCCCCACCGGCGGCACGGTCGGCCTTACCATCGACACAGATTACCCGATCTCCGGCGCAGTTAGAATCACCCTCCACCCCGACTCGCCCCGGCGTTTCCCTCTCCGCCTCCGCACTCCCTCCTGGACCGGCTCCTCCGGTTACCGCACCTACGATCGCCTCTGGCGCCCTGGCGACCACATCGCCGTCGTTTTCCCCATGAACATCCGCCCCATCCCCTCAGGCCCCTTCACCGCCTACGCCCGCGGTCCCGTCCTGCTCGCCCGCGACACGCGCGGCCCCGCCGCCAACGCCTGGATCACCGCCCAGACTCCCGCCGGCGATCTCATCGACTACTCCTCCGCCGGCAACACCTGGGACGATCGCTCCCGCTACCGCGTCTGGCTCTGAGTCCCCGCCACGCGCCGCCGGTAAATCCTCACCCCTTCCGTCTCCGCCACCTGCTCGTACCCCTCCAACCATTCGCCCAAATCCCCATACCTCTCAATCGCCAGCGCCGCGTTCAACTTGCCCAGCCCGTCGGCAATGAACGCCGGCCGCGTCCCGGCAAGCTCCCGCCTGAACCTCGCCGCCAACTCCGGCGCCGACGGCGTAGAAACCGTCAGATGACGGTCCGCGATCACCCCGGTCAGCGGCTGCGAATCAATAAACCGTGTCGCACCCGGCAACCCCGCCAGCACATTCAACTCCGGCCTGTAGCCCCACACCAGCAACGTGTCGCCCGGCCGCGCCATCTTCCGGATCGCTGACGCCGCCTCGCGCGCATCGGCGAAAAGCGCCAGGTCGCGCATCGCTCTCGGTTCGCCCCGCAGTGTCGCCACATGCCGCGACCCAAACCGCACCGCCGGCACGATCAGCGCCACGGCCAGCATGGCTGTCACCCACCACCGCCCCGGAAGACAGATCCCCCGCGCCGCGGCGATCGTCAGGGCTGGCAACAGCGCAAAGTAGTACCGCGGAAAAAACCTCATCCCCGCCGCCACCATCAACAGCCCGGCCAGCACCCACACCGCCATCCGCCACCAGCCCTTTTCGCGCCTCGCAAAGTATATCGCCGCGCCCATCACCAATGCCGCGTGGAACCCCGCCCAGTTCACTGTCCGCGCCGCGCCCTCGGCCAGCGGATTTGCAAACAACGCCTCCCGCGAATACATCGCCCCCCACTGCCACACCGGCCCCAGCCAATCCCCGGCCGCCAGCCACACCCCCGCCGCCGCCGCCGCATAACCCGCCGCCCCCCTCGCCGCCCCCCTCGGCCTCCAGATCAGGATCACCGGCAGCAGCACCAGCGCCTTGGCGTTGGCCAGCAACCCCGCCGCCGCAATAATCCCCGCCGCCACCGGCCGCCCCGTCTGCGCCGCCCACACCGCGCCCAGCGCAAACGGAATCAGCAGCAGATCCGGCGCCAGTGAAATCAGCGCCGCCGGATGGCCGAACGACAGGTAGAACGCCATCAACGCCGCCGCAACATACCCCTCCCGCCGCCCAAACATCGCGTCCGCCGTTCTCGCCGCCAGCCAACAGCACAACAGCGCAAACAGCGCCCCGCCCACCCTCAATGCCCAGCCCGTCTCCGCCCCCCACGCCAGATAGATCCACGCATACAGCGGCGGCTTGTCAAACCAGACGCCTCTGTAAAGCTCCGCCCCCTCCAACATCCTCCGCGCCGCCGCCAGCCCATAGGCCTCGTCCACCCACAACACATCCACATGGCACAGCCTCACGCCCAGCAGCAGCGCCAAACACCCCGCCCAGAACGCCGCCCGGCGCCACCCGCCCTCAAACTGTCTCATACGTCATCCGGCTGATGATCTCCCACTGCTCGCTCTCCGAGTGCTTCCTCAGCCGCATCCGGTGCGGCCGGAAGATCTCCTCCGCCGTCCGCGCCGCCACCGTCTCCGGCCTCACCGCGTCGCGCACGAAAAACGCATTCACCCCCGCCGCATCCACCGCCGCCAGGCTGTACCCCTTCGCCCGCCCCAACCTCTCCAGCGCCTTCAGCGACGCCCCATGATAGTACCCGCTCGCGTGCGCCTGCATCGCCGAAAACTCTGCATCATAGGGCGCCGTCACCGCCCTCTCTCGCCCCATCGACGCGTTGTATTCGATCACCACCACATCCGCCGCCGTTCCTCGAATCGCCTTCCACAGCCAGTAATCCATGCCGTCTACATCGATTGACAGAACCCCCAGCGGCCCGCTTCCAACAAGATCGTCCACATTCTCCGCCGTCACAAACGCCCGCCGCACCTCCACCCGGTTCGCCCGCCCCATCAACATCCGGTCCGCCAGCTTCCTCGCCGCCGCCGCCCTCAGCGCCTCGCCCTCCACCATCACCCCGTCCCAACCCAGCACATACCCCAGCACCGCCGTATTGCACTCCAGCCCGTCCTCGACGCCGATCTCCACAAACCTCTTGCTCACCCCTGCCAGCTTCCAAAGGAGGTTCAACAGGATGCCGTCCTCGCCGTTCTGCGAAAATACCTGGAACTCTTCCCCCTCGCCATCGGCGGCCAGGCCAGGAAACCGCTCCCGCACCACCATCCGCGCCAACTGCGCCCTCCTCGCCTCTACGTCGAACAAACGGTCGTCGAGATGGGATAAACTGTTCGCCTTCCTCACCAGCGACGCCGGCGCATGACGCCTCAGCCACGCCCGGTACCACTTCATCGATCCCCTCGCATACCCTACCAGGATATGACTATCGCTCAACGTTTTGCCCGGTTTCTGCTCACCGCCCCCGTGTCCGGACGACAGAAAGCCCCGCGCCTTCCGGCCCGGGGCTTCCTGTCGTCGCGCCTGGCGGGTCAAGCCGCCGTCTTGCGGGCGAACTCTAATTGCGCCTCTTCAGCGTCGGCCGCTCGTCGGGCTCCTCGGTCTTCTTCTTGTCTTCGCCCTCGGCCCCGATCGGCTCCGTCGAACCCGGCGCCCGCCGCAGCGACGGACGGTTCGGATCCTCCGGCGTCGCCCGCCGCCGGCTCGACAGCATCAGGATGCGGTTCTTCACATCCTCAAACTCCGACGTCGTCACCACATACTCAGGCCGCGCCTTCAGCAGTTCCTCGATGTTCTCTTGCGCCTTGATGATCCTGTCGCCCGTCGGCGGATGAGAACTGAACCAGCTCGCAATCGTGCCCGGCTTGCGTTTGTTCATCGCCTCCAGCTTTTCGAAGAAGTCGACAAACCCGTTCGGGTCGTAGCCCGCCTTGTACATGTACTGCAAGCCCAGCAGATCGGCCTCTTCTTCGTACCCGCGCGAGAACTTCAGAAATCCCAGCGGAATCGCCACCGACGCCGCCTGCCGGATGCCAAAGCCCGTCCAACCGCCCATGAAGATCAGCGGAATCGTCGCCAGATTCACCAGTTGGCCCTTCGTCGCCTGCTTGGTCCCGTGCCGCGCCGCGATGTGCGCGATTTCATGGCCCATCACGCCCGCGATCTCGCTCTCGTTCTCGGCCAGCGTGATCAGCCCCGTGTTGACATAGAAAAACCCGCCCGGCAGCGCCATCGCATTCGGTTCATCGGTGTCGATCACCTTGATCGTCACCGGAAACTGGCAGTCCGAATTGCGCACCAGGTTCTGCCCGATGCGGTTGATGTACTCCGCGATCACCGGGTCGTCCACTATCTTCGCCTGCCGCTCGATCTCCTGCGCCAGGCTCTTGCCCAGCGCGATCTCCTTCTCGATCGAATACCAGTTCATCCCCTTGCCCACGTCCCGCTCGCCGATCGCGTCAGGGTCTTTCTTGCTGGGCTTCTTCTTCTTTTCGGTCTTCTTCGTCTCCGCCGGCGTCTGCTCCTGCGCCAGCGCTGGCGGCATCGACACGGCGAGCGAGAGGCTCAGCCCGAGTATGGTTCGAAATGTGATTCTGCCGGTCGTCATCGCGCCGCTCCTTCTTCCCGGGTCCGTCTGCGTCCAGTATACGCGCTCTCGGCTTCAGAACCCGTTCCCTAATCTGTGTAACGTACACTCGAATAGATGGGTTACAACGATCTCGCGACGCTTGATTTGTCTCTCCGCTACCGGGATGAATTCCCTTCGGCCAGCCATTTGGTCTATCTGAACCACGCCGCCGTCGCTCCGCTCTGCCGCCGCGCCGCCGATGCCATGACCTGGCTCACCCGCGACGCCCTCGAAAACGGCTCGCTCCACTACGACCGCTGGATGAAGTGCTACGACCAGTTCCGCCTCGCCGCCGCCCGCCTCTGCAACGCCTCGCCCGCCGAGATCGCCATGGTCAAAAATACCTCCGAAGGCATCGCCACCATCGCCCTCGGCCTCAAATGGCAGCCCGGCGACAAAATCGTCGCCTTCCGCGAGGAGTTCCCCGCCAACTTCTACATCTGGAAGAAATTGGAGGATTGGCACGGCGTCCGCGTCGAATGGCTCTCCTACCTCGACCCCCTGGAAAAACTCGAACAAACCGCCCGCGGCGCAAAGCTCCTCGCCATCAGCTTCGTCCAGTACTTGAGCGGCTACCGCGCCGATCTCGAAGCCATCGGCGGCATCTGCCGCCGCCACAACGTCTTCTTCCTCGTCGACGCCATCCAGGGCCTCGGCGCTTTCCCCCTCGATGTCCGCAAAATGAACATCCAGGCCCTCGCCGCCGACGGCCACAAATGGCTCCTCGGACCCGAAGGCCACGGCGTCCTCTACATCCAGCACGACTGGCAGGACCGCATCGAACCCGTCGAATTCGGCTGGACCACCGTCAAGGGCTACACCGATTACGCCTCCCGCGACATGGCCCTGCGCCCCGACGCCGGCCGCTACGAATGCGGCACGCTGAACACCGTCGGCGCCTTCGGCCTCACCGCCTCCATGGAACTGCTCCTCGAAGCCGGCATCGATAACGTCGCCGCCGCCGTCCAGCGCCTCGGTGACCACATCGCCGAGGGCGCCGCCAACCGCGGCTACGAAATCCTCGGCGGCCCCCGCACCCCCGCCACCGGCGCCGGCATCGTCTCCATCCGCAAGCCGGATATCGATGCCCGCCTGGTCCACGCCCGCCTGCGCGAGGCCGGCGTCATGTGCGCGCCCCGCCAGGGCTGGGTCCGCCTCTCCCCACACTTCTACATCACCCCCGACCAGATCAACCGCGCCCTCGATCTGCTCCTATAGCCCCCCCACTCAGTCCGGCGGGTCGATCCAACCGTCCAGGCTGCAAACTGCGCGTTAACGCACTCTGAGCGGCTTCATCTGCGCGCCATCCGCCGAACGGAGTGTACGGCTATCCCGCATCGGCGTCAAACCGAACAGCCGCTTATACTCCCGTGCGAACTGGCTGGCGCTTTCGTCGCCCACCTCCAACGCCGCGCTGCCCGCATCCAGCCCGTGGATCGACATCCTCACTCGCGCCTCCTGTAGCCGGATCTGCTTCTGATATTGGAGCGGGCTCATCGCCGTCAGCGCCCTGAAATGGTGGTGGAGCGTGGAGACGCCCATTCCGGCGATCTCGGCGAGTTCCTCCACTCGAAGCGGCTTTGCATAGTTGTCCTTGATCCAGGCGATCGCCCTCGCCGTCCGCTGACACTGATCCCCCGGCCTCGCTACGGCTCGAAGCCGCGATCCCTCCGGCCCTTCAAGGATCCGGTAGATAATCTCGCGTTCAATCAGGCCATGGAGGAAGGCGATGTCCTGAGGCCGGTCCAACAGACGCATCAGCCGGCGGAAGGCGTCAAGCAATTCCAACGTCATCTCCCCGATGGCGATAGCCGGACCCTTCACCGCCTTTGGAGAAACCGCCCGTCACATCGGCGCAGGCGCCTCCCGCGGCCCACAGGCACAAGCGTGTGAAGGCCTGGCTGAGCAAGCATCCGCGCTTTCAAATGCACTTCACGCCGGCCGGCAGTTCCTGGCTCGATCTGGTGGAGCGGTTCTTTGGCGGACTCGCCGCGGATTGCATCCGCGACGGCAGCTTCCAAAACGTTCCGGAGTTGGTGGATGCCGTCGGCGACTACCTCGCCGCGCGCATTGAAACCCCCAAGCGTTACGCATGGAAAGCCAAGGGTGAAGAGATCCTGAAAAAGATCCAGCGGGCCAAGCAAGCCCTTCATTCAGTCACTACAAGCTAATTGCGAGACACTGCACCAGCACCTGAGAAATATTCTTGACCGATGGGTCATGGATGTATTACATTTGGTGGGCAGAACTGTCTGCTGGGTACCTTGATTAGCTTGAGGAGGAGAATTCCATGCGTGCTTTCCTGAGCTTGGCCTTTTGTCTGGCCGCTCTTCCGTTTTCGGCAACCGCCGCCTATGTCTTCGGCTTTAGCGGTGGCACCCCCAACTCGCTCATTCTAAACGGTGGAGCCACCACTCTCTCCACCGCGACCAACCTTCTGGCACAGGGCAACAACCAAGGATGGTGGAGCCCCACCGCCCCGGCTTCTGACAGCAACGACAACTTCATCGCCGGCGACGCCAGCGAGGGCGGCCCGTGGAACAATTTCTTCACCTTCAGCCTCGCCGAAGTGCAGGGCCCTATCACGAGCGCGGTGCTGTCCATCGGCGGCAGCTACAGCCACTCCGGACTGCCCCTGACCTATTCGATCTTCGACGTTTTGACAGATCCGCTGGCTCTCAACACCAATAATGGGACGAGCCAGGCGATATACGATGATCTGGGCTCGGGCGTCCTCTACGGGTCGATCATCATTTCGTCGTTGAACATCCCCACGGACATCGCACTGAACGCCGCCGGCCTGTCCGCCCTGAATGAAGCCATCCAGCGCGGTGCGGAGTATTTTTCGATCGGCGGGACGATCAGCCCCGGCACGGCGCCGATTCCCGAGCCATCAACGGTTCTGCTGCTGGGTACCGCCCTCGCCGGTCTCGGTTTGATTCGCCGCAGGCGGGCGTAGGGAACCGAACGAACCGATTCGCGGATCAGCCAGGGGCCTTCGGGCCCCTTTTCATTTTGCGGGCTCGCCCAGCGGACTCGGCTCGCACCCCGTGCGCTTCACCGTATAGGCCAGCGAAGCGATCTTCCACCGCCCGTCCTGCCGCACCAGCGTCACCTGATCGGTCCCGCAGTGGCTGAACTTGCCGGCACGATGGAAGTCGTACGGCGCCCACAGCGCGGCCAGGTCGCCGTCGATCAGCACCTTCGGCGACCACATCCGTTCCAGCAGCGCGCCCTCCGCCTTCACGATTGACGCCGCCCATCTGCTGGCCGGCGTCGTCACCACCCGGCCATCGTCTCTCACCGCCGCCAGCACCGCATCGGGCACAAACGCCGCCTCCAGCACCGCCACGTCCTTCGCCGCCATGGCGTCAAACACCCTCTTCACTGCCTCCGCCACCTGGCGCTCCGGCGTCTGGGCTGCCAAAATTTGCAGCGCCGCCGCTGCCGCCAACACCATCACAAGGAGAATCCGCATGGCATCGAGTTTACCGCGCCTCGCCCGCCCCGCCCCCGTTTGACCGCGGCTTCCCATGCCGGATAGACTGGGCCTGACGCGACCGCCGCCCTTGGATGCGGCGCTTCTTCTTTTCTGACAAGGAGTGCAAGCGATGAAACAGGGATTCGATCGCCGACAGTTTCTTGAACGCGCCGCCGCGCTGTCGGCGCTGATGGCGGGATCGGGCCAGGCGGCGCCGGCCATGCAGGCCAAGCCGATGGAAACCGTCCGCCTTGGCTTCATCGGCGTCGGCGGCCGCGGATCCGGCCACGTTCGCGACGTTCTCCGCATTCCGCAGGTCAAGCTCAATGCGGTTTGCGACATCAACCCCACCCGCGTCGAGGCCATCCAGAACTGGACCCAGAAGGCCGGCCAGGCCCGCCCCGAGGGCTATTCGAAAGGCCCCGCCGACTACAAGCGCCTCTGCGCCAACCCCAACCTGGACGCCATCTACGTCTCCACGCCCTGGGAACTCCACGTCCCCATGTGCGTCGAGGCGATGAAGAACGGCAAGCACGCCATCGTCGAAGTCCCGGCCGCAACCACCCTCGAAGAGTGCTGGGAACTCGTCGAAACCTCTGAAGCCACCGGCAAATACTGCATCATGATCGAGAACTGCAACTACGACCGCGTCGAGTTGATGGCTCTCAACATGGCCCGCAAGCGCCTGTTCGGCGAACTCGTCCACGCCGAATGCGGCTACCTGCACGACCTGCGCGGCATCAAGTTCTCCGACCGCGGCGAGGGCCTCTGGCGGCTCGACCATTCCATCAGGCGCAACGCCGACCTCTACCCCACCCACGGCCTCGGACCCGTCGCCCAAACCCTCAACGTCAACCGCGGCAACCTGTTCGACCACATGGTTTCGTTGGCGTCGAAGACCGAAGGCCTGCGCGAATACGCCCGCGCCAAATTCGGCGCCGACAGCCCCCAGGCCAAGTTGGACGTCAAACTCGGCGATGTCGTCAGTTCGCTCATCCGCACCCGCGCCGGCCAGACCATCCTTGTCGTCCACGACACCAACCTGCCGCGCCCCTATAGCCGTAAAATCCTGCTCCAGGGCGCCAAGGGCGTCCTCGAAAAATACCCCAAGCCGCAGATCTACATCGAGGGCCGCGACAAAAACGACCAGTGGGTGGACCTTTTCACCAACTACGCCGCCGAGTTCGAACACCCGCTCTGGAAGGGCCTCCAGGAACGCGCCAAAGGCGCCGGCCACGGCGGCATGGACTTCGTCATGAACTACCGCCTCATGCAGTGCCTCATCAAAGGCGAGGCCCCGGACATGGACGTCTATGACGCCGCCGCCCTCAGCGCCGTCACCGAACTCAGCGAACGCTCCATCGCCGGCCGCGGCAGGAGCGTCGATTTCCCCGACTTCACCCGCGGCAAGTGGCGCAACCGCCAGCCGGTCGGCATCGTCACCGCCTGAATTTGTTCTCAGAAGACAAGTACGCCGGCGGGAGCGGGTTCGGCTCCCGCCGGCGTCGTTTGCGTGAGGTTGTCTCCATCCCGGCAGGGCGAATGTGATTCCCTGCCCGCCGGACTTATGATGCCTGTGAGACCTTCCTGGCCATCTCCGCGATCTTCTCCGCCGCCACGGGTCTCCGTGGTGCCGGCTCCTCTTGTGCCGACCGGTTGACTGTCACCAAACGGAGGAGGCTCTCCTGGAAACGCAGGATCTCGCCGAGTTCAATGCGTTCTTGTGGCATATGTTGTTTATTCATCGGCATGAAGTCGAGGGGCCTTTAGACTTTTTCCCTTCTTGCGCGAAATTTTCGGATCGAAGCTGTGGCGGTGCAGGGTAACGGGGGAACACAGGGCGTGAGAGGGAGAGAGAGTAGGTGGGTCTGACGTTGTGGGGAACGCCTACAGCTTCGAACCTGCCCTGCGGAAGTCGCACGCCTAATCTAAAGCAACCCCAGCGCCAAACCTAAACTACTGAAAATACACACCCACCCATCCCTCCATGTTCCATCACGGGATAGTTCGCGGCCTGCCCGCGTACCAAAACGCCCGCTCGTTCCGAAACGGAACGCGCCGTCAGCCCTTCCGCTCCGCCAGACCCAACCCCGGCCTCTCCGAGAGCACCATCTTGCCATCCAAAAGACTCACGCCCTCGTAGGGATCATTCCCAATCAACAGGTTCCCATCCAGATCCGCGTGGTCCACCAGCGGCGCGAGCTGCGCCGCCGCCGTTATCGCCACCGACGACGAAATCATGCAGCCGATCATCGTCTCCATCTTCAACGCCCGCGCCATCTCGATCATCCGCCGCGCTTCCAGCAGCCCGCCGCACTTGTCCACCTTCACGTTCACGCCGTCGAAATGCGGCGCCAGTCGCGGAATGTCGGACGCGTGCAGGCACGCCTCGTCGGCGATCACCGGAATATGCACCCGCTTGCGGATCCAGTTCATATCCTCCAAATTGCCGGCCTTCATCGGCTGCTCAATGGAAATCGCCCCCTGGCTCTCCAGCCAGTTGATCTTCTCAACGGCCTGTTCCTTCGTCTTGAACCCTTCGTTGGCGTCCACCCGCAGCGGTTTTTTCGTCACGCCGCGCACGGCCGCGATCACTTCCTCGTCGTTGTCCAGTCCCACCTTGATCTTCAGAATCGGATACGGCTCGGCCTCCTTCACCTTCCGCCTGATCACCTCTGCCTTATCGATGCCGATTGAAAACGTCGTCTTCGCGGCATCGTTCCTGTCCAGCCCGAAGAACTTCCACAGCGGAACGCCGGCGCGTTGCGACACCCAGTCCAGCAGCGCGATATCCACCGCCGCCTTGAACGCGTAGTTGCCCTCGATCTTCGTGAAGACATCCTGCATCACGCGCACATACTGCCACGGGTCCCGTTCCGCCATCCACCCGCCATTGGCGTTCAGCAGATCCAGACCCCTCTGCGCCGTCTCGCCGTAGCGGGCAATCCCGGCGCCTTCGCCGCGGCCCGTGATCCCGTCCTGCTCGAATCGCAGATACAGCGTCTCGCGGAACTGGCTCGACGACATCACCGTCGTCCACGTATGACGCAGGTTCAACCGTTGCACGGTCCCGGTCCACTTGCGCCGCACCGTCTCCCGCTGGCTCGCCCCCACGCCACCCGCCGCCGCCGCGCCTATCAGCATCTGCCTTCGGTTCATTGCTTCACCTGCCTGCTCCACCGCCGCGCACAAACGAACTGTTTGGTCCAGTTCTCCTCCTCCAGCCGGCTGATCTGTAGGACCGGCGTCTGGCTTGTCGTCGAATGGATAAACTCCCCGTTGCCCAGATAGAACCCCGTGTGCGTGATCTTCTCCTTCGACGGCCCGAAATAAAGCAGATCGCCCGCCCTCAAGTCCTTCTTATCCACCTTCGCCATCCCCTCCCAATCCGCCTGCGGCTGGGCGTCGCGCGGAATCGTCACCCCGCCCCGCCGGCACAGCATCTGCGTGAACCCTGAACAATCGAATCCAAACGAACTCGTCCCGCCCCACGTATACGGCAGCCCCAGAAACCGCTTCGAGAGTTCAACCAGCCCGGCGACATCCATCGCCGGCGGATCAAACGCCACGTCGCCCCGCTGCACCCACCCTTGCCGCCCATCGGGCAGCCTCACGCCGATCCACCGCCCGTTTTCCTCCGGCCTCTCCTCGACAACCTCCAGCCGCGTCTCAAACGGGACTGTCAACACCGGCGCCCGCCGCGTCACCGACGGCACGGGATACACATGCGTCACCAGGCTCGCCGCCGACGCCACCCGCCCCCGCTCGGCGTAGCTTTCGCCCTCGCCCAATGGCCGCAGTTCGCCCAGCCGCACCCAGCCCCGGTATTCGTCCGGCGTCTGAATCCGCGCCCAGCCGCCCTCGATCTCGACCACGCCCACCGCGGCGCCCAGAATTGCCTGCGAGACCACATCCACCTCGCCCGAGGGCTTCGAAAACATATTCGCCACCGGCTCGATCACCACCGCCCGCTGGCCCGCCGCAACTGCGGAAAACGTCAGTACTGCCATGCTGAGATTGCTGCGCCACATGGCTATCCAGCTTAGCGCACCCGGCATCAACCACGCGCCTCTCTCACTGTACACCATCTCCAGGTGGTGCTTTAATCATATGTATTCAATAGACTTACATACAACAATCACTTGCACGAAGTGGCTAATGTCTGCTATCCTGTTTTACGTATGATCATCTCCATGCGCCGTCACGCCACCGCCGAGGAAATCGACTCGGTGATCAACCGCATCCGCGACTTCGGTTACAAGATCCACACCATCGAGGGCGAGGAACGCGTCGTCATCGGCGCCATCGGCGTCGGCGACACCTCGAACTGTCTCGACGCCCTTTCGGCCATGGACTGCGTGGAAAAGGCCGTCCCGATCTCGGCGCCCTATAAGTTCGTCTCCAAGGAGTTCAAGCCCGGGCAGACGGTCATCACGGTCGGCCGCGACGTCGAAATCGGCGGCTCCGAGTTTGTCATGATGGCCGGGCCCTGCTCGGTGGAGAGCGAAAAGCAGATCATGGAGACGGCCCAGTGGGCGGCCCAGGGCGGAGCGAGAATCCTCCGCGGCGGCGCCTTCAAGCCCCGCACTTCGCCTTACGACTTCCAGGGCATGGAGGAAGAAGGACTCAAACTGCTCGACAAGGCGCGCCGGGAGACGGGCCTCGCCATCGTCACCGAGGTGATGTCGGATGCCGACGTGAACATGGTGGCCGCCTATGCCGACATGATGCAGGTCGGGGCGCGCAACATGCAGAACTTCGCCCTGCTCAAGGCGCTGGGCCGCTGCGGCAAGCCGGTCCTGCTCAAGCGGGGCTTGAGTTCCACCATCAAGGAACTGCTCATGTCGGCCGAGTACATCGTCGCCCACGGCAACAATGACGTCCTGCTCTGTGAACGCGGTATCCGCACGTTTGAAACCGCCACCCGCAACACCTGCGACATCGCCGCCATCGCCGCGCTGCGCGAACTCACCCACCTGCCGCTGGCGCTTGACCCCTCGCACGCCACCGGCAAGCGCAGCCTTGTTCCGCCGCTGGCCCGAGCCGGCGTCGCCATCGGAGCGGACGCCATGATCGTCGAAATCCACCCCAACCCGGCGCGCGCGGTCTCCGACGGCGCACAGTCGCTCGACCCCGCCCACTGGCTCAAAATGATGGAAGACCTCAAGCCCTACATCGAACTCTGGAAGAAGTCGCGCCCCGCTCCGCCGCCCGCCGCCGGTTAGGCCCATTCCGGCGCGCTGCGCTTGACGCCGGCCGGCTCACGGCCGGGCCTGCGTAGGGCGCGGCGCGGACATCTTCAAGTTGGCAAGCCGCGTGGAGGAGGACGTCTCGAACCACGGGCCGCTTCGATACACTAGTAGTTTCGGGGGTTCATGGCAGCCTTGCGTTACCTTCCTAATTCAGATCAAGACCGGGCGGAAATGCTCGCCGCGTGCGGCCTCGCGTCGCTCGAACAGTTATATAGCCACCTGCCGGCCGAGGCTCTCATCGAGCGCCCGCTGGTGTTGAAGCCGGGGATTTCGGAGTACGAGATTGTCGACTACTTCAAGCGGCGGGGCGCGGAGTGCGGCGCCGGGTATGCCTCGTTCCTCGGCGCCGGCGTCTACCGGCACTACCGGCCGGTGATGTGCGACGTCGTCGTCTCGCGCGGCGAGTTCCTGACGTCGTACACGCCCTATCAGGCCGAAATGGCGCAGGGGACGCTGACGACGATCTTCGAGTTCCAGACCATGGTGAGCCAGTTGACGGGCATGGAGGTCGCCAACGCCTCGATGTACGACGGCTCGACGGCCGTGCCCGAAGCCGCGCTCATGGCCATGCGGATCACCGGGCGCGACCGTTGCCTGGTGGCGCGGACCGTGCATCCGGAGTACCGCGAGGTGCTGCATACCCAGGCCCGCAATGCGCGGGTGCATGTCGAGACGTTCGGCTACGACACCAGGACGGGCCAGATCGGCCTGGCGGAGCTTGAGCGGTTGATCGACGCCAGGACGGCGTGCGTGATCGTGCAGTCGCCGAATTTCTTTGGCTCGATCGAGGACTTGAAGGCCGTGGCGGACCTCGCGCACAAGCACGGCGCGCTGCTGGTGGACGTCTTCACCGAAGCCGTGGCGCTGGGACTGCTGGCGCCGCCCGAGTGCGCCGATATCGTGGTGGGCGAGTTGCAGTCGTTCGCGATTTCGCCGTCCTACGGCGGACCGTATGCTGGCATCATCGCGACGAAGGAGAAGTTCATCCGGCAGATTCCGGGCCGGCTTGTGGGCGAGACGGTGGACGCCGGCGGAAACCGGGCGTTCTGCCTGACGCTGTCTACCCGCGAGCAGCATATCCGGCGCGAGAAGGCGACCTCGAACATCTGCACCAACCAGGCCCTCATCGCGCTCATGGCGACGGTGTTCATGTCGGTCTACGGCAAGGCAGGGTTGCGTGAGTTGGCCATGCAAAACCACTCGAAGGCGAGGTATCTCGCTGATGGGCTGGACCGCCGGTTCACGGCGCCGTTCTTCAATGAGTTTGTCGTGAGGGCGAAGTCGCCCGAGGCGGTGAACAAGGCGCTGCTGGAGAAGAAGATCGTCGGCGGGCTGGCGCTGGGCCGGTTCTATCCCGAGCTTGAAGACTCGATGTTGCTGTGCGCGACCGAGATGTCGGCGAAGGCGGCGATGGATACGGTGAAGGAGGCGCTGAGCTAATGGCTGCCACGACTGGAAAGACGCGTCCGAATATCACGCAGAACGAGAAGCTGCTGTTCGAGCTGTCGACGCCCGGCAAGCGCGGCTATCAGTTGCCGCCGATGGATGTGCCGGAGGCGGATCCGGCCGAAACATTGGGCGCTGGAAATGTTCGGGACGAGATCCGGGATTTTCCCGAAGTGAGTGAAGTCGAGGTGATCCGGCACTTCACGCGGCTATCGACATGGAACTACGGAATTGATCTGGGGCTGTTCCCGTTGGGGTCGTGCACGATGAAGTACAACCCGCGGGTGAACGAGACGGTGGCGCGGACAGAAGGCCTTGCGTGGGCGCATCCATATCAGCCGGAGAGCCTGTCGCAGGGGGCGATGGAGATCGTGGCGACGCTGGAGTGCATGCTGGGCGAGATCTTCGGCATGGACGCGGTGACGCTGCAGCCGGCGGCCGGGGCGCACGGCGAGTTTACCGGCATCATGATGGTGCGCGAGTATCTGGCGTCGAAGGGCAACCCGAGGAAGAAGGTGCTGGCGCCGGATTCCGCGCATGGGACCAATCCGGCGACGGCGATTATCGCGGGCTATGAAGTGGCCAACATCAGGTCGAATGAACGGGGGATGATCGACTTGGAGTCGCTCGCCGCGGCGATCGATGAGGACGTGGCGGCGTTGATGGTGACCAACCCGAACACGGTGGGCGTGTTCGAGCAGGACATCGCGAAGATCTGCGGGATGCTGCATGGGAAGGGCGCGCAGGTCTACATGGACGGCGCGAATATGAACGCGCTGGTGGGCATCGCGAGGCCGGGGGATTTCGGCATCGACGTGATGCACTCGAACCTGCATAAAACATTTTCGACGCCGCATGGAGGGGGCGGTCCGGGCGCGGGCGCGGTGGGCGTGAGGTCGCATCTGGAGCCGTTTTTGCCGGCGCCGCGGGTGAAGCTGGCCGATGGGCGGTGGACGTGGGACTACGCGAGGCCGCAATCGATCGGGCGGGTGCGGGCGTTTTACGGCAATTTCGGCGTGCTGGTGCGGGCGCTGGCCTACATCCTGGCGCATGGCGGCGAGGGGTTGAAGAAGGCGACCGTGGATGCGCTGCTGACGGCGAATTACGTCCGGGCGCGGCTGGAGAAGCGGTTCAAGATCGCCTATGACGCGCCGTCGATGCACGAGTGCGTGTTTTCGGACACGTTGCAGGAGGCGCGCGGCGTCAGGACCGGCGATGTGGCCAAGCGCCTGATCGATTACGGGTTCCATCCGTATACGGTGAGTTTTCCGCTGATCGTGCATGGGTCGATGATGATCGAGCCGACCGAGACCGAGCCGAAGCAGGAGTTGGATGCGTTTTGCGACGCGATGCTGGCGATCGCGGATGAGATTGAGTCGAATCCGGAGATCGTGTTGAACGCGCCGCACAATACGCGCACCCCCAGAGTGGATGAAGTCCGGGCGGCGCGTAAGCCGAAAGTACGCTGGCAGAGGGAGTAACGCCAGGCGGCGGCGATCCGGGCGCCTTCTCTGTCGCAGGTCCCGCTTATCATGACCCATGGGCGCGAGAGCGTTCGGGCGCGGTGGATCGGTTCCGAGACGAGACGAAAGAGGAGGCCGGGCGATGGGCAACGAGCAGCGGGTTTCGATGGTGCGGCGGCGGGGATTTCTGGCGGCGATCGGCGGCGTGGCGTTTTTCAACGAAGCCACGCTGGCGCAGAACAGTTACATCCAGGGCGCCGCCGAGGGCGCGGTGATGATCAACGCCAACGAGTTTCCGCTGGGCCCGTGCGCGGAGGCGTTGGAGGCGGTGAAGGCGACGGCTGCCAACGGCGGGCGGTATCTGTTCGGCGAAGCGTTCAAACTGGCCGGGGCGGGGGCGGCGGCCGAGGGCGTGGCGGCGTCCCATTGCGCGGCGTTTGCGGGGTCGAGCGATCCGCTGCACCGGGCCGTGCTGGCCTATTGCGGCAAGGGGATGCCGCTGGTGACGGCGAGTCCTGGCTATGAGTCGCCGGAAGGGGCGGCGGCGTTTCTGGGGGTTCCGGTTCACAGGGTCCCGCTGCGGCAGTCCGATTATGCGCACGACGTGGGGGCGATGCTGTCCGCGGCCGCGGGCAAGCCGGCGCTTTTCTATGTCACCACGCCGAACAATCCCACCGGGACAGTGACGCCGATGGGCGATCTGGAACGGCTGGTGAAGGAGATGGCGGCGGGCAGTTGCGCGCTGATCGACGAGGCGTATATCCATTTCACCGAGGTTCCATCGGCGTTGAAGTTGATCGACGGCGAAAAGGACGTGGCCGTGCTTCGGACGTTTTCGAAGATCTACGGGATGGCGGGGTTGAGGGCGGGTCTCATGTATGCCAGGCCGGAGGTGCTGGGGCGCATCGGGCCGTATGGGGTGGGGTTTGTGCCGGCCACCGGGATGGTGGGGGCGCGGGTGAGCCTGGGCGTGAAGGGGCTTGTCGCGGAGCGGCGGGCGTATGTGAGGAAGATCCGCGAGGATCTGTGCCAGTGGCTCGACGCGCGGCAGACCGGCTACATCCCGAGCGTGTCGAACAAGATCATGGTTGACGCCGGCCGGCCGGGCAGGCAGTTGGCCGGGGCGCTGGCCCGCGAGCGGGTGTATGTGGGGCGGTCGTGGCCGTCCATGCCGAACCATGTGCGGGTGACCATCGGGACGCCGGAGGAGATGGCGGCGTTCAAGCGGGCGCTGGCGAAGGTGTACTCGGCCGCCTGAGGGGGGGATGGCAGGCGGGCGATGGGGGCGGTTTGTTTTACATTTATGTCGGAAATATAGGACCTGATTATCCGTATTCATAAATGAGCGGACACGATTGAATATATTGTGAACGCCCACCGACGGAAATCAAATCAGGAGATCAGTGATGACATTGAACATGGGATACAAGTGTGCGCTCGCGGCGGTGGCGGCGGCATTGACATTTGCAGGCCAGGCGCCGGCTCTCAGTGCGGGCGAGGTGCGGGCCGAGATCCCGTTCGCATTTCAAGCGGCGGGCAAGACGATGCGCGCGGGGCGATATCTGATTGTGCGGGCGCGGTCGCGAGGCGTAGTACAGATCCTCGGGGAGAACGGCGATTCGGCGTTGATGACGCTGGAGATGCCCGCATACGAGGCGGGCGCGGGGCCGAAGCTGGTGTTCGAAAAGCCGGCGGGCGCGCCGAAATTGCTGAAGGTGGCCGGCGGCGGGCAGGCAAGCCGGGCTTCATCGCGCTGAAGACGCCGGGGGGCGCCGCCATGGTGTGCCAATCAGCTCCAATTCGCTAATTGGCACATTGTTACATTCGTTCCAGTTGTAAATTCGAGTGTTTTTACGAACCATTTTGGGCTGTGGGCCGTAATTCACATCAGGCAAGCGCAAACGCAGAAGCAGGGGCGGGGGCGCGGAACGAAGCCATCAGATGGTTGTGGGACAGACGAAGAGAGGCTGGACGAACATGTTAAACAGAACCCGACGGTTTGTTTTGGCGGCGCTGCCGGTGGCGGCGTTCGCGGTGATGGTGACTGGCGGCGCGGCGGCCTCCGAGTTGGGGGTGGCCAGGGCGACGGTGCCGTTCGCATTCGATTTGGACGGCGAGCGGATGGAAGCGGGCAGATACGTGTTCGAGCCGGCGTATGGCACGTGGCTGGTGACGGCCAGGCCGGAGCGGGGCAAGCCGGTATCGTTCCTGGGATCGCCGGTGGGCGGCCCGTCGAGTCCGCGGGAGGCCAAACTGGTGTTCTATCTGGTGGACGGCAGGTATTATCTGGCCGAGGTATGGATGGCCGGCACGGGCGCGGGCAAGAGGGCGCCGGTGAACAAGGAGATCGAGTTCTCGGCCAGGCGGGGCGCGGTGAAGCGGATTGAAGTGGCAGTGAACCGATAGCCGGACGGTGGAGCGGGGGCGCCGGTCACGGCAACCTGGCGGCGAGGCGCGCCTTGAGCCTGACAGGCCGGGACTGCTGGCGGAATCGGCGGCGCGGCGGGGGGCCTGGCCTACTGGTCTCGTTTGCGGGCCGAGACGACGGCGGAAAGGCCGGGCCAGGGCGTGACGGCATCGAGCAGGCGCCACAGCCAGACGGTCTTGTCGAAAATCTTCAGCGACAGTTTTGAAAGCGACCGGCTGCCGAGGATCCTCGAGTTGATGAACCACGGGATGCGGCCGAATTTGTTGATCGAACGGAAGCTGTCGGCTTCAAGGCCGGCATCAGAGAGCATCTTTTCCAGGCCCGAACGCGAGAAGCGCCGCAACTGCCCCATCGATTTGTCCACCGAGCCGTACAGGCCGGGGCCGAGCGGGGAGAGCAGTATGACGCGTCCGCCGGGGCGCAGGGCGGCGGCGGCGGCGCGCAGGGTTTCATCGGGCCGTTCGAGCCCTTCGAGCACGTTCAACATCACCACGCTGTCGAACTCGGCGCGCCAGGGAAAGCTGGCCGGTTCGGCCGCCGCGACCGGCGCGACTTCGACGTTCGGGGTGCGCAGGAAGCGGTTTTCCAGGGCGTGCAGGTAGAAGGGGTCGGATTCGGCGGCGACGTAGCGGTGGCGCTTGCCCATGAGTCGGCCGGAGAACACGCCGGTGGATGCGCCGAGTTCTAGAACGTCGTCGCCGAGCAGCGGGCGGATCATTTTGACGAGCCAGGAGATGTAGGCGGGCGTGCGGGTGAGGTTGACGAGCGTCCCCTTGCCGTAGGGTTCGACGTAAAGGTCGTCGATGATCCAGAAATGGAGGATGACGAACAGCGCCTTGACGCCGTCCCACCAGCCGATCTTCTTGCCTTCCTCGTAAGTCCGGCCGTGGTAGGAGATCGGCACCTCGTAGATGCGCAGCTTGCGCTTGGCGCACTTCATGGTGATCTCAGGCTCGAAGCCGAAGCGGTCCGAGCGGATGGGGATGGATTTCAGCAGGTCGGAGCGGAAGACCTTGTAGCAGGTCTCCATGTCGGTGACATGGATGTTGGTGAAGATGTTGGAGGCCAGGGTAAGGAACTGGTTGATCATCGTGTGCCAGAACGGCAGCACGCGGCGGCTTTCGCCGGCCAGGTAGCGGGAGCCGAACACGGCGTCGGCGCGGCCTTCAAGCAGCGGTTTGAGCAGCAGGGGGTATTCGTTGGCGTCGTATTCGAGATCGGCGTCCTGGATGAGGCAGAAGTCGCCCCCGGCGTGGCCGATGGCGGTGCGCACGGCGGCGCCTTTTCCCTTGTTCACCGGGTGGCGGAAGAGGCGGATTGATGGTTCGGCGGCGGCGATGCGCTGGAGAATCCCCGACGTGCCGTCGGTGGAGAAGTCGTCGACGATGATGAGTTCTCGGCCGAGTCCCTCGGGCAGAGGCGCGGCGAGCACGGCGCGCAGGCTTTTCTCAACGATCGCGCGCTCGTTGAACACGGGGATGAGGATACTGAGTAGCAATGAACTCATGATTATAGCGAAGCCGCGGGGCGCGGCACCGGCAATTGCGTGGAGAGACCTCGCCCGGCGCGGAGCGAGGAGGTAGTTCCAGCCGCGCGGAGGAGAAGGAATCTGGCGGAGCGTGGAACTTCAGTCCTAAGGCGGTTTCCTCGGCTTTCTACTGGATTAGGAGGGTTGCCTTGGAACTGAAGTGGGGTGACTCTAGAACTAGTACGAACGGACGTGGAGGGCTACCATGAGAAGCGCCGGAAACAGGTTGCTCATATTGGTGTGCGAGCTAAGGCGCCTGCGGAGCACGCAGGGGCAGGATCTGATCGAGTACGCATTGCTGGCGGGGTTTGTGGCGGTGGCCGGCGGCGCGTTGATCCCGTGGGGCGCGACCGGACCGATGTCGACCATTTTCTCGAAGCTCAACGGCTATCTGGTGCAGTTGGGCGGAGCCTGAGCGGCTAACTGGCGCCGAGGGCGAGGATGAGGCAGACGAGGTTGTAGGCGACCAGGACGGCGTAGAAGGCGGTGGCCATTTTGAGCAGGCGGCCGCGGTTGGACCACCAGCAATACAGGCCGAGCATCAGGGCGAGAGCCTTCACGGCGGCCACTCCAAGAATGGGGTTGGCCGCTATCTCCATTGCGAACACGACGATTGGGTTGGCCTCCTTGACTCCGGCCAGCAGGAAGGCGGCGGTGGTGAGCAGGTCGAGCAGTTGCAGATAGGCGTAATTGATGAGCACGGAGGACATCGCCGCCGGCGGCAACAGCGCTCTGATCCCGAGCGATGCGCCCTGAGCCGTAGCCGCAAGATCCCGTTGATGCTCGAAGGACGCCCGATTGGCGCGGGTGCGGGGAGCCGGGAGGTTGCGGAGTGGGCCGAGTACGCTAGCCATGACCTGATTACACCCGGTTTGGGACGGAACCGAAAGAGCCAGTCGTCCCATTTTGGGTGGAGTGGTGGCCCAGTACCGGCTCGCGGCCGCGAGGGCTTCAGTCGAGTTGGAAGCTCTCGCTTCTGGCGGGGATCACCGTCTCAATTCCATAGATCGACTTGATGGCCTGAGCGAGGGCCTGGGACTGGCGGGGTTCGCCGTGGACCAGGAAGACCTTTTTCAGCTTGGGCGCGATGGGCTTCATCCACGCCAGCAGTTCGGACTGGTCGGCGTGGCCGCTGAGTTCGTTGAGTTTGACGACCTCGGCGCGCAGGCGCATGGGTTCGCCGAAGATGGCGACCTCCTGTCGTTTGTCGACGATCTTGCGGCCAAGCGTGTGTTCGGCCTGGAAGCCGGTGATGAGGATGGTGTTGCGGGGGTTTTCGACGTTGTTTTTGAGGTGGTGGAGGATGCGGCCGAATTCGCACATGCCCGAGGCCGAGATGATGACGCAGGGCGAGCGGAGATCGTTGAGGGCCTTGGACTCGCTCACCTCCTGGACGTAGCGCAACTGCTTGAACGAGAACGGGTCGAGGCCGTTCCAGACAAAGCCGTTGGTCTCTTCGTCGTAGTGTTCGGAGTGGGACTGGAAGACCTTGGTGACGTTGACGGCGAGCGGGCTGTCGACAAAGACGGGGATGCCGGGGATGCGGCCGGCGAGCATGAGCTGATGGAGGACGAGGACGAGCTGCTGGGTGCGTCCGACGGCGAAGGCGGGGCAGATGACGCGGCCGCCGCGGTTGGCGGTGCGGTTGATGACGGCGGCGAGTTTGTCCTCGACGCAACAGGAGTCCTGGTGGAGGCGGTCGCCGTAGGTGGACTCCATGATGAGGTAGTCGGCCGGGGGGAGGTCCTGGGGGTCGCGGATGATGGGCAGGTTCTTGCGGCCGATGTCGCCGGAGAAGACGAGCGAGCGGCGCTTGCCGTGGTCCTCGATGTCCATATAGATGGCGGTGGATCCGAGCATGTGGCCGGCGTCGTAGGTGCGGCAGTTGAGGCCGGGGCCGGGTTGGAACTCGTCGCCGAGCTGGATGCCCTTCATCAACGGGATGGTGGCCTCGGCGTCGGCGAGGGAGTAGAGCGGTTCGGCGATTTCGGTGGCGTCGTCTTCGCCGAGCGAGCGGCGGCGGCTTTTACGTTTGGCCAGGAACAGGGCGTCCTTTTCCTGGATGTGGGCGGAGTCGGGCAGCATGGCGGCGCAGAGGTCGATGGTGGCCGGGGTTGTGTAAATGGGTCCCTCGAAGCCGTTCTTGACGAGCGTAGGCAGGTTGCCGGAATGGTCAATGTGGGCGTGGGAGAGGATGACGCCGTCAACCGACGAGCCTGGCCAGGGAAACGTCGCGTTGCGGGCGCGGGCTTCGAAGCGGCGGCCCTGAAACATGCCGCAGTCGAGAAGGTAGCGGCGGCCCTGAACGCTCAGCTCATGCATGGAGCCGGTGACGGTTTGGGCGGCGCCCCAGAAAGAGAGTTTCATCGCCCCGAGCTTAGCAGGACTTGGACCAGCAGGAAAGCCTCAACCGCGAGGAAGCCGTACCAGGCCTTCCATTCCTTATTGCGGCGCCACAGGTCTCCGCTGTATCTGAGCGGGGAATGGACCCGCGGCGGACGAGGCAGCAGCAGCGGGACGCGGGCGGCGTATTCGGCGTAGGCGGGGAAGAGATTGCCGAGGTGTTCCTGTTCCTGCTCCATGACGGGGATATAGATGAGGAAGAAGAGGGCGAAGACCGAGGCGATGATGACGGGCTGGGCGGCGGCGATCGCGCAGCCCAGGGCGATGAGGAATGTTCCGAGGTAGAGCGGGTTGCGGGTCCAGGCGTAGGGTCCGGACCAGACCAGGGACTCGTCCTTGCGCAGGTGGCCGGCGGCCCAGGTGCGCAGGGCCAGTCCGGCGGCCGAGAGGGGAAGGCCGGCGAGCAGGGACCGCCAATGGGGGCTGGCCAGATAGAGAAAGACGGCGGCGAGGACGAAGCCCAAAGGCACGCGCAGACGTTGGACGCGTTTGGCGTAGGGCTTGGGAAAGATGCGTTTCAACGGCGCGGCTCCAACAGGTCTATTAAAGCGCGAAAGACGGATGTGGGGGTAAGGGCTTGCATGGAGGGGTGGATTTCGGGGCGGCGGGCGTAGGTGGTGTCAGCGCCGGGAGTGCGCAGGCAATGGACGGTGGGGCCGTAGGGGCCGTTGCGGGAGGGGTCAGTGGGTCCGAACAATGCGATGGCGGGGCGCGAGAGGGCGGCGGCGAGATGGAGGGGTCCGCTGTCGAGTCCGATGACGGCCGAGGCGAGGCGGGAGGCATGGATGAGTCCGGCGACCGAGGAGACATGGATGGCGGCGCCGGGGACGGCGGAGGCGAACTGGGCGACGCCAACGGGGCCGTTGAGGACAAGCTGGTAAGGGGTTTCGGAGTGGATCAGCCGGGCGAGTGCGGACCAGTGACCGGCGGGCCATTGTTTCGCCTTCCAGCCGGCCAGCGGCGAGGCGAGGATGAAGGGGCCGGTAGGGAGATCGCCTTCGGGGCGTCCGGGCGGGAGAGGGAATTCGACGGCTTCAGCGGATGCGCCGAGGTGGGCGGCGAGTTCGAGGTTGCGGTCGACGACGTGGGCGGCGGGGCAGTGGAAGCGGCGGGTATAGAAGAGGCCGGCGGCGGGTTCGCGGAGTTGGGCGCGTTCAAAGCCGATACGCTCGGCGGCGCGGGCGGCGCGGGTGACGGCGGCGGATTTGATAAGGCCCTGGAAGTCGATGGCGAGGTCGAAGGCGGTGGAACGCAGCCGCTGCCAGGCGAGGGCGACCGAGCGGTAACCGCGGCGGTCGATTTCGATGAGCGAATCGGCGAGGCCGCCGGATTCGAGCAGGTCGCGCCAGCGGGGTTCGACGGCCCAGGAAAGAGCGCAGCCGGGGAAGGCGCGTTTGAGTGCGGCGGCGGCGGGCAGGGCGTGGATGATGTCGCCCATGGCGCCGAGCCGGACGACGAGGATGCTTGAAACCGGCATCTGGGAGGGAGTTTAGCTCATGCGGCCGAGCACGTGAGCGACGAAGGCCGAGGCGGTGGAGGCGTGGGCGGCGTCCCAGTCGAGATCGGCGGGGGGCAGGCCGGCAGCGGCGATGGTGACGAGATCGACCGCGGCCAGGGCAGCGGCAAGTTCGGCGCGGGCGCGTGGATCGAGGATGGGGCCGGCGGGTTCAGTGAGGATGACGGCGAGGCGTCCGGCGGCGGGGCGGGCCCCGGCGGCGAGCGTGGCGTGGGCGGCGAGCAGGGGGTCAAAAGTGCCTGAAGCGATGGCGACCGGGATGGACGCGGCCCGCCAGGTTTCGATCTGGCGGGCGAACTGGGCGGCGTCGACGATTTTGGTGCGGGTGTCCACTTAAGTCCTTTGTAACAGTTCGAGGGCGGCGTCAGCCACCATTTCCGGCGAGACGGCGGCCATGCAGCGGTGGTCGAGGGGACATTCGCGGAGCAGGCAGGGGCTGCATTCGACGTCGCGGCGGATGACGCGGGCCAGTGGGCCGGTGGGACCGGTGGCGATGTGGTTGGTGGCGCCGAAGACGGCGACGGTGGGCAGGCCGAGGGCGGAGGCGATGTGCATGGCGCCGGAATCGTTGGTGAGATAGGCGAGGCAGGCGGCGGCGCGTTCGATGTATTCATCGAGCGAGGTCTGGCCGGCGTAGTTGCGGGCGTCGATGCCGGACTTGGCGAGCAGGCCTGCGATGTGAGTGCAGAGTTCGCGTTCAGAAGGCGAACCGAACAGGGCGGCGGCGGAGCCGGTCTCCAGTGCGACACGGGCGGCGGATTGGGCGAATCGTTCGGGCCACCAGCGTTTGGCGTTGCCGTAAGCGGCGCCGGGGCTGAGGCCGATCACGCGGTCCAGGCCTTCGGCGCGGAAGCGGGCGATGCCGGCTTCACGGGCCTTGGCGGCGCCTTCGAGGCGGATAAGCGGCGCGGCGGGCATTTCGTCGAGCCAGCCGAGGCTGCCGGCCAGGTGGAGGTAATAGAAGCTTTCGTGGGGCGGGATGGAGCCTTTCGACGGGCGGGGAATGGGATCCGTCAGCAGGAACGAGCGGCCGTCGCGGGCATAGCCCACGCGGCGGGGGATGCGGGCCAGCCATGTGATGAAGGCGGCGTCGAAGGCATTTTGAAGCAGGATGGCGCAGTCGAACTGCATGGCGCCGAGCGAGGCGGCCATGGCGCGGCGGTCGCGCAGGCCCTGGAGGCGAGGGCCGGGCTGGTAGGGGATGATTTCGTCGGCGAAAGGCTCGTGGCGGTAGAGACCGGCAACCCAGGGCCGCGCGAGGATGGCGATGTGGGCGGCTGGGAAATGGCGGCGGAGCGCCGCCAGGGCGGGCAGGCTCATGACGGCATCGCCGACCCAATTTGTCGCCCTGACAAGCAGCCGCATAATTCAAGAGTAGAATAGCGCCGTGGAAGAATGACCGGAGGGAGCTGGCTGAGAGGCATAAAAGCGGCTTCGGACGGTTTGGGATGTGCTAGAGTTGAAACATTCAGATAATCAGGCATGATTAAACCAACAGACGTTGAAACTCCGACACAGGTGTTGGAGACCAGTTCCGGAAACCTTTTTCGATTCGACGGGCCAGCGGGGACGGTTGTCTTCCTGGTGGCCGTGCCGCTGTGCCTGGGGATTGCACTGGCGTCGGGGGCGCCGCTGTTTTCGGGCATCATCGCGGGTATTATTGGCGGCACGGTGGTTGCGCTGCTGTCGGGCTCGCATGTGAGCGTCAGCGGGCCGGCGGCGGGGCTGGCGGTGATCGTGGCCACGGGCATATCGACGCTGGGCTCGTTCCAGGCCTTTACGCTGGCGGTGACCATCGCCGGCGTGATGCAGTTTTTCATGGGCATGGTGAGGGCGGGCGTGATTGCGCAGTATGTGCCGAACTCGGTGATCAAGGGGATGCTGGCCGCAATCGGCGTGCTGATTATTTTGAAGCAGATCCCGCACGCGCTGGGGCGCGATGTCAGGTGGGAGGGCGACCTGAGCTTCTTCGCCATCGGCGGAGAGAACGCGCTGACCGACATTGCGGCGGCGGTGATGAGCGCCAGTCCGGGGGCGGTTGCGATCACGGCTGTAAGCCTGACGATCCTGATTGTCTGGGACAGGATGGCGAAATCGAATAAGTTTTTCAAGCTGATTCCCGGGGCGCTGGTGGCGGTGCTGCTGGGCATCGGGATGAACCAGGCGTTCGGGCTGTTCGCGCCGCTGTGGAAGCTCACCGATCCGGCGCACCTGGTGAACCTGCCGGTGCCGGATTCGCTGGCGGCGTTTTTCGCGAACTTCATGCTGCCGGACTTCAACGCCATCACGAATCAGAAGGTGTGGATCGTCGCGGTGACGCTGGCGCTGGTGGCCAGCCTGGAGACGCTGCTGTCGCTGGAAGCGGCCGACCGGCTCGATCCCTACAAGCGGATCTCGCCGCCCAACCGGGAACTGCTGGCGCAGGGGACGGGCAATTTTATGTCGGGGCTGATCGGGGGACTGCCGATCACGTCGGTGGTGGTGAGGACGACGGCGAACATATACGCGGGCAGCAGGACGAAGATGTCCTCGTTGATCCACGGCTTGCTGCTGCTGGGTTCGACGCTGCTGATCCCGTCGCTGCTGAATCTGACGCCGCTGGCCAGCCTGGCGGTGGTGCTGTTGGCGGTAGGGTACAAGCTGACGAGTCCGGCGTTGTACCGGAAAATGTATAAGGACGGTCTGCATCAGTTTCTGCCGTTCATCGTGACGATTTCGGCGGTGGTGTTCACGGACCTCCTGGTGGGCGTGCTGATCGGCCTCTCGTTCGGCCTGTTTTTCGTGATCCGGGAGAATCATCACGAGGCGGTGTCGGTGGTGCATCACGACAACGACTACCTGATGCGTTTCAACAAGGACATGACGTTCGTGAACAAGAGCGAACTGCGGTCGAAGCTGCGGAAGCTGCCCAACGGGGCGAAGGTGGTGGTGGACGGAAGCAAGGCGTTGTTCATCGACCACGATATTTACGAAGCGATAGAGGATTTCCGGCAACTGGCTCCGTATAAGGACATCAAGGTGGAATTGAAACACATGGAGAGCAGGCTGGCTCCGGAGAAGAGGTAAGGAAATGGAAAGCTACAAGAAACTCCTGCTTGCGAACAAGGCCTGGGTGCAGGACCGGCTGAGCGCGAATGCGCACTACTTCGAGGACATGGCGAAGGACCAGAAGCCGGAGTTCCTCTGGATCGGCTGTTCGGACTCGCGGGTGCCGGCCGAGGAGGTCACGGGCACCGACCCGGGCGAACTGTTCGTGCACCGCAACATCGCCAACATGGTGGTGCACACGGACCTGAACATGCTGAGCGTTCTGCAGTACGCGGTGGAAGTGCTCAAGGTGAAGCACATCATCGTCTGCGGGCACTACAACTGCGGGGGCGTGAAGAATTCCATGAGCCGCAAGCCGCTGGGGCTGATCAACCGCTGGCTGCAGCATATCAAGGACGTTTACAGGCTGCATTCGCGGGAGTTGGAGGCGATCGCGGACGAGAAGGCGCGGTTTGACAGAATGGTGGAACTGAACACGATCGAGCAGGTGCAGAACCTGGCGCAGACATCCATCGTGCAGCGGGCATGGCGAACGATGAACCAGCCGACGATCCATGGCTGGATCTACGAGATGCATACCGGACAGTTGAAGGAACTGGCGATGATGCCGCCCGGCTCGAAGCTGGACGATATCTACACGTTCGACTACGGCGACGACCCGTGCAGCGAGCCGGGCACGGGCGAGCGGTAACGCTACACTGGTAACCGGAACGCCTGGTTCCGGTTTATCAGATGGGTCAATTTTACTCCTGGGAACAACTCATGGACGCGCGCGCGGCCTGGAAGCGGGCAGGCAGGCGGGTGGTGTTCACCAACGGCTGTTACGACATCCTGCATCCGGGCCATATCCGTTTGCTTGAACAGGCGCGGGCATTGGGCGATGTGCTGATTCTGGCGCTGAACAGCGATGCCAGCGTGGCGCGGTTGAAGGGTCCGTTGCGTCCGCTGATCCCGGAGAACGAACGGGCGGCGCTGGCGCTGGCGTTGGAGGCCGTGGACGCGGTCACGCTGTTCGACGAGGACACGCCGCGGCAGTTGATCTCGGTTGTTTTACCGGACGTGCTGGTGAAAGGCGCCGACTGGTCGCATTTCGTGGCCGGGCGCGAGGAAGTGGAAGCGGCCGGCGGCCAGGTGAAGCTGATCCCGCTGGAGCGGGGCTACTCGACGACGGCGACGGTGGAAGAGATCGTCGCGCGGCGCAAGACGGGCGTCTGAGCAACCGGTGATCAATCCGGCGGTACGGGAGAAGTTCGGCACACTGGCGCGCCATCAGGCGTTTCAGGAACTGGTCCGCAGGCTGAGCGGCGGGCGCGGGAGCCTGACGCGGCTGGGCGGGTTGACGCCGACGGCGAAGGCGCTGTACCTGACGCTGCTGTGGGAAGCGTTGGAGACGCCGGTGCTGGTGGTGACCGAATCCAACGGCGCGGCGGAAAAGCTGGTGGAACTGCTGGACGCTTTCCACACCCTGCTGCTCGCCGGCTCGGGCGCGCCGCGGCCGGCTCTGATTCCGGCATTCGACGCACTGCCGGGGCAGGGCTTGTCGCCACACACCGAGATCAGGGAACAGCGGGCGGTGGGGCTTCACCGGATGGCGACGGGGCGGTGTTCGATTGTGGTGGCTCCGGCGGCGGCGGCGTTGCTGCGGCATGAGACGGCGGCGTATTACCGGCAACTGGCGGTGACGGTAAGGAAAGACGAAGAGATCGGCATGGACGATCTGGCCTCGCACATCGAGAGCGCCGGATACCGGCGGGCGGACCCGGTGCAGATGGAGGGCGAGTATTCGATCCGGGGCGGGAT
This sequence comes from Candidatus Solibacter sp., assembly GCA_013822245.1. Lineage (GTDB taxonomy): Bacteria > Acidobacteriota > Terriglobia > Bryobacterales > Bryobacteraceae > PNKE01. The sequence goes on from PNKE01000017.1 coordinate 106,358, forward strand.
CTTCGACGTGTTTCCGGCGGAATCGCACCAGCCGGTGAGAATCGAGTTTTTCGGCGATACGGTGGAGAGCCTGCGGCGGTTCGATCCGCAGACGCAACGGTCCGTGTTGAAGATCGAAGAGGTGGCGTTGCTGCCGCTGGAAGAGACGCCGAGGACGCGGGCGGCGGTGGAGGCGGCGGCCGGGGCGGCCGGGGTGAGGGACCTGACTCCGGGCGAGACGTTTCCAGGGTGGGAGTTCTACGACGCCGCGGCGCGGGAGCGCAAGGGCGCGCTGGAGGATCTGCTGGACGCGGCGGTGGTGGTGTGGGACGAGCCGGAGGATTTGATCGCGGCGAGCGAGCGGTTGTGGAAGCGGCTGGACGGGGGCGCGCTGGGAGGCATCGAGCCGGAAAAGCTGTGGTTCCGGTGGGGCGAACTGGCCGCGCACGGCCGGGACCGGAGCGAAATCGAGTTGAGGCGCCTGGCGCTGGAGGGCGAGCAGCGCACCGCGCTCGCGCCGCTCGAGATCGGGTCGCGGCAGCCGCTGCGGTTCCGCAACAACATGCAGGCGGCGGTGGCCGAGGCCCGGAACCTGGTGCAGGCCGGGCACAGGGTGATGTTCTTCGCGCCGGCGCAGGGCGAGGTGGAGCGGCTGGCCGACATCTTCGCCGAGTATGCGCTGCCGTTTCAATTGGGCATCGAGTTGAAGGGCTCGACGCCGGCCTTTCTGTCGGAGCGGGCGTATATGGCGTCGGACCTGGCCAGCGTGTATGTCGTCCAGGGGCAGGTGCGGCGGGGGGTGGTGTTTCCGGATTCGAAGCTGGCGTTGATCGGGTATGAGGATCTGTTCGAGACGGCCGAGGCCGAAGCGCCGTCGCGCCGCAGCCATATGGCGCTGTTTACGCCGGAGAGCCTGGACCTGAAGGCGGGCGACTATGTGGTGCACGCGCGGCACGGCATCGGGCAGTATGTGGGGATACAGCAGATCCGGGGCGACCAGGGGATGGAGGATTTCCTGGCGGTGGAGTATGCGGGCGGCTCGAAGCTGTATGTCCCGCTGACGCGTCTCGATCTGATCCAGAAGTACCGCGGCTCGGGCGAGGGCGCGCCCACGGTGGACAAACTGGGCGGGGTGACGTGGGCCAGGACGAAGTCGCGCGTGAAGGCGCGGATGCGCGACATGGCCGAAGAGCTGTTGAAGCTGTATGCGGCGCGGCGCGCGGCCCAGGGCTTTGCGTTTTCGCCGGATTCGAACTGGCAGCGGGAGTTCGAGGACAGCTTCGAGTATCCGGCGACGCGCGACCAGTTGCAGGCCACGCTGGAGATCAAGCGCGACATGGAAGGCGGGCATCCGATGGACCGCCTGCTGTGCGGCGACGTCGGATTCGGCAAGACCGAAGTGGCGATGCGGGCGGCGTTCAAGGCGCTGGGCGACGGCAAGCAGGTGGCCGTGCTGGCGCCGACGACGGTGCTGGCGTTCCAGCACTACGAGACGTTCCGAAGGCGGTTCCAGGCCTTTCCGGTGAGGATCGAACTGCTGAGCAGGTTCAGGTCGCCGAAGGAGATCAAACTGACGCTGGAGGACCTGGCGGCGGGCAAGGTGGACGTGGTCATCGGCACGCACAGGCTGTTGTCGAACGACGTGGCCTATCCGGATCTGGGCCTGCTGGTGGTGGACGAAGAGCAGCGCTTCGGCGTGCGGCACAAGGAGCGGCTGAAACAGTTGCGGCACAACCTGGACGTGCTGACGATGAGCGCGACGCCGATTCCGCGGACCCTGCATATGTCGCTGCTCGGGTTGCGGGACATGTCGGTGATCGAGACGCCGCCGAAGGACAGGTTGTCGATCCACACCGTGGTGGCGCGGTTCAACACCGGGATGATCAGGACGGCGATCGAGCAGGAGATGTCGAGGGGCGGGCAGGTTTACTACATCCACAACCGGGTGGAGTCGATCTGGAGCCGGGCGGCGTCGATTCAACAACTGGCGCCGAATTCGAGGGTCTCGGTAGGGCACGGGCAGATGGGCGAGGATGCGCTGGAGAAGGTGCTGCTGGGGTTTATGCGGCACGAGTCGGACGTGTTCGTGGCGACGACCATTGTGGAGAACGGGCTGGATATTCCGAGGGCGAACACCATCATCATCGAGAACGCGCAGAACTACGGGTTGAGCGAGTTGTACCAGTTGCGCGGGCGTGTCGGGCGGTCGAACCGGCGGGCCTATGCGTATCTGGTGATTCCGGAAGACGGCGAGTTGACCGAGGTGGCACGGAAGCGGCTGGCGGCGCTGAAGGAGTTTTCCGATCTGGGCGCCGGGTTCAAGATCGCGGCGCTGGACCTGGAGTTGCGGGGCGCGGGGAATCTGCTGGGGGGCGAGCAGCACGGCCATATCGGGTCGGTCGGTTATGAGACGTATCTGAAGCTGCTCGACGAGACGGCACGGGAGTTGAGGGGCGAGACGGTGGGTCCGGAGATTCATTCGAGTTTGAACCTGGGGCTGGATATCCGGATTCCGCCGGGCTACATCGGGGACGAACAGCAGCGGCTGCGGGCCTATAAGCGGATCGCGGATGCGGGCGAACCGGGAAAGGCGGCGGCGGTGCTGGAGGAACTGGCGGACCGCTATGGAGAGCCGCCTGAAACGGTGCGGCGGCTGGTGGAGTTTTCACGTCTGAAGACGCGGGCCGAGCGGGCCGGGATCGAGTCGATTGAAAAGCGGGGCCAGGGCATCAACGTGAAGTTCCATCCTGGGGCGCGGGTGGATCCGCGGGCGCTGATGGAACTGGTGAGCGCGACGGCCGGGGCGCAGTTCACGCCGGCGGGGATATTGAGGCTGCCGCTCGAGGGTGCAACGGGCACGCAGGACGGGCGGGAGTTGCTGGAACGCATCAACGGGATGCTGGACGCGCTGGGCGCGGAGGGCTGATCGCCTGGCTGGTTAAGACCTTTTACTCTAAAGTAAGGAACAGCCATGTCTTTTATCCACGACGACTTCCTGCTGGAATCCGCCGCCGCCCGGCGGCTGTATCACAACTTCGCCGCCGCCGAGCCGATCCTCGACTACCACTGCCATCTGCCGCCGGTCGACGTCGCCCTAAACCGCCGCTTCGCCAACCTCTTCGAAATCTGGCTCGAAGGCGACCATTACAAGTGGCGGGCCATGCGCGCCGCCGGCGTCGATGAATCCCTGGTGACCGGCGGCGCCGATCCGCGCGACAAGTTCCTGGCCTGGGCCAACACCGTGCCGCTCACGCTGCGCAACCCGCTCTATCACTGGACGCATCTGGAACTGAAACGCTACTTCGGTATCGATGTGCTGCTCGACGCATCGACGGCCGTTGCGGTTTGGGACGAGGCCAACCGGCTGCTGGCAACCGACGAACTGAGCGCGCATGGCATCCTGAAGAAGTTCAATGTGCGGGCGTTGTGCACCACCGATGACCCGACCGGCGATCTGGTATATCATGCGCAGATCGCGGCGTCGAATTGCCCTGCGAAGGTGTTTCCCACTTTCCGTCCGGACAAGGCCCTGGCCGTCCATCAGCCCGAGAACTTCAACGCCTGGGTCGGCAAGCTGGCACTGGCCGCGAATCAGGATATCGACACGTTCCAGAACTTCCTCGACGCCATAACGTCCCGCCATGACGCCTTCCACGCCATCGGCTGCCGGTTGAGCGATCACGGCCTGAACCGCCTTTTCGGCGCGCCCTGCACGCTGGCCGAGGCCGAGGAGATCTTCGGCAAGGCGCGTTCGTTCCAGGAGGTGACGCCGGAAGAGCACGTGGCTTACTCGGCGTTCATGATGTTCTACTTCGGCCAACTCGACGCCGCCCGCGGCTGGACCAAGCAGGTGCACCTGGGCGCGCGCCGCAACAACAACTCGCGCCGGCTCTCCGAACTCGGCCCCGACACCGGCTACGACTCCATCGGCGACTGGCCGCAGGCCGACGCCCTGGGCGGCTACATGGACGCGCTCGACGCCGCCAACTCGCTGCCGCGGATGATCGTCTACAACCTCAACCCCGCCGACAACTACATCCTGGCCACCATGATCGGCAACTTCCAGGACGGCCGCATCGCCGGCAAGATCCAGTTCGGCTCCGGCTGGTGGTTCCTCGATCAGAAGGAGGCGATGGAGTGGCAGATGAACGCGCTGTCGAACTGCGGCCTGCTCTCTCAGTTTGTCGGCATGTTGACCGACTCGCGCTCGTTCATGAGCTACCCGCGCCATGAGTATTTCCGGCGGGTGCTCTGCAATCTGATCGGCGCGGACATCGAAAGAGGCCTGTTGCCGGATTCCGATGAACTCGCCGGCCCGCTGGTGCGCAACATCTGCTATTCGAACGCGGCGCGCTACCTGAATCTGCCGCTGGAGTAGTTGACGGCGCCGCCGCCGGGAAACCTGCTGGAGAAACGCAATGAACCAGAAGCTCTACGACCAGATCATCAACAACTTCTTCACCTGTGACGCCGAGGCGATCACGGCCATCTTCCGCGAATTCCTGCAAGCCGTCGAGGCCGAGGGCGTTCTGCCTCCGGCGCCGCGCATGTCGCAGAACTATGAGACGGCGCAGGTGAATCCTGAGATCCACGTGCTGCCGGGCAACCTGAAGGACGCGCGCGACGCCGTGTTCCCGTTTTTCTGGGGCACCGATAGCTGGCAGTCGCCGCTGCATCTCGAAAACGTGAAGGGTCCGGCGAATTACGCGTCGCTCATCGGCGGGCTGGCGTGTCTGTTGAAGAACCCCAATCTGTGCACCGACACCTACAGCCACCGCTCGAATGAACTGGAGGTGAAGTCGGTCACGGCGCTGGCGAATCTGCTGTTCTACCACACCGACGACCCGTGGGGCGTGTTCACCATGGGCGGGACGATTTCGAATCTGTATGGCGCGAAGATCGGCATCGAACGCGTGCTGCCCGGCGCGATGCAGAGCGGGCTGAACGGCGTGCGCGTGGCCGGGATCGTGAGCGAAGCGTCGCACTATTCCAATAGAAGCATCGCCGGGTGGCTGGGCATCGGGACCGAACAACTGCACGCCATCCCGACCGGCGGCGCGCTTTCGATGAGGCTGGATCTGCTGGGCGAAAAGCTGGAAGAGTTGCACAAGGCCGGAACGCGCGTCGCCTGGGTGACGGCGACGTTCGGCACCACCGACGGCTCAGGCATCGACGATGTCGCCGGCATCCGGCGCATCATCGACGATTTCGCCGCCCGCCATGGCGTACCCGCGCCGCAGCTTCATGTGGACGCGGCCGTGGGCTGGGTGCTGTGCTTCCTCACCGAATACGACCGCGACAAGAACGGGCTTGATTTCTCGCCCAAACTGCTCGAACTCGTCAGGCGCGTTCAGGAACCGGCGCGTGGCCTTCAGGTGGCCGATTCGATCACCATCGACTTCCACAAGATGGGCTGGGGCCACTATCCCGGCAGCGCGTTCCTGGTGAACCGCCGCGGCGATTTGAAGTACCTCTCGCGCTCGGTCACCGAGACGCCGTACTTCTCCGAGGCCGACGGCCGCCGCGATCCGGCGCTGTTCACGCTCGAATGTTCCCGCCCGGCGCTGGGGCCGTACACGGTGATGGCGTCGCTCAATGGCATCGGACTCACCGGCTGGCAGTTACTCGTCGGCCGGGCGCTGGAACTGGCCCAGGTGCTCAAGGAGCGGCTGGAGGAGATCGAGTACTGCAAGGTGCTCAACATGCAAATCACGGGCCCCAGCGTGCTGTGGTGGGTGCTGCCGCGCGGCCGCGACGCCAAACGGATTCACGAACAGGCGCTTGCGGGCGACATCGCGCCGGAGCGTTTCGCGCGCTACGCCGACGAGATCCGGCGCATGTATGAACTGCGCGAGAAGTCGATGGACCCGGCGCTCGACGCCCGCCTGAGCTTCACCACCAGCATCGGCCACTCGCCGAACGGCATCGCGCTGCCGGCCTGGAAGGCGGTGCTGTTCAATCCGAAAACCGACATGGCCGTGATCGACCGCCTGATCCAGGGCATCGAGGCGATGCTGTAGAGGCTAACCGGCGGCTTCCACTTCGACTTTGCGGGCGGTGAGCTGCCAGCGGCGCTTGGCCTGGTATTCCTGCCACAGTGTGCTGCAGCCGGCCCACAGGTAGCCCGAGACGAAGATCGAGAGGAACGGCAGCGCGAAGAAGTTCATCACGTCGATGCAGTAGGCGACGATGAACAGGAAGATGATGCCCATGCCGATCTCGGCAAACGGCAGCCAGCCGCTCTTGCGGCGATAACCCACGGCCATGGCCGAGCCGCCGCCGGCCGCGTTCGGCGCGTATTTCGGCGTGCGGACGAACGACGACTGCTTGCCCATCAGCGCTTCCATGACGGCCTTGGTGTTCGAGATCGTGAGCGCCACGCCCATGGCCATCAGAAACGGCAGGATGAAGACGGCGCGCTTCCAATTGTCCGGATAGAGTTCTTTTTCGGCCAGCAGGTAGAAGGCGACGATCGACCAGAACGAACAGATGATGAGCGGCAGATCCACGAACACAAGCTGCTGCCAGCCGATGTAAAACCGCACCATCATCACCGGCAGCATCAGCGCCGAGACGATCACCATCAGCGGGTAGCTGATATTGGGCGTGAGGTGGAACCAGGCCTCGGCCTTCTCGCGAAAGCTGATGTCGGAGCGCCAGATCGTGCCCCACAGCTTCATCGAAACCTGCGTCAGGCCCTTGGCCCAGCGCTGCTGCTGCACCTGGAAGCCGTAGGTGTCGGTGGGCAGTTCCGACGGGCACTCGACCCATGGCAGATACATGAACTGCCACCCCTTGAGCTGCGCGCGGTAGCTCAGGTCGGAGTCTTCGGTGAGCGTGTCGTGCTGCCAGCCGCCGGCGTCGATAATCATCTCGCGCCGCAGGATGCCGGCCGTGCCGTTGAAGTTGAAAAACAGGCCCGAGCCCCAGCGCGCCGTGTGTTCGAGCGCGAAGTGGCCGTCGAGCATCAGCGCCTGGACCTCGGTGAGCAGGTTGTGGTTGCGGTTCAGATACGTCCAGCGCGTCTGCACGACGCCGACTTTTCGGTCGGCGAAGAAATGGATCGTGTCTTCCAGGAAATCCACCGGCGGGATGAAGTCGGCGTCGAACACGGCCATGAACTCGCCCCTGGCCTGGGCCATGCCGTTTTGCAGCGCGCCGGCTTTGTAACCCTGGCGGTTGGCGCGATGGATGTATTCGATCGGGTGGCCCTCGGCCTTGAGCCGTTCGACCAGCGCCTGGGTGTAGGGATGCGTGTCGTCGGTTGAATCGTCAAGGACCTGGATTTCCAGCAGTTCCTTCGGATAGCGGACCTTCAGGACGGACTCAAGCAATTGATCGACGACGTTGCGCTCGTTGAACAGCGGCAACTGGATGGTGACCGGCGGCAGCTTTTCAAAACGCTGCGCGGGCACGCGCGGGATGAGATGGCGCGATTTCAGGTAGCGCTTGATCACCAGGTAGCGGTGGGCGCCGTAGATCGCCAGCACGGCCAGCAGCAGGAAGTAGGGCACCAGCAGGGCATAGTCGAACCAGGAGAGTTCGTGGATGCCGGCGAAGGTGCGGTCCGACAGCGCCCTCGACATCTTCTGAAACGCGGATGGCGGTGCGGCCAGGACTGCAAGGTACAAAGAGTTCATCATCTCCGATGCCGGCGGGCTTGCTGATCCGGTCGATCCGGATATCTCCTCCTGACTATTCTAACTGGAAACCCTCACCGTGCTCGGCAGCCTTGCGCCTTCGCCCGCCGGGCGTACAATGGCTTATGCGGTTTCGCCTCGAGGAGGTTCTGCCATGATGACGCACTTGAAAATACTGGCCTGGTTCAATGTCGTGCTGGGCGCGCTCGGCCTGCTGGCGGGAGCGGCGATCTTCGGCGGAGCCATGGTGGTGAGCGACATTTTCCAATATGCGGTTGAAGACGCCGGAGTTCCGGCGGCGGTCCTGCAACTGGTGGCGCTTGTGGTTACCACGGTGGTGCTGGTGGTTTCGCTGCCCTGCCTGATTCTGGGTTACGGGCTGATCAACCTGCGGCCGTGGGCGCGGGTTCTGGGCATCGTCCTGGCCGCTTTGAACCTGCTGAACGTGCCGTTCGGCACGGCCGTGTCGCTCTACGCCTTCTGGGTGCTTCTGAAGCCGGAGACAGCAGCGCTGTTCAGGAGCGCGCCCGCGGCCGGGTGATGAATCAGGGCTTGGATTCGGCCGAAGGGGCGTTGTCGCGCGGGCGGACGTAGAAGTCGAGCGAATCGTCGAGCGATTTTCCCTTGGGCTCGGACCGCGCCTCCATGTGCGTTTCGCGGAAGCGGCGCAGCGCGATCTCTTTCATCTTCCCGGCGACATCGGGGTGTTTGGCGGCGACGTCGGTGAATTCGCCTGGGTCATGCTCCAGGTCGAACAGCCGCTGATAACGGCCCGGCGTGGGATCGGCGGTCAGGTAGCCGTCCTCACGCTTGCGGCGGCCCGAGCAGTAGATGTACTTCCAGCGCGAGTCGCGCACGAAGACCTCCTCGTTCTCCAGATACTCGCTGACAATGTGGGAGCGCACCTGCCGCGGCCCGCGGCCTTCGGCATACGGCAGCAGCGATTGGCCGTGCTCCACCGGCAGCCTCGCCAGCCCAAGCAGGTCGATGATCGCCGGCGCCAGATCCAGGTGTTCGGTGAAATCGCGCACCACGCGCGGCCGGACGCGTCCTGGCAGGCGCATGATGAGCGGGACGCGCAGCGCCGGATCATAACCGCAGTGTTTCTCGAAACGCCCGTGCTGTCCGAGCATGTAGCCATGGTCGGCCGTGTAGACCACCAGCGTGTCGCGGTCCAGATCCAATTGCTTCAGCCTGGCCAGAACCCGGCCGATGTTGCGGTCGAGGAATTGCACCGACGTGTAGTATGCGGCGGCGATGCCGCGCTTCTCGGCGGGTGAAAGGTCGCGGAAGATCAGCGGGATCTGGCCGCCGTCCTGCGGCCCTACGCTGAGGTCGTCAAACCCCGCCGGATCGAATGCCGCGCGGTCTTCGACGGGAAAGTCGAACGGCGAATGCGGTTCGTGGAAGCTGGTCCAGAGAGCGAACGGCTTTCCGCGATGCTCCTCCAGAAACGCTTCGGCCTGGCGGGCGATGAAGGCTCCCTTCATGCCGGCCTCGCCGCGGGGGTAAGGCAGGCAACCGGCGTTGAGCCACTGTTTGGCCGGCGTCTGGAACGGCCGCCACGGCAGGGGCTTCGTCTTGACCCCGGCGGGCAGTGCCCCGCCCTGGACTTCGGCCGCCCAGCGTCGCTGCATGACATCCTCGGTCTGACAGAGGTCAAAGCCGTGCAGGCCAGGCTTGCCGGGCTGGTTGAAATGCATCTTGCCGAACGTGGCCGTTGCGTGGCCGGCCAGCTTGAGCATCCTGGCCAGCGTCGGCTTTTCGGCGGACAGAGCCGTACGCAACTGGGTGACGCCCGCCATATGCGGCATCTGGCCGGTGATCAGGCTTTGGCGCGACGGCGTGCAGACCGGCGAATTGCAGTAATGCGACGCGAATCGGACGCCTTCGGCGGCCAGGCGGTCCATGTTCGGCGTGCGGGCGCGCCTGTCGCCGTCGCAGCCCATGACGTAGCCGGCGTGGTCGTCGGACATGAGAAAAAGCAGGTTGGGCTGTTTTGTCCCGCGCGGCAGTTTGAGAAACGCTGGCGCGGCCGAGGCGCCGAATGTCCTGCGTGTCATCATGGCAAGGGCATTATAATTGCAGTAGGAGCATGTGCGCTCCACGAGTTACGCCAATGGATATCGCGCTGAACGCCAGAATGCTGGAAGTGTTGAACGCGGTGGTGCGTAACTACATCGAGACCGGCGAGCCGGTCGCCTCCCGGACCATCGCACAGTCCAGGCGCGACAACCTCAGCCCAGCCACGATCCGCAACATCATGGCCGATCTGTCCGACCTGGGCTATCTCGACCAGCCCCACACTTCGGCCGGCCGCATCCCGACGCCAAAGGCGTTCCGGCAGTTCGCCAAGTCGGTCGCCGCCAGCCGCTCGCTGGCCACCGAACTGGCCCGGCTGCGCGACGAGTTGTCGGCGCTGACCACGGCCGAGGACCGCGCCGAACACTCCTCCCACCTGCTCACCGAGATGACCCGCAACATCGGCATCGTCGCCTCCATCCCCGCCGCCGGCATCGAACTCGATCAGGTCGAACTCATCCTGCTGCCCGACATGCGCGTCCTCATGGTGGTGGTCACCCGCGACGGAGCCATCCGCAATCAGGTGGTCACCCTCGACGAACCGGCCACCCAGGACGAACTTCACTCCATCCGCAACTACGTCAACCGCAACTTCACCGGCTGGAGCGTGCCCTCGGCGCGCGCCGAACTGCGCCGCCGTTTCGAATTTGAAAGCGCCGCCTACGACCGCGTGCTGCGCCAGTTGACGGTTCTCTATGAGAAGGGCCTGCTTGACATCGCCTTCACGCCGGCGGTGTTCGTCGAAGGCACGGCCAATCTGGTCGGCCTCGACCTGCACCTGACGAAGGAAAAGCTCCGCGACCTGTTCCGCGCCCTGGAAGAGAAAAAGCGCCTCATGGAACTGCTCGACCGGTTTATCGTCGACGGCTCGGAAGAGTTGCAGGTTCAGATTGGGCTGGAGAAGGCCCACCCGTCGATGAAGGACCTGACGTTGATCGGCGTCACCGTCCACCTGCCGGGCGGGCTGGAAACCAAAATCGCCGTCCTCGGGCCGATGCGCATGGACTATTCGCGAGTGGTCTCCGCCGTCGCCCACCTGGGCGAGGCCATCAGGAGCCTGCCGCGCTAGAGTGCGATGCATCCAGGCTGATTGAACGAGATATGCAAGAAGAAACCAAAAACGCTGAAGTTGCGCCCGGCACAGCCGCCGGCGGTGACGCGGTCGAGCAATTGGATGTGGCGTCCGCGCTCGAATCGCTGGCCGCCGAGCGCGACCGCCTGGAAGCCGAGAAGTCCGCGTTGAGCGACATGCTGCTGAGGCGCTCGGCCGAGTTCGACAACTTCCGCAAGCGGACCGGGCGCGAACGCGCCGACCTGATCGAGTACGCCGCCTCGGACGCCGTCAAATCGCTGCTGCCCATCCTCGACGATTTCGGCCGCGCCCTGGCGCAGTCCGGCGCCAGCGAGGAGTTTGCGCGCGGCGTGGAACTCATTTATCAGCGGATGAACGACACGCTCGGCAAACTCGGCCTCGAACCCATCGACGCCGCGGGCAAACCGTTCGACCCCAATCTCCATCACGCCATCGAGATGGTTCCCTGCGAGGACCGGGAGGACCACACCGTCATCAGCGACCTGCTGCCCGGCTATACCTTCAAAGGCCGCCTGCTGCGGCCGAGCATGGTCCGCGTGGCGGTGAAAAAGTAGGGCATGCCGGTGGCCAAACGCGATTATTACGAGGTTCTCGGCGTCCCGCGCAACGCCGGCGAGCAGGAACTCAAGGGCGCCTACCGCAAGCTGGCGCTCAAGTACCATCCCGACCGCAACCCGAACGACAAGCAAGCCGAGGAGAAATTCAAGGAAGCCTCCGAAGCCTATGGCGTGCTGAGCGACGCCGAAAAGCGCCGCGCCTATGACACCTATGGCCATGCCGGCGTCGGCAACGCCGCCCAGCAGGGCTTCAACCCCGACGCCTTCGCCGACTTCGCCGACATCTTCGGCGACTTTTTCGGCTTCGGCGACCTGTTCGGCGGCGGCGGCGGCGCACGCCGCAGAACCCGCGCCCAGCGCGGCGACGACGTCCGCTACGACCTCGAGATTTCGTTCGAGGACTCCATCCGCGGCCTGGAAGCCGACATCGCGCTCCCAAAGCTGGAAAACTGCACCTCCTGCAACGGCAGCGGCGCCGAATCCGAGGACGGCTGGACGACATGCTCCACCTGCCGCGGACGCGGCGAAGTCTTCTACCAGCAGGGTTTCCTGTCGATACGCAAGTCCTGCGGCACCTGCGGTGGACGGGGCAAGCTCCTGCGCCGCCCCTGCAAGGCCTGCAAGGGCGAAGGCGTCACCCAGGTCACCAAGAAGCTCAAGGTCAAGATCCCCGCCGGCGTCGACACCGGCATGAAGATGCGGCTCCAGAGCGAAGGCCAGCCCGGCGTGAACGGCGGGCCGCCCGGTGACCTCTATGTCTTCCTCAGCGTCAAGCCGCATCCGATCTTCGAGCGCAAGGAGTACGACCTGCACTGCGTCGTGCCGATCAACGTCGCCCAGGCTGCGCTGGGCACCGGGATCGACGTGCTGACATTCGACGGCCTGGAGACGATCAAGGTCCCCGACGGCATCCAGCCCGGCGAGACCATGCGCCTGCGCGGCAAAGGCGTTCCCTTCGTCAACGGCGGCGGCCAGGGCGACCTGATCGTCCACATCGAGGTCCGCACGCCGAAAAAACTCTCGCGCGAGCAGAAGCGTTTGTTCGAGCAGCTCCGCGAGACGCTTCCGGCCGAAAACGAGCCCGAGGAGAAGAGCCTGCTCGACAAGCTGAAGGACTACCTGGCCTGACGCCGGCCTTGTCATCGGGCGATACTGAATGGCTGACACGGAGGTTCAACCCGGCTTGCGCATCGCCCTCTTCGGCGGCACCTTCGATCCCGTCCACAACGCGCACCTCACCATCGCGCGCGAGGCCGCCGTCCGGTTCAGGCTGGACCGCGTCCTGTTTGTCACCGCCGGCAACCCGCCGCATAAGGCCCCCGGCACGACGACCTCCTTCGAGCACCGCCACAGGATGGTCGAACTGGCCTGCGCCGCCGACAGCCGCTTCGTCGCATCGCGCCTCGAACAGGGCCCGGGCAAGAGCTACTCCATCGATACGATCGAGCAGGTGCGCAAGACGCTGGCCGCGGGCGATGATCTGTTCTTCCTGATCGGCGCCGACGCCTTCGCCGAAATCGGCGCCTGGTTCCGGTCGGATGAGGTCATCAAGGCCGCCGGGTTCATCGTCGTTTCCAGGCCCGGTTACGATTACCCGGTCCCGGCCGGCGCGCGCGTGCACCGGCTGGAAACCCTCGCATTGCCGGTGTCGTCTTCCAGAATCCGGGAAGGTTTCCAGAACGGCGCATGCATCCAGGACGCTCCCGAAGCCGTTGTGGCCTATGCGCGGGCCAACGGCCTCTATTCGCCGAGGTGATCCGATGACAGGACGCATCTTCGTCAAGCTGATCGCCGCCGTGCTCATCATCATGGTGGTGGCGCTTACCGCGGTCGACTTCCTCGCCGCCCGCATCGCCGAACGCACCTATGTCGAAACCCTCACCCGCGAACTCACCAGCAAGGCCCGCATGCTCGGCGTCCTGGGCGACCGCGGACTGGCCCGCGTCAACGCTGACGACATGGAGGCCCTTGCCGAGGCATCCGGCGGCAGGGTGACGCTGATCGAGCCCGGCGGCCGCGTGATCAACGACTCCGAAGCCGACGCCGGCAGAATGGCCAACCACGGCCAGCGCGCCGAGGTCATCGAGGCGCTGAGGGGCCGTGCCGGGACCAGCATCAGGAAGAGCCCGACGCTGGGCGCCGATTTTCTCTATGTCGCCGTCCCCGTCAACCAGGGCGCGCTGCGGCTGGCCATGCCGCTCGACCAGGTTCAGGAACGCATCGCCGGCATCCGAACCCAACTGCTGCTTTACACCTCCCTCGCTTTCCTGCCCGCCATCCTTGTAGCCGCGCTGTTCGCGCGGTCCATCTCGGCCAAACTCGGCCGCATCATCGAATACGCCTCCACCCTCGCCACCGGCAACTTCAAGGCCCGGCTGGACCATCAGGGCAACGACGAACTGGGCATCCTCGGCCGCCAGCTCAATGAAACCGGCGAAAAGCTGCAAGGCATGTTCGAGGCGCTTGAACGCGAGCACGCCGAACTGGAAAAACAGGAGCGCATCCGCAAGGACTTCGTCATCAACGTCTCGCACGAACTGCGCACCCCGCTGGCCTCCATCCAGGGCTACACCGAAACCCTCATCGACGGCGCCCTGCACGATCCCGAAAACAACATCCGCTTCCTGCACATCATCCGCCAGAACGCCGAACGCCTCGGCCGCCTCACCGCCGACCTTTTGACGCTTTCCGGCATCGAACTCAAGAGCCGGAAGTTCCAGTTCGCCCTGTACCCCGCCGGCGAGCTGCTGCTGGATTGCATCGACTCGCTCTCGCCAGTGGCCGCGAAGAAGGATATCGCTCTCAGCCTCGGCACGCTGAACCCGGCCCTCGAAGTCTTCTGCGACTCCGAAGCCGTCCACCAGATCATCGGCAACCTGGTCGACAACGCCATCAAGTACACCCCCGAGGGCGGTTCGGTCACCGTGGACTGCAAGCCGGCCGGCAATTTCATTGAGATCGCGGTCCGCGACTCGGGAATGGGCATTCCGGCCGAGGAACTGCCGCGGCTGTTCGAGCGCTTCTACCGCGTCGACAAGGCAAGGTCGCGCAACCTCGGCGGCACCGGACTCGGCCTGGCCATCGTCAAACACCTCATCAAGGCCCACAACGGCGCCATCCGGGTCGACAGCAAGCCGGGCAAGGGCTCCACCTTCACTTTCACGCTGCCGGCCGACGATAAGGCCGCCGGCGCGGCTTCCCGCTCGATTCAGACAGAGTTCACACAAATGTAACCTGAATGTAATCAGGCATCGGCACTATTGGATGAGCCTATCACTTTATGAAGAAGATCCTGCTCATTGAGGACGACGCCGACCTCTACGCGCTGCTGAAATACAACCTCGAGAAAGAGGGGTTTCAACTCGTCGGCGCTCAGACAGGCAAGGGCGCCGTGGAGCTTTGCCGGCGTGAACGCCCAGACCTGGCCATTCTCGATATCATGCTGCCCGATTCCGACGGCCTCGACATCTGCAAGGGCATCCGGTCGCATCCGGAACTGGCGCACATCCCGGTCATCTTCCTCACCGCCCGGGCCTCGGAAACCGATCGTATCGTGGGCCTCGAACTCGGCGCCAACGACTATATCGTCAAGCCGTTCTTCGTCCGCGAACTGGTGGCCCGCATCAAGATCCAGTTCCGCGTGCAGACCCAGCCGGTCCGGACGCTCAAGGCCGGCGGCCTGGAACTCGACCGCACCTCGTGCCGCGTGACGCTGGGCGGCAATCCGGTTGCGCTCACCGCCACCGAGTTCCGGCTGCTTGAGTTCCTGATGAGCCGTCCGGGCGTCGTCTTCTCCCGCGAGCAACTGCTTGACGCCGTCTGGGGCCAGGACCGCATGGTGACCGACCGAACCGTCGACGTCTACATCCTCCGCCTGCGCCAGAAGATCGAACTCGATTCCTCCGATTCCGGCATCATCCGCTCGGTGCGCGGCTTCGGCTACAGCTTCAACGAAGCCGCCGCGGCGCATCAGGCCGCTCACTGACACGAGCCGCCGCCGAACCGCCGAGCGCTGCGGCAACGCGCGTCGCCTCAGACCGGTGTAGAGTGGGAGTCAACAAGGAGTAACCCCACCATGAACAGACGCGGATTCCTCGGCGCAGGACTTACCGGCATCGCGGCCACGGCCGCGGCCGCACCCACCTCGATCAGGCACGCCCTTCCCTATAATCCCCGGACCGAGAAGGCCATGCCGATGAACAATCTCGGGCGCACGGGCTTCCGCGTGGGCATTCTCAGCCTTGGCGCGCAGGCCACGCTCGAGATCGCAGGCCGCGAGTCCGAATCCGAACAGATCATCCATCGCGCGCTCGACCTCGGCATCAATTACATCGATTCGGCCGCGGGCTACGGCAAAGGCATCAGTGAGCAGAACATCGGCCGCGTCATCAAGACCCGCCGCAAGGAGGCCTGGGTCACCAGCAAGACGGCCGACCGCACCTACGACGGGTCAATGAAGATCCTCGAACAGACGCTCAAGAACATGCAGACCGGCCATCTGGACCTGTGGCAGATCCACAACCTCCAGACCCAGGAGCAACTGGCGCAGATCTTCGCCCCCAACGGCGCGATGAAGGCGCTGGAGGCCGCGCGCAGCCAGGGCATGGCGAGCTTCCTCGGCGTCACCGGCCACTTCGAGCCCAACGTGCTGGCCGATGCCATCAAGCGGTTCCCGTTCGACACCCTGCTGCTGGCCATCAACGCCGCCGACCGCCACTACCTGAGCTTCCTCGAACATCTGCTGCCGCTGGCGCAGGAGATGAGACTCGGCACCATCTCGATGAAGGTGGTCACGCGCGGGCGCGTTTTGTCGACCTGGACCCCGCCGCCCGTTGACCAGCAACCCGCCTCGGCGCGCACCGCCAAACCGGGCGCACTCACGATCGAGGAAGCGCTCTCCTACAACCTCTCGCTGCCGGTGAGCACCACGATCATCGGCGTCGATTCGGTGGCGCAGCTCGAACAGGACGTGAAGCTCGCCTCGAACTTCACGCCGCTGAGCGAGGCGCAGATGAAGGCGCTCGAAAAGCGCACGCTGCCCATCGTCCGCCAGGCGCTGTACTTCCGGCGCTGGGAGCTCGGGGCATAGGGTCCGCGCTGGATCGCATTTTTCACGACGCCGGGTGCTGGTGAGAAATGCGGGCCAGGTGATATGTTTGAAGTCGCAAGGACTTCAATCATGATCAACGGCATCGAACATACAGCCATCGCCACGCCCGACCCGGCGTCGCTCGCCCAGTGGTACGCCGATACTCTCGGCTTCGTCATTAACTACCGCGGCAAGACCGCCTACTTCGTCAAGGCGCCCGACGGGACGATGCTCGAAATCATCACGTCCGATGGCGACGCCCCCGAAACGGCGATGAAGACGCCCGGCTTGCGCCACCTCGCCCTGGCCACCACCGGCTTCGAGGCGGAACTGGAGCGGCTGAGGTCGTTGAACGTGACGTTTCTCACCGAGCCGGAGATCCGCGGCGGGAACAAGGTGGTTTTCTTCACCGACCCGGCGGGGACGATTCTGCACCTGATCGAACGGGCCGAACCGCTGCCGTAACGGGTCCGGAACGCGCCTATTCTTGCGCCGGCTCAGCAGACAGGCCAGTCGGATTCCGCCCTGCTGGCGGCTCCGCCGCGGCATTGCCAGGGGCCGCGGTTGTGGGGCGCGGATTCCTGGCCGGGTTGCTGAACGTCACCCGTCCGTAGAGAACGCAGCCCTTCATGCCGGGATCGCACGGCACGCTCTTCACGTGCAGGCAAACGCCGTTCACTTCATGTGGACAGCCCCAGCTTCCCATGTGTCTCCCCTTGATCGGCGGCAGTCCGGCGCCCCAGAAAGCGCCTGATTCACGCCGCCGGCGGCGCCAGCGGCCGTACACCCATGGTACTGGAGACAAGATGCGCCATTCCCAGGCCCGCTTCAGCCGGTGAGCAGTTCATGAGTCCGGCAGCCTGCTACGATTGCGTCGCGGCCTTCAACGCGCCGTTGTCCTGGCAGGGCGGGATTGGGTTCGACTTTTCAGGAGTTCCCGGTGCGGCGGCCGCGGCTTCCGTGCGGCGGGCAGGCATCGCGGACTGGGGCTTCGCCACGACATGCAAAGCGCCGCTGTCCTGGCCGGGCTGAATCGGGTCCGGCTTTTCAGAATCGCCGGCCGTGGCGGCCGCGGAGGTGGCCTCGCCGGTCTCGCCGGCGCCGGCGGCGGTGGTCTTGTCCCCAGCGGCCGATTGCTTTT
>PNKE01000026.1 GCA_013822245.1 Candidatus Solibacter sp.
CGCTTCGGCGGAGGAACCGCCTGCGCGCGAGCCTGCGGCAGCAAGGAAGAAGAGACCCGGAATTGATTGGTGGGCGGTGGTGGAGCCCGGAGGGCGCGGCCCACCGCCCCGGAACCGATAGAGACTTTCATATCTTCTGGCATTGCGTTTAGTCTCCCTGGATCTCGGTCAGTTAGCCAACTCTGTGTCCAAGAAAACCGGGTTTCCTATGCCGACAGAAATAGATTGGCTCCCCAAGTGCTACGAAATACGTATGCGGGAACGGAGAATCCCCGGCGAGACGAATTCTCCCGCCGTTAACCAGCGGATGGAGTTTAGGAGATGCGTTCGATCCAGCCGCTGAGGGCGATCGCGTGACACTGCTGACGCTCCACTCGAAACCAATTGATTCTACGACGGAAATCTGTTTGCGGGCCACATGTCAGAGGATCTCCACGAGACGATAGCCGACGCCCGGCTCTGTGAGCAGGAATCTTGGCCGTGCCGGATCCGCTTCAAGCTTGCGGCGCAGCTGAGCCATGTAGACGCGGAGATACTGGCTTTGCTCGCTGTGCTGGGCGCCCCAGACTTCAACCAGGAGTTGCCGCTGGGTGATGACCTTGCCCACGTGCCGGATCAGCGTCTGGAGCAGGCGGAACTCGATGGGTGTCAGGTGGACTTCCCGTCCGTTCACCGACGTGACCCGCCTCGTCAGATCCACCTCCACGCCTGCGGTGCGGAAGATCGCGCCTTCCGCCTGATCGGCGATGATCGACGCCCGCCTGAGCGCCGCCCGGATGCGCGCCAGCAGCTCGCCTACGGCGAACGGCTTGCTCACGAAATCATCGGCTCCAAGGTCAAGGGCATCGATCTTGTCCTTCTCCTGGCCTCGAGCCGACAGCACGATGATCGGAGTCTGGCTGGTTTCGCGCACATGCCGGATTACCTCCGCCCCATCCCGATCTGGCAACCCAAGGTCAAGGACGATCAGGTCGGGCTGCCGGGCGGCCCACTGCGCGATGCCTTCGGACGCCGTCAACGCCTCATGAAACCGATAACCCTCCGCGGTTAACGTGGCTCGCAGGAACCGCCGGATCTGCGGGTCGTCCTCGACAATCAGGATCTCGGCCGTGTTAGTCATCCACAGGGACCCGCGGCGGCGTTCCGCCCAGTGGAAGCCAGATTCGAATCAAGGCCCCGCCATCGGGCCGGTTCTTCGCCTCAATCTTCCCACCGTGGGCCTGGACGACGGCACGGCAAATGGCCAATCCCAGTCCCGCCCCGCGGGCGCCCTCCTGCCTCCCACGATAGAATTTCTCCCAAACAAGGATTTCCTCACCTGGAACGAAGCCCGGACCGGAATCGGCCACGTCTATCTGGACCCCGCCGCCGGCTGCGCGGGCTTCGATTGTAATGGGCGAAGCCGGTGGCGTGTACTTGGCCGCATTCTCGAGAACATTCAGCAAGAGCTGTTCGATCAGTACATCGTCTATTGAAATGAGCGGCAGATCCCCGGGGATCACCGCGCTCACCGGGCGATCCTTCAGAACCTTGTCGAGGCGGTGCAGCGCGGCGCCGACGATCTCCTCGATCGGATACCAGTCGCGCTTGAGCTTCATCGCGCCCGATTCGATGCGCGTCATCTCCAGCAGGTTGTTCACCAGGCGGCTCAGGCGCTCGGCCTCCTGCTCGATACTTTCAGTCAGTCCTCTGCGGGTCTCCGCATCCATCTGGCTGCCTTGTTCGAGCAGGCTGCTGGCGGCGCCTGTGATCGTCGCCAGAGGGGTACGGAGGTCATGCGATACGGCGCTCAGCAGCCCGCTGCGCATCTGTTCGGTCTCCATCTGCAACTGGGCTTCGCGCGCCGCCGCCGTCGCCTGGGCGCGCTCAATCGCAAGCGCCGTCTGGCTGGCAAAAAGTTCCAGCAAATGCTGTTGCTCGGGCGAAGCCAGCACATCGCCAGCCGCCGGGACCACAGCCATTACTCCGAGAGTCCGCTGCGCACCTCGCAGCGGAAGATACATGGCGGTCGCTCCCGGCAAGGTTTCCATGCCGTGCCCGGCTTTCTGCCCGTGGTCGAAAACCCACTGCGCGATGCCCTCCTCGCTCCTCGGCATGGGCAGATCGTCGGTCGTGCGTTTGGCGAATCTCACCTGACCGGCGTCGTCAGGAAAGCAGAGGGCGATCTTCGAGGCGAACACATCGCGGGTGACCGCCGTGGCCTTCCTGGCGGCTTCGAACCAGCGCGTCTCGCCCGCCAGTTCCCTGGCGAGCCGGTACAGGGCCTGGGTTCGGGCCTCCCGCTCAGCGGCGTGAGCTGCCTGCATGCGGATGTGGACGGTGCGCGTGCTGATCACAACGGCAACAAAAAACATGACCAGGAAAGTGACCGCATATTCGTAGTCGGACACGGCGAACGTATAGTAAGGAGGCACGCAAAAGAAGTCGAACGCGGCAACGCTCAGAAACGATGCAGTCAGGGCCACCCGTAGACTCGATCGCATTGCGATCCCCGCCACGCCGAGGAGGAAGAACATCACCAGATTGACCGGATTCAAGACGCTACGGAGCGCGATGGAGACAGCCGTGCACAGCCCGACGACCGCTGCTGCCAGGAGGTATTCCCGCCAGCCGCTCCCGGCAGGTTCAGCAAGCGCACGGATGCTGGACGCCGGACCTTCGACCTCCCCGGAAACCGCGATCACGCCGATATCGCCGCTACTGCCGATCAGGTCGTCGAGAACCGATCCTCGCCAGAGCCGCCGCCACAGAGGGCCAGCCTGTTTCCCCAGTACGATCTTGGAGACGTTCCGTGAGCGGGCATACTGCAGCAGGCTCTCAGCAACGTTGCTGCCCTTCAACGTCACCACCTCGGCGCCCAACTGCTCAGCGAGGCGCAGTGAGGACAGGACCCGCTCCCGAACATCGGCAGCGGCCTCGGCATATTCGGGCGTTTCGACAAAGGCGGCAATCCACTCGGCCTGAAGCCGGTCGGCCAGCCTTTTAGCGGCACGGATGAGCTTGGCGGAGAACGGGCTTGGGCCGATCGAAACCATCAGCCGCTCGGTGACCGGCCAGGTCGGCTGAATCGCATGGTGGCTGCGGTAGGTCCGCATCTGGGCGTCCACACGATCGGCGGTGCGGCGCAGCGCCATCTCCCGCAGGGCAATCAGGTTCCCGGGGCGGAAGAAATTCTCCATGGCGCGCTGCGCCTGACCGGCGAAGTAAACCTTGCCCTCCAGCATGCGCCCGCGCAACTCCTCGACCGGCAGATCGACCAGTTCGATCTCATCGGCCTGATCGAAGACCGAGTCCGGAACCGTCTCCCTCACCGTGATCCCGGTCACCTGAGCAACCACGTCGTTGAGGCTATCCAGGTGCTGGACGTTCAACGTCGTGTAGACATCGATGCCTGCATCCACCAACTCAAAGACATCCTGCCATCTCTTGGAATGCCTCGATCCCGGCGCGTTGGTGTGCGCCAATTCGTCGACAAGCAGCACTCCAGGATGGCGCGCCAGCGCCGCATCGAGATCGAATTCCTCCACCTGTATGCCGCGATGCGAAACCGCTTTCCGCGGCAGCGTTTCCAGCCCATCCAGCAGTTCGCCGGTTTCGGCGCGGCCATGGGTTTCGACGATGCCCACCACGACTTCGGCGCCGGCTTCGCGCACCCGCCGCGCCGCCTGCAACATGGAAAAGGTCTTGCCGACGCCGGGCGCCGCTCCAAAGAAGACCTTCAGCCTGCCGCGGCTGCGGCTCCGTTCCTCCGAGGCCGCCGCGGCCAACAACGCTTCGGGATTGGGCCGGCGATCGTCTACCACGTCCCGGTCTTGCCTCCGTACCACAAGATTAGCCCCATCAAGGCCGTTGTTTGGCTTCGATTCATCACGCCGGGTCTTTCTCCGGGAAAGAAAGGGTGGTTCGACCAGTCACGCCGGACCTCCCAGCGCAACTGCACGCCCGGCATAGGTTCGAACGTCGCGGTCGCGGTCAGGTCGTTCAACGATTGACTCCTGCCGCTGAACCATCCGCCCGAGTCGTTCAACCGGGCGAACCTGCCGGCCAGACTGAACCGTGGCGTGAAACGGTACCTCATATAGCCCGCGCCGCCAGTGACCCGCCGGGGAGCGGACCAGGGCTCGACGCGCGATACCGCATAGTCTCCCTCGGCGGCGAAGGTCCAGCCGTTGCCGGCTTCCCACGTGAAGTAGCCGTCGAGGAGATGTGTCCGTCCGCGTGGAGCACGCCCGCCGGCGGCTGGCTGTTCGCGGCCGGCGTAATAGACCAGATTTGCCGTGAGTCCGGGCGCGGGTGCGGCGCTCAGCAGCACCGCCTGGCTCTTGTAGGAGTTGAAATCCTCGGTCTGGTTCACGCCGTTGACCAGCCAGTAGCTCGCATTCAGCCCGGACAGCAGCGGGTAGGTCACGCGCGCCCCCATGTGGTAGAAAGGCAGGAAATTGAACCAGTAGGAACGGGAGTAGTTGAACTGGTCCTTCGTGTAGTTGCCTTCGATCCCCAGCGGGCTCGACCATTTCCCGAAATCGACAGCCGCTCCCTTGCCCAGCGGCGCGGCGTAGGTCCCATAGGCCTGGAAAATGTGCCGGTAAACTTCCGGCCGCGGTTCGTTGGCGGGCGAGCCCTGGAGCGTGTCCGTCGCCTGGCCGGCCATCAGATCCAGCCGGACTCCGAACCGCCTTCCCGCAGCGGCGCCGGCAGGTCTTTCCAGAACAAGGCTCGCCTGGTTCAGGCCGAAACCGTTCGCGCTGAGGTCAAATGCGCGCAGAAGGTTTTTGCCTGTCATCGGCCTGTTGAAGTTGTTGGCGTAGTAGGCGTCAACCAGTACATTTACCGTCGCTTGCGGCGCCGTCGCGGCCGGCGGAGGTTCTGTGGCCGCAGGCTGCACCGAGGCCGCGAGCGCGAACGCGACCAGCCAGATCCGCCTCATTTTCCGTCCAGAGCGCCGTTTAGGGCCACGACACTTACCACGGGTTCGCCGAAGATTCCGAATTGCCTCGGTTCCGTGCATTGATCGATGAGTTGGTGAACGCGTTCGAGAGTTGTTGCGCGCAGCCGTGCCACCCGCGGCGCCTGGTACCGTGCGGCCTCCGGACTGATATGAGCATCCAGTCCGCTGGCCGACGCCGTCAACAGGTCCATCGGGATCGGCATTGTGTTGCCCGGACCGGCGGCCAGCAACTTCTCCCGTCTATCCTCCATGGCCGAATGCAGCAGCGGGTTATGCGGTCCATAGTTGGAACCCGAGGACGACGCCGAGTTGTAGGGAGTTCCCGCGGTCGCCGACAGCCGCCCCCAGAAATATTCGGGCTTGTCGTAGTGCCTGCCGATCAGTGCCGATCCAGTGGACATTCCCTGATGGTAAGTCCGGCTGCCGTTGGCGCGCCACGGAAATAGCGCCTGTGCGATGCCGGTGACAACCAGCGGATAGATCAGCCCGGTGAGAACCGTCAGGATCAGCAGCAGCTTCAACGCTGTTTTCATCATCACGCCCACCCCATAGCCGAGATCAGCAAGTCGATCAGTTTGATTCCAAGGAACGGCACGGCAATGCCTCCCAAGCCGTAGATCAGGACATGGCGGCGCAGCAGTTGCTCGGCGTTCAGCGGGTGGTAGGCGACGCCGCGCAGCGCCAGCGGGATCAACGCCACAATGATCACCGCGTTGAAGATCACCGCCGAGAGAATCGCGCTCGCCGGTGAGCCGAGCCGCATGACGTTCAGCGCGGTAAGTTCCGGGTATGTGGCTGCGAATGCCGCCGGTATGATGGCGAAGTACTTGGCCACGTCATTCGCCGTCGAGAACGTGGTCAGCGCGCCGCGCGTGATCAGCATCTGCTTGCCGATGCGAATGATCTCAAGCAGCTTCGTTGGATTCGAATCGAGATCCACCATGTTGCCGGCCTCTTTGGCCGCCTGCGTGCCGGTGTTCATGGCCACGGCGACATCGGCTTGCGCCAGCGCGGGCGCGTCGTTGGTCCCGTCACCGGTCATGGCAACCAGGCGGCCCTCGGCCTGGATCTCGCGGATCAGTTCCAGTTTGCGCTCGGGCGTAGCCTCGGCCAGGTAATCATCCACCCCGGCCTCGGCTGCGATCGCCGCTGCCGTCACCGGGTTGTCGCCGGTGATCATGATGGTCTTCACCCCGCCGCGCCTCAGTTCAGCGAAACGTTCCCGGATGCCACCCTTGACGATGTCCTTGAGCTGAATCACGCCCAAGACCGATGCTCCGTCGGCGACCACGAGCGGCGTGCCGCCCTGGCGCGCAACCAGATCCACCGCCTCGCGCACGCCCGCCGGAAACCGCCCCCCCAGTTCGGCCACATGCGCTTCGATGGCCTCGGCCGCGCCCTTGCGGATGCGGCGGCCGCTCAGGTCCACGCCGCTCATCCGGGTCCGGGCCGTGAATGGAACAAACCTCGCGCCGAGTTCGTGGATGTTGCGTTCGCGGATCTTGAACATCTCCTTCGCCAGTACGACGACGCTGCGGCCCTCCGGCGTCTCGTCGGCCAGTGAAGCCAGTTGCGCCGCATCGGCCAGAGCCACATCGCTCACGCCCTCCGCGGGCATGAACCTCGTTGCCTGCCTGTTGCCCAGCGTGATCGTTCCCGTCTTGTCGAGCAACAGCACGTCCACATCGCCCGATGCCTCCACCGCCCGTCCCGACATCGCCAGCACATTGGCTTGCAGCATCCTGTCCATGCCGGCGATCCCAACGGCTGAAAGCAGTGCACCGATTGTCGTTGGGATCAGGCAAACGAGCAGCGCGACAAGCGTGGTCAACGCGACCGGCTCCCCCTTGCCCGCCTCCTTGACGGCGAAGATCGAGAACGGCAGCAGCGTCACCGTCGCCAGCAGGAACACGACCGTCAGAGCGGCCAGCAGGATCGTCAGAGCAATCTCGTTCGGCGTCTTCTTGCGTTTCGCCCCTTCCACCAACGAGATCATTCGTTCGAGGAAGCTCTCCCCCGCTTCCGCGGTCACTCGAATCACCAGCCAGTCAGAGAGCACGCGCGTACCGCCCGTCACGCTCGACCTGTCCCCGCCGCTCTCCCTAATCACCGGCGCGCTTTCGCCCGTGATTGCGCTCTCGTCCACCGACGCCGCACCCTCCACCACCTCGCCGTCCATCGGAACGATGTCGCAGGCTTCCGCCAGTACGAAGTCGCCCTTGTGCAGCGTCGAAGCCGCAACCTCCTCATACCGGCTACCGAACGCAGGGCGATCGAGTTTCTTCGCCTTCACGCCGCGCCGGCTGCGCCGCAGCGATTCAGCCTGCGCTTTGCCCCGGCCCTCAGCCATGGCTTCCGCGAAATTGCCGAACAGCACCGTGAACCAGAGCCACGCGCTGACATGCAGCGTGAAGCCCGCATGGGCCGCGCCTGGTCCCGCCAGTTCTTCAAGGCCAAGGGCAGTCGTGAGAATGCCGCCCACCAGTACAACGAACATCACTGGGTTGCGGATCTGGTGCCGCGGATTCAACTTCCTGAACGATTCGGCGATCGCCTCCCGGACTATCCGCCAATTAAACGTCGACGTCGACTTCATTTCAACGCCTCCACGACCGGCCCCAGCACCAGTGCCGGAATGAACGCCAGCAGGCCGACAATCAGCACCACTCCGGCCAACAGCGCGACGAACAGAGGCGTGTGCGTCGGCAGCGTGCCGGCGCTGGCCGGGACCGCCGGCTTGGCCGCCATCGACCCCGCGATCGCAAGCACCGGCACGGCCACCCAATAGCGGGCCAGCAGCATCGCGAATCCGCCGGTGTAATTGACGAGCGGCGTGTTCGCCCCGTAGCCCGCAAACGCGCTGCCGTTGTTGTTGCCCATCGACGCGAAAGCATAGAGGATCTCAGTGAACCCATGCGCGCCCCGGTCCTGCAATCCGCTCAACCCGCCAGGCGCTGTCACGGCAACGGCCGTGCCAAGCAGGACACAAGCGGCCGGCACAAGGATGGCGATCGACGCCATCTGCATCTCAAACGCCTCGATCTTCTTGCCCAGATACTCCGGCGTCCTGCCCACCATCAGCCCGGCCAGGAAAACAGCGACAATGACGAACATCACCATCCCGTAGAGGCCCGACCCCACTCCGCCGAACACCACCTCGCCCGTCAGCATCAGGAACAGCGGCCCCAGGCTCCCTAGCGGCGTGTAGGAGTCGTGCATCGAGTTCACCGAACCGTTCGACGCCGCAGTCGTCGCCACGGCCCATAGCGCCGAATTGGCGGTCCCGATGCGGGCCTCCTTACCCTCCATGTTTCCCTGCTCGGCGTGGACTGTCAGAAACAGCAGCGGCAGGAAGATGACAATCATCGCTGCCAGCAAGGCCCATCCCTGCCGGGTGTCCTTCACCATGCGGCCGAAGGTGTAGCAGAGTGATGCCGGGATCAGCAGGATGGCAAGACATTCCAGAAAGTTGGTGAGTGGCGTCGGGTTCTCGAACGGGTGCGCCGAGTTCACATTGAAGAACCCGCCGCCATTGGTCCCCAACTGCTTGATCGCCACCTGCGACGCCGCCGGACCCATCGGCAAGGTCTGCCCCGATCCCGCCACCTGCGCATAGGGCTTCAGGTTTTGAATGACGCCTTGCCCTGCTAGCGCAACTGCCAGCAGCAGCGACAGCGGCAATAGGATGTAAACCGTGCTCCGGACAACGTCCACCCAGAAGTTGCCGATCGCCTCCGCCCGTTGAGCAGCCAGCCCTCTGGCCAGTGCTGCCAGTACAGCCATGCCCGACGCCGCCGACAGGAAGTTCTGCACCGTCAGCGCGGCCATCTGCGCGAAGTAGCCCAAGCTCGATTCGCCGCCGTAGTTCTGCCAGTTCGTGTTGGTGGCGAAACTCACGGCGATGTTGAACGCGGTGTGCGGCGCCAGCCCGCCGAAGGCCTGCGGATTCCAGGGCAGCCACTGCTGCACACGCAGGATTGCGTAGACGGCCGCAAAGCCGGCCGCATTGAACATCAGCAGCGCCGCCGCGTACTCGCGCCAGTTCATCCACCGGTCTTCACGAATCCCCGCGGCCCGGCAGATCCACCGTTCGGCGGCGCACCCTTGCCGTCCGCTGTAGACGAATTCCATATATCGCCCCAGCGGTTTGACGAGCGCCCCCAGGACACCCAGATACAGGAGAATCTCGATCAGTGCATGGCCGGTCATGAGAACAACTCCGGCTTCAGCAGGGCGATGGCGAGGTAGATCAGGATTCCCGCCGCGATCACGCCGCAGAGCACATACTGCGGGTTCATCGGGCGCGCGCCCCCATGCGCTTGACCAGCCAGAGGGAACAGGCGAAGAACGCCGCCGCCAGCCCCACGCAAAACAAATCGTCCATCTCACTCCTCTTCGCGTCGGGCCGAAGGATCAGCCCCGCTAGGATGAGGTTAGGAATTCACGCATTGGTGGCGCGTCAAAATTGGCCTGACTCGCGTAAAGAATGTGCAAAGATTCCAGGTCTCAGGGGTGCGCAAGCTCACTGGTGTCCGGCTAACGCTTCGGAGCCGGTCGATAACCCCTGTGGTGGCATAGGGTTGGGTGGCCTATCTGGATTTTTCGACATGAACTTCTGCTGGCCGATTCAGGGCTCCGCCGGCGCCTCCACTCCCCTCGCTGACAATGGGGCATGTTTGCTGGCCGTACGCTTACAGTTGAACACCGGCGACGCCCATGCAGTGAGCCGGTCGCAATTGAGCTTGGCGAGTGCGAAGTCAATCGCTTCGGTTTCCAGATGAATGCCTTGCGCCGTCAGCAGGTCAGACAATTCCGCCCTGTCCGAGGCCCGGTGAAGATCTAGCCGGCGACCTGAAGCCACGCATAGTTCCACATCGGCGGAGGTCGGAAGGATCGGTGGCGGTCCATTATCCTGATTAGTTGTGGCCGTTTCGCGGAACCCCCATGTCATCGAGGCGGTAACACAACTTGAACGTGTCGCGTCCGTTGCTGAGATGTGCAGGCCCATCCGGCTGACCCTTGCTGACGACGCAGCGGAGACCGGATCGAGGAGCACGTGGGCCCGATGCGTGGTTATTGAAATCCGCGGCAAGGTTTGCTTGGAAGGCCATCGAATACGGCTCAGTGCTGGCCGCTCGCGCCCCGTGTCGCGAGAGAGCGCCCGGTTCAGAGTCATGCGAAGTTATCGCGGGCTTGCCATGCCTTGCGTTTCTGGAACAGCAGGCCGGACCAGGTTGCGTCGATGGAGCAGATTTTGTAGTCGACCCAGCCGAGGTCGATGGCGGACTGGCGGATCATGTTCTGGGTGAGGCCGGTGAACTGTGAGGACGCCTGTTTGGGCCAGGCGATCCAGACCGGCGAGGGTGCGGCCTTGCGGAGGATGGCGGCGACCGAGTTCTGGAATTCGGCCGGGTCGCGGGCGAACCAAACGAACAGGTCGCCCTTGGCGGGCGGGGCGAGGATTTCGGCGCCCTTGGGCATGGGTTCGAGCAGGGATTCGGCGTGGCGGGGGGCGTCGATGAGGACCACGGCCATGCCGGGCTTGACGCCGAGTTTGTCCACCAGCGCGCGGCCGGGCTTTGAAATGGGCATCTCCGGCGGCACGACGGGCTGCGCGGGCGCGGTGCGGATGGCGTGAGCGATGGCGGCGGCGGCCGAGTCCCAGTCGCAGTAGACGGCGTCGGGCAGCAGGGCGCGGACCTTTTCGATCTTCTCCGGCAGGCCGCCGGCGAAGACGAGCGCGATGAAACGGGTGGTCTTGCGGCGGCGCAGCGCGTGGCCGTAGTGAAGCCCGTGCGACGGCAGGCGGTCGAGGTCGATGACGATGGCCGCGGGCGGCGCGGCGTCAATGGAGCGGAACAGCGGAGTCGAGGCGAGCGGTTCGTACTGGACGCGGAAGCCGAGCGACGCGAGCAGATCAACCCGGCCCGCGGCATCGGCCGGGTGCTGGTGGATCAGCCGGACGAGGGGCAGCGGCCTTTTTAGCGGTTTTCTTTCCATTCGGGGAGCGAGACCGTGGTGCGGTAGTTGGATTCGTTGTAGTCGGGGTTGCGGCGCGGGGCGTAGATTTTGTTGCCCTTGAACGGGGTGTCCTGGGTGTAGATCCAGATGCGCTGCTGGTCCCAGAGGATGATTTCGTCGCGGGCGTCGCCGGTGAGGTCGGCGGTCATCGAGGCGAGGTCGGGGTGGCCGTCGTCGGGGAACATGACGACGCGGCGGAACTCGCCGTCGATCATGCCGCCTTCCCTGGAGTTGCCGGAGAGCAGCGAGAATTCGATGCCGTCGCCGCGCCAGTTCACCGGCAGCAGCGGGCTGCCGGAGTGGATCGGTTCGGCCTGCTTGAGGATGTTGCCCTGGGCGTCGAACAGGGTGAGGATGCCGGGGTTGCGCCAGTAGTTGATGGTGAGCAACTGGAGGCCGGGGATGCCGGCGCGGAACTTGGCGATGGCCGGGCTTTGGGCGTGGCCGATGCGGAGGTGCTTGACGATGCGGCCTTCGTGGTCAAAGAGGATGAAACCTTCGTCGCTGCCGCAGGCGTAGGCCATGGGCTGGGCGTTGGGGTCGCCGGAGAAGTTGCCGATGGCGATGCCGTCGGCGTGGTCGCGGAGTTCCTGATCGCGGGACCAGAGTTTGCGGCCGTCATGGGACCAGAGGGTGTAGCCCATGACAAACTCCTGCCTGCCGTCGCCGTTCATGTCGTAGGCGTAGGGGAAGTGGCCGGTCTGGCCCTCGCCCTTCCAGAGGAGCTTCAGGTTGCGGTCGTAGACCCAGAAGTAGCGGTAACGGTCCTTGACAAGGATTTCGGAGGCGGTCTTCGAGCCGGAGAGGTTGAGCAGGGCGATGGAGTCGCCGGAATTGAGTTCGTAGGGGCGCTCCTTGAGGCCGGCGGCCATGGGCGGCATGAAGGCGGAGTTTTTGACCTTGCCGGTCTTGCCGTCGAGGATCTGGAGCTTGAAGTCGCGGACGAGGATGACTTCGGCGGCGCCGTCGCCATCGAGGTCCTGGATCTGGAACGGCATGTCGTTGGTGAGCAGGCCGTTGCGGGGATCGGGCTTGCCGAGCTGCCAGAGGATTTTGCCGTCGAGGTTCATGGCGGTCAGACAGCTCAGATGGGAGAAGGCGTCGCCGCGGACACGGGGGATATTCTGGCCGATGAGGATGTCGAGGCGGCCGTCGCCGTCGAGGTCGCCGAGGCGGATGTTGCGGCCGGCGCCGAAGCCGGGGGTATTGATCTTCTTCCAGACGACGGGTTTGGGATTGGCGGCGCGGAGGCGGGCCTCCTCGGAGGCGCGGGCGGCGATGCGGGATTGGATGGATGCGATTTCGGAGCCGGCGGCGGTGACGGCGAAGTCCTGGAAGCGGGCGGGGAAGGTGGCCGAGACGCCGGCCTTGCCCTTGGGGATTTCGTTGTCAGAGGCTTCGAGGATGAGTTTGCCGTCGATGTAGGCGCGGATGCGGGGGCCGTCGTTGACCACCTTGAGGTGGTAGTAGCGGGTGGTGTCGTAGGCGAATTCGGCGGAGGCGAGTTCGCGCCAGGCCATGCGGCGGAATTCGGTTTCAAGGGGCAGGCGGAGGCGGAGGATGGCGCGTTTTCCATCGGCGAGGGCGAACTGATAGAAGTGGCGGTTGGTGTGGTAGCGGAAGGCGAGTCCGGCGGGGTAGCGGACTGAGAGGGGCTTCATGCGGACTTCGGCGGTATAGTTGGACCACTCCTCGTCGCCGGTGATCATGAGGGCGGTGAACCATTCGGGCCAGTCGGACATGAGGTGCTGTTCGAGGTAGGGTTTGCCGTCCTCGTCGCTGACGACCCAGGCGTCCTGATGGTTGATGGGGTTGGCCCAAGGTCCGAGCGGGACGCCGCGGTGGGGCAGGTAATGGTACTCCTGGATGGCGGCGTTCAACTGGCCGACGGGGGTGGAGAGCCAGCCGGCGGGGTAACGGGAGAAGTCTTCACGGAACAGGTCGCCGGCCGGTGCGGCCGAGGCGAGCAGGAGGAGGGCGCAGAGGGTTCTCATAGGCTTCCGGTGAAGCCCAGTATTTCACCTTGCGCCGCGGATGAAAAGGCGGGCGGCCGTGGGGCCGGTTACTCCAGCGAGGCCGCGGCGGCCGGGGCCGGGATGGGCACGAAGAAGACCTTCATGCTGGCGGCGTCCAGGACCTGCGCGGGCCGCTCGCCGGCAGCGCCGGAGGCCAGCAGGAAGACGGGTCCGGACCGTTCAAGGCCGGTGGGGCTGAACTCCAGTTCGATGGCGGCTTCGACGGCCGAGGACCGCAGCCCGAGGGCGATCAACCGCCGTGTGTCGCCGCAGGCGATCAGCAGCGTCTGGCCGCGGTTGGCAAGGCCGATGCCGACGGGATCCGAGACGCCGTGCGACGAAGTGGCGACGGTGGCTACCGAAACCTCGGAGTCCCAGTTATCGACGCGGATGACCTCGTTGCGCCCGCGGTCGGCGGCGTAAAGAACATTGTCCTGAATGGCAATGGCTCCGGCGCGGGCAAGCGTCAGCAGCATGCGGGGGGATTCGCCGGCCTTGAGGATGTAGAGAATGCCATGATCGCCGGAATCGAAAGCGGCGAAGGCCGTCCTGCCGCCGGAGGCGACGGCGAGGGCGGCCAGGCTGCCGTCGATGGCGGATAGATCGACTTCGCCGGAGATTTCCGGCGCGTCCTGTATGCCGGACCACAGCCGCAGGCGGGATTGTCCGGGCAGATGCACCGCCAGGGCCTGGGCGTCCTGGCTCCACGCGGCGCGGCCGGGGGCCGGCCCCTCATCGCCCAACGAAATCCAGACCGGCTGAGCGGAATCAAGCTGGCGGACGGCGTGAATCGATGAACCCCTGGTGATCAGTGCCGTCCTGCCATCGGGCGCGGCGAGGGCGGAATCGGCTTCGCGGACGGCCGATTCTCCGGCGTATGCCGAGCCGGGCACGCCGACAATCAGGCGAACGGCCCTGGTTTGTGAATCGATCAGGATGCCGGAATTGGGTCCGGCCATCGGGTCCGCGGGCGCGGCGATTGCCGCCAGCGCGAATAAGGCAACCAACAGCTTGCTCACTTGGCCCTCCGTGCTCTTCGATTAGCCTTGTTTATACCATGGATTCGCCGCGATGGCACGGGGTTGCGCATCGCCGCTTCCACGTGCAGTCATGGGCGGATTCATGGCTGGCCGCCGGACTCCATTCTGGCCTCCGGAGGCCGAGTCTGACGGATATCGACGATGTCTGAACCGCGGTAGATGCTGAGGTAGAGCGCGAAGAAAGTAATCAGAAGCAGGCCCACCCCAACGGAAAACATAATCAGCCGCAGTACGCCGCGCGTGGCGGCGAACGCCTCCTTGGTGTCCTGGGCCAGCAGGACGGTCCAGTTCAGGTTCGGATAGGAGGCGGCAAGATTCGGCGATGCGAAGGCGACCAACGCCGTCGACCCGCTTTGGAGCCTTGCGATGACGAAACCGCGGCGCCTGCCAGCCTCCGATGCGAGGGTTTCGCTCACCGCCGCGTGCTCCTCGGAGTTCAGGTTCGCAGCCAGATCGATGTTCGGGCCGGTGATAATGATGCCGTCCGGCTTCACCAGCAGCGCGCGCATTGTGCGGCCCTGTTCGGTGCGGCGAAGGATGGGGAAGATCGTTGAAACCTCGACAAGCGCGTCGAGAGCGCCGATGAAGGTATTGGTATCGGGATCCATCACCGGGACGCCGAGGCCGATGTAGTTGGATTTGGTGACATCGTCGTAAAGGACGTCGGTGATGTGGACGGCGCCGCGGCCGTTGGCGAAGATGCTGTTCCAGAAATCCTCGTCGCCCTGGAAGTAGTCGAGCGTTTTGTGCGTGGCGGCGATGGTGGAGCCATGTGAGTCGGTGAGGGTGAAGCGGAGGAACCGGCGGTCGATGTCCCTGAAGCGCGAGATCGCGCGGGAGGCCGGGTTGCCGAGCATCTGGCGGATGAACTCATCGGATGCCGGACTGTTCCAGATGTTCTCCCTGGCCAGGATGCGCGTCCTGATGGCCTCCTCGCCCAGTCCCTGGACGGCGCGGTTGGCATCCTTGACGGCGTCGATGACGATCGGGCTGGCGGCGAGGGCGCCGACAGAGATGACACGGTTATTGATAAACGCCTCGATTTCGCTGGATGCGGTCGTGGCGATCGTTTGGAAGTGGGTCCCCACGGTGGACTCCAGGGCCGTTTCGGCCTTCTGGATCGTGTAGAGACCGATGATGCAATAGGGGACAAGCGCAATGAGGAGTCCGACGAAAAGCTTGGCCGTGGGGATCTTGAGGTACGAATGTTGAGACGCCATGCCTGAGGCCTCCTGAACTCATCAACACAACCAGATTCCAGCCGGCCGTCTGAAGCGCTCCGTTCCCCGGATCGCCGGGCCGGTGCGGCCGGAAAATCCAAGGCCGATCAGCTCGGCCCGCCACCAATATAATCCCGATGCGGGCCGGACAAAAGGAGAATCCGGCCGCATTAACAGGATTGAATCAACGGCCCTCGGGCCTGGCGTTTTCAGGCAGAAGCGAGCGGTAGGATCTGCCGGCCAGCGCCTTGGAGAAATCGGCCTTGACCTGTTGCAGCAAGCTGGCGTTCCCGAACAGTTCCACTGCCGACAGGGCCATGGCCTTGGCGGCGACGACCATTCCCTTGCGCGCGGCGCTGGTTCCGGCGCAGGCGGTGGACTGCCAGGTGTGAAACGGCACTCCGGGGAAGAAGGTGGCGGCATAAAGATGGGCGGTTGGCGCGCTCCAACTGACGTCGCCGACATCGGTGGATGCGGAGAGCAGGGCGGTGCGTGGCGGCAGGACGGAGGCGGCCTCTTCCAGGGGACGGGGCGCATCAAGGCTTGTCTGGAGCTTCAAACCAAAGGCGCGTTCAGGTTCGTCGTAGGTCACGCCACCGGCTGCGCGCAGGCTGCGGTCGGTAAGCGAGACAAGCGACGGCACGGGCACAATGTTGGCGTAGCTCGAAGTGACGCGGATGGAGACCTGCGTTTCGGTGGCGATGGCGGCGCCGTCGGCGCACTTCTTGACGCGCTCCCAGATGGATTCGAGAGTCTTCAAGTCGGTGTGACGGGCGATGAGACTGATCTCGGCGAGGTCGGGGACGATGTTGGCCGCAGCGCCGCCCTTGCTGACGACGTAATGGATGCGCGTCTCCTGGGGGACGTGTTCGCGCAGCAGATTAATGGCGTGGAGCGTGAGTTCGGCGGCGTCGAGCGCGGAACGTCCGGCGTCGGGCGAGGCGGCGGCATGGGCCGGGCGGCCGGTAAAGGTGAAGCGGGCGGAGATGTTGGCGAGCCAGGGATTGTTGTCGGCGGCGTTGAAGTCAGCCGGGTGCCAGGCGATGACGGTATCGGCATCGCGGAACAGTCCGGCGCGGATCATGAAGATCTTGCCGCCGCCGCCCTCCTCGGCGGGGGTGCCGTAGAAACGGATGGTCCCTTTCAGTCCGCGGGCCTGCATCTCCTCCTTGACGGCAACCGCGGCCAGCGCCGAAGCGGCGCCGAAGAGATTGTGGCCGCAGCCGTGGCCGGGCGCGCCGGCGATGCGGGGCGAGCGCTCGGGCGCGTCGTTCTGGGACAGGCCGGGCAGGGCGTCGTATTCGCCCAGAATGGCGATGACCGGTTTGCCCTGACCCCATTCGGCGGTGAAGGCGGTGGGCATGCCGGCCACGCCCTCGGTGACCCTGAAGCCCGATGCGCGCAGTTCGCCGGCCAGCAGCGCGGCGCTTTTCGATTCAGCGAATCCGAGTTCGGGATTCTCCCAGATCTGGCGCGAGACCCGGCCGAAACGTTCAGCGTGGACGTCGACGCGCGCCACCGTCCCGTCGGCGGCCGCGGCCGCAATTCCGGCGAGTAGAAAAACAGAGAGTATCTTCAACGGTCCCCCCCATGCTGCGTGAATGTGGGGCAATGAATCCGCCCCAGTCGGTTGAATAGCGGTGGCGGCAGGAGGCCCGTCCAGGCTATTCTCGGATTTCACCATTGTACTGTAGGCCGATTCCCTGACTTGACATGCCCCGCTACGCCGCCCTCGACATTGGCAGCAACTCGGTCCGCTACATGGTGGCCGATGTGCCGGAGCCAGGCCGTCTGGTCACTGTGGCTGAAGGCCGTCAGGTGACACGGTTGGGCGAGAGCGTCTTCCGCACCGGCAGCGTGAGCGCGGAGGCGATCGCAAGCGTTTCCGGCGTGCTGGCGCGGATGGCGGCTGAATGGCGGCAGACGGAACCGCTGGCCGTTCGGGCCGTGGCGACGGCCGCCATTCGCGACGCCGCCAATGGAGACGAGTTCATTGAAGCCGCCTCGCGCGCCGCGGGCGTCCAGATCGAGACGATTTCGGGCCAGGAGGAGGCGCGCCTGATCCATCTCGGCGTCGAGGCCCGCTGGCCCCATCCCGGCGAGCGCATCCTGTTGATCGATATCGGCGGCGGCAGCGCCGAAGTGATCGAGGCCTCGGGCGGCGTGATGCGCACCGCGTTCTCGAGGCCGTTGGGCGCGGTCAGACTGCAATCGGTGTTTCTCCAGAGCGATCCGCCATCGAGGGAGGAACTCACGCGCCTGGACGAGTTCATCGTGGAAAAGCTCGCGGCGCCGGCGCGGCGCATCGAGCGAGGCGGCTTCGCGCGGGCCATCGGAACATCGGCCGCCGCGTCGTCTATCGTCTGCGCCGCCAACCGGATTCCGCGCACACGCCGCCAGGAGGCCGACCGGCGGCAGGCGGCGCAGTCGCAGGTCAGACGGCTGTATCAGAGGCTCTCGGCGATGACGCTGGACGAGCGCCGGAGCATCACGGGTATCGGGCCGCGGCGCGCTGAAATCATCGTGCCGGGCGTGGCGGTGCTGTTGCGCGCCATGGAGACCTTTGATGTTCAAGCGTTAGCCTACTGCACGGCTGGGGTGAGGGACGGCGTCATTCGCGATCTTGCCGAGCGCGGCGTCGGCCGCGAACGCGCAAGACTGAACCGGGAAAACCGGGCTTTGGTGGAACAGTTTGCCCGGCGGTTCGGCGTCGAGATCCGCCACGCGCGCAAAGTGGCCTGTTTCGCACGCGAGCTCTTCGAGATGCTGCGCGAACTCCATCAATTGCCTCTCGAGACGGGCCGGTTGCTGGAGGCCGCCGCCTACCTGCGCGATGCCGGGCACCTGATCAGCGATTCGAGCCATCACCGGCACTCGCAGTACATCGTCCAGAACTCGGACCTGGCCGGGTTCACGGCCCTGGAACGCACCCTGGTCGCGCTGCTGTGCCGCTACCACCGGAAATCGATGCCGGGGGCGCGCCATGCCGAATTCCAGGCGCTGGCGCAAGGCGATAAGAAGACGGTGCTGTATCTTGCGCCGCTACTCAGGCTGGCCGACGCGCTGGACCGCAGCCGTGATCAGCGCGTAGAGTCGTTAACAGGAGGGATTCGCAACGGCCAGCTGGTGCTCACCCTTCGATCGGAAAAGGACACCGGCCTGGAGCGCTGGGCCGTCGAGAGCGCGGTGCAGGACTTCGCCCAGGTCTATGGCAAGCGGCTGGTCGTGAATCAGGAGACGCCTTGACCGATCGCAGGCACGTTTGGGAGCTTCCGGCGCGAGAGTTCGCGCGGCGCGAGACGCTCGCACGCTGCGAGCGGGTTCTGGCCGAGATCGAAAGGGTTTCGCGCAACGCGGGCGAGGACGAGGTCCATGACCTGCGGGTCTCGATCCGCAGATTCACGCAAGCGGTGCGGATCTTCGAGCCGCTGCTGCCAAAGCGGGCCCGGAAAATCACCAGACGAACCCGCGCGCTGCTTGCCGCCGCGGGCGAGGTGCGCGATCTGGATGTCGGCATCGGGCGGCTGCTGAAACTCGGCGTACCCGAGCAGGATGCTCTGCTTCTCTCCATGCATGAATCGCGCAGGCGGTTGGGCCTGCAACTGCTGGGCGAGGTGTTCAAGCTGAGGGCCGCCGCGCCCGAACAGTCCTGGCCCGCGGTCTTTCTGCCGGAAACGGCGCCGGAGGTCGCGCAGCCTTGAAGAAGAAGACCTCCATGGAATGGGACGCGATGGCGGGCGCGGGGGAAAACGTCCGCCGCCAGATGCCGGGCGTCGTGGCCGAGTTCTTCCAGTTGGGCCGCGAGGCGGCGGCATCAGGCGGCGATCCGGCGCGCCTTCATGCGTTCCGATTGGCCGCCAAGCGGTTTCGCTACACGCTCGAACTGTTCCGCCCGCTCTATGGGCCGGGCCTGGATGCGCGCATCGAGGCGGTAAGAAGGATCCAGTCGATGCTCGGCGACCGGCAGGACTTTGCCGTGCTCTCGGCGCGCCTGAGGAACACACTGATGCCGTCCGACGCTCTGCTCGATGCCCTGCGCGCCTGCGACGAGAAGGGCCGGGGATTGGAAGACCGGTTCGTCGCCTATTGGCGCGATGAGTTCGACGTTGCGGGCGCCGGGTTGCGGTGGGTGCGTTATCTTCTGAGGCGTCCCGCGGCTCCGCGCCGTGCCGCTCCCGTTGCCGCGCCGCCGAAGACGACGGCGGAACCCGCGCCGGCGCATGCGCGGAAGTCCGCGCGTACACGGCGGTGACGCCATGGGCCGTCCGGATTCGATTCGGGCGTCAGCGCGGGCAGTAGGCGATGCAGTCGATTTCGACGAGCATCTTTGGATCCGCGAAAGCGACGGCGACGGTGGTCCGGGTGGGGAACTTTTCGCCGAAAAACTCGCGGTAAACCTCGTTCATCTCCGCGAAGTGGTTGCCGTCGCGCAGGTAGACGTTCACCTTCACCACGTCGGCGGGCGTTGCCCCGGCCGAGGCCAGCAGGCGCTTCACGTTGCCCAGCGTGATGCGGGTTTCGTGCCGGATGTCACCGTAGGACATCTGGTCGGTGACAGGGTCCACCGGACCCTGTCCCGAGACGAACACGAAGTTCCCTGCGCGAATCACGGGTGAATAGGGTCCCCGAGGCGACGGCGATTCAGGCGGAAAGATGCGTTCGAGCATGAGAGTCTCCTGTTACTCGGCCTTCTTGCGGCGCGACTTGCGAGGCGCCTTCGCGGCCCCTCCGGAAGACGAAGCCGAGGCGGCCGGCTTCTTGCGGGCCGGTGCGCGCTTCTTCGGTTTGGGCCCCAACTCCGGCAGCGGAATCTCTCCGGTCGCCGTGGGCTGGCCGCGGACGATGGGCTGGACGAAGTCGTGCTCGGTGAGCAGGTCCTCCTCCTTCATGTCCCGTTCCGGCGGGGCCGGCGGGTAGAACTCGGCGCCAAGGTTGACGATCACGCCGGCCTCCTCGCTCGGTTCCAGGCGCACGACCAGGCGGTCCTGGGCGAAGTTGAGGAACTCGATAAAGCCGGGGAAGCCGTAGCGCATGTGGTCGAAGTCGGGGAACTCCTCCTTGATCCAGGCTTCGAGTTCCGCGGCGGTGCGGCCGCCGTCGAGTTCGAAGTCGATGCGGTGGATTTCGAGAACTTCGCGCAGGTGCTCGAGCGCCTCTTCGGGGCGCGGCATCGGCTTGTCGTTCTGCGGGTGGTGCTTGCGCTCGATGAACCAGCGCCCGCCGCCGCCCTTCACCTGGACGAAGTCGGCCTTCTTGAGCCGTTCGACGAAATCGGAGAAGCTGCGCGCGCCATAGGCGGATTCGTTGAACGCCGAATCCAACTGCAGCATGGTGGACTTGAGCAGTCCCAGTTGCGGCTGGACGTTGCGGCGCTCGAGGACGTGCAGGGCGCGCTCGACCAGCGGCATGGCGAGGATAAGGTCCAGCGGCGCCGGACGGTTCTGCTGCTGCTGCTGCTGCTGTTCGCGGTCCTTGTCGCGGCGTTCCTCGCGGTCGCGGCGGCGCTCGTCGCGGTCCTTGCGGAACTTGCCGCGGTCGCGATCGCGGTCGTCGCGCTGCTGCTGCGACTGCGGCTGAACCTGCACCGTATCGACGTTCAGCAGCGATTCAAAGCTGACGAACTCGTGGCAGTTCTGCTGCAGGATGGTGGAGGTGAACGCCCGCCCGCCGACGACAAAGACAGTCTTGCCGTACTCCTTCAGCTTGTTGACGAGCGGGATAAAATCCGAGTCGCCGCTAACGATGGCGAACGCCTTCACGTGGTCGTGCGTGAAGGCCATCTCGAGCGCGTCGAGGGCGAGGTTGATGTCGGCGCCGTTCTTGTCGCCGCGCGGCGACGGGATGCGCTGGACCATTTGGACGGCGTTTTCGGCCATCTGCCGGGTGGCGCCCTCCTGCCTGCTCCAGTTGGCGTAGGCGAACTTGGCGACGATGTCGCCGCGCTCCTTGAGCGCGTCGAGGACGAGCGCGACGTCGAAGTCGCGCCGCAGCGTGGACTTCACGCCGATTTCGATGTTGTCGTAGTCGACGAACACCGCGATAGTCAGTCGGTCTTGCATAGTGGTTGCTTCAAAATCCTAACAAATTGTTCCGGGGGGCGGGCTCGGCTTGTTCCTTGCGGCCTCTCATGCGTCTCGGTTGTCCGCGCGGCTGGACTCCGCCGCCGCGTGGCTTCCCGGGATGCCTGGCCCGACTCACGTCAACGGCCCCCTCTTTGCCTTGTGTTGCGGAGCCCTCATCGAGGAACTTGCCGCTTCCGGCGGCGATCAAGCCGCCACACTCCTTCTTCAGTCTAATATTTTGTCCGGGATCTGCCGTCCGGATGTCCGCGTGGGAATCAGTCTCCTGCCGCCAACCATCCGTCCGCCCCCGAATCCGCCGGAAACGAGGCGGCCCTCAAGGCCTCCCTGCCGTCTCCGGATCAGTCTCTTCCATGCCGGCGCCCGAAGCGGGCGCGGGCAATTCGTTTGGCGCTGCGGCTCTCGCCTGCCGGTGCCTGATCGAGCCACCCTGACGCTCCTAAAGGGGTGTCCCCGTGTGGCTCCACCCCCAGTATAGACGTTTGCGCCGCTCCGCAATGTGGGCTTTGGACCGGCATCAAAACGTCACGGGCGAAAATCGCGCATCCTAGAGGAGTAGATTCACCATGGACGAAAAACCATTCAGGGAACCTGTGCTGGCGCTCAACAGGATTTACACGAAGACCGGCGATGCCGGCGAGACCTGCCTTGTCGGCGGCCAGAGAGTCGGCAAGGACCAACTGCGCCTGGAGTGCTATGGCACCGTGGACGAGTTGAACAGCCACGCCGGCATGGCCGCCGCGCTGGCCTCGGCCCCGGAACTGCAAAGCCTGAGGAAGTCTCTCGTCCGCATCCAGCACGAACTGTTCAACCTGGGATCCATCCTGGCCACGCTGCCCGCCGACGTAGGCGCGCAACAGCCGCGCGTCACCGATGCCGAGATCGGGCAGCTCGAACGCGAAATCGATCGCATGAACGAAGAGCTTCCGGAGTTGAGGAGTTTCGTCCTCCCCGGCGGCTCCGCATTGAACGCCCAACTGCACATTTGCCGGACCGTCTGCCGGCGGGCCGAGCGGCTTGTCGTCGCGCTGAACCGCATCTCCGGCTCCGAGCAAGTGAACATCCGCTACCTGAACCGGCTGAGCGATGCCTTCTTTGTCCAGAGCCGCTGGGCCTGTGCCAGGCAGGGCGCAGCCGAGGTCCTCTGGCGGCCCAACCAGCCCAAGAGCGCGGAATAGCCGCCTACTTGCCCGCCGGCCGCGGCTTGACGGTCCAGAGATAGATGGTCCGGCCTTCCACCTCCTTTGTCTCGTCCGGTTCCCAGTCGCCCATGCGGAAGCTGTGCGAAACGATGCGCGTGCCCGGCTTCAATTCGCCAAGCAGGCGCGGCTTCAACTTCTCGTTCACCGACGGCAACAGATACATTGTCACCACCGTGGCGTCCTTGATCTCGGCCTCGAAGATGTCCTTCAGGACGAATCTGGCCTTTTCAGCCACGTTGGCGGTCTTGGCGTTGGCGTTGGCCTCCCCGATGCGCTGCGGATCCAGGTCGTAGCCCACCGCCCTGGCGCCGAACTCCGACGCCGCCATGACGACGATACGGCCGTCGCCGCATCCGAGGTCGATCACAAAATCTTCCTTGGTGACCTTGGCCAGTTGAAGCATTCCCTTCACCACGCCCTGCGGCGTGGGCACGTAGGGTACCGACAGGCCATTGCCGTAAATGTACTCCTCCTGTGCCTGTGCCGGCGCGGCGGCGAGCAAGAGCCCAAGAACGCAGAACAGCGAGAAAATGGTCTTCATCCGAATCGAACCTCCCGTGGTTGAAACATACAACAAACCAGCGCCCGCGTGCTGAGACCCTGTCCAGGGCGAAGCCGTAGTACGATAACTCCGGACCCCGGAGACCCCAACAGATGCGCATTCTCACGACCCTATTGATTGCCTGCTGCTTCACCTTCGCCGCCGACAAGCGGAACACGCACACGCCGGACACCGACACCTACGTCACCTTCAAGGCCCCGGCGGACCTGAAAACCTGGGAGGCGCGCAAGGCCGAATTGCGCGAATCGATCCTGTTCAACTCCGGGCTGCTGCCGATGCCGCCGAAGACGCCGCTGAACCCCATTGTCGCCGGCCGGTTGGAGCGAGCCGATTACATCATCGAGCGCATCGTTATCGAAACGCTGCCCGGCTACTGGCTCGGTGGCAACCTCTATCTGCCGAAGTCGCCCGCCGGACCCGTCCCCGCCATCCTTCATCCCCATGGCCATTGGACCTACGGCCGCCTGGAGAGCCAGCCGCTGAACTCGCCGCAGTTGTTCGGCATCAACCTGGCCCGGCGCGGTTTCGCCGTCTTCGCCTACGACATGGTGGGCTACAACGACACCTTCCAGACGCCGCATGACTTCAGCACGCCGGAATTTCAGCTCTGGAACTTCACGCCGCTCGGCCTGCAACTCTGGAACTCGATCCGCGCTCTCGATTTTCTCACCGCCCGCGCTGATATCGACCCGTCGCGCATCGGCATCTCCGGCGCATCCGGCGGTGGAACGCAGACATTCCTCCTCGCCGCCGTCGACGGCCGCATCGCCGCCGCCGCGCCCGTCAACATGGTCTCCGGCATCATGCAGGGCGGCTGCATTTGCGAGAACGCCCCTGGGCTTCGAGTCGGGACCAACAACATCGAAACCGCCGCGCTGTTCGCGCCCAAGCCGCAGTTGCTGGTGGCCGCCACGGGCGACTGGACGAAAAACGTTCCGAAGGAAGAGTTCCCCGCCGTCCGCGGCGTGTACCAGCTTTACGGCAAGCCGGAGATGGTCGACGCAGTCCAGTTCGACTCGCCGCACAACTACCACCAGCAGAGCCGCGAGGCTGTGTATGAGTTCTTCCGTAAGACGCTGGCGCCTTCGGTCGCGGCATTTAAGGAGCGCGGCGGGACCATCGAGAAGCTGCAAGACATGCTCGTCTGGCACGGCCGCCCGCTGCCCTCTCATGCAAAGGACTTCCCGGCGATTTTCGAGGAGTGGAAGTCGATTTCTCGCCGCCAGTCCGCCGCCGCCGGACCACACGAACTCAGCCGCCGCCTGGCCGTGGCGCTGGGCATCGATCCGGCGGACGCCGTTGATGAGAAGGGCGGAATGCTGGCCTATCAGAGCGGCGGCGCCGAAATTCCGTTCAAGTTCACGCCGGGCAAATCGCCTGCCGTGCTGATGCTTGATGCGGGCGGAATCGCCGCTGCCGAAAAGTCTGCTGACTATGCGAAGTTCAAGGCCGAGGGCCGGGCGATGCTGTTGATTGACGCATTCCAGACCGGCTCGGCGGTTGCGCCGCGCGACCGGTCGCACAGCCACTTCCTTACGTTCAACCGCAGCGACGCCGCCGCCCGCGCCGCTGACGTTTCCGCCGCCATTGCCTGGCTTCAGAAAAAGCAGCCGGGCGCGGTTGAGGTTGCAGCCGCGGGCGCTGCACGCTACTGGGCGCTGTTTGGCGCGGCTGCCGGCCGGCGGCAGGTGAAGCTGTTGTTCGACGGCTCGACGCTCGGCGGCGCGGAGGCCGAACTGGAGAGGAATTTCCTTGCTCCAGGGGTGTTGCGGGCCGGCGGAGTGGATGCGGCGCGCCGGGCGTTGGGCCGGTAGATCCTACGCCGCGGCGGATCCGCGGGGTGTCAGGCGTACGGCCAGCAGGGCCACCAGATAAAGCCCCGCGCCAATCAGCAGCGTGTTGCTCAGGCCCAGGTACAGCGCCAGGAAAATCGCAGCGGCCGAGCCCAGCACGCTCGACGCCGCGTTCAGGCTCCACGCCCAGCGCACGCTCGGGCTGTGCCATTTCTCCAGCCTCGACAGCCCGCTGGGAAACGGGATGCCCATCAGGAACCCGGCCGGTGCGATCAGCAGAATCGTAGTGACCACCTTCAGCGGCAGCGCCAAACCGACCGCCTTGGTGGTCAGCGGCGTTGCGATCAAAGCCGACAGCGCCACCACGGCCGCCGCCGCCGCCAGCACCGCCATCAGGCGGCCGTCGCGGCCCTGAACGATTTTGCGGCTGAAGTAACTGCCCGTGCCGCTGGAGACCAGCATCGAGAAGATGACCACGGTCAGCGCATAGGCGGGGTGGCCGAGGAACAGGACCAGTTTCTGGATCAGCCCGACCTGGACCAGGATGTAGCCGATGCCCAGGCAGACGAAATAGGTGAGGAAGACGGGCACGCCCGGCTCCTTCGGCAGACGCGTTCTGAGCAGCACGGGCGGTAGAAGCAAGGTGACGGCGACGGCCAGCAGGCTGACGCCGACAAGCGAGAACAGCGTCGGCACGGCCATGTTGATCTTGTAGTCGGCGCTCAACCGGGTCCAGTCGCGGACGAAGGTCCAGACATCGCCAGGCTGAACCGTGTAGAAGAAGAACGGCTTGTCGTCGCGCACGGGCCGGACGTTATAGGGATAGGCGCGGTAGAAGCTCTCCGGATCGGCGGCGGTCAGCAGGCTGGTGAACGCTCCGGGCTGCCTCGTGTCGGGGAAGTAGACCGCTTCGAAACCGCCCTTTGCCGCGGTTTCACGCGCGAGCCGGATGTCGGCATCCGAGAGCGGCTTGCGCGAGATCACCACGGTGTCGGTGGCGCCCCAGCCCCGGATCAGATTCGACTTCTCCCGCACCACCACGGCGTGCCGCCAGGACTCCTTTTCGCCCAGCTTCTCCAGCGCCACCCGCGCCAGCGACAGCAGCCGCAGTGACTCTCTCGGCGGATCGAAGCCCCAGCGCGTCCAGACGAGGATACCGTCCGGCGTCAGGTGGCGCAGATAGTCCTCGAACGCCTCCACCGTGTAGATGTTGTTCTCCGACAGCGCGAATGCGCCGGCGGCGGTGGACGCCCAGGTGTCCACCAGCGTCGCCTGGATCACCTGATACAGCTCGTCTGACCGGCGGACGTAGCTCCTGCCGTCCTCGACGGCCAAACGAACCTCCGGGCGAAGGTAGATGCCCTTGTTCTCGCCCTTGTAGCGCTCGCGCATGATCGTATTGGCGATGATCGGGTTGATTTCGACGCCTGTGACATCCTTGCTGCCGGAAGCCAGCGCGCGGGCCACGTCCCAGCCGCCGCCGGGCCCGAGGATCAGCGTCTTGGCGCCGGGGCGCATATGATAGGCGAACGCCGGGCCGTCGGATTCCAGAGCCTTGCGGTCATTGGCGGTGAGGTTGTCGAGGTCGAACTGGCTCAAGCCCGTCGTCGCGTCGGCGTCGATGGCGATCAGTTTGCCGCCGTTCGG
This sequence comes from Candidatus Solibacter sp., assembly GCA_013822245.1. Taxonomy (GTDB): domain Bacteria; phylum Acidobacteriota; class Terriglobia; order Bryobacterales; family Bryobacteraceae; genus PNKE01. The sequence goes on from PNKE01000026.1 coordinate 26,529, forward strand.
CTCCTTTGTGACGGCGATGCGCGAGAAGGTGTTCCACTTGACGAACTCCTCGTTGCCGATCTGGCGGCCCTTCGCCGTGTGGATATCGATGATCTGCGAACCCTTGTTGAAGATCACCAGCAGCACCAGCGCCAGAGCAAGCGCCACACCGCCGGCGCGGCCCTGCGCCGACCCGGCCATGCCGTACCAGACCGCCGACGCCGCCGCAAACAGGACCGCCGCCGCGATCACCGTGCCAGGTCCGCCGAGAATGTTCAGGAATGGGATCAGCAGCAGGCAGCCGCCTGCCGCGCCCAGCAGATCGAAGAAGTAAACCCGGTCCACGCGCGAGATCGTCGCCGAGATGGCGAGCGAAACCGTAATGCCCGAAAGCACGAACGGGATGCTGGAAACGAAATAGATCGCCGCGAAATGCCAGAACCCGCTGCTTCCGGCCATCGACAGGATGGAGGCCAGCGAAACCACCACGGCCAGCGCGTTGGCGGCCGAGATCAGCCCCAGCCGGCGGTAGAGGTCCTTGCCCTCGCCGTCGATGTAGTAAGACAGCACGCCGCCCGCGCCGAGTCCAAAGAGCGCGATGGAGATCGCCAGGAATGCGAAGTGGTAGTAAAAGACGACCGAGAATATTCTCGTCAGCGACAACTCGAGCACGAGCGTCGCCATGGTCGTCAGGGCGACGGCTGAATAGAGCACGCCCCAGTGGGCGCTCCGTTTGACTGCGTGGGTGGAGGAAACAACGGACAAACTACTATCCTACCGTCCGGCGGCCCCTGCTTTCTTGCCGTTCCAATACAAAAAGGGGCCGGCGCCGCGAATTAACGGCAACCGGCCCCTGCCATGGCTCCTGCCTGGAGGCCGTCTACATGATGGCCGCCGGCGGCGCGGGTTCGTCCGGCGAACCGGCCTTCTTCAGCGGCCAGTAGATCATCAGCAGCGCCAGCAGCGCCAGCACCACCAGCCCAAACGCCATCGGCGGCGTCTCGAAGAAGCTGAAGATCCCTTCGATCGGATTCTCCGCGATGTTGAACCCGGCCTTCACCAGGCCCATCAGCGCCTCGCCCGCGATCAGGCCCGAAGCGACCAGCACGGCCGCGTTCTCCACCCGCGCCTTCTGAGCATCATTGAATCCGCGTTTGTCGCGCGCACGGTCCATGAACCACCGGATCACGCCGCCCGTGAAAATCGCGAACGTGGTCTCCAGCGGCAGATACATGCCCACACTGAACAACATCGGGCTGCGAACCTGCACCAGAATCAACGCGAAGCCCATGCAGATGCCCACGACAACCAGCGGCCACGCCATGTCGCCGCCCACGATGCCCTGGCTCAGCATCGACATCAGTCCAGCCTGCGGGGCGCTCAACTTCGGGTCGCCAAAGCCGATGCCGCCCTCTTTGATGTTGCCGTAATGCAGCATCCACAGCGGGAAGAACATCACCAGGCTGGCGACGGCCACGCCGATGAAGTCGCCGATCTGCATCGAGCGCGGCGTGCCGCCGAGAATGTGCCCCACCTTCAGATCCTGCAACATCTCGCCGGCCACGGCCGAACTGACGCAAACCACCGCCGCCACGCCCAGCACCGCCGCGATGCCCGCCATCCCTTTCACCCCGATGGCCACCATCAGCAAAGCGGCCACAATCAGAGTCGCCAGCGTCAGCCCGGAGACCGGGTTGTTCGAACTGCCGATCATGCCTACCAGATTGCCGGACACCGCCGCGAAGAAGAACCCCAGGACGATCATCACGACAGCCGCCACCACAGCCGCGGTCATTGACCCGGCGAAGTGCGCATACAGGAAAATCATGGCCACAAGCGTCACGGCCAGTCCAACGAATACCGTCTTGAAGCTGAGATCGCGGTCATACCTCGCCTCCGCTTCCTTCGCCGCGCTGGCCTTCTTCAGGTCTCCCACGGCCCGCTTGATCCCCTGGCCCAGGCTGTTGCGCATCTTGAACATCGTGTAACTGGCGCCCACCAGCATCCCGCCCACCGCGATCGGCCGCACGATGTTGTACCAGACGGCCTTGGCCATCCCTTCCCAATCGCTCTCGCCCGCGCCGGCCGGCAGCGTCTTTTGCAGTTCAGGTCCGAGGAAGTACATCAGCAGTGGAACCAGCAGGCCCCAGGCCATCAGGCCGCCCGCGAAGTTCAACGAGCCGAGCTTCACCCCGATGATGTAACCGACACCCAGGTAGGCCGGCGCAATCGCCGGCAGGGAGAACTTCGTCACCCCGCCGACGCCGATCGCCTTCTCGCCGCCCAGTTTCACGATGCTCTTGCCTATCTCGCCCACATGAACGACGAAATCCTTGCTTGCCGCGAACAACTTCATTTCGCCCAGCAGGAACGTACCGCCGCCGATCCCCATGGCCTGGAACAGCGTCTTGGCGGCGCCTGATGTCCCCTGGCCCGCCTTATGAATCTCCGCCGCCGCCTTCGATTCCGGGAAGGGCAGGTCAGGGTCTTGCACCATCACGCGCCGGAGCAGAGTGACGAAAAGGATGCCCAGGACGCCGCCGACCATCATCAATGCGGTCGACTGCCAATAGGCTTCAGGAGTGTTGAACGCCGGCCAGGCGCCCACGATCACAAACGCCGGAATCGTGAAAATGGCGCCCGCCGCAACGCTTTCGCCGATCGAGCCCACCGTGCGGGCCATGTTTTCTTCGAGAATCGACCCTCGCAGCAGCCTCAGCACCGCCATTCCGATCACCGCGGCCGGATAAGTGGCGGCAATCGTCTGGCCCGCCCTCAGGCCCAGGTAGGCGTTGGCCGCGCCAAGCACGATCGTCATTACCAGGCCGAGCAGCACCGCTTTTAGCGTGAACTCCGCCATCTTCATATCAGCCGGTACGAACGGTCTATAAGGCTGATTCCCATTGGTTGCCATGGTACGGCTCCTTAAGGTGTCTACATGGATTCGCTTGTCGCGAATTCACAATCATACTGGGTTGCGCGCATTTCCCGCTACTGCGCGATTTCCCCCAGTGACGGCATAGGCTGCTGCCATTTATCAAGGGTTTCCAGGGGGGCGGGTTTGGCAGCAGGATTGCTTAACCATCTGCGGAGAGCATCATGGCCTACGTTATTACCGATTCCTGCACGAAAGACAACCTATGCGTCGAAGCCTGCCCGGTGAGCTGCATCCACCCGCTTGAAGACGCACCGAACTACGCCGAGGTCCCGCAGCTCTACATCCACCCGACCGAGTGCATCGACTGCGGCGCCTGCGTGCCGGTCTGCCCGACCAACTCGATCTTCGTGCTCGAAGAACTGCCCGAGGACAAGGCCGAGTACGCCGAGATCAACGCAAGCTACTTCGCGTAAACCCGGTTCCCACGACCTGCAACAGGGGGCGGCGTCCCCTCCTCAATCCCCTCCGAGCCGCCCCCACTTCCTGCCTCCCCCGCTGCTGCTGTATCCTCAAGATCATGACCCGCCGCACTTTTCTCGCCGCTCCCGCTCTCTCCACTGCCGCATTGGCAAACCAGCCGCCCAAAGTCCGCCTGATCATCCATGCCGACGATGTCGGGGTCTCGCACTCCACCAACGTCGCTTGTCTGCAAATGCTTGAAAAGGGGCACGTTTCGTCTGCCTCGGTGATGATGCCCTGTGCCTGGGTGGCGCAGGTTGCCGACTGGTTCCAACGCAACCAAGCCGCCGACCTCGGCCTCCACATGACGCTGACTTCCGAATGGAAGACCATGCGCTGGGCCCCGGTCGCCGACGCCTCCAAGGTCCCCGGCCTCATCGACAAGCAGGGTTACATGTGGCCCGACGTTCGTTCGGTCGCGATGAATGCCACCGCCGCCGAGGTTGAAACCGAACTGCGCGCCCAGATCGCCCGCGCCCAGCGCATGGGCATCAAATTCACCCACCTCGACACCCACATGGGCACGGTCTACGCCCGGCCGGACTTTTTCAATGTCTACTATAATTTAGGGCGCGAATTCGGCGTTCCGATCATGGTCATGAAGCCGGCGCCCGAGGCCGAGAAGCAGGGATCGAAAGAGATTGTCGCCTTCCTGAAAACGCAGCAGGACCGCTTCGCCAAGGACAAAATCTTTGTCCTCGACACGCTGATCCCCGACCCCGTTCGCGGCGCGGTGACGCTGAACGAGCGCCGGGAACGCTACGTCGCCGCCCTCGAAGCCCTGCCGCCGGGCATCCATCAGTTGATCCTCCACCCGGCAAAGCTCGACGACGAGCTGCGATCGATGACCGGCTCGGCCGTTGCGCGGGACCTCGACTTCCAGGTTTTCTCCGACCCGCAAGTCCACGCCCGGCTCACAGCCAAAGGGATCAGCCTGGCGAAGTACCGCGACTTCATCGCCTGAGAGGCCTCGAACGGCGTGAGCGGGTCTCCGGGCCGGTCTTCGAGGGAGCGCCTACTTCCGCCGTTCAAGCAGCGGTACGCAGTCTTCCAACCGGGACGCCCCGCCGTCGTTTACGGCGAACTTCGGTGAGGTGAACCCGCCATCCCGCCTCTGCCGGCCGCTCCACAGCGCCGCGCCGGCGTAGGCGCCGTCCTTGCGCAGGGCGTAGAAGTTGATGTCGAAGCGGTTCAACTTCTCCATGTCGCCCTTGAAGTTGCGGACGATCCGTTTCAGGCAGTCCAGGCAGGCGTCCTTGGGCGACATGCCGTGGCGCATGTTTTCGACGATGGTGTGGGCGCCGGCGACGCGGATGTTCTCTTCGCCGCGGCCCGTCGAGCCGGCGGCGCCCACCTCCTGATCGACATACAGCCCGGCGCCGATGATGGGCGAATCGCCCACCCGGCCGGGGATCTTCCAGGCCAGCCCGCTTGTCGTCGTCGTGCCCGACATCTCGCCCTTGGCGTTCAGTGCCAGGCAGTTGATGGTGCCGGTGGTGGGGAACCGGGCCATGTGCATTGCCCAGGCGATGGCGCCGTCGTCGAACTGCGGGAACATCTCTTTCAGCCGGGCCTCGGCCTTCTGGGCAGGTTTCGAGGGGGCGTCGAGGCCGTCGGTCCAATTGTTATTGCCCTCGCGGTCCCGCAGCGACTGTTTCCAGGCCACCCAGGCCAGCCTCGACCGTTCGGTGAGCAGGTCCTCTTCCTTGAATCCCATGAGCCTGGCCCAGTCGAGCGCGCCCTGGCCGGTCAGCATGACATGATCGGTCTGCTCCAACACCAACTTGGCCACTTTCGACGGGCATTTGATATTGCGCAGCGCCGAGACCGCGCCGGCGCGGTTCGACGGACCATGCATCACGCTGGCGTCCAGTTCGACGACGCCCAGTTCGTTCGGCAACCCGCCGTAGCCGACCGAGGTGTCGTTCGGATCCTCTTCGACGATGTTGACCCCCGCGACCACGGCGTCCAGCGTGTCGCCTCCGCCTTTGATGATCTCCATCGCTTTTGCGCAGGACTGAAGGCCGTTGGCCGAGGCGATGACGATGTTTTTCGGCGCAGCCGTCTGAAGCGCGGCGGCGGAAGCGGGCAGCGCCGCTGAACTCAGGATCCAATCGCGTCTTCTCATGGAGTGGGCAGTGTCCTTACCGCCCATTCTCCGCGCCTGCCGGGCATGAAAGCAACTTGCCACTGGCCCGCCAACCGCTACACTAATAGGACTGGGCAACAGAAACCGGCGGGCTTTTTCCGCCCGTTTCCGGCCCATGCTCGTGACAAGGGTCTGATGGAGGGCGAGACGCCGGAAACGCGGATGCTCGACTCCGGCCCCAATCCAGGAAGTGTTAGCCATCCAATGAACCAGACCATCTGCCCGTCCGGCCCGCTGAAGGGCTCTGTCGAAATGCCGGGCGACAAGTCGATCTCGCACCGCTACGCCATGCTCGCCTCGGTTGCTGAAGGCGAAAGCGTCATCTCGAACTACTCCTCCGGCGCCGACTGCCATTCGACGCTCGGCTGCCTGCGCACGCTGGGCGTCGAAATGAACATCGACGGCCGCGAGGTCCGCATAGAGGGCCGCGGATTGAACGGATATGTCCAGCCAGTCCAGGATCTCGACGCCGGCAATTCCGGATCGACAATCCGCATGTTGTCTGGCCTGCTGGCCGGGCAGCGGTTCACCTCTCGCCTGATCGGCGATGAGTCACTTTCCAAGCGCCCGATGCAGCGCATTATGACGCCACTTGCCGGGATGGGCGCGCGGATCACCGCCCGTGACGGCAGGTTCCCGCCCATCGAGATCCAGGGCGGCGAATTGCGGGCGATCGACTACTCGATGCCCGTCGCCAGCGCCCAGGTGAAAAGCTGCGTCCTGCTGGCCGGGCTGCATGTGGACGGCGAGACGATGGTCCGAGAGCCTGCCGCCACGCGCGACCATACCGAAGTGGCGTTGCGCGAGTTCGGCGCGGAGATTGAGACAGGCCGCGGTTGGGCCAGGGTCCGGGGCAAGGCGAAGTTGCAGCCGAGGGAACTGCGCGTGCCGGGCGATTTGAGTTCGGCGGCGTTCTTTTTGGTTGCCGGGGCGATTGTGCCAGGCTCGGAACTGGTGATCGCCGGCGTCGGCCTGAATCCCACGCGCGCGGCGCTGATCGATTTCCTGGTCGCCGCTGGGGCACAGATCCGCGTGCTCGACATCGGGATGAGGAACGGCGAACCGGTGGGCGACTTGCAGGTGAAGGGATCGGATCTGAAGGGCGGCGAAATCGCCGGCGCCCTGGCGGCGTCGCTGATCGACGAGATTCCTGTCCTGTCGATCCTCGGAGCGTTGAGCCGCGATGGGTTGACGGTGCGCGATGCCGCCGAACTGCGCATCAAGGAGACCGACCGCATCGAGACCATGGCCTCGAACCTCAGCCTGATGGGCGTCGAAATCGAAACCGCGCCGGACGGCTTCACGATTCCCGGCGGGCAGCGTTTCCGCGCCGCCACGGTGGATTCGTTCGGCGACCACCGCATCGGCATGGCCTGCGCCGTGGCCGCGCTGCGGGCAGAAGGCGAGATCGTCATCCAGAATGCAGAGGCGGCATCCGTGTCCTTCCCCGAATTCTGGGATACACTTCAAACCATTGGCCGTTGAGCGTTGAAAGCAATATGACGCCAGAGACCGATCGGGACATCACGCTGGAGGGACTGGTCCACGATCTCAATAACGTGCTCCAGACCATTTCGGAAGCCGCCGAACTGATCGACGCGCCCGATGGCGACGAGATTGCCGCCACCATCCGGCGGTCGGTCGAGCGCGGCCGCCGCATCACGGGCAGCATCGTACGAAAGGCGCGGGCGCCTGTCGGCGCGCAGGAGTCGATGGAATGGGCTGCCGGATTCGTACGCGACCTGGCGAAACTGGTCCACTCGGCCCGTTTTCAGGTGACCGTCGATGCCGAACCGGAGGTCCTGCTGCCTGGAGAAGCTTCCGACTGGGAGCGCGTCTTCATGAACCTGTTCCTGAACGCCATGCAGGCCACCAAAGGCGCGGGAAAGGTTGTTGCGCGGGCACGGCGCGACGGCGGCCACTACGTGATTTCGGTCGCCGACAACGGACCCGGCATCCCGGATGAGATTATCGGCAAGGTTCTGCGGTCTCGGGTATCGACACGCGGCGCGCAGGGCGGGCTGGGGCTGTCGATCGTCAATTCGATCGTCCGCGGCCACGCGGGAAGCGTGGAAGTCCAGAACCAGAGCAGCGGCGGCGCGCTGTTCCTCATCCGTCTGCCGGCCTGCTGAGAGCGGTTCGGTGGGAACGGGATTGCATTTGCCTCCGTCTTCAGAGAAGGTACTTATGCACCGGTTCATCCTCGCCGCGCTCGCGCTGCAAGCCATCCCTGCCCCGGCACAGACGGAGCCGGATGTGCTCGCCATCGTGCGCAAATCGCTGGAACGCGACTGGTCCAACTACTCCCGCGCCCGCGACTACACCTATGTCCAGCGGGCCGAGACCCGCAAACTGGACGGCAAGGGCGCGGTGACAGGCGTCGAATCGAAGACGTGGGACGTGATCATGATCGGCGAACGTCCGTATCGCAAACTGATCGCCGAGGATGACAAGCCGTTGGACGAAAAGCAGACCCGGAAGGCGGCCGCGGAGTTTGAAAAGGCGATCCGCAAGAACCACGGGCTCTCGGAGGGCGAAATCAGGAAGCGGGCCGAGAGACAGCGGAAGGACGAGGAGGAATCGCGCCGGTTTCTGCGCGAGATCCCCGAGGCGTTCGATTTCGAGATTGTCAGGCGCGATGTCCTGGACGGGATGCCGGTGTGGGTGATCCGAGCCGAACCGAAGCCAGGCTACCGGCCCAGGCTGAAAGACGCCAGGATCCTGACGAAATTCCGCGGCGTGATCTGGATCGACGAGCGCGAGCATCAATGGGTGAAGGTGGAGGCCGAGGTGATCGACACGGTCTCGTTCGGGCTGGTGCTGGCGAGGCTGGGTAAGGGAACGGCATTGACCTTCATGCAGTCGAGGGTCAACGATGAAGTGTGGCTGCCGTCGGCGGCCACAACGAGAATCAATGCGCGGCTGGCGTTGTTGAAGACCTACCGCGCCGAAGTGGATGTCCGGTGGCGGGACTACAGGAAGTTCCGGACTGAATCAAGGGTTGTCGCCGCCGGCGAGGAGCCGTGAGCGGCGCGTCAGGATTCCCGAGCCACCGGACTTTCGAAGATTCATTCAGGAGGGATTGACTCATGCGTTTATTGACGGGCCTGGTTTTGACGGCCGCGGCCGTTTTCGCCGGCGAGGCCGAGGACAAACGGCTGCGGGATGCGGCCACGGTGCTGACCGAGATCATGGCGACCGGGGACAATGCCATCCCCCAACACCTGCTGGAAAAGGCCGAATGCGCGGTGATCGTGCCGGGCATGAAGAAGGGCGGCTTCATCGTAGCGGCGAAGTTCGGCCGGGGGTTCGCCACATGCCGGCTGCCGACGAAGGCCGGTTGGTCGGCGCCGTCGGGCGTCAGGATTGAAGGCGGCAGCTTCGGCTTCCAGATCGGCGGGGCCGAAGTGGACATCATCCTGCTGGTGATGAACAAGAAGGGCATGGAGCGGCTGACCTCGTCGAAGTTCACTCTTGGCGGCGAGGCGAGCGTCGCGGCGGGGCCGGTGGGCCGGGATACGCAGGCGCAGACCGATGCCACGATGCGGGCCGAGATTCTGTCATGGTCTCGATCCCGTGGACTGTTCGGCGGCATCGCGCTGAACGGCGCGACGCTGCGGCGGGACACCGATGTGGACCTGGCGCTCTATGGCGGCAGCAAGCCGGTGCTCGAAATCCTCGACGGCCACGTGAAGCCCCCGGCGGCCGCGGCAACGCTGCTGTCGACGTTGAACAAGTATTCCAGCCGGCCGAACAAATAGCCGCCCGGCACGCCAACGGGAAGGATTGGCCTACGCCACGCGGTTGATGGGCGAGCCTGAGAGGAATGCGCTCAGGTTCGCCGCCGTCATCTCCATGAGCCGTGCGCGGGCTTCGCGCGTTGCCCAGGCAATGTGCGGCGTGACGATGCAGTTGCGCGCCGTGATGAGCGGATTCGCCTCGGCTGGCGGTTCAACCGACAACACATCCAGCGCCGCGCCGGCGATGCGTCCGGCGTTCAGCGCATCGGCCAGGTCCTGATCGACGATCAGCGGCCCGCGCGAGGTGTTTACCAGCAAGGCCGAGGGCTTCATTGTGGCAATCGTTTCGGCGCGGATCAGCCCCTGCGTCGATGGAAACAGCGGGCAGTGGAGGCTGACAACGTCGGAAGACGCAAGCAGTTCCTCTCGCGCGACGAACTTGAATCCGTCATAGGCGGGCGGGTTGGACTCAATTTCGTCGTTGGCCAGGATCTTCATGCCCAGGGCGCCGGCGATCTTCGCCGTCTGGCGGCCGATACGGCCGAAGCCGATGATGCCCATGGTCCTGCCGGCCAGTTCGACGAGCGGCGAGCGGGCGTAGGACCAGTCGGCCGAGGTATACCAGTCGCCCTGGCGGACCGAATCCGAATGTGCGCCGACGCGGTGGCAGAGTTCGAGCAGCAGTGCGATGGCGAACTGGGCCACTGAATCCGTCCCGTACAGGGGGATGTTTGTGACGGTGATGCCGAGTTCTTTCGCCGCATCGACATCGACAACGTTGTAGCCTGTCGCCAGCACGCCGATGTATTTCAAAGACTTGGCGCGTGCGAGCACGTCGCGCCGCAGAGGCGTCTTGTTGGTGAGCACCAGTTCGGCGCCGGCGATGCGCTCCTCGATGAGCGTGGCGGGCGTGCGGTCGTGGATGGTGACGCTGGAGAGCGCTTCGATGGCGGACCAGGAGAGGTCGCCGGGGTTCAGGCAGTAGCCGTCGAGGACAACGAGTTTCATCGCTTCCGATTGTCTCAAATGGCGGCCGCGGCGGTTGACCAAGCGAACTCTCTGTGTAACAAGTTGGTCAATCGATTGACTTGATCTATATTTCGAGTATTATCGAAATATGACTAACGGAAGCGACCGCACCGCCGAGTTCGCAGACCAGTTCGCAGCCATCGGTTCCGAGGCGCGGCTCCGGATCGTGAGGCTGCTGCTGGCGGCGCACCCGGTTGGCCTGGTTGTGGGCGAGATACAAAACGAACTCGGGATGCCGGGTTCGACGCTGTCGCACCATCTGGACAAGCTGCGTGGCGAGGGCCTGGTTGAGGTCAAACGGGAATCGACGTTCCTTCGCTACACGGCGAACACGGATGCGCTCAGGGAACTGCTGTCGTTCCTGTATGCCGAGTGCTGCACGCGGAATCAGGTGATTGCGCCGGACGAGATCGGAAAGGCGTTCGTGCCGCCACCGGGGCCGTGCAGTTAATTGAAAAGAAAGGACATTCAGAATGGCTGGAACCAACGGAATCAAGGAAGCTGTCCGCGAGAGGTATGCGTCGGCGGCGTTGAAGGTGGTGTCGGGCGGGCCGGCGAGTTGCTGCGGGGGTTCGGCGTCAACCGTAGGGGTCGATCCGATCTCGTCGGGGCTTTATGACGCGGTGCAAAAGGAGGAATTGCCGGAGGCGGCAGTGCTGGCGTCGCTGGGGTGCGGGAATCCGACGGCTCTGGCCGAATTGAAGGTTGGCGAGACGGTGCTGGACCTGGGTTCGGGCGGTGGCATCGATGTCTTGCTCTCGGCCAGGCGGGTGGGGCCGACGGGCTTTGCCTACGGACTGGATATGACCGACGAGATGCTGAACCTGGCGCGGGTGAACGCCCGCAAGGCAGGGGCCGGGAACGTCGAGTTCCTCCGGGGGGAGATTGAGGCCGTGCCGCTGCCGGAGGCGTCGGTGGACGTGATTATCTCCAACTGCGTCATCAACTTATCCGCGGATAAGGACAAGGTGCTGAAGGAAGCGTTCCGGGTGCTGAAGCCAGGCGGGCGATTTGCGGTGTCGGACGTCGTGCACAGGGGCAGCGTGCCGGAGGCGCTGAGGAAGAGCCTGGAGTCGTGGGCGGGCTGCGTGGCGGGTTCGCTGGAAGAGAGCGATTACAAGGCGAAGCTGGCGGCGGCGGGATTCGTGGAGATCGCGATCGATCCGACGCGGGTGTACTCGGCCATGGAGGCCAGCGAGTTCCTGGTGCAGGCGGGGCTGGATCCGGAGAAGGTGGAAGAGGAGATGGGCGACCGGTTCTTTGCGGCGTTTATCCGTGCGCGGAAGCCCGTTTAAGACGGTTTTAGATGCGTTTTGGAGCACTTTCTGCACGCTCTTGACGCCTCTCCAAACCTCTCCCCCGCCCGGCGCCGGGGCCTCGACAAAAAAACTGCATAATCCCGGCGGCGGCCTGCGTATCCACTTGTGGAAGCAGGCACAATGGGAGCCGGACAGATGGCAGAGGTGATGGCGAGCGCCGGCTGGCGGACGACGGCTCGCGAGGATGCGGGCTTCGCGGCCATCGTGCGCGAACACCAGTCGATGGTGTACTCCATCGCCTGGAACTTCTTCCGGAACCGGGCTTTGGCCGAGGAGATTGCCCAGGACGTTTTCCTGGCGCTGTTCAGGAACCTGGGCGGGATCGAATCGCCTGGTCATTTGGAGGCATGGCTGCGGCGGACTGCGTCGAACCGCTGCATCGACGCCTGGCGCAAGAAGGGCCACAAGGAAGAGATTCCGATGGAAGGTCTGCCGGAGCCGTCGGGCGGGATGAAAATGGGGGACCCGATCCTGCGCGAGACGCTCAGGAAGATGGTGGCCTCGCTGCCCGAACAGCAGCGGATGGTGATGGTCCTCAAATACACCGAGGACATGGACCCGGATGAGATCGCAGGGATGCTCGGCATGCCGGTGAGGACGGTCTGGAGCCATTTGAGACGGGGCGTGGGGATGTTGCGGGAGAAGCTGGGCAGGGTGATGGAGAGCTGATATGGATCGATTTGAACAGGAATTGAAAGACGCTTTGAAGCGCGAACCGGCGCCGGAGTGGTTTGCCGACGCGGTGATGGCGAGGGTCAGCGCCGAGCGGCAGCGGAAGCAGAAGCCCGTCTGGTCCGGCTGGGCGCGGATGCGGTGGGTGGCGGCGTCGGTGGTGGTTGTGGCCGTGGTGGGCGGGGTGCGATTCGAACAGCAGCGGCAAGAGCGGTTCAGGGGCGAGCAGGCGAAGCAGGAGTTGATGGCGGCGTTTCAGGTGACGGGCATGAAGCTGCGCGAGGTGGAAGAGCGGGTGCTGCCGGTGATTCACCGGGGTGAAGAGTAAGCAAGTCAGGGACCGATCAAGGAAGAGAGGTACAGGTGAGATGAGAACGAAGCTATTGGTGTCGATGCTGGCGGTGGCGGGTGTGATGGCGGCGCAGCAGGTGAAGCTGCCGGCGTCGCTGGACCGGCTGGCCGAGAAGGCGAAGGAAGTGACAAACGTGACGCTGGGCCCGGAAATGATGGGTCTGGCAACCAAGTTCATGGACGGCAAGAACCGCGACGAGGCGGAGGCGAAGAAGATCGCAGGCAAACTGCGGGGCGTCTACATCCGGAGCTACGAGTTTGAGAAAGAGGGTGAATATACGGAAGCCGACGTCGAAGAGATCCGGTCGCAGTTGAAGTCGCCCGAATGGACTCCGATCGTCACCACCAAGAGCAAGAAGGAGACGACGGGGATCTACATGCACAAGGACGGCGGGATGCTGATCCTGTCGGCCGAGCCGCGGGAGTTGACCGTGGTGAACATCGTCGGCAACATTACGGCCGAGGACCTGGGGGGGTTGAGCGGGCAGTTTGGCGTGCCGAACATCAAGAGCACGCACGGCGCGACGCCAACTCCGAAGGCCAAGAAGGAAGAAGAAGAGGAGTAGGCGGCGATGAGGTCCGTTCGGGCGAAGGCCGCGCTGGTGGCGGTCCTGGCGATGGCCGGGACCGCCTCGGCGGCGAAGTTCGAGGACGTGGCGCGGAACGCGGAGAGCCGGACCGTTTCCTTGCCTGGATGAACCGGGTCAGCGGGGCGGCTTGGCTGGGGCAGGGGCCGGTTGCGCCGTGCGCTTCCTGTAAGCCTCATAGGCCTCGGCGCCGAGTTCCTGCTTCAGGTACGCCTCATACTCCTGGATCAGCTTTGGATCGCGCGGACGGCCGTAGATGTCGGTGGACTTGTAGATGCCCTCGTCGAATTTCTTCTTCGTCCAGACGTCGTGGATCCGGGTGATGCGGGCCGTATCGATGAACCTCTGAATCTGATCAGGCGGAACGAAGGTGACGCCTTCACGGTCTCCAAAAACGACATCGCCGGGCAGGACAGTCGCATCACCGATGCGGACCGGGACATTAATACCTGTGACCATCAGCCCGCGGATGGCCGGCGGGACCGCGGCGCGGAAGTAGCCTGGCATGCCGAAGGGGGCGATGCCTTCGAGGTCCCGGATCGCTCCGTCGATGACGAACCCGGCGCCCGTTTTCTTCCAGATGTAGTAGGCGAGGTTATCGCCGACAATCCCGCCGCCGCTGGCGTTGCCGCCGGCATCGACCACAAGGACGTCGCCGTGCTGGAGCATGTCGATGGCGGCCTGATGGTTCAGCGGCGTCTGGTTTCCTTTTGCCTTCCAGGCGGCGGCGGAGGGGTCGGCCACCTCGGTGCGGATCGGCATCAATTGAACGGTGAAGGCTCGGCCGATGAGCCGCTTGCCGGGGCTGAGCAACTGAAAGCCGCCGGCATAATGAACTGACCCCCGTGCGCCGGCGCCGAGGAACTCCTCCGACGACATCTCGCCGAGTTGTTTCAAGACCGAATCGGGCACCTTGGGCCGCCCGTCGGGGAAGCGTTCATAAGGGTTCACTGCCGTGATGCCGATCAACTCCTCGCGGGTGAGGTTATTGATTTGGGCGGGGCAGAGTGAGGCGGCGAGAATGAGGGTGGCCAGGGTGGTGATGGCCGGTTGGGTGGCGTTTCGCGGCATGTGTGCAGGCTCCTTGTGTGGGCTTGGAGTGCATCATGTCACATGTGTGCGCCAGTTGACCAGAGGGGGCTGGGGAGTTCGTTTGGTTTGTGGCGCGAGACGGGAACGGGCCGCCTCCAGGTTGGAAGCGGCCCGTCTGACTTGCCGGGATCGGTTTGACTGGAACTACTTGACGAGTTCGGAGGTCATCTTGGCGCCGCCGAGTTGGGGCATAGTTGCTTCGATCTTGACCACCTTGCGAGGCGACTTCGAGACCCAGAGCGTCTGCTTCTCGGGGCCGTCGGCGGCGGAGATTTCAACCTTGAACGTCTCGAACGTGCCCGCCGCGATGGTGACCGATTCGCTGCCCACCACCTTCAACTGCATAGTCTTGGGCTTCGCCTTTTGAATGTCGAAGTTCAGGAAAACGGTCGCGTAGCCCTCGGCCAGGGGCAGGGCGGCGATGGACTGCGACGAGCCGGCGCCGTCGGCGAACAGCGGACCGTCGATGTCGGCGGCGATCGGGCGGTCCTGGCCGCTCATCGACATCTTGCCGGTCACCTTCTTGCCCTCATAGGCGAGATCGATGGTCACGGGGCCTTGTTTGACGGAACGCTTCATCGGCGTCAGGGTGTCCTTGGCGAGCACGGTGGTATCGACGGCGTCGCCCATGGGCGTCTTCATCGTGTCGGTGGCCACCCAGTTGCCGCCCTCCTCCTTGACCTCGGAGGTGACGTCCATCTGGATGTTCTGCGCGCCGGCCTGGACCGAGATCTTATAGGCCATGGGGCCGGTGAGCGGGGCGGAGTCGGGCTTGGGTCCGGCGCCGGCGGAGGCCGTCACCGGGGCTTCGATCTTGACCGTCTTGGGATCGACCGTGATCTCTGCGAGGCGCTTGCCGACTTCGGGCGTGGTTGCCGACTGGAAACGCCCGTCGAGGAACTTCGACAGGAACTTCTCCATGGCGGCCATCATGGCCAGGTTGTTCACGGGACGGGCGAAGCCGTGGCCTTCGTCGTTGGCGACGAGGTATTCGACGGGGAAGCCGCGGTCGCGAAGGGCGATGACGATCTGGTCGGATTCACGTTTGTTGACGCGCGGGTCGTTTGCGCCCTGGACCACCATGAGCGGGGTCTTGATCTTGGCGGCGTGGGTGAGCGGGGACTGGGCGAGAAGCTGCTTCCTGCCTTCAGCCGTGGTGGGATCGCCCATGCGGACATGGAAGATCTTGCGGGCGGCTTCCCAATAAGGCGGGATGGATTCGAGCAGCGTGATCAGGTTCGACGGGCCGACGATGGAGACGGCGGCGGCGTAGACGTCGGGCGTAAATGTGACGCCGGCCAGGGTGGCATAACCGCCATAGGAGCCGCCGAGGATGCCGATGCGCTTGGGATCGGCGATGCCTTCGGCGATCAGGTATTTGGCGCCCCAGGTGATGTCGTCCTGCATCTTCTGGCCCCATTCCTTGTTGGCGGCGTTCAGGAACTTCTTGCCGTAGCCGGTTGACCCGCGGAAGTTCATTTGCAGAACACCGTAGCCGCGGTTGGCCAGAAACTGCGGCAACGCCGAGTAGCCCCACGCGTCGCGAGCCCAGGGTCCGCCGTGCGGGACCATGATGACGGGCAGGTTCCGCGCCGGGACGCCTTTGGGCAGGGTGAGATAGCCCGGGATCTCAAGGCCGTCGGAAGACTTGTAGCGGACCGGCTTCATCGGGCAGAGGGCGGCGCGCGGGAGCTTCTCGCGGATCTTGTACTGGAGAGTCAGTTGCTTCGTCTTGCGGTCGAAGAGGTAGGTTTCGCCCGGCTCGACGTCGGAGTTCGAAGAGATGATCCAGAGGTTTTCGTCGGTGGTGTGCGAACCGAGTCCGATCTCGCGGTCGCCGAGCTTCGACTTGAGGAGCTTGTAGTCAGCCTCCCACGCCTTGTCCTTCCAGTAGATGCGGATTTTGTCGTCAAGGTAGGCGGTGGCAATGAGGCTATCAGTGACATCGGAAAAGACGGCGCTGGCGAAGTCCACCCGCTTCAGGGGGTCCGACTCGTAGGGCTTCGCGGCGCCCGTCGCCGGGTCCATCAGGGCGAGTTCGACCAGATCGACGTTGTCGCCTTTGTTGGTGATGAACCAGGCCAGCTTGTTCTCCTTGTCGAAACGGACGGGCGCGCAGGTTTCAAGGACGCCGCAGGAGTAGATCTTCGTCATCTTGCCGGGTTCGACGCGCAGGACCTCGGTGTCGCCGTTGTCGGCCGAGCGGGTGGCCATGCGGAGTTCGGCCTTGTTGTCGATGATCCAGGAGGTGACGCGGTCGGTGTTCTGGCGGACAAGGGTGCGCTCGCCGGTGGAGATTTTCACCTTATAGAGATCGTGCCAGGCTTTGTCGCGGTCGTTGATGCCGACGAAAAGGGCGTCGGGATCGGTCTTGGGGACCGAGTAAATCAGGGCGCGGATGCCCTTGGCGGCGGTCAGGTTGCGGGTTTCGAGAGCCGCCTTTTCGCCCTTTGCAGGATCGACGGCGTAGACATTGTAGTTTTCGTCGCCGCCCTGGTCCTGGACGTAAAGGATGTACTTGGAGTCGCGCGACCAGAAGTAACTGGGGATGGGACGCCTGGTTTCGTTGGTGATGGGCTTGGCGGCGGAGAAGGGTTCTTCGGCTTTCTTGACCCAGATGTTACGGGTGCCGTTGTGGGGTTTGAGAAACGAAATGAACCTGCCGTCGGGGCTGATCTGGGCGCCGGCGATTTCGACTTCGCCGAAGAAGAGATCGCGATCGACCAGTGGCGGCATCTGGGCGAATGTGGGCGCGGCCAGACACAAGGCGAGCGCCGGCATGAGCAGTTTGGATTTCATAGGGGTCAGAAGTTCCTCCATATAGGGAGAGCGCGCGCTGGGCGCAGAACTCCCTCTCCTCAGGATACGTAGAGTGTGAAGAAAGGTTCAGTAATTTGGCGATTGTTGAATCTACAGGGTGGCTGCGCCCGGCGGAATTCGTTTAGGCGAATGGGGACGGGTATCAGGAATCTTGGATTCGCCTACAGCGCACCGTGATCTTGAAGAGATGACTGGTATTGATCGAGAGCCGCCAGCGGCAACACCGCTGGTGAGTGGTACACTCGCCGTTAGAATCATGAGCGAGATCAAAGATGCCCGGCACTTGATTGAAGCCGCCTTCTCCCGCGCACGTCAATCTGGAAAGGCCGATTGGTGGCGCATGGCCATCCCGGTTCTGAAGAACCGCCTGCTCCAGATGACCAATCGCGAGTTTAGCGAAACGGCCTATGGTGCTCGGACGTTTCGTGAGTTCATCGACATGCAGACGGAGACATTGCGCGTTGAGGACGCACCCCATCCGGGCTTTGTCGTCCTGAAGTCGGCCGAATCCGAATTCGAGGCTGGCGATGCCACCTCGCGACGAGTCCCCGACGTGGCACCTGATCTTTGGAGGGCAATGCTCGACTTCTCTTCGGGCAATAAGTATGTCTGGGATGAGTCGAGACGCGCCGCACGACAAGCTGTCGAAGGCGAGGACGGGTTGACTCTGCCGTCGCTGACAAGAGAGGAATTGGATACCTGGAGAGAGGAATTCGTTAGGGAACATCCGCCTGAGGAGGAGGATTCGGCGAACTTGGTGGATGTGTGGCGGACGAAGCGGCTACCGACGAAAGCGCTCCCTCCTGCGTTGCAGAAGGTGTGGAGTAGTTACCTCAAAGGGAAGGTGCAGGCTCGCCTAACGTCGTGGTTTGCAGAGAACCATCTGGCCGAGCCCAGCCGGGAGGAGGTTTCGGCTCGGGTAGGGCCGCCCGATCAGCAGGTGGAACAACTGCGCAGATTCGTCATTACCTGCGTCGGGCGTATGACCAGGCAAGAGCTGGAGGATCTCAGGATTTCCCCTGCCGTTGCACTAAGGGCCGTGAAAGGCTAGAGCCTCGTGGCCACCTGCAACGGACAGGTCTATTTGTTTTTCAAACAGCGCGACCGGGATTCCTCCCGCGGACTACGGGATCGGCTTGCAGGACTTTGTGCGGCAAGGGGATGGAACTTCAGCCCAACCCCATACCAGACCCACCGAGACCTTCGTGGGCGTCCAATCGCGCTCATCCAGCCGGACGTTGCCAGCGGCCTGTATCGGCTCTGTCATCGTGTTCGAATCGCGACGCTCGTGCTTTCCTCCGATCCCCGCGTACCTCTGCACCCCATTGTTCAAGATGCTTTGAGGTACAACCGCCACGTACCTCTGCGGCGGTTCGTCGCCTATAAGTGCTGCTGGTACAAGCTGCCAAACGAAGAAGCAGATGACACCTGGGCGGGTGTCTTCAAGAGTTGGTGCGACCGCGTCGACTGTGAGAACGAGCGGGATCCACGGTGTCTGCCGTTCCATTTGTTCGAGGGTCAAGGCGGGGACCTAGAGACAGCAGTGGGCCGTGCTCATTTCGACGGGACGTATGGCACTTCCGATAGAGTGGACGACAGTCGAACCAGTTGGCGATTGAATCCGAGGGACTACCATGGGCAGGACGCACTTGCAGTTGCGGGTTGTACTTTGCCCGCTGGTGCACACTGGGACGTGCTTCCGCTCTCGAAGCGGGTTTTCTATGCCCCTGGTGGAGTGTGGGATATCCGGGGGCACTGCAATGTTTACCCGGACGCGCACTTCAGGTCTGGCATCGGTAGGTTGAAGAAACTGGAGTGAATAATAAAAGGCCCCCGCTGAGGCGGGGGCCTTCGATGTGTTTCGAGCACTACCCTGGCAATCGGGCAGTTCGGCGCTGGGACTTGGTCGGGCAAGGAATTATTCAATTCCGGCTCGAAAAAAGCGCGATTCAAGCCCTCAGAACTACACTGCTTCGTTGCTGAACACCTTGGGAGCTACCCAAGGCCGTTCCTTCAGGAACCCAACGTTCCTGCTCAACTCCATCATACACCGCGAGTCAAGTCCCGCGGAATGCCCCAAGGGCCGATTCTCGGTCCGTTGAATGCTGGCCTCCATTGGCGAATCCAGAATGCCAAAACACTATTCAGGCCAGTTTGACTGTGACAGTGGCGATGGACATGGCCGGGAGTTTCATTGTCAGTTTGCCGGCGGCGGCGGTGACGGCCAGCGGCTTGGGGGTGATCAGGTCGGGCTGATCGAAAGTGTTGGCGGCGTTGAGGCTGGTGTGATTCAGGATGGTCGCGGTGGCCGAGGCCGGGTTCGAGCCGGAGATGGCGCAGGTGACGTCGAGGGCCTGGGCCGGTTTGGGGTTGACCAGCGTGACGACGAGTTCGCCGCCTTGTTTTGAGGCCGAGACCGAGAGGGCGAGGGCCGAGGGATCGGGATTGGCGACGCGGACGGCCATGCGGTTGCGGTGGGCTTTGAGCATGTCGAAGGCCCAGAAGGTGGTGGTGCGGCAGGCGCGCGGACCGTCGGTCAGGATCAATGAATGCAACACGTTGACGATCTGGGCGATGTTGCACATGACGAGCTTTTCGGCCTGGCGGTGGAAGACGTTGAGGCCGAGGGCGGCGGCGACGGCCGAGCGCATGGTGATCTGCTGGAACAGCGCGCCGAACTGTTTCTGCTCGGCGGGGACCATGCGGTCCCAGACGCCCCATTCGTCAACGAGAAGGCCGATGCGGCGGTCGGGATCGTAGCTGTCCAGAAGCGCGCGCTGCTGGATGACGGCGCGTTCAACGCGTTGAAAAGAAGCCAGTTGCTCCTCGGCGGCGGTGTTGTCGAAGCTGGTTGACGTGGACCGGCTGTTTGAATAGAAGTGCATGGCGTAGCCTTCGGGGCCTCGCTTGCCACGCAGGGCGTCGAAGAAACGGCGGGTCCAGTTGGTGTCGTTGCCGTTGGGGCCGCAGGCGATCTTGAAGGGCCGGACACCGCCGAAGGTGCGGACGTAGGTGGAGAACTGGCGGTAGAGGGCGCAATACTCCTCGGGGTGCATTTCGCCGCCGCAGCCCCAGTTTTCGTTGCCGACGCCCCAGTATTTGACCTTAAAAGGCTCGGCGGAGCCGTTTGTGATGCGTTCGTCGGAGAGGGTGGAGCCGGATGGGTAGTTGCAGTATTCGATCCAGTTGCGCATCTCCTGCGGGGTGCCGGAGCCGAGGTTGGCGGCGAGGTAGGGTTCGGCGTTGATCAGGCGGCAGAGTTCGATGAACTCGTGGGTGCCGAAGGAATTGTCCTCGGTGTAGTTGCCCCAGTGGATATTGACGGTCTTGGGGCGCTTTTCGTGCGGGCCGATGCCGTCGCGCCAGTGATAATCGTCGGCGAAGCAACCGCCGGGCCAGCGCAGCACGGGGATGCCGACCTGTTTCAACCATTCGACCGCCTGGCGGCGGTGGCCGTTGATGTTGGGGATCGGCGACTGCTTGCCGACCCACAGCCCGCCATAGGTGCAGGAGCCGAGGTGCTCGGCGAAGTGGCCGTGGAGTTCGGGCCGGATGGTTCCGACATCGACGTTCGAATGGATTTCGACCGAGGCCGATGAGTTCTGGCCGCGCAGTGCGCGGGTGGCGATAGGCGCCGCGAGGGCGGCGATCAGTTGGCGGCGGGTGGGTTTCATGGAGGGGTCCTTTTACTTCTTGAAGATGGATTCGGCGTAGTTCAGACTTCGGCGGATGTTGGATTCGAGCGAGGAGGTCTGTTCGGTCTTGGCCTCGCTGGCGAGTTCGATGACAAGGTAGCCGGTGTATCCGACTTCCTTCAAATGGGCGGCGACCTGGGTGTAATCGATGTCGCCGGGGGCGAACTCCTCGATCCAGACGCCGTCCTTCGAGTTACGCAGGTGGAGGCTGGCGGTGCGCGGGGCCCACTCCTTGAGGTGGGTCATGACGTCCTGGCCGCCACGGTAGAACCAATGGATGTCGAGGCAGGCGTAGACCAGTTTCGGATCGGTATTGGCCATGATGTGGCGCCATTCGCGGGCGTTGTTGGCCAGTTCAGGGGCGTGCTGGTGGACCATCAGGCCGAGCTTTTCGCGTTTGAGTTCCGTGGCCAGGCGGTTCAGGGCGGCGGCCTGGATTTTGAGTTCTTCGTCAGACTTGGCCGCGCCTTTGGGCAGGGGATTGGGATTGATGTTGACCCATTCGAGCGTGCCGGTGGCTTTCCTGACGCGGCGGGCGAGGGCGAGCGTATCTGCGATGGTCTTGTCGGCGCCGCCGGCGGTGTGCATGGGGCCGCCGTTGTAGACGATGGCGAGCTTCAGCTTGTGGCGCTTGAGCAGGCCGGCGGTCCGTTCGGTGAATTCGGGGGCGAAGAAGGCGTTGGTGAGCTCCAGGCGGCTGTAGCCGGCGATGCGGAAGGATTGGAAGATTTCGTCGAAGTGCTTGTCGAGCGGTTCCTTCGTGCGGGCGTAGTGCTGCTGGAAGACGTAGGCCTGGCCGGCGAAGATGGGTTTGTAGGCGGCTGCGCGCAAGGGCGGCAGGGCTAGGGCGGATGCGGCGAGGAAGGCTCTGCGGTTCATGGGATTGTCTGACTTCACTGGGCACGTTATCATCCCTTGTCGGGCGAAGCAAACCCGAGGTGGGACACGAAAGCAACCCAAGCGGCGTCTAATCCGTATATTCTCTTGGTTGGCGAGGGTAAAGAACTCAAAATGCGCGCATCGGTGTCGATTCTCATCACTCTAGGCATGGCCCTGGCTTTCGGCCAGGACACGGGCAAGTTGGGCAGTATCGAAGGCCGGGTGGTGAACTCGGCGACGGGCGAGGGGGTACGCAGGGCAGAGGTGGTGATGCGGGGCAGCGGTGTGGCTGCGCGGGGCGGCCGCTCCGAACAGATGACACGGGCCGCTTCCACGGACGCGGAAGGCAAGTTCAAGTTCGATGGCGTCGATGCCGGCAACTATTTCCTGATGGTCCAGAAGCAGGGTTTCGTCCCGGAGCGGCGGACCGGTTATGCAGGCCGCTCGATCCGGGTGACGCCGGGGCAGGAGGTCAGCGGGCTGGAATACAAGTTGCAGCCGCAGGCGGTGATCTCGGGCAGGGTGGTGGATGAAGAGGGCGAGCCGGTGCAGGGGGTTGCGGTGAGTGTCATGCAGCGGCGATTCATGAACGGCAACCGGCGGTGGATGCAGTCCAGCGGAGGTTCGACAAACGATTTGGGCGAATTCAGGATCTTCAACCTGCCTCCGGGCAAGGTGATCCTGTCGGCGATGCCGGGCAGGCGTGCGATGGTCATCGCCGGCCCGCTGGTGGCTACGCAGTTTGGCGGCGCGAACGAGCAGCAGTATGTCCAGACCTACTACCCGAACGCCTTCGATTCCGAGCAGGCGACGGTGATTGAGACTAAGGCCGGGCAGACGGTGTCGAGCGTGGATATCCAACTGCGGCGGGGGACGGTGTTCAGGATCAGCGGGCGCGTCACAGACCCTGATTCGCAGGGCGGTCCGATGCGATTCGGCGTGTCGGCGATGCGCTCTGACGACATGATGCGTGGCGGTGAGGGCGCGAGCACGAAGCCGGATGGGACATTCGAGATCCGTGGCGTTAGGCCGGGGAGCTACACATTGACGGCGACCACCTATGACCAGCGTCCGGCGGCTGGGCAGCGGCGACTGGGCGTGGTGAGACTGGATGTTTCGGGCGACGTTGAGGGCGTCGCGATCGAGATCAAGAATGGGTTCAAGGTGAGCGGGACGGTGGCGATCCAGACGGCGAATGTAGGGGACAAAGTTGATCCGAAGTCGGCGAGCGTCATGTTTGCTCCGGCCGAGCAGGGGATGTTCTTCGGGCCGCCGCCGCAAGTGGTGGTGGCCGCGGACGGGACATGGTCGGCGGAGAACGTGACGCCGGGCGTCTACCGGCTGAATGCGGTTCTGCGGTCCACCGACGGCGCGCCATCCTACGTTGCCGCTGTGACCGTTGGCGGCGAGGACTATCTGGGCAAGGAGTTGGACATGACGCAGGGGCCGGTGGGGCCGATCCGGGTGGCGCTGTCAACGAACTCGGGGACCATCAACGGGACGCTGGACGCGAGTGAAGTCTCCAGCGAAGGCGCGGGCTTTGCCGTGGCGATCCCGGCGGATCTGAGGTTCAGGTTGGTGGATCAGATGCGGGGGATCCCGGTGGTGCAGGACGGATCGTATTCGATTCGGGGGCTGAGGCCGGGTGAGTACCTGGTGTTTGCCTTTGACCAGTATCAGTCTGGCGCGCTGGAGGATCCGGAGATTTTCAAGCAGGTGGAGCAAAAGGGGGTGCGGGTGAAGGTGATGGCCGGGCAGGCGTCGACGGCGCAGTTGAAGCTGACGCCGTGGCCGGAAGAGGCGATGGTTCAATAGGCGAAGTGGCGCCAGGAGAGGCTTGCGCATCCCTGAAGGAGGTGCAGAATGAAGTCGGGAGCGTTGATACCGCTGATGGCATCACTGGTGATGTGCGAAGCGCAGGACTTCCGGGCCGCGCGGGAGCGGATGGTGCGCGACCACATGGAGGCGCGGGGGGTGAAGGACGCGCGGGTGCTGGCTGTGATGCGGGCGACGCCGCGGCACCTGTTTGTGCCCAAGGCGCTGGAGCGGCGGGCGTATGAGGATACGCCGATGCCGATCGGCTACGGGCAGACGATTTCGCAGCCCTATATCGTGGCGTCGATGACCGAGTTGCTGGGCGTGAGGCCGGGCGACCGGGTGCTGGAGATCGGGACAGGGTCGGGGTATCAGGCGGCGGTGCTGGCGCAGTTGGTCAAGGAAGTGTATTCGATTGAGATCGTGGAGGAACTGGGACAGCAGTCGCGGCGTCTGTTCGAGCAGTTGGGCCATGCGAACATTGAGGTGAGGATCGGCGACGGCTATAAGGGCTGGCCGGAGAAGGCGCCGTTTGACCGGATAATCCTGACGGCGTCGCCGCCGGAGATTCCGCAGTCGTTGATCGATCAGTTGAAAAACGGCGGGCGGCTGGTGGCGCCGGAGGGCCGGGCGTGGCAGGAACTGATTGTGATTGACAAGAATACGGCGGGCAAGGTGACGAAACGGGCGGTGTACGGGGTGCAGTTTGTGCCGATGGTGAAGGGCAAGTGAGGCGGGGAGTTCGTTTGGTCACAGGTTTAGAGGACTGCATCAGATGATGACTAAAGTGTTGATGATGTTGGTTTTGATGGGCGGAGCGGTAGGGTTGACGGGGCAGGAGCCCGCGCCGCCGGTGGAGCGGAGCTATGTGGTCGAGACCGGGACGCGGATCCTGTTGAATCTACTGAACAGCGTCAGCACGAAGACGGCGGCCGAGGGCGACCGGGTGTACCTGGCGACGGGGTTCCCGGTGCTGCTGGGCGGGCGCGTGGTGGTGCCGCCGGGCAGTTATGTGGCCGGGACGGTGACCAGCGTGAAGCGCGCGGGGAAGATGAAGGGCCGGGCGGAGTTGTATGTGCGGTTCGATTCGCTGACGCTGCCGAACGGCGTAACGCGGGATTTCCGGTCGCGGCCGGGGAGCCTGGACGGGTCCAACAGGGGGGAACTGGACCGGACCGAGGGCAAGATCAAGGGCGACAGCGACAAGATCGGGGATACGTCAAAGGTCGGCACGGGCGCCGGGTGGGGTGCGATGGTGGGTGGAATATCGTCCGGGGCCAAAGGCGCGGGCATCGGCGCGGCGGCGGGCGCGGCGGCGGGGTTGATCGGCGTCATGATGAGCCGCGGACCCGATGCGATGCTCGAGCGGGGGACGACGCTTGAGATGGTGCTGGACCGGGACCTGAGTTTCACCGCCGACGAATTAGACTTCGGGGCGGCGGGTAGCGCGGATGGCCGGCGGGGCGGAGAGGGGCTGAACCGCCGGAAGTAGAGTTTTCCACTGATTTTTAGGGTATTCACCTTAGCGTACTAAGTACTTTCTCCTATGTGATTTCTAGGTGTTGGGCCTGGGGCTAATGTGAAGACACCTTACGAGAATGGGAGGTTAGTCCTATTCCACCCTAAAGATCAAGCCCTTACAATGACAGGCAGAGTTGCCTATGGGCGCAATGGAATTGCAGATCTTCGTGAGCCTGCTCGTGGTGCTTGGCGCCGCGTTCGTGGCGTTGATTTGCGACTTTCTGAAGGGCAACAACGAGAAACTGCGGGAGTTCAACATTGAGTTGGTCACCCGGCAGGAGGAACGGGACCGGGCAGTGGGCACTGTGTCCCACGCGAGGCGGAGCGCCCAGCCGCAAGGGGCGAGGGTGGCCGAGGCGGGCAAGCCAGCTGGCGCGCTGGTGAACGATGCAGGGTCTGTTCAGCCGGGTGTGAGCGCCGTTGCCGAGGGAATTCCCGCGAACCCGCGGCGCCGCCGCGCGGGACGGGATATGGGCGCCGGCAGTGCGGGACAGGCGGCATCGAACGTGCAGCCGCCGGCCCCTGTGGCCGCCATCGTGGCGATGGAGGACTGGGCGAGACGGGTGGTCGAACACAACGCGTCGGGCAGGCAAGCGGCGCCGGTTGCCGCGCCTGAGTTCCGGGCCGCGGCGCCTGATCGATCAATGGTGGAAACCGGACCCGCTTCACCTCGCGCGCTGGAACCCGCGGAGGCGGGCTTGGAAGCTGTCCAACTGGAGTGGCCGGGCCTTGTTGAGGCCGCGGTATTCCCGCCGATGCCCGCGGCGGCCACTGAACATCCTATTTCGAGCATCCCCCTCACCGCGGCGCCCGGAGAGGCGGCGGAGGTTCCGCACGTTCAGGCCGGGCTGGCCCGGAACCTTCCGATTGCGGAGACTGTGGCGCTGGATGCGGGACCCATTCAACCGGGGACGGAGCCGCGGACGATCGAAGCCGGACTGGCTGCCACAACTGCCGGGGCAGCGTTCGAGGGGCTCGAGACCGCCACCCCGCCGGTCGAGGAATTGGCGCCGCCTGAGGCCGGTCTCCAAAAGCTCCCCGAGTATACAAATCTGGCCGATGCCGTTCGCTTCCCGGCGCTGCCAGAACCCAAGCCGGTGGCGCCGGAGTTCGCCGAGGCATCAAACGCCGAGGTATCGACCAGCGAAGGGCGAGCGCATCGCGTCCAGGCCGAGGAGACGCTTCCGGTTGCCGAGGCTGCCGAGTTGCCCGTGGTAATCGCACAGCAGGCGAAGGGCATTGCTTCTCCGAATGTCGAACCTCTTGCCGGTCTGGGCAGAGTGGAACTGGCCGGGATGCCCTCGGCCATGCAGGCCGGCTCTTTCGGGTCTCCGCGACTGGCGGTGGCCCCGCAATTGCCGGTGACAACCGCTGCCGCCGCATGCGAGTTTCCAGTTCGTGTAGGCGAATTGCAGGCCTCGCAGGCAGAGACGCCTGGCGTTGAGATCAGTCTGGATAGCGGGTCACGGATGCAGCCTCCGGACTGGACGGTCGAGACGGACAAAGCGGCCGAAGCGATTGAAGTTGAACCGGAACTGCCTGCTTCGATTGTTGACGGCGAGATGGATTACGCCCAGGCAACGGCCAGCGGCGGTTCGCCGGCGGCCAGGGATGAAGCCTTCGGGCCCAATCCGGAGGAAGTGGTGCGGGTCCGCGTTCTGGACGAGGGAGATCTGCTCCAGCCTTGCGGACTGATGGAATTGCCGATGCGGCCCATCGCCGCGGCGCAGTGCTTGCGGCAACCTGCCGTGGACGGGTTGGCGGCGTGGCTCGCCGGCCCGGAGACCGGCGGGCGGACTGCCAGTATGCAGACAGAGGGCGGGGGCGCGGCGATGCCGGTGGCGGGAATCGCCGCCGAGGATGTGGCCGCCGTGCGAACTGGGGCAGGGATGGCGGTTCCGGTTCCCGAACCTTCCTTGATCGGAACGCCCGTCATGGCGCTGCCCCGCATCGCGTTTGGCGAGCAGGCCGGGTTGGATTTCGAGGCCCATGATGTTCCAATTGACGGCTGGGCGTCGCCGGCGCCGGAGGAATTCGCATTCGAGCCGGAACAGCCTGAATCCTGCTTCCCCCCGGCTCCGCCTCTGGAGTTCGAAATCGAACCGGTTGCGGACGCGGGTTACCGTTTCATCGAGGTCGACAACGAACCGGAGATGAACCCGAAAGTGGTTCAAATGCCGCTGCCGGTTTCGGCCGCGTTCGAGCCGCCGGTTCGAGCGGCGTTGCGGATTCCGCGCGGCATTCACGGCCGGGAGGTCTTCGACGAACTGGCCCAGCAGGAAGCTCCGTTTGACGGAGTGGTCTTCCTGGCCGGCGTAATGGGCTTCGAGCAACTGGTGGCCGAGCGCGGCCATCCTGCCGTCGCGCAGGCGATCGGAGAAGCGACCGCCTACTTCGACAGCCTCTTGAGTACGAACGGTTTCGGCTGCTGGATCGAGGACTCAGCCTTCGTCATGATCTTGCCCACCGCCTCCGCCGAGCAAGCGCGGCTGATCAACACGCACACGGCCGAGGGCCTGTGGGACTATCAACTGCGTACGCTGGGCAACCTGCCGCTGATCCTCCACTGGGGCAGCGTGGAGGCGTCGCTCGACCGCCTCGGCGAGGCCGTCGAGCGCGCGAGGGAGCAGATGCTTGAGAGCGGCCGGGCGCGGAAACAGGTGCTTACGGCTTCGGGCCGTTTCCGCCGCCGCGTGGTGAACGGCTGAGCCGAGGCATCGTGAAATGGCGAGCCGGGGGGCGTCCGGCAGATGCGGAACCGCCCTTCATCGTCAACTCTCCGAAAAGACAGACTGAACTGCCTTGAGGACGGCGTCCATTCTAACCGGTTTGGCCAGCGTCCCATGGGCCCCCATGAAGTTGGCGATCTGGAGATAATCGCCGCCAAAGGCCCCTGAGATGGCGATCACCTTCACGTCCGGGTATTGAGCGCGCAACTGCTTGATCGTCTCGATGCCTTCCTGTTCAGGCATGACGAGGTCGGTGATGATGAGCTCGATACCGCCCTGGGCGATCCGGCTCACCGCCTCACGTCCGTTGGTCGCCGATTCCACCTGATGCCCCGCGGATTCCAGAATGGTCTGAAGAACCTTCCTTACAGCCGCATCGTCATCGACAATAAGGATATTCCTCGGCGTTGGCAGGAAACCGTGCATTGCTTCAGCCAAAATTATACAGGACCTTTCCGTGCAATGAGAAGCCGTCTGTCAGGTGTTTCGTCCGATGGGCGGTCGACTCAGCGCCGCGCGGAGCCCCCGAGGGCCTGTTCGAGCCGCTCCAGTTCCTTGCCGGCATCCTGAAACCGTCCCTCCGACATCGAACGCCGGTAGCGGTTCCAGATTTCACGGACCTGGGTATAGGGGTCGGACTGCGGTTTGGCGGACTCGGCGGCGGGTTGTCCGGCCTGAGCGGGCTCGGGCCGGGATAAGGAGATGCCGGCGAGTTCCGCGAGAGCCTGCTCGTAGGTATCGGAGTAGATGAGGCGGTCGCCCATGGCGATCACCACCTTCTTGAGCTGCGGCATGCGGGCCTCGGCGGCCTGGATGTAGATGGGCTCGATGTAGATGAACGATTCCTCTATGGGCAGCACGAGCATCTGCCCGCGAAGCACCTGCGATCCCTGTTGATTCCAGAGAGTGAGGTCCTTCGATATGTTCTGGTCCTGGTTGATACGGGCCTCGATCTGCATTGGGCCGAAGATCAGTTCCTGCTTGGACAGTTTAAGGAAGACGAGTTCGCCCAGTGAGTTGCCGTCGCAGCGAGCGGCCATCAATCCGATGAGGTTGTCTTTGTTTCGCGGCGTAAAGGTGGTGAGAAGAAGGAATTCCGGCTTCTCCTCGCCTGGCAGGGTGGCGATGAGATAGGTCGGGGTGACGGGTTCAGGGCGGCCCGCGCTGTTGTTGAGATTTCGCGAGAGATCCCAGACGTCTTCCTTATTGAAGAAGGCCGCGGGGTCGGTCATATGGAAAGTCCGGTAGGCTTCGGCCTGGATGCGGAACAGCAGTTCGGGGTAGCGTGTATGCGACTGCAGGTCGGCGGGCATCGCCGAACGGGGCAGGATGAGGTCGGGGAAGAGGTTGCGGTATGAGGCCAGCAGCGGATCCTGGTCGTCGAAGGCGTAGAGCCGGATCGAGCCGTCGTAGGCGTCCACGGTGGCTTTCACCGAATTCCGGACATAGTTGAGCGCGCCGATTCCGACGACTGAATGGGATTTGGCGTATGGATGCGAGTTGCTCGACGTATAGCCATCGATCATCCAGACCAAACGGCCGGTCTCTGTAATGACGAGATAAGGGTCAGGGTCCCAGTTGATGAAACTGGCGAGGGCGTTTAAGCGTTCTCGCACCTTGCGGCGGATCATCATCCGGCTTTCAGGCTTGAGATAGCTTGTGAGCACAATGTTCCAGTCGCCTGTCGAGAGGGCGGCGGCGAAGCGCATGAGGGGGGATGTGATCGGGAAGCCGCCGGTTCCGTCATAGCGGGATTCGACGTTGCCTGCGCCGGAGGGGTAGCTGAACTCAGGCTGCGCGGTGCGGACGAAGACGGGATCATGGGACACCTCGCCGTAATAGATCTCTGGCCGCGTGAGTTTCAGAGAGGAGGTTTTCACTTGGGGCGGAGCATCCTGGATGAGCAGGTGGGGCATGCCATCGGCGGTGATGCGGGCGGCTTCGGCCACAACCAGGCCATAGCCGTGCGTGTAGATGAAGTGAGGATTGACCCATTTGGCGCGGGCATCAGCGGGAAGCTGGGAGACGTCGAGTTCGCGGGGGGTCAGCAGCAACTGGCGGAGCTGGCCGTCGATCATGTAGCGGTCAACGTCGGAATCCTTGAAGACGTAGTAGGGGCGCAGGGCCTGAATCTGGGTCACGGTGTCGTGGAAGGCGCGCCAGTCCCAGAGCCTGACGTTGTCGAACAGGACGGTGTGTTTCTTGGGATCGATGGCGGTTTCGAGTTTGGCGCCGTAATCGATCTCCCGGCTGCGCTGCGTGAGCCCATAGGCGTCGCGCGTGGCGGCGATATGGCGTTGGATGTAGGACTTCTGGATTGTGATCTCGCTGGGGCGGACGTAGAGCGCATGGATCCCGGACGGCACGAACGACTGGGCCAGCAGCGCGACAGGCAAAATGACCATGATCTTGAAGCGCCCGGCGAGCAGAGCGGCGACACTGACCGCGCAGGCGGCGACCGAGAGCCAGATCAGGGGCAGGGTGACGTTCTCGGCCACCCAATCGACGCCGACAAGAGAAGAGTGGTCTTCCAGAAGGAGCGCGTAGCGGCCCAGCGCCAGCCGGACGGCGAAAGCAGCGAGGGCGATGGCGGCCGCAATGCGAAAGAACCGCGATTCAAGAGCCGCGGACAGCCTCAGTTCGCCAGGGTCCAGAACGAAGGGCTCTTCCTTGTTCCATGCGCCCATTGAGGAGCGGATCGACCAGCCGCGGGCGGTCAGCCAGTACACGATCGCCGCGCCGAGCGAGGCCACCAGCAGGAAGCGCAGCAGCAAGTGGTAGGCAGGCAGGTCAAAGAAATAGAACAGGAGGTTCTTGCCGAAGACCGGGTCGGTGAAGGTCTTCGATCCATCGAGGGCCGAACCGCCGAGATAGCGGACAATCGTCCAGGCATCGACGGTGAGGGTGGCAAGCACAATGCTGACGGCGAAAATGACAACCGTGGACAGCTTTGCGTAGAGGGGGTGCTGGCGAAGTCCCGTTCCGGCCGACTTCATGCCGCGGGCATGGGAGATCCACAACACGGCGAACAGCAGGAGCGCCGCCACGCCGACGGGGGCGTAGCCATAGGCGATCATGCGCCAGAGCGTTTCCGGCTGGCCGATCTCCTTCCACCACTCCAGTTCGATTACGAATCCGGCCACGGACCGGCCGGCAAAGAGCACGGCCAGAATGACGAATATGATCAGGCCAAGCCCGAAAGGCGGGCGAGGGCGGGCGCCAGAATTTTCCATCTGCTTCCTCCCACTTCCCAGTGTATGCGCCAAGCAGGTATGATGCCCATCGAAAGGTGCATCTTTTAATGACCAGACGCGAGTGGATCAGGAACGGTGCAGTGGCCGCGACGGCGTGGCGGGGAGGACTGGCCGCGCCGGGGCGTGGCGCGTGGGCGTCGCGCCCGATGCGGTGGATACAGATCGCGTTTGTCGAGGACGACCCAGGGCGGTACGACATCGGATTCTGGGTCGATTACATGAAACGCCTGCACGTCGATGCGGCCTGCCTCAGCGCGGGCGGGTGCGTCGCTTTTTATCCGACGAAGGTGCCGCTGCATTACCGCAGCAAATGGCTGGGCGCGGGCGACGCCTTTGGGGAACTGACGGAGGCGTGCCGGAAGCTGGGCATGAACGTCGTCGCGCGGGTCGATCCCCATGCCGCGCACAAGGAGATGGCGGAAGCCCACCCGGACTGGATGGCAGCAGACGAAAAAGGCAATCCTCGCGCGCATTGGGCGATGCCGGAGTACACGGTGACCTGCGGCCTGGGTCCGTACAACTTCGAGTTCATGACTCAAGTGGTGCGCGAGATCGTCACCAACTACAAGGTGGACGGGATCTTCGCCAACCGCTGGAGCGGCAGCGGCATGTGTTACTGCCGTCACTGCGCCGAGAGCTTCAAGCGCTACTCCGGGTTCGACCTGCCCCGTGGAGGTTCACCCGCCGAGGTGCGCAACAAACACATCGCGTGGCGCGACGACAGGCTGTTCGAACTCTGGGACCTGTGGGACGCCGAGATCGGCAAGATCCGGCCGGATGCGGTCTTCATCCCCAATACCGGCGGCGGCGCACTGAGCGAAATCGATATGCACCGCACGGGCCTGAAGGCGGCGACGTTGTTCGCCGACCGGCAGGGACGCCACGGCTCGACACCGGTTTGGGCGTGCGGCAAGAACGGCAAGGAGTACCGGTCCGGATTGGGCGACAAGCCGATCGCGGGACTGTTCAGCGTCGGGCTGGAAGCGCCCTATCGTTGGAAGGACTCGACGCAGAGCGCGCCGGAGTTGAAGATCTGGGCGGCGGAGGGTATCGCTCAGGGCTTGAGGCCCTGGCTGATCAAATTCAACGCGCGGCCGACGGACGAGCGCTGGATGAAGCCCATGGAGGAGATCTTCGACTGGCACTTCCGCAACGACCGTTACATGCGGAACACGTCGAACCTCACCCGGACCGGACTGGTCTTTTCCCAGCAGACGGCGCGCTACTACGGCGGCGCGACGGCGCGGCAGCGGGTGGAGGATGCCATCCTCGGGGCGTACCAGGCGCTGCTTGAGGCGCGCATTCCGTTTGACATGGTCCACGACCACAGGCTGGACGCGGCGTCGCTGGCGAGGTTCGACACGCTGATTATGCCCAACATCGCGGCGCTGTCGGACGCGCAGTGCGCACAGGTCCGGGCGTTCGTCGAACGCGGCGGCGGGGTGGTGGCTACGCACGAGACATCGCTTTATGACGACTGGGGCAAGCGGCGTGGAGAGTTTGGCCTGGCTGGTCTGTTCGGCGTCCATTTTGGCGGAAGGGTCATCGAGCGGCAGCAGAACGCTTACCTGAAGATGACAAGGCCAGGGCATCCCCTGCTTCGCGGGCTTGAAGGCGCAAAGCGGACGATTCATGGCGCGGCGCGCGTGGAGTTGAAGGAGTTGCAGCCGGGGGATTGCCCGCTGTTGACGATTCCCAGCTATCCGGACCTGCCGATGGAAGAGGTTTACGTCAGGGAGGGCAGCCCGGAGCATCCGGCGGTCTTCGCGCGCGAGCACGGCAAGGGCAGGGTGGTCTATTTCCCGTTCGATCTGGACCGGACGTTCTGGGAGGTGCTGCATCCTGACCACGGGCGGCTGATCGCGAACGCCGTGCGGTGGGTTTCGCGGGACCGCGAACAGGTGAAGGTGACGGGTCCGGGTGTTGTCGATATCGCGATATGGCGTCAGGAGAGATCGCTGACGGTCCATCTGGTGAACCTGACCAACCCGATGATGATGCGGGCGCCGTTCCGCGAGATCATCCCTGTCGGCGGGCAGGAGGTGGATCTGGAATTGCCCGCCGGGGTGAAGCCGAAGTCGGTGAAACTGCTGGTGAGCGGGGCGGCGCCGAAGTGGTCCGTGGCGGCGGGCAGGCTGCGGGTTGTGACGCCGCGGATCGCGCTGCATGAAGTGATCGCGGTGGATCTCTGACCGGCTATTTCTGTATCAAGCGGCGGGCGTGGTTCAGGGCTTCCTCGGTGAGTTGCTGGCCCGAGACCATGCGGGCGACTTCGCGGACGCGGCCGTCGGCGCCGAGTTCGGCGAGTTCGGCGACGGTGCGGCCCTTGGTCTCGCGCTTTGACACCAGGTAGTGGTGGTTGGCGAAGCCGGCGATCTGGGCGAGGTGGGTGACGCAGAGCACCTGGTCCGAGGAGGCGATCTTTTTCAGCCGCAGGCCGACGGCCTCGGCCGCGGCGCCGCCGACGCCGGCGTCCACTTCGTCAAAGACCAGGGTGCGCATTCCGCCCGCCGATGGATTCACCGCCATGCAGGTCTTCAGGGCGAGCGCGATGCGGGACAACTCGCCTCCGGATGCTACCTTTTCGAGCGGCCGGGGTTCCTCGCCGGCGTTGGCGGCGACCAGGAATTCGACGGTGTCCAGACCGGCGGACGACGGTGCGGCATCGGTGATCGGGATGCGGAAGCGCGTTCCCTTCATCGCCAGCGAGGCGAGTTCGGTCTCAACCTGACGTTCGAGTCTCTTCGCTGACTTCTGGCGGGCGTCGCGCAGTTTGAGCGCTGCCGCACGGAAGGCGGACTCCTTCTCGCGGATTTCGGCTCGCAGCCGCTCACGGAAGGCGGAGGCGTTTTCGACGGCGTCGATCCGCGCGCGGACGGATTCGAGAAAGGCCAGGATCTCCTCGATCGTGTTGCCGTATTTGCGCTTGAGGCGTTCGATTTGGGCCAGGCGTGTCTCGACGGTTTCGAGGCGGTTGGGATCGGCTTCGAGGTGGCCGAGATAGTGGCGCAGTTCGTGGGCGGCTTCGGTGATGGCGATGTGGGCGGGCGTCAGCAGGTCCACCACCGGCTGGAGCTTGGCGTCGAGGCGCGCGGCCTCCTCCAGGCGTTTCAAGGCGAGGGAAGCCTGAGCGGCGGCGGAAGATTCCGATTCACTGAGGGCCTCGTATGCGATGGTGGCCTGCTCGGAGAGTTTGGCGACGTTCTTGAGGACGCTGCTTTCGTTTTCCAGATCGACATCCTCGCCGGGCGTGAGGGCGAGCGATTCGATCTCGTTGCGCTGCATGGTCCAGAGGTCGGCGAGGCGGAGTTTGTCCTTTTCGTTGCGGTCGAGCGAGTCGAGGGCGGCGATGGACTCGCGCCAGGACGAGAAAGCGGACGAGACGGCGGGGGCCAGGCTCTGGTCCGCCAGGGTTTCGTCGAGAAGGGTCCGTTGCGAGTCGGAGTTGAACAGGCGCTGCTGATCGTGCTGGCCGTGGATGTCGCCGAGGAATGGGGCAACTTCACGGAGAAACGAAACCGAAACCGGGCGGCTGGCGGCATAGGCGCGGGACTTGCCGGCGGCGGTGATCTCGCGTTCGATGAGCAATTCGCCGTCTTCGGCTTCGATGCCGGCGGCGTCAAGGATGGCGTCGAGGGCGGGGTCTCCGGGGAGTTCGAAGCGTCCGGAAACGAATAATCGTTCCGCGCCGGCGCGGATCAGGCCGGCCGAGCCGCGGCCCCCAAAGAGCAGACCCAGGGCGTCGACGACAAGCGACTTGCCTGAGCCGGTCTCTCCGGTCAGGACATTCAGTCCCGGGTGAAAAGAGGCGCGGAGGCGTTCGACGACGGCCAGGTTCTCGACGACGAGTTCGACGAGCATTCAGGGCAATTATAGAAGGTCAGCGTATCCCAGTGGCGTGGGTGTCGCGTCCATCAAACAAACCCATAGAGAAATGGCTTCGCTATGATGGGGGTGACCCCCTAGGAGACCGGCCTTGACCTTGCCATACGTTGGTGCGTTTATTCAGATGTCGATTTGGGAACTGGTGTTGGGCGCTTCGCTGTTGTCGAAGATCGTCCTGCTGATCCTTCTGGTCGCGTCGGTGCTGAGTTGGACGATGATCCTGGCGAAGTGGTCGCAGTTCAAGAACGCCCACGCGGCGAACTCGGCGTTTTTGCGGGCCTTCCGGAAGGCGCCGAATCTGGATTCGGTGGCGGTTGTGATCGAGCAGTTCCGCGCGGCGCCGGCGACGGCGGTCTTCGATTTCGGTTACCAGGAAGCGGCCCGTCAGGCGCAGGCGAAAGGCGCGATTGTGAACAAACTGGCGCTGGAACGGGCGCTTCAGTTGGGCGTGAGCGAGGAGTCGGCGCGGCTGGAACGCAACATGAGCTGGCTGGCGACGACGGCGACGGTTTCCCCGTTCATCGGACTGTTCGGTACGGTGCTGGGCATCATCGACGCGTTCCAGGGTCTGGGCGCGGCAGGCAGCGCCAGCTTGAGAGCCGTTGCGCCGGGCATTTCCGAGGCATTGATCGCGACGGCGGCGGGCCTGGCGGCGGCCATCCCGGCGGCGATTGCTTACAACCAGTTCGGACACAGGATCCGTGAGATGATCGCCCGCATGGACGACTTCGCGCTCGAGTTCCTGAATGTGACCGAGCGAACCTTTGAGGATTAGGCAGCGATGGCCTTCTCATTTCAGAACGAGGGGCGTGGCAGGCGGCGCGGCGGCGGTACGCTGGCAGAGATCAACATCGTCCCGCTGGTGGACGTGGTGCTGGTGCTGCTGGTGATCTTCATGCTGACGGCGCATGTGATGGAGTTCGGCCTGGAAGTCGAAGTCCCGCGGGTGAGGCAGGTCCGCGACAGCGCCGAGGAGTTGCCCGTAATCACGATCACCAAGGGCGGGGAACTCTATCTGAATGAGCAGCAGGTGAACATCAACCAGCTTGGCGAAGTTGTCCGGGCGAAGTTCCCGAACCACAAGGCAGTGTATGTCCGGGCGGACCGCAGCGCGATCTGGGATCCGATCGCGCAGGTGATCAGCGCCCTGGGCGAGGCGAAGCTTGAACCCCGGATGGTGACCCAGCCGGTGGACAGCGCGAAGCGTTAAGGAACCGTCAAAGCGGTGATGAGGCACGTTGAAGTCCTGGACGAGCGAGATTCCCTGAGGAGTCCATTCCTCGGGTCGCTCGCCGTGCATGGAATTGTCTTCGCGGCCATCGCGGTGTCGCTGTTGATCAAACCGGGGCAGGCCGAGCAGTGGGGCGATCCGAATTCGGCTGGTGGAGGCACGGCGGTGGGCGTGACGGCGGTGAAGTCGATTCCTTTGCCGAGCCGGAGCGGACCGATTCAGCGGCTGGCCAACGATACACAATCACAGGTGCCCACGCCGCCGAAGGCCGAACCGAAGAAGCCCTCCAGGCGCGAGGATCCGGATGCGATCGCTCTGAAGACGAAGGGCGCCAGGCAGCGGGCGTCGACAAGCCGGTATTCTCCGAGAACCGATTCGAAGGAGCAGCCGTCAAACCAGTTGTACAGCAGCGTGGGGCAGGCGGCGGTGTCGCCGATCTTTGGCATGGCGCCGGGATCGGGCGGCGTCGGCGTAGGCACGGGTACGCCGTTTGGGACGCGTTTCGGCGCCTATGCGGCGCTGCTCCGCGACCGTGTGGCCCGGCAGTGGCGGACCGATCAGGTGGACGCACGCCTGCGGACATTGCCCCCTGCCGTGGTCATCTTCGAGATCCAGCGTGGCGGACAGGTGACAAACATCCGGGTCGTTCAATCGAGCGGCAACCGGGCACTCGACTATTCGGCCGAGCGGGCCGTTCTCCAGGCCAGCCCGTTCGAGCCGCTACCGGCGGCCTACGGCGGATCCTCCGCCACAATCGAATTCTGGTTCCAATTACAGAGATGATCAAGTCAAGAACAATCAAGCTCACACTCCTCGCGGCCGCCTGTGCGCTGCTGGCGCTGCCGCAAGCGCAACAGAGCAACATCGTCCTGAAACTGACCGGCGGCACGAAGAGCAAAATCGCGTTGCCTGATTTCCGCGGCGCCGGCGGGGCATCGGCCTTCACGCAGGTTTTCAACGAGACGGTCTTTGCCGACGTGCAGCGGTCGGGCATGCTCGAGATGGCGGCGAAGAGTTTCTATCCGCTCAGCCCGCCACAGCAGGAGACCGATATCCGGCCCACGCCGGCGCCCGCGGCGGCTCAGCGGGGCGCGGCGCCGCAGCCGCCGACATGCAACGGGCGTTGCCTGACTGACTGGTCGATGCCGCCGCTGAATGCCAACTATCTGGGCTTCGGCTACCTGGCCGAGCAAGGCGGACAGTTGGTGGCGTTCGGCCATCTGTACAACACGACGGTGCCCGACATCGCCGGCGCAAAGGCGTTCCGCAAGCTCTACAACGGCCCGCTGACCGAAGAAGGCGCCCGCAAGATCGCTCATGAGTACGCCGCTGACATCCTGAGCCAGTTCGGCGTACCGTCGCTGGCCGGATCGAAGATCTACTTTGTCTCCGACCGCGGGGGCAAGGGGATGAAGGAGATCTGGTCGATGGACTTTGACGGCGCCAACCAGCGCCAGTTGACCCGGTTCAACTCGATTTCAACGATGCCAGCGGTTTCGCCCGACAGCCAGCGCCTGGCGTTCACAACGTATGCCGAAGGCCAGCCGCGCATCCGCGTGATGTCGCTCGAAACCATGCGCTTCCTTCCGTTCTTCAACCCGCAGGCCTCCATGAACGCCACGCCGTCGTTCACTCCCGACGGCGCGAAGATGCTGTTCGCTTCCTCGTTTGCCGGTTACTCCTCGCAGATCTACATCGCCAACGCGGACGGCCGGGACCTGAAGCGGCTTTCCGACAACCGGGCGATCGAGGTGGAGCCGAAGGTGAATCCGAGGACGGGGGCTGATATAGTTTTTGTTTCAGGACGCGGAGGTCCTCAACAAATCTATAGAATGAATATAGACGGCGCCGACGTCACCCGGCTCACCCCTGGTGAAGGCGAGGCCGCCAATCCGGCTTGGCATCCCGATGGACAGCACATTGTGTTTAAATGGACACGCGGGTTTGCCCCAGGCAACTGGAATGTTTTTATTATGGATGTGGCATCCCGCGAGGTCGTCCAGCTCACACGCGGTCAAGGCCGGAACGAGAACCCGACCTGGGCGCCGGACGGGCGCCATATCGTGTTTTCGTCGAACCGGAAGGGTTCGGCACAGATCTTTACCATGCTGGCGGACGGAACAGAAGTCAGACAACTGACCACGGTTGGAAACAACAGCATGCCAGTATGGGTCAAGTAGAAATGGGAGAGCCGGATTCAACCGGCAGGGAAGGTATTTGGAGGTTTGGAGACAAAGGATCATGAGAAACAGACACATTGCCACAGCTCTACTGGCAGCAAGCCTGCTGCTGTTCGCCGCGGGGTGTAAGAAGAAGACTCCCGTAGCGCCACCGCCGCCACCACCTCCTCCGCCGCCTACGGTGGTTGAGAAGGCGCCCGCCGCGGTGATAAGCAGTTTTACGGCCGAGCCCTCAACGATCGTGCGGGGCGAAGCCTCGACCCTGAGATGGAGCGTCGCCAACGCCACTGAAGTGACGATCGACAACGGAATCGGCGCCGTGTCGGCATCCGGCTCGCGCCAGGTGTATCCCACCTCCAACACGACCTACCGCATGACGGCCAAGGGCGGGGGTGGCGATGCCGTCGCCGCCGTGACCGTCGCCGTCACCACGCCGCCGCCTCCGCCTCCTCCGCCTCCGGCCGCGAAGGCCAGTCTTGAGGAGCGGATGTCGCGAGAGATTCAGGACATCTTCTTCGATTACGACAAGAGCGAAGTCCGTGAGGATTCCCGCGCCACGCTGCAACGCAATGCCGATGCCCTGAAGACAATTCTGAGCGAGTTCCCGTCGGCTGTGGTCAGCATCGAAGGCCACTGCGACGAACGCGGCTCGGCTGAATACAACCTTGGTCTCGGCGACCGCCGTTCGGCGTCGGTCCGCGAGTTCCTGATTCAGGTCGGCGTTCCTGGCGACAGGCTGAAACCCATCAGCTACGGCAAGGAAAAGCCGGTCTGCACCGAAGAGAGCGAGAGCTGCTGGCAGAGGAACCGCCGGGCCCACTTTGTCGGCGTCCAATAAACCGGCCGCCTTGGTCCCTGGTGAAGGCGCGGGCCGCTCTGCGAGGGGCTGCTCGCGCCTGTCCGTTTTATGAGGAGAAATGATGAAGACGACGATTTCCACGACACTGATTCTGGCCGCCTTGCTCGCTGGGCCCGTCGCCGCCGCAGACAGAAAGGAACTGGCCCAACTTCAGCGTGACATCGCGTTGCTGCAGGACGAGATGCGGTCGTCGATTAAGGGGCAGAACGACCGGTTGATCGCCATGGAGTCGATGCTAAAGACGATGCTCGACCAGATGGCGGCGACGAATCGTGCGGTCACAGTCCTGGATGGGAATCTGAAGTCGCGCGTGGAGGGCAGCGTCGTCAAACCGGTCGCCGGGCTGAATTCCCGCATGGACAGCATGCAGGAAGACTACCGGTATGTGAGGGAGACCGTGGGCGAGTTGAGTTCCAAACTGACAAAGCTATCGAGCCAGGTCGCCGAACTCAGCACGGTCATCCGCACCATGCAGGCGCCGCCCGCCCCGCCCCCCGCCGATGCGCCGGGGACGTCCCAATCCGGTCCGCCGCAGGGTGTGACCGCCGAGCGGCTCTTCCAGGACGCGATGCGGGACAAGTCGGCCGGCAACAGCGATCTTGCCCTGAGGCAGTTCGCGGATTTCCTGAGCTGGTACGGCTCTACCGGACAGGCCCCCGAAGCTCAATACTATGTCGGGGAGATCCACTACAACAAACGTGATTTCGAGAATGCCCTGCTGGCCTTCGACGCCGTGCTGGAACGCTACCCGAAGAACGCCAAGACCGACGATGCGCGGTTCATGAAGGGCCGGACGCTAGTCCTGCTTGGGCAGCGCACCGATGGCGCGGCGGAGTTTCGCGCGCTGGTGAAGGCTAGCCCGAACAGCGCGCTCGGGCGCCGGGCGCAAGGCGAGCTCAAGGACCTCGGTCTGAGCGCCGCTCCGGCCAAATCGCGACGGAGATAACCGGCCTGATGACCCATCCAAACGGACAACTGGCTGGAGTTAGCGAGCAGGCGCAGCCCGAAGCGATTCCTCTGCCGGCGACGGTGGAAGAGCTTGCGGCCCTGCTGGACTATCCGGTCGGGCCCGCCATTCTGACCACCGGGCAGGTGGCCGGGGCCGTGCGCCTGGCTGCATCGCTCGGTCTGGCAAGCGTGTCGATTCCCGCCGGCGAAGCCGACATGGCGGTGCGGTTGCTCGACGGAACCAGGACCGCCGTGGCGGCGCTGGTTGGTTACCCGTATGGCTCGTCCTCGACGGCGGCGAAGCTCTACGAAGCGCGCGATCTGCTGCGGCGCGGCGTCAGGGAGATCGAGTTTGTCGTCAACCTGGGCAAGCTCGCATCGAGGGAATTCCAGTACATCGAGTCAGAACTGCTTCAGATTTCCCGGTCCTGCAACGAGAGCGGCGCGCTGCTGAAAATCGTCATCGAAGCGCCCAGCATCGCCGAGGATCTCAAGGTGATCGCCTGCAAGATCGCCAAGCGCGTCGAGGCCGGCATGATTGTTGTGTCCGCCTACCCGGCGGCTGAATCCGGACCGGATGCCGATCTGGCCCTGCTCAAAAGGGTGTCGAAAGAGGTCTGCGGCATCGGCGGTTGCGCCTCCGGACTGGACCAGGCGCTCGGCTGCCAGCAACTCGGTTGCGCGCGGATTCGATCAGCCTCGCCGGGTGATGTTTTGGCGGCCTGGAAATCACGCCTCGAAGCCGCCGCCGCATCCAGCGCCGGGCCGGCCGCGTGATATGCTCTGAGAAACCCAAATCACCCAGATGTTGTTAAGAAAGAACCTGCCGAAGATCTGCATCGCCTTGGGACAGAGCGATCCGAAGCGGCTTCTCGATCTGGCGCGCCACGAGGCATCTTCAGGCGAGAGGTTTCTGGAGTTCCGGCTGGATTATCTTCCGCGACCCTTGCAGAGCGCGTCGCTGATCGCTGACTTCCTCAAGGATTACCCGGAATGCTCGGTCCTGGCCACCTGCCGCCGGCATCAGAA
Source organism: Candidatus Solibacter sp. (assembly GCA_013822245.1). Classification (GTDB taxonomy): domain Bacteria; phylum Acidobacteriota; class Terriglobia; order Bryobacterales; family Bryobacteraceae; genus PNKE01. The sequence goes on from PNKE01000026.1 coordinate 67,689, forward strand.
TCACGGAAGGTTCAACGGCAGCATCGAGCAGCAGTTGGCTGTCCTGAACGAGGCCATCGCCCAGGGCGCCAAGGCCGTTGATGTTGAGATCGAAAGCGCTGAACTGGCCATCCCCGGCGTGCGCGAACTTGCCGCCCACACGACGCTGCTGGTCTCCTATCACAATTTCGAAGGCACGCCCGCCATGGAGCCGGTGCTGAAGCGCATGCTCAAGGTGCCGGCTGACGCTTACAAGATTGTCACCACGGCCCGTAAGCAGTCAGACAACGGCCGGCTGCTGGCGCTTTCGAAGCTTGCGCCGCGGACGCCGATGATCCTGCTGGCGATGACCGAGACCGGGTTCCCGACGCGAGTGCTTTCACTGGCCGGGGGCGGGCTGTTCACTTACGCCGCCCCATCGCGGGCTGAAGGCACGGCTGCCGGACAGGTCTGCGCCCAGAGCCTGCGAAAACTCTACCGCAGCGACAAGCTGACGAAGAACACCAAGGTTTTTGGCGTGATCGCCGATCCGATCCGGCATTCGATCTCGCCGGCGGTTCACAACCGCGCGCTGCAATCGCGCCGCATCGACGCTGTTTACCTGCCTTTCCTCGTCAATCCACTTCAACTCAAGGACTTCTTCGTCCTGGCCGACCGCCTGCCGATCAACGGATTCAGCGTGACCATCCCGCACAAGCAGCGCGTGGTCCGGTACCTGGACGCCGTCGATCCCCTATCCAAGCGGATCGGCGCCGTGAATACAGTCTGGCGCAAGGCCGGCAAATGGCGCGGCGCGAATACCGACGCCGCCGGCGTCAGGGCGCCGCTTGAGAAACGGATCAAGCTGGGAGGCGCTTCGGTGCTGGTTGCCGGCAACGGCGGCGCCGCACGCTCGGCGGTCTTCACGCTGGCCGACGCCGGCGCGAAGGTGTTCGTGACGGGCCGCAACCCCGACCGCGTACGCGCCCTGGCCAAGGTGTGCGGGGGCACGCCAGTGCTCCTGGAGCACTGCGCCGAGGGCCATTACGATGTTCTGGTTCACGCCACGTCTCTCGGCATGTGGCCCGAAACCGAGCGTTCGTTGTTCGACGGCGCGATTCCGGCCGGCATCGTCTTCGATCTGGTTTACAACCCCCACGAGACCCTGCTTCTCAAACAGGCCAGACAGCAGGGTTGCGAGACCATTCACGGCATCGAGATGTTCGTCGAGCAGGCGTCCGAGCAGTTCCAGTTGTTCACCGGCGTCTCGGCCCCGCGCCATGCCATGGAGCGGGCGGCCGTCGAGGCCCTGGCCACCCACCATCACAACCATCGCGGAGATTGCGAATGAAATCCTCCCGCGGAAACCTGTTGTCCCGCCGCGGCCTGGCCGCCCTGATTGCGCCGGCGACGGCCGCGGCCAGTGCAGTCCGGCAGCAGTCCGAGCCAGAAGGCAAGTCCGCGGCGGCTGAAGCGCGGGCCGCGCAGGAGGGCAACCGGGCTCGGCTGAAGGCGGTCAAATTGCCGCGCGAAGTGGAACCGTCGTTCCGGTTCGAGCCCTGAAGCCATGCCCGCGCTGAACGAGGAATCCTACTTTCAGACGTTGACCGAATGGAGTGCGCAACTCCGCACCCGCGCCATCTCGTCAAGCGACCTCACGAAGGCCTATCTCGAACGGCTCGAAAAGATCGGGCCACGCTTCAACGCCGTCGCGCTGATGCTGCGCAAGGATGCTCTCGACGAGGCTCGTGACGCCGACCGCCTGATCAAACGCGGCCGCTTCAAGGGCGTGCTCCAGGGGATTCCATACGGCGCCAAGGACCTGCTCTCTGTTGCCGGCCGGAGAACCGAATGGGGTGCGCCGCAGTTCGCCGGACAGGTGTTCAAGACGTCGGCCACGGTGGTCAACAGACTGAAAAAGGCCGGCGCCGTGCTCGCCGCCAAGCTGTCGATGATCGAACTTGCCGGCGGGGGCGGCTACCGCTACGCCTCGGCGTCGGTGAGCGGGCCGTGCCGCAATCCCTGGAATCCTGGCCGTTGGGCCGGAGGATCTTCAAGCGGCTCGGCGGCAGCCGTCGCCGCCGGGCTGGTCCCATTTGCCATCGGTTCCGAGACTTCAGGCTCCATCATCACGCCTTGCGCGTTCTGCGGCGTCACCGGCCTGCGGCCGACCTATGGGTTGGTGAGCCGGGCCGGCTCCATGGCTCTCAGTTGGACGCTCGACAAGATCGGACCTATCGCCCGCGGCGCGGAGGATTGCGGCAGGATTCTTGAGGCGATCGCCGGCGGCGACGCGGACGATCCGGGTTCGGCGCGCAAGTCATTCCGTTACTTCCCCCAGTACGCGCCGGCGTTCAAGGACCTTCGCGTGGGCTATTCGAAAGCCGATATCGAAGAGATCGCCGATGCCGGCCTGCGGCCCGCGCTCAACGAGGCATTTGAGCGCATCCGGGGCCTGGGCGTTCAACTTGTGGAGGTTTCGCTGCCCGATCTCCCCTACTCCGCGGCGGTCTCCACCATCATCGCGGCCGAGGCATCGTCGATCTTCGAGGACATTATCGAAGACGGCAGCATCCGGCAACTGAAAGACGAGCGGCAGGCCGAGGGGCTGGCTGCCGCCGCCTCCATCACCGCCGCAACTTATCTCAAAGCCTGCCGGATACGGTCGCTGGTCAGGGCGGATTTCGCCAAACTGTTCCGCACCGTGGACGTGATCTTCACGCCCTCGCGATACTCCACTGCCCCGCCGATTGACGAACCCCTTGACCGGCCGCCAGCGGCTTCAAACGCCCGCCAGCCGGGCGGTTTGCGGAGCATGATCGCGGCCGGGAACCTCGCCGGACTGCCCGCCTTGACCCTTCCGTGCGGATTCGCTGGCGGATTGCCCATCGCCTTCTCGCTGGTCTCCCGGCCCTTCACAGAAAACGTGATCCTCTCGATGGGCGCTGAGTACCAGAAACTCACGGACTGGCACCGCCGGCGGCCGGCAATATAAGTCCTGGTACGAAGTGGCTGAATCGAATGGTCCACTTCAGGGCCATTTCCTGTTCCATTCTTGTCCCAATTTGAGGGAGAATGCATGCATGCCAGCCGCGCAGCCCCGTATGGCTCCCGAAAGTGGATTGCCGTCAACCGATCCGCTCACGGGCCTTGTCACGGGCTCGGTCTTCGAGCGGCTGGTTCAGGAGCGACTTGCCGCGGAATCAGTAGTTTACGCGGGAAGACTGTACGTCGCCTACATCCGTTTGGACCGTTTTCACCATGTCAACCGCTGGCTTGGATTCTCGGCCGGCGACCGTGTACTTCGGGAGTGCGCGGCCAGGCTGACGTCGGTCTGGGCCGGTTCGACCGAGCAGGATGCGCCAGTTGTGGGCCGGATCGGCGGCGACGAGTTCGCCTGCATGGCCCTTCTCTCGCCGGAGGAGTCCCCGTTGGAGCGTTCCATGGGCATTGTGCAGGAACTGAGGCGGCCCTACCATGCCGGCCCGCGAAGCATCCAGATTACGGCCAGCGTGGGTTTCCTGATGGCCGGGGGCGCCACCGCCGATGCTCGCGAAATCCTGCGGGCGGCCGCGGATGCCGCCGCGCGGTCGCGTTCGTTCGGCGGCAACACGGCGCACGAGGCGGCGCTGGTCCCGGCGGCTGAGGCGGAACAGCGGTATGAGTTGATCCACGATCTCCGTCAGGCGGTCCGCCGATCGGAGTTGCTGCTGCGATTCCAGCCCCAGGTTGACCGCGCCTGCAATCTGGACGGGTTCGAGGTGCTTGTGGCCTGGGAGCACCCCAGGCTGGGCCTGATCGAGGCGGACACGTTCATCGGTCTGGCCGAGGACAGCGGGCTGATCTCCGAACTCGGTGAATGGGTCCTGCGCCAGACCTGCCTCCAATTGGCGCTCTGGCGCCGGGCGGGATTTGACTGCCCAAAGGTAGCCGTCAACGTGTCGCCCATCCAGTTTTCAAGTCCCGATTTGGTGGCCAGAGTGTTGGCCATCCTGGATGAAACGGGCGTGCCCGGCCACGCTCTCGAATTCGAGATCACGGAGAGGGCGGTGCTGCGTGACATCGAGGTGTCCGCCGGACGGATGCGCGCGCTGCGCGAACACGGCATCACTTTCGCTATCGACGATTTCGGCGTCGGCTACTCGCCGCTGACATATCTGCACCGGTTGCCGGTCGATACGGTGAAGGTGGACCGGTCGTTCACCGGGGAGATCGCCCGCAACGGCGGGAGCCTGCCGCTGGTCCACACCATCGCCGTGCTGGCTCACCAGCGGGGGCTCAAGGTTGTGGCGGAGGGTGTCGAGACTGAAACGGAATTGAGGCTGGTCCGGGCCGCAAGATGCGACCGTATGCAGGGCTACCTTTTCGGCTGCCCGCAGCCGGCCGCGGAAGCCGAAGCGCTGCTCACCAACCGGCGCTCGCTTGGACCCCGTACCGAGCCGCCGCTTGATGAACGCCCTTACTGAGGCGGCGCCCTCCGCGCATATCCGGTCAACGCCTGTCCCATTTTCGGACACCCGGCGCCGGACGCGCCTCTTGACGCCCCTCGTATGTGGTTGATAATCAATTAGATCTCATCCGGTCGAAGTCTGGGCCGGGAGTTGCTTTCAGTAAGGCGGAAAGACTCACATGGACCTACCAAGAGAAGGCGCTCGCAAGAAACGGATCATCCGCCGAACCATCATCGGCGCGGTCATCCTGGCGGCGATCCCGCTGATCACCTTTGGGCTTTCGAAGCTGAAGCCGGCGGCGGCATCGGTCGAGAAATCAACGCTGTGGTTCGATTCGGTGAAGCGCGGGCCGATGGTCCGGCAGGTCAGAGGCATAGGCGCCCTGGTCCCCGAGGAAGTCCTATGGATTCCCGCTGTATCGGAGGGGCGCGTGGAGCGGATCGCAATCCGCCCCGGCGCGAAGGTGAGTCCACGGACGGTTGTGCTGGTTCTCAGCAACCCTGACCTGGTCCTCTCGGCGGAAGACCTGAAGTGGCAGATCCGCGCCGCTGAGGCCACGATGACCGATCTGAAGGTGAAGTTGGAGACTGCGCGTCTCGATCTGCGGGCCTCGGTGGCCAGGGTGGAAAGCGAGTATGTCCAGGCGAAGTTGAAGTGGGAACGCGACGACGCGCTGCTGAAAGAAGGGCTGACGCCGGATCTGACGGTTAAGCTCAGCAAGGCTACCACCGACGAACTGGCGAAACGATACGACATCGACGTCAAAAGGCTGGAAATCAGCGGGCAGTCGGCGCTGGCGCAACTCGACGCGCAGAGGGTCCAGATCGAGAAACTGAACGCCGCTTACGCCCTCAAACGTCAGCAGGCCGAGGAACTGACGATCCGCGCGGGCGCCGAGGGCGTGCTGCAGCAGATGCCGGTGGAGGTGGGCCAGCGCGTGGCGGCCGGCACCATCCTGGCCAAGGTGGCTCAGCCCTCGAAGCTCAAAGCCGAGATCCGGATTCCCGAGACCCAGGCCAAGGATGTGATGCTGGGGCAGGCGGCTGAAGTCGACACCCATAACGGCGTGATCAAGGGCAGAGTCGCACGGATCGATCCGGCGGCGGTGAACGGCAACGTCACGGTGGATATCACCCTGCTCGGCGCACTGCCGCCCGGCGCGCGCCCCGACTTGAGCGTGGACGGCGTGATTGAACTGGAACGGTTGACCGACGTGCTTTTCATCCAGAGGCCCGTATCCGGGCAGTCGAACAGCGTAATCAGCCTGTTCAGGCTGTCGCCCGGCGAGAAGGAGGCCGAACGGGTGCAGGTCCGGATCGGCCGGGTCAGTGTGCAGACCGTCGAGATCCTGGAAGGCTTGAAGATCGGCGACAAGGTGGTGCTGTCCGACATGACCGCATGGGACAGCCACGATCGGTTGCGGCTGAACTAGGCGAGGCAGCCGGAGAAGGGAAGTAACGGGAAATGACAAATCAGGCGTTGATCAAACTGGACGGCGTGACGAAGGTGTTTGTCACCGAGGATGTCGAAACACATGCTCTGTCAGGCATCCACCTGGAGATACTCAAAGGGGAGTATGTCTCGATCGCGGGTCCATCGGGCTGCGGCAAGTCGACCTTGCTGGCGATTCTCGGCCTGCTGGACTCGCCCACGGGCGGCGGCTACACCCTGAACGGACAACCGGTTCAGGGATTGAAGCTGGCCGAGCGTGCGCGCATCCGCAACCGCGAGATCGGCTTCATCTTCCAGGCGTTCAACCTGATCGGCGATCTGACCGTTTACGAAAACGTCGAACTGCCGCTCACCTATCGCGGCATGGGCTCCGGCGAGCGCAAGAAGCGGGTCCATGATGCCCTCGAACGAGTGGGCATGTCGCACCGGGTGAAGCACTATCCGGCGCAGTTGTCGGGCGGCCAGCAGCAGCGCGTGGCCGTCGCCCGCGCGCTGGTTGGCGATCCGGCGATCCTGCTCGCCGACGAGCCTACGGGAAACCTCGATTCGGCCAACGGCGAGGCGGTGATGACGCTGCTCAAGGACCTGCATAAGTCCGGCGCCACCATCTGCATGGTGACCCACGATCCGCGGTACGCCGAACTGGCCAGCCGGACCATTCACATGTTCGACGGCCGGGTGGTGGAGGAAAACGCGGGGGCGCCGTCATGAGGCGGACCGATCCCGGCACGCTCGCCCTCGCCGTTTTGACCGGAGTAGTGTTGCTGCTCGGATCGGCGGGCAGTCAACGGGAGGCCGCGCCGCTTCGCCCGCGGTTGGCGGAGCAACTGAGTTTCCGCCCGTCGGCAGTGTTCTCCGAGGGGTGGATCATGGAGTTCGACCTGAAACGCGAACTCACGATCAATCGGCTGAATGGCAAGATGGACGAATTGCGGCGCAAATTGGAGCAGCGGGAACGCTCCGCCCGGTTCCGGCTCGCGTCGCACGCATAGGCGGCCCTTCTCCCGTGGGCGGCGAAGTGCAAAAATGGCACTTCACGCACGGTTGTGATCCATGAATGACGCCAGGCAGCCCAGAATCCTGATTGCCGACGACCAGGAAGACATCCTCACGGCGCTGCGGCTGCTGCTCAAGGCCGAAGGCTTCGCGGTGGATCAGGCGCATTCTCCCGCCGCGGTGCTCTCGGCGCTCGACAAGCGTGAATACGACGTCCTGCTGATCGACCTGAACTACACCCGGGACACCACCTCCGGCCAGGAAGGGCTGGACCTGCTGAGCCGCGTGATGGAGATCGATCCGATGCTGCCGGTTGTCCTCATGACCGCCTGGGGCACGGTGGACCTGGCCGTGGAGGCAATGCGGCGCGGAGCCAAGGATTTTGTCCAGAAGCCCTGGGACAATGCCCGGCTGCTGGCGGCGGTGCGGACGCAGGCCAGCCTGGCGGCCGCATTGCGCAAGGGTGCGCGGCTCGAAGCGCAGAACCGCCTCCTGGCCGGCGACAAACGTCCGGTGATGATCGCCGAGGCGCCTGCCATGCAGCCGGTACTGTCGATGATCGAGCGCGTCGGTCCTTCGGACGCCAACGTGCTGATTACCGGCGAACCTGGAACGGGCAAGGAGGTGGTGGCGAGGACACTGCACGCCATCTCGCTGCGATGCAACCAGCCGATGGTCACCGTCAACATGGGCGGTCTGGCCGAAGGCCTGTTTGAAAGCGAACTGTTCGGCCATGTCAAGGGCGCCTTCACCGACGCCAAGATGGACCGCGTCGGCCGCTTCGAACTGGCCGAGGGCGGGACTATCTTCCTCGACGAGATCGCCAACCTGCCGTTCGCCCTTCAGGCCAAACTGCTGCGTGTGCTGGAGACCGGAGAGATGGAGCGCGTCGGATCCTCACGCACCCGGCGGGTGGACGTGCGCATCCTTTCGGCCACCAACGCCAATCTCCACGCCGACTCCGCCCAGGGCCGTTTCCGCCAGGATCTTCTGTACCGCCTCAATACGGTCGAGATCCACCTGCCCCCGCTGCGCGAACGGAAGGAGGACATTACACTGCTGGCCATTGCCCACCTGGCCGCGATGGCAAGAAGGTATCGCAAGCAGATCAAGGGATTCTCGCCGGCCACCTTGCGCTCGCTCACTGACCATCCCTGGCCAGGGAATGTCCGCGAGCTGATGCACGTGGTCGAACGGGCCGTGCTGATGGCCCAGGGTGACGCCATTCAGCCCGCCGATCTGGCCTTGCGCGCGCCGGCATCCCAGGGCAGGCTGGAGGAGATGAGCATCGAGGAGGTGGAGGAGTTTCTCATCCGCAAGGCGCTGGCCCGCCACGATGGCAACGTCAGCCATGCCGCCGCGGCGCTGGGCCTCAGCCGAAGCGCCCTCTACCGGCGGTTGCAGCGATATCAAATATGAAGTTCGCCAGGGCAGCGGCGCGCCTTTTCCGGTCACATGAAAACCGGGTCTGGATCTGCTGTCTGGGCGCCGCCGCGCCGGCGGTCGTGTTTACCGTCTCCGTCCTGGTGACGGGCGGCTACCAGCTCAAGGTGCAGTGGACTGTAGGCGCCTTCGTCGTGCTCTGCTGGTGGATGATGGCCTGGGCGGCGAGGGAGAGGGTGATTTCGCCTCTCAGGACCCTCGCCAATCTGCTCGAGGCCATGCGCGAGGGCGACTATTCGATCCGCGGGCGCAGCACGGACAAGAACAGCGCCCTGGGCGAGGTCTTTCAGCAGGCGAACGCCATGGCGGCGACGCTGAGAGACCAGCGGCTGGGCGCAGTCGAGGCGACGGCGCTGCTTCTCAAGGTGATGGAAGAGATCGACGTCGCCGTTTTCACTTTTGACAACGCCTTGCGCCTGAAACTGGTCAACCGCGCCGGATCGCGGCTGCTTGCGCGTGACGCTCAGCGCCTGCTGGGTCTCGGCGCGGCGGAGTTGGGCCTCGGTGGATTGCTGGGAGGCGATGTCCGCCGCACCGAGGCGCGCTCATTTCCCGGCGCCACGGGCCGCTGGGAAGTGCGGCGGTCGTCGTTCAGGGAAAACGGCCTGCCGCATACGCTGCTTGTGGTTTCTGACCTCACCAAGGCGCTTCGCGAGGAGGAGTTGCAGGCCTGGCAGCGCCTGGTCCGGGTGCTCGGCCATGAACTGAATAATTCGCTCACGCCGATCAAGTCCCTCGCCGGCAGCCTGCGCAGAATGGCGTCACGGCCGGAGACTGGCGGGCTGAACCAGGAGGACATGCTTGCCGGCCTTTCCATTATCGAGTCGCGGTCGGATTCGCTGGGCCGGTTCATCGGGGCGTATTCGCGGCTGGCCAAACTGCCGCGCCCCAGCATGAGCGCGATGCACGTCGAGACAGCCGTCAGGCGAGCGGTGGCGATGGAACACCGGATGAAGGTGGGCGTCATCCCCGGACCCGATGTCACCGTCCGCGCCGACGCCGACCAGATCGAGCAGATTCTCATCAATCTGATCCACAACGCCGTGGAGGCGGCGCAGGCGGCCGGCGGCGAGGTGGAGGCGGCGTGGACAACCGCGCAGGGCCGCCTCAGGTTGGCTGTCCGCGACACCGGGCACGGGCTGTCGGGGACCAACAATCTCTTCGTGCCGTTTTTCACCACCAAGCCCGGCGGGTCGGGCATCGGCCTGGTTCTTTCCCGCCAGATCGCCGAGGCGCACGGCGGAACGCTTGAACTCTCCAACCGCGACGGCGTAACCGGCTGCGAGGCTCTGCTCTGGCTCCCGCTATGACGCCCGCCCGAACACCCAAATAGGGATGTTGCTTTGGCGGGCACGGCCGGGATAAGATGTTGATTCTGGAAATAGCGACGTGATTTTCAGGGATATTCAGGCCGCCGTTCGAATTATGCTCCGTCAGCCGGGTTTTTCGCTGCCGGTCATCGCCGTGCTCGCCTTGGGCATCGGAGCCAACGCCGCCATCTTCAGCATCGTCAACCAGGTCCTGCTGCGGCCACTTCCCTATCCGGATTCGTCGGATCTTCACTATCTGTGGAAGAGGAGTCCCGAGCGGCAGATGCCGCAGGCCAGCTTTTCCGCGCCTGAGTACAGGGATTTCGCCGCCAGGGTGAAGTCCTTTTCTCATCTAGCCGCGTTCAGGAACTATGGCGCAAGTTGGACCGGAGAGGGGCCGCCGCTGAGAGTGATGACCAGGCTGGTCACCACCAACTACCTCGACATGCTCGGCAAGCGCCCGTTTCTCGGCCGTGATTTCGTCCCTGAAGAGGGCGTCCATGGCAAAGGGCAGGTGGTTGTGCTCTCAGAGCGGTTCTGGCGGACACGGATGGCGGCGGCGCGGGATGTGGCCGGCAGGCGCATGATGCTTGACGATGAACTCCACGAGGTCATCGGCGTCGTAGCCGAACTGCCGGGCGAACCGCGGTCTCCCGACATGTATATCCCGGCGGCGTTCTCGCCGCAGGAACTCGCCACCCGCGAGGCCCGCTACTTGAGCGTGATGGGTCGCGTGGCCAAGGGCGTTCCGATCGAACGGGCGCGTTCGGAACTGGATGCCGTCCAGAGTTCGCTCTCCAGCGAACACCCGGTCTCCGACGCCGGCTGGAGCACTTTCACCAAGTCCGCTCACGATGAGATCACGGGTTCGTTCCGGCAGCCTCTCCTGGTGCTGTTTGCCGCGGTCGGGCTGCTGTTCCTCATCGCCTGCTTCAACCTGGTGAGCCTCTTTCTGGTCCGGTTCGCCGCGCGGGTGAAGGAGATCGCGGTCCGTTCGGCGCTAGGGGCCAATCCGCATCGGATCTTACGGCAGTTGGTGGCGGAGAGCATTGTGATCTGCCTTGCGGGAGGAGCCGCCGGCGCATTGGCCGGTCACCTGGCATTCGAGGCGATCAAGGACTGGCCGCTGCTTTCGCTGCCTCGCCTGGAGACTGCGCGATTCGACTCCGCCGCTTTGCTGTTTGCGCTGGCGCTGGCCGCCGCCTCGGGTGTCCTCTTCGGCTGCCTGCCCGCGTGGCGCACCGTCCGGCTGAATTTGGCAGACTGTCTCCGTGACGAAACCCGCGGCGGGACCTCGGGAACGGTGCGGAAGACGCTCCGCTCGATTCTGGTGATCTCGGAAGTTGCTCTGTCCGTGATCCTCCTGGTCGCCGCCGGGCTGCTTGTCCGGACCATGTCCGGACTGACCAGGATCGATCCCGGCTTCAGTTCAGATGGCGTGCTGACTTGCCGGTTCACCCTGCCCGATGCGCGTTATCCGACGCCCGAGCGCCGCGCCCGCTATGCCCAGGACGCGGTGGCCCGGCTCGCTTCCCTGCCCGGAGTCAGCGCCGCCGGCATGACAACCGCCCTGCCTTTCATGCAGGTGAACTGGATCGCGCAGTTCTCCATCGATGGACGGCCCGACCTGGAAGGCCAACAACTCAGTGCAACCTACAACACCGTAACGCCCGGTTACTTTGATTCACTGCGTATCCCTCTGCTGAAGGGGCGCTCATTCACCGAGCGCGACTCCCTGCGGACGCCGAGCGTGATTCTGATCAGCAGGGCGATGGAACGCGCCTATTTCAACGGCCGCGACGCCGTGGGCCAGTTTGTGCGCATGAAGGTCGCAAACCACGAGTTTCGCACGCAAGTGGTCGGCGTCGTGGCCGACGTGAAACACCTCGAACTCGATGAGGAGCCGCGCAAGGCCATCTACCAGCCGCACGCGCAGCTCCCCTGGCCGTTCTTCGCCGCCGCCATCAGGTTCAACCAGGACCCCTCGCTCATGGCCGGCGCCGTCCGCCAGGCGTTCGCCGAAGTCGACTCCGAAACGCCCGTGGACAGACTTCAGCCCCTGTCCGCACTGCTTGATGCGCACCTCTCCCAGAAGCGCCTGGCCATGACCCTGCTGGGGATCTTCGCGGCGCTCGCGTTGGCGCTCTCAGCGGTCGGGCTTTATGGCGTGATCTCGATTTCGGTGTCTCAGAGGAGGCGGGAGTTCGGTGTGCGATCGGCTTTGGGCGCCACGAGCGCGGTGATCCTGCGGCTGGTCTTTCGCAACGGATTGACCCTCGTCGCCCTCGGACTGGGGATCGGCCTCAGCCTGTCGCCGCTGGCGACCAGGGCCATGGAATCGATGCTCTATGGCGTCAAGCCGCTCGACTGGGCGACCTTCGCGCTGGTCGCCGGCGTCCTGGCCATCGTCTCGGCCGTGGCCATTCTCATTCCCGCTCTGCGGGCCTCCCGGGTGCACCCCTCGGAGGCCCTGCGGGACTCCTAGCCGACGCTCAGCAGGGTGGTCCTCAACCCTCGAGCGCGGGCACGTCCACCCAGCCGCGTTTATCCCACGATGCGATGCCCAGTTCGGCCAACTGGACGCCCTTGGCGCCTTCGAGCAGCGACCATTGGAACGGCGCGTCTTTCACCACATGGAGCAGGAACATCTCCCACTGGCGCTTGAAGGCGTTGTCGTAGTTCTCCTGATGCGGCATCTTCTGCCAGCCTGCATTGAAATCAAGCGGGCTGTCGACATCCGGGTTCCAGACCGGCCGCGGCGTGCCGCCATAGGGCTGGATCCAGCAGTGGCGCAATCCGGCGGCAGCGGAGCCGCGCGTACCGTCCACCTGGACGGTCAGCAGGTCGTCGCGCCGCACCCGGACGCACCACGACGAATTGAAGTGGGCGATCACGCCGCCTTCGAGTTGGAAGGTGGCATACGCCGAGTCGTCGGCCGTGCAGTCGTAAGGCTGTCCCGATTCGTCCCAGCGGCGCTTGATGTGAGTTGCGCCCAGGCAGGAGACGGCCTGGACACTGCCGAAAAGGTTGTCCAACACGTAGCGCCAGTGGCAGAGCATGTCGATGATGATGCCGCCGCCGTCCTGTTTCCTGTAATTCCAACTGGGGCGCTGGGCGGTGACCGAATCGCCCTCGAAGACCCAATAGCCAAACTCGCCGCGCACCGACAGGATCTCGCCGAAGAATCCGGTCTCCTTCAGCAGCTTCAGCTTCAGCATGCCGGGCAGCCAGAGCTTGTCCTGAACGACGCCATGCTTGATGCCGGCCGACTTTGCCTTGCGGTACAGGCCGAGAGCGGCTTCGAGCGAGTCCGAGGTCGGTTTCTCGCAGTAGACATGCTTGCCGGCGTCGATGGCCTTCGAGACATCGGGGACGCGCCGGTCTGTCGTCTGGGAGTCGAAGTAGATCTGGTAATTGGGATCCGCGAGCGCGCCTTCGAGGTTTGTGGTGTATGGCGCTCCGCCGGCCTGCGCTGAGATGGCGGCCAGTTTGACGGGATTGCGGCCCACCAGCAGCGGTTCGGGCATGATGAATTCAGTCGGACTCACCTTCACCCCGCCCTGCTGGCGGATGGCCACGATGGAGCGCATCAGGTGCTGGTTGGTCCCCATGCGCCCGGTGACGCCGTTCATGATGACGCCGATCTTGTGAATAGTCGCTTCGCTCATTCCATCACACTCCCGGGTTCTTCGTGCATTGAGGCTGCGCGCCTTCAGGCAGGGCCGGAACATCGATGCCCGCCTTGGGCAGCGTGCCGTCGAGTTCCTGCCGCCAGTGGGCGACATCGCCCGCCGGTCCGTAGCAGTACATCATCCGCGCAGGCGTGCCGCCGACGTTGGTCAACTGATGGAAGACGCCTGGGGGAATGTAAGCTGCTTGCCCGCTGGTCAGGACTTGCCGCTCCTCGCCCAGGCACATTTCGCAAGTGCCCTCAATAATGATGTAGACCTCTTCCTGCTCCTGGTTGTGCCAGGGAACCTGACCGCCATTGGGTTCAAGCGTGACGTTGCCGATGGCGAAGTTCCTGCATTGAATCGGCGACATGCCGCCGACCAGGTTCTGGGTCCTTCGGCGGGCAGGATAGGTCCTGCCCGCGATCTCTTTCAAATCCGCGATGATCATGGCGCCTCTATCTTCCAGGAAATCCCGGCATCAGGACTTCGGGATCTTGGCGCGTCTCGGGAGTCCGGCGATCGCCAGCGCCCCGATGAAGGCCGTGGCGAACACGGCCAGCATCGCCGAGTGATAGTCCCCGGCGAAGAACAGGTCGCGCAGCCTGGCGATGAAGTTGGGGAACCAGAACTGGGCGATGGTGTCGGTCGGCAGAATCGCCGACATTGCCCGCGCCAGAGAGTTCAGGCCGAACTGGTCCGCCGCCATCAATGGGATCAGCATGTAGTCGGCGCCCATGGCGAAACCGAAGACAAGCGCAAACAGGTAAACGTAACCCTCGCTCTCCGGTCTGACGAGGAACAGCGATGGAATCGCGAAGGCGACAATCAGGTAAGTCGCCAGCATCACATATTTTCGCGGATACTTATCGGCCAGATAGCCCGCCAGCAACCGCCCGGCGATGCTTGCCCACAGCACCCAGAAAGAGGCCGTCCCCCAAATCGCGTTGCGCGCCGCCTGGTCAGTGAAGCCCTGATACTCAAAGACGAACTTCATATGGAAATTGACGGCCGCGATCGAGCCGATCGACGCCGCGCTGCCAGCCAGCAGCAGCCAGAACGACGACTGTTTCATCAACTGGTTGAACGTCTGGCCCGCCGAGGAGGCCGCGGCGGCGGCCAGCGAGGGCTTGGCCTCGACCTTCTCCATCACCGGTTCGGCGGCCACGGGCGCCGGTTGCACCCCATCAGGGTGCTGGCCCATGTCCGACGGCCTGTCGCGCAGGAAGAAGAAGGCCAGGGGCCATGCCAGCAGCAGCAGGAAGCTCATGTAGCTCAGCGCCTCCGTGTAAGGCAGTTTTGAACTGAGGTACGGTCCCAGCTTATTGCCGATCGAGCCGACAATCGCCACCCCGACATAGGTAATGCCCATTGCCCGGCCGCGCTTCTCCTTGAACCAGTTCGAAATGATGATCTGGTGCGGGATGGGGCCGGAGAGAAAATACCCGGCCATGTAAAGACACCACGCGCCGTAGTACTCCCACTGCGACCCGCCCAGATTCGCGAACCACTGGAAGCTGAGGAACGTCATGCCCGTACCGATGATGATCAACAGACGCGGACTCACCCTGGGCACGATGATCGGACCCACCCAGATGGTCAGCAGCACCGCCACGGGCGCACCCAGCGTGACGAAGCTGATCGGCCAACTGTGGTCGTCACGGAAGTAGTCGAAGAAGAAGGCGATGTTGTAGTACGGGAATCCAGTGGAAATGCCGAACGTGAGGAAGCACGTCGCAACGATCCACCATCCATAAAATTTCTTTTTCATGCCGGGGGGCTCCTGTGTCGAGTAGGATAAGCGATCTTTATATCACAGTAGGCATCCACGCCGTGTGACGCCTCCCGGCGCGACGTCCCGGCGGCTGCGCCCGGGCGCCGCATCCGCGGTTCCCCGCCGCGCCGGCGGGACTCCGGGAGCCGTTGCCGCACGGGAGATATTTCACCGGACCGGCCACAGCCGGCGTCACTGCGGCATGGGCATTCCGGCGGCCATGCCGTCTGCCCTCCAGCCCCGGACTGGGGCCGATGGTCCTTCGCTTGGATGGCCTCCCCGGATGGCTTCAACCATACGCGTCAGATGCGGTGGAAGCTGCGCAGGATTTCGCGCATGGTGTAGCGCAGGGCGACGGGACGGCCGTGGGGGCAGGCCATGGGGTATTGGGTTTTGGCGAGCTCGGTGATGAGGAAGTCCATCTTGGCGGCATCGAGCGGGGTGTTGATCTTGATGGCGGCGCGGCAGGCGATGGAGGCGGCGATGCCGCGGCGCAGGTCGTCGAGCGAGACGCGGCGGAGTTCTGACTCGGCCATCTCGATGATCTCGAGGACGACGCGTTCGAGTTCGCCCTGGGGCAGTCCGGCCGGCGCGGCCTTGACGGCGATGGTGCGGTGGCCGAAGGGCTCGGTCTCGAAGCCGGCTGCTTCGAGTTCGCCGGCGATGCGATCATAGTCAACCTGCTGAGCGGGGGTGAGGGTGATGACGATGGGCATGAGGAGGCGCTGGACATCGACCGCGCCGCGGGAGCGGGCGGCGAGCACCTGTTCGAATAGGATGCGTTCGTGGGCGACGTGCTGGTCGATGATCCAGAGCCCGTCGGGTCCGGCGGCGATGATGAAGCTCGAGTGGATCTGGCCCAGCACGCGGAGTTGCGAGAGCGAGGCCATCGACTGCGGCACTTCGAGATCGAGCGAGACGGGGAAGCCGACGTGGGTGTCGGGGATCTTGAGGCGCAGCGTATCGCCGGGCGGATCCTGGGGCGGCGGCGGCTCGGGCAACTGGAAGTCGAAGCGCGGCGGGGGCGCGGGCGGCGGACGGAGGGCGGCGAGTTCCCAAGGGTCGGGCAGGACGCTGCGCGGCTGGTCGAAGCGGTGGGTTTCGATGGACTGAGAGAACTCCGAATAGGGCAGGTAGGCGGCGGGCTGGGCGGGCGAACGTGGCGGCGGCGCGGAAGCCATGGGCCGGGTCTCCATCAGTGACTCCCGCATGGCGTCGCGGACGAAGTCATGAACGAAGGAGGAGTGGCGGAAGCGAATTTCGGTCTTCGAGGGATGGACGTTGACGTCGACCTCGGCGGGGTCGCAATCGAGGAAGAGCAGGGCGAAGGGGTAGCAGCCCGACGGCATCAGGTTGTGATAGGCGGCCGAGATGGAGTGCATCAGCAGGCGGTCGCGAATCAGCCGGCGGTTGACGAACAGGAAGATGGAATTGCGGTTCGACTTCTGCACCTGGGGGCGCGAGATGAAGCCGCCCAGGC
Source organism: Candidatus Solibacter sp. (assembly GCA_013822245.1). Taxonomy (GTDB): domain Bacteria; phylum Acidobacteriota; class Terriglobia; order Bryobacterales; family Bryobacteraceae; genus PNKE01. The sequence goes on from PNKE01000026.1 coordinate 84,224, forward strand.
GGAAGCCGCGTGGGCCGTTGTCGCCGGCGAGTTCGGCGCGGCGCGTGCCGAGTTCGATGAGTTCATCGAGCGCGGCGTCGCCGAAGACCTGAAAGACGCGTTCGCGCAGGGTGTGGACGGGCGTGACGCGCAGCAGTTCCTTGGCGCCGTGATGGAGCGCGAACGACTTGTCCGGATGGGCCAGCGAGTAGTGAGTGACCAGCGAGGCGATGTGGGCCAGCTCGGTCTGTTCGGTCCGCAGGAACTTCTTGCGCGCCGGGACGTTGAAGAACAGGTCGCGGACGGTGATGGTGGCCCCCGAAGCCACGGCGTGGTCGGCGCAATCCAGCATTTTGCCGCCTGCGATCTCGACGCGGGTGCCGGTGCGTTCGCCGGCGGCGACGGTTTCCAGGGTGAGGCGGGAGACCGAGGCGATTGAGGGCAGGGCCTCGCCGCGGAAGCCGAGGGTGGAGATGGCGTCGAGTTCGCTGACGTCGGAGAGTTTCGAGGTGGCGTGGCGCTCGAAGGCGAGCATGGCGTCGTCGCGCATCAGGCCGCAGCCGTTGTCGGTAATGCGGATGAGGCGGCGGCCGCCGCTTTCGGTATCCACGCGGATATCGGTGGCGCCGGCGTCGAGAGAGTTTTCGAGCAGTTCCTTGACGACGGACGCGGGCCGTTCGACCACCTCGCCGGCAGCGATCTTGTTGGCGACGATGTCTGAGAGAACGCGGATCTTGCCCATGGCGCGATGGCTGAATGCGAAAAGGGCGCCCCATGGCGAGGCGCCCCTATAGGTTAGCGTCTTGGCGGCCCGGTCAGGGCTGGAGGACGATGTTCTTCTGTTCGAGCAGCGTACCAAGGCGCTGCTGAAGTGTGAGCACGTTGCGGCGGTAGGCGACCTGGGCGTTGACCAACTGCGACTCCGTCACGGTCAGGTCGTTCTGGGCCGACAGCAGGAAGAAGATGTTGATCACGCCGAGGTCGTAGCGCTTCTGATCGGCTTCGGCGCGCTTGCGGGCAAAGTCGACGGCGATCTCGGCCAACTGCACGTTGGCGCGGCTGGACTCGACCTGAGAGACGGCGGTGAGCACTTCCTGGCGGATCTGCTGCTCGGTGTTGCGGAGCCGCAGAGCGTTCAACTTGCGGTTGACCACGGCATCGGCGAGGTTGGCCGAAGCGTTGCGGTCGCGGATGGGCAGGTTCAGGTTCAGGCTGAAGGCATAGGTGTTGTAGGAGAAGAACTGGCCGAGCGCGTCGGAAAGGCCCCCCTGGATAATGATCGGCGGATTCGAGCCGGCCAGCCGCGTGTTGCCGCCGCGGCCCTGGGTGGAGTAGGTGCCCTGGAGGTTGAGCAGCGGTTTCAGCGCGTTCATGCTGGAGTCGATCTGGAGTTCGTTCACCTCGATGTTGGTGCGGACGGTCTTCAGGTCCGGGCGCTTTTCGTAGGCGAGCGAAACCATCTGTTCGCGGTCAATGGGCGTCTTGTCGACCCCGGCGCCGATGTTCTCGGTGAGTTCGACCGGCAGCGTGCGAATATCGGGATCGAGATCGGCTCCGATCTGGCGGCGAAGGATATCGTCGGCCTGCTGGAGCTGGTACTCGATTTGAACCACGTTCAGTTTGGCCGATGCGGCGTTCTGCTCGGGCTGGAAGACTTCGAGCGGGCTGGTGGCGCCGAGTTCGACTTCGCGGCGGGAACGTTCGAGCGAGGCTTCGGCGAGTTTGAGGGCCTCGCGCTGGACGCGCAGGCGCTCACGGGCGCCCACCGTGTCCCAGTAGGCGTTTTCGGAAGTCACCAGCATGCGCTGGATCTGATCAAAGAAACTCTGCTCCGCCGAAACGCGCTGCGCCTTGGCGATGGTGATGGGCAGTTTGGTGATATAGCGGCCGCGGTTGCGCAGCAGCGGCTGCTGGAAGCCCATCTGCCAGGTGGGGGCGTAGCTGGGATTGAAGAACTGGAAGGTGTTGTTGGTCGAGTTGCGGTTGATGTTCAACTGCGAAAACAGGGTAGTGCTGATCGGGGTCAACTGCTGGATCCGGGTGGTGAAGGGCTGATCCAGATTCGAGACGATGTTGGCGCCCTGGAGCGTGTTGGTGGCGGGCGTGGTGGACCGGGTGGCGCCGTAGCTGGCCGTCAGCGCGGGGTCGAAAATCGCCGAGGCGCGCTGGATGGCGTTCATGGGCGTTTCGAGCGTCAGGCGCTGAATGCCGATGTCGGTGTTGTTGTTGACCACCAGATCGAGATAATCGCGCAGCGACAGCCGGAGTTTGCCGTCGACGACGAAGTCCTTCAGCCGGATCGGTGGACGCAGCGTGACGGACTTGTCCATATGGCCGAAGTTCTTCCGCCAGTAGTTGGACGAACCGAGCCAGGGCGCGGAGAAACCGTCCAGAGCGCTGTTCATCTTGCTGGTGACCTGTGCCGCCAGCGTCATCGAGAAAAGGATAAGAACTGCAACAACTCGCATGTGTACTCTCTTGCCCAACATGTATTGAACTGGATTCTTCGGGACTCTGGTCCCGGGCTCACTCATACCGGATGGCCTCGATCGGATCGAGTTTGGCTGCCTGGACCGCCGGGTAGATGCCGAACAGCAGGCCGATGCCCACCGACACGCCGAAGGCGACGGCGATGGATGCAAACGTCACTACCGTGGACCAGCCGGCGGCGGCGGCGATGATGCGCGAAAGCGTGAAGCCGAAGGCGATGCCCGCCAGGCCGCCGATGATGGAGATCATCACCGCTTCGGTCAAGAACTGGCGGACGATATCGGCCTGGCGGGCGCCGATGGCCCGGCGGATGCCGATCTCGCGCGTCCTTTCGAGCACCGTGGCCAGCATGATGTTCATGATGCCGATGCCGCCGACAAGCAGCGAAATGCCGGCGATACAGATCATGACGATCTTGAAGATGTCCGAGGTCCGCTTCTTCTGTTCCAGCAGCCCGGCGGGGACGGTGACGGTGTAGTCGCCTGCGTCCTTGTGTGTGGCAGCCAGGATGGCGTTGATCACGTTAGCCGTCTCGATGGAATCGGTGCCGTTCTGGACGCGGATGTAGATGCCGTCGATTTCGTCCTTGAGAAAGGAGTTGTTGTCCTCGAAGCGCCTCATGACGGTGTTGTGCGGGGCGACGATCAGGTTGTTGCGGGAGATGATCTCGACGCCCTCGACGTCGGTGTCCGCTCCTGCCTGCTGGGCCATCACGCCGATTACCTGCAGCCAGACGTCGTTCACCTTGACGAACTTGCCGACGGCCGGCTCATAGCCGAGCAGGTTCACCTTGGCTGATTCGCCCAGCACGCAGACCGGCGCCGAGCGGTCGTCTTCCTCGGCGGTGAAGAACCGGCCCTCGACGGTGCGCAGGCTCTGGATCTCCCTATAGTTTGGGAGCACCCCGATCAGCACCGGCGGCTCGGCGGCCGACTTGGGCAGGACCTTCATCGGCTTGAAGCGCTTGCGCGGCGTCATCTGGTCGATGCCGGCCACGTTCTCCTTGATCGCCCGGTAGTCGCGCATCGACATGCCAGGCGAGATCGCCCTGCGCGCCTGCAATTCGTTGCGGTCGACGGCCTCCTTGGCTTCGATGATGATGTTGTTGACGCCCAGCAGGTCGATATAGGAGAGCATCTCCTTTTCGACGCCCGCCGTGATGGCCAGCATGGCCACCACCGCGCCGACGCCGAAAATCATGCCGAGCATGGTAAGCATCGTGCGGAGCTTGTGGACCAGGAGGCTGGAAAGCCCCATGTAGATTTCGGGGATATAGGCTTGCAGAAAGTTACTCATGGCGGACTACTGTCCTCCCTTCGACCCGCCGACGGGCATCATGCCGGCGGCGCCTCCGCCGTCATTCTTCGAGCCCTTCCTGGCGTCGCCGGGTTTGGCCTCGGGATCCGCCATCGAGATCACATCTCCGGCGTTGACGCCTTCGGCGATGATCGTTACCGATTCGCTGCGCTTGGCGATCCTGATCGGGCGGGCGGCGAAGCTGTCCTTCTGCCTGACGTAAACCACAGGCTTGCCGTCCTTCTCAAAGACGCTCTGGTTGGGTACATAGATGGCGTTCGCGACCTTCTCGACGATGATCTCGACGTCGGCCAGCAGACCCGGCCGCAGCAGGATATTGAGTTCGCTGTCGTCTTCCGGCGGGGGCGGAAGTTTCGCGTTGTCGAGGTCCTTCTGTGAAAACTGCGACGGCGCGCCCATACCCATCATGGCCGTTTCGGCCCCGCCACGCTGACCGCCTTCGCCGCGCTGACCGCCTTCGCCGCGCTGGCCCCCTTCGCCACGCTGGCGCGCTTCGCCGGCCTGGGCCGAATCGGCGCCGGGGCGCTGGAATCCGAAACCGGGCGCGCCGGTGACGGCCTGTTTGGCAGCCGAATCCGGCCTCTTCGAGGCATCGCCTGATTTCGCCGCGCCCGCCTTGGTGGCCGCGCCCATGGTGTTGCGCAACTCGGAGAAGATCTTCTGGCGTTCTTCCTGGCTGAGGTCCTGCATGTTGCGGCCGCCGAGGGCTTTCTGGAACGCGGCGCGCATCTGTTGCTGCTGTTCCGGCGTCATGCCGGCGCCGCCGCCCATCATCATGCGCTGGCCGCCTCCTTGGCCGCCCGAGCCCGCGGATTCACCGCCGGCCGTTCCACCGGGCATCTGCATCACAACCATGCCGCCGCCTTGGCCGGCGCCCAGGCCGCCTGCCTGTCCGCCGCCGAAAGCGGCCGCGCCGCCATTCATGCCCGCGAAACCGCCCGGCATGCCTGCGAACATCGACGTGGCCGACGAGGCGATCGGCCTCCTGCGGTTCTCCTCCGCCGTCCGCAATATGCGCTGGATTTCGGCCTCGTCAGCGCCGATCGCGCCCAGCAACTGCCGCATATCGATGGAGAAAAGCACGTCGAACTTCTTGCCTGGGTCGGCCGAGAAGACGTTGGAACTGGCGGTGCCGCTCATGGACTTGATCTTGCCGTTGAAAACCTTGTCGGGCAGCGCATCGAGGCGCAGCATGACGTCCTGGCCCTCGATCAGATTGGCGCGGTCGAGTTCGCCGATGCGGGCGATGATCTCCATCTCGGAGAGATCCATCACGTCGGCCACGGGGTTGCCGGGCGACACCTGGTCGCCTTCGCGGATATCCGGAATGGCGGTGCCGAACATGCCGCCGAAGCCGCTGCGGTTCTGCTTGATCGCCACCAGGCCCGACAGCGGCGACAGCAGCTTGGTCTGGGCCAGGCGCATCTGTTCCCGGCGGATGTCGAGCACGTTGCGGTTGCGGCGCTCACGCAGCACGGCAAGCTCGGCCTGGGCCTGCTCGCGGCGGCTCTTGATGTCGCTCTCAAGCTGCTTCAGCTTGCGCCGGGCCTCCTCCAGGTTCAGCTCATTCCTCTTCTGATCGATGGTCGACAGAAGCTCCTTGCGCTTGTCCTCCAACTCCGCGCGGCGGACCGCGTAGCGCGCGCGAAGCAGTTCGACGTCGTCCTGGTTGTTGCGGATCGCCAGGTCGGACTGCGCCTTCTTGATCTGCTCGTCCACCTGTTCGAGTTCGAGTTCCCGCTGTTCGAGACGCGAAACCAGCTCGGCGTCGTCAAACTCAACCACTAGATCTTTCTCCCTGGCCATGGCGCCCAGCGGCGCCAGCCGGGTGACCTGCACGGTGCCGAACAGGTTCGGCGCCGTCAGTGTCGCCGACCGGACCGGGCGAAGCTCGCCGCGGGCGAAACTGCGCACCACGACGTCGCCGCGCCGGACCCGCGTCGTCGGAGTCTGATCCTGTTTGCTGGGGAGGCCCGAGTAGAGCTTCCACGCTCCGTAACCCAGGCCGCCAAGGCCCAGGATGATCACCAATCGAATCACTAGCTTCTTCATCGTCGTTGATTCCGTTCGCGTCAGAACTTCTTGGTGCGCTTGGCGACCTCGGCCGGGTTCTCCAGCGCCACCCGGTCGCCTTCCTTCAGACCCGCCACCACCACGATATCGGTCTCGTTCCTGCGGCCCACCTCGATATCGGCGACGACGAAATTCTGGCCCCGCTGCAACCACACCGCCGGCTTGCCGGCCTGCGAGAAGCTCGCCTTGAGCGGGATCAGCAGGCTCGACGGAAGCCGTTCGAGCACGATCTCGGCCGAGGCGCTCATGCCGGGCCGCAGCCGGGGGTCGAGGTTCTTCAACAGCGCATGCGCCGGAAAGCTCTTCTCGGCTGTGCGCGACCGGCTGAACTCGAGCGCCGCGATCGGGCTTACCCAAGTCAGTTCGGCATCGAACTCCTTGTCCGGGATCGCGTCCACCCGGATCTTCACCGGCTGGCCGAGCTTGATCTTTCCCCGGTCCACCTCGTCCAGCTTCAACTCAATCCGCATTTCCGAAAGATCGGGGATCTCGGCGATCGCCGCTCCCGTCCAGGCGTTGTCGCCTTCCTTGAATGGCGGCGGAGTGGATCCCCAACTGCCCTGGGCGCGGAAGTTCGGCAGAATGTTGACGATGCCGTCGGACGGAGCCCGCACCATCATCTTGGAAAGGTACTCCTTCACGCGCACCATGTCGCGTTCGGCCTTGTCCTTTCTGGTCTGCAGGCGGTCGAGATCGGCCTGCTGCGATACCTCGTGCGACTTCACCGTCACCTTCACCTGATCGAGCGAGCCCTTCGAAATGCCGACGTCGATGCGGGTCTTGGCGCCTTCAATCTCCGACAGAATCTCGGCCTTGGACGCCTCAAGCTCGGCTCTCTGGACGTCATAGCCAGAGGTCATCAGGCTCATGGAGTCGGCCTCGTCGGTGATCTTGTGGCTGGCCTTGGTTTGCACCACTTCCGAATCGATGGTCCGGATCAGGGAGTTGCGGTCCAGGTAGTAGTTCTCCAGCGTCGCCGTGTCGAACTCGATCACCGGCTGGCCCGCCCTGATCATCTTGCCCGTCTCGGCCAGCTTCGTGATCTTCGGATTGGGCACCTGCGGCGCGGCCAGAATCTTCGAACGCGTGCTGCGGATCTCTCCCCGCACCTTCACCGTCGTCACGAATTCGGCCTTGCGGACCGCGGCCACCGGCACCTCGACCGGCTTGTTCGTGTTGTACCGGTAAGCGGCAAACCCGCCTCCCGACACGGCCATCAGGATGATGACACCCGTGATCAGCCGGGTCCTGCCCGAATTCACCTGTCCCAGCTTCTGCTTCGGCTTCAAGTCCTTCGACATCTTACTCAGACTCCTGTCCCGGTTGACGGGTTCGATGCTGTCTTGTCCGGCGGGGCAGCCGAGGCGGGCGGCTCCAGCGCCACGGTTTCGCCGGCTTTCAATCCATTCACGACCCTCGCCCTGATGTGGTTCCGCAATCCCAGCTCCACGTATCGCTTCTCGAAACCCTTGGCCGTCTTTACATAGACATAAGGCCGGCCGGGCGCGCCCTGGTCGTAGAAAACCGATTCCAGAGGCACGATGACGCCGTCGGGCTCGCTGGCCACGACGACATCGGCGCTCACGCTGAGATCCGGAATCACCCGCTCGTCCATCTTCTCGATTTTCAAGTAGACCGGGATCTCCTTCATGTGGTCGGCGCGCATGCCGCCGCTGCGCGGCACCGCGCCGATCGAGATCACCTTGCCCGGAAGTTCCAGCCCGGGATAGGCGTCGAAGCGCAGATGAGCCTTCGCGCCGACGCGGATCATCTCCACGTCGGTCTGGTTCACCGACGCCGCCACCAGCATCGAGCGGGGATCGACGATTTGCATGAACATCTGGCCGGGGAAGAGCTGGTCGCCCTGCTGGATCTGGCGGAATTCGCTGCCCGCCATGATCTTCTGCATCACAACCATGCCGTCCATCGGCGCCTTCATGCGCATCTTTTCAACGTTCTCCTCGGCCCGCTTCAACTCGCTTCTCGTCGTCGCCAGCTGGATTTGGGCCTGTTTGAGTTCGGCCGCCTCACTGCTGCGCCTCAACGGCTCCTCCACCAGCAACTGCTTCAACTGGGCCTCGGCCTCTTCCAGCGCCAGCTTCAGACGCTCGGACTGAATCTGAGACAACACCGGCGTCGTCTTCAGGTCCAGTCTCGCCTTGTCCACAACCGAACGCGCCTGCTGAAGCGCAAACTGGTTCTGCGCCCGCGAAACCTCCAGTTGCACCTCCAGCGTCCTCATGCCGCGTTCGGACTGCGCCAGATCCGCGCGCTGGTCGTCGAGGCGGGTCTGCTGGTACTGAGTGTCGAACTCGGCGACCACGTCGCCCTTTTGCACCACCTTGCCGGGCGCGATGACGTTCTGAAGGACTTGCATGAAGTCGCTGGATCCTCCCGACATTCTGCCGCCGCCACCGCCGCCACCACCACCACCTCCGCCGCCACCTCCGCCACCGCCGCCGCCTGACGACGAAGCGCTGGAAGCCGTTGACGTGGAACCGGCGGAACTCGTCCTGGACGAGGACGAGGACGACGATGCCGAAGCGAACCGGTTGCTTGCTCCGCGGAACGAACTCGAAGCGCCCGAACTCATGCCGGAAACCGACGTAGCGCCAACGGAGGTGCTTGACGACGAAGCGCCGCCGCTTTCGCTGCGTCCGCCGCCGCCGCCGCCACCGCCACCACCACCGCCGCCGCCGCTGCTCATCTGAACCACCATCTGGCCGCCACCCCCGCGGCCGCCCGACACGATGACTGTCGCCCCGCCGCCTCGCTGCCCGCGCATCTGCGGAGCGATCAGGGAAATCGATCTCTCGGCCATCGTGATTCCAGTCAGCCGGAGGGTGTTTTCGATCGCACCGGCGCCCGCGGGAACCGTCTTGACGGCCGCCACAACGCCGCCGGGGCCGCCGGTGAACGGCGTCAGGCTTGCTCTCTGGGTGTAGGCAACAATGCCGGCGGCTGCCAGGATACCGAACATTATCAATAATTTACGTCCACGCTTCGGCCGCCGCGGAAGTTCCGGCGCCGGCTGGGGCTGAGGTCTTGGCTGGGGTATCGGTTGCGGCTGCATTTTTGGGTCCTGAAGACTGGCCACCTGCCCGGAAGGGCGAGGTTGGCCGTCGGATCTTCTCGGCACTACCTGATTTCAAGACGACAATCACGCACGGAAGGTTATGCCGTCCCAATGGAAAGGATGAGATAAAGTGGCGCCCGGACTCACATGGCGACAAAATTGCCGAGGAGGCGAACCGGACATCGATGAAAACTGCACTGAATGGGGTGGGGGTGGGGTGGGGTGGGGTGGGGTGGGGTGGGGCGGACCGTGGGGTCGGTCCGCCCCGGGGCGGCGTGGGGACAGAGGGTGGGGCTGTCCCCACGGGCGGAGCTTTAAGTATACGAGAAGAAATATGGATACGCAAGGCCCAATTCGCAATCGGGACGAAGGCCGAATTGACACCCCGCCGCACAGGGACCTATACTGGGATTTGCGCCACCACGGGGTGGCGGAAGCTATTGCTCCGCCCGGAAGAGTGGACATTCCTTAAGGATCCATATGCCGCAGAGAACATTTCAGCCAAACAACCACCGCCGTGCGAAGCGTCACGGGTTCCGCGCCCGGATGAAGACCAAGAACGGTCGCGCCGTGCTCGCCCGCCGGCGGGCGGCAGGCCGCCACAAGTTGACTGTCAGTGACGAACGGGCCATCAAGACCGCCCGCTAATCCAGCCGCGACGGGCGGACAAGCGCGCCTGCTGTTCACTAAGTCCAGCCGGCTGCTGAAACGCTCCGAGTTCCTGAAAGTTTATGAACTTGGGACCAGGGTGGCATCTCGAAGCTTCGTCGCATTTTGCCTCGACGGTGGCGGTGCGGACGGCCCCAGAATCGGCTTCACGGCCTCCCGCGCGCTCGGTAAGTCCAATGTGCGCAACCGGATACGCAGACGAGTCCGCGAGACCATCCGCCGCGCCCTGCCGCGCATCGGCCCCCAATGGCGGATTGTTATGAACCTCCGCCGGGCCGCATTCGATACCCTTCAGGCCGACCTCGACCGCGAGGTGGAGAGGCTGGTTCAGCGATGCGGGCCATGATCGTATTCCTTCTCCGCGCCTATAAGGGCGTGATCTCGCCGGTCCTGCCACCCGCGTGCCGGTTTCACCCGTCCTGCTCTGAATACGCTTTGGAAGCCGTCCGGCGCCACGGAGCCGCGCGGGGGGTATGGCTTGGGCTCAAACGCCTCGGCCGCTGCCATCCTTTCCATGCCGGGGGACTCGACCCGGTTCCTTAGGAGTTCAACGAATTCAACATGGCCGATCAAGACAAGGGCAAGTCCGCAACCCAAAATCCTAAAGGCGGGAAGCAGGAACTCTCCATGGAGAAGCGCCTGCTGCTGGCCTTCGGCCTGATGGGCCTGGTGCTGCTCGGCTCGCAATACCTGATGCCCACCGCGCCGCAGGCGCCGGCGCCCAAGGGCGCGGAGCAGCCTCCCACGCCTGAAACCGCCAAGGCCGCCGAAGCGGCTCCGAATCCCGGCGCGCCCGCGGCCAAGCCCGCTGCTCGAACCGCTCCGGCAGTGCCGGCGGTTCCGGCCGCGGCGCTTGCCGACACCGAGGAACGCTCCGCGATCACGGTCGAAACCGGCGTCTATAAGGTCGTTTTTTCCAACCGCGGCGCTACCATCCGCAGTTGGACGCTCAAGAACTATAAGGACAGCAACGGCAAACCGGTGGAACTGGTCAATCTGGCGGGCGAGGCCAGGACCGGCCGCCCGTTCTCCTACCAGTTCCGCAACCGCAAACCCTCGGCCGACCTCAACAACGCCCTGTTTCAGGCCAGGCAATCGCCCGGACGGATCGAGTTCAACTGGTCCGACGGCACGACCTCGGCCAGGAAGGTCTTTGAATTCGATCCGGCCCGCTATCGCACCAGGCTGGTCTCCGAGGTCAACGAAAAAGGCCAGATCCTGCCCCACATGCTCGCCTGGCGCGGCGGCTTCGGCGACCTCACCGCCCACAACGCCGTGGCCCTGATGCATAGCGTCTATTACGACAACCCCAGCGCCAAGTATTTCGTCGAGGAGGCCTCGATCGCCAAGGAGGGCCCCGTGCTGGTGACCGGTTCGTTCGGTTTCGCCGGCATCGAGGACGCCTACTTCGCCGCCGTCATCCTGCCCGAGGCCGGCCTCACCACCGACTTCCAGACATGGATGGACAGCTTCCAGAGCGTCGGATCCGAAGAGGAACTGCCCCATGTCGGCGTCGCCTTCGGCACCCAGGGCCCCCTCGACACCACCCTGTTCGTCGGGCCCAAGGATCTCGACCTGCTCCGCCAGACCCATCCCCGCCTCGAGCAACTGGTGGACTGGGGCTGGTTCTCCTTCATCGCCAGACCGCTGTTTCTGTTCCTCAACTGGTTCAATAACAGCTACACCCACAACTGGGGCTGGGCGATCGTCATCGTCACAGTCATCATCAACACAGCCCTGTTGCCGCTGCGCTTCTCCTCCATGCGCTCGGCCCAGAAGATGATGAAACTGCAGCCCAAGGTCCAGGCCATCAATGAGAAATACAAGGGGGTCTCGATGAAGGATCCCCGCAAGCAGAAGCAGAACGAGGAGATGATGGCCCTCTATCAAAGCGAGGGCATCAATCCGCTGGGCGGCTGCATCCCCATGCTGCTCCAGATGCCGTTCTTCTTCGCCTTTTTCAAGGTCCTCTCCGTAGCCATCGAACTCCGCGGCGCGCCGTGGCTGTGGGTGAGTGACCTGTCGCAACCCGAAGCCGGGATGATCCGTTTTCTGCCCATTCTCATGCTCATCACCCAGGTCCTGATGCAGAAAATGACCCCGACGGCGGGCGGCGACATGGCCCAGCAAAGAATGATGATGACGATGATGCCCATCCTCCTCGCCGTCATGTTCTACAGCGCCTCCAGCGGCCTGGTGTTATACTGGCTCACTGGAAACGTGGTCGGCATCGTCCAACAGTACTTTTTTAACAAGTTGGCGCCGATGTCCGGACCCGTCCAGGCTGCAACATCCAAGAAGAAAAAATAGAGACCAGCTCGGACGGCCATGAGCGAAGAAAGAACCATCTACAACATCGACACCTCCGGCGACAAGATTGAAGCCTTCCTTGACGCAGTCCTGGACACAATGGACCTCGAGGTCACCTACGAATTTTTCGACGGTGACGACACCAAGGCCTATTTCGAAGGGCCTACTCTGGTGGTCAAATTCGAGGGTCCTGAAGTCGACCTCCTGCTCGCCAACAAGGGCGAGGCGCTGCTTGCACTCGAGCAGTTGACGCAGGAAGTCCTCCGCATGGCGCCCGACGAACACGCCAAGATCTGCTTCGACGCCAACGATTTCCGGCTGCTGCGTCAGGAAGAGCTGCGGCTGGGCTCCATCACCGTCGCCGGACAGGTCCGCGACTCGGGCCAGCCGTTCCGCTTTAACCCGATGAACAGCCGCGAGCGCCGGATCATCCACCTGGCGCTGCGCGACCACACCGACCTGCGCACGGAAAGCGCCGGATCCGGGCCGTTCCGCCATGTCGTGGTCTACCCGGCCGGCATGGCTTCGCTGCCCGATCCGCCACAGCCGCCCATGGGCGCGCGCCGCGAATACTCCGACCGCGGCGGTGACCGCGGCGGCGACCGCCGCGGCGGTGGCGGCGGCAGGCGTGACGACCGTCGCGGCGGCGGCGGCGGGGGTAGAAGCCGCGGCGGCAGCAGTGGCGGCGGCGGACGCGACCGCGGACCGCGCCGCTAAACGGCCTCGCGAGCAAGCCAGGATTCTCTCTTGACCGCCGGCGATACCATTGTCGCCATCTCCACGCCGCCCGGCATGGGCGCCATCGGCGTGGTGCGCCTGTCCGGCCCCGCCTCGCGAGAGGTGGCGGCGGCATTGCTGCGCTTCGACGCCGGCCACCAATGGACGGCCCGGACCGCGGAACTCGCCTCGCTGATCGATGAGGGCGGCGCGCTGGTGGATCAGGTGGTGGTCACTTGGTTCGCCGCGCCACGTTCATACACCGCCGAGGACGTCGTCGAGATCTCCTGCCACGGCTCGCCGGCCGTGCTTCACCATTCGATCGACCGCGCCCTGGACGCCGGCGCCCGGCTCGCCGAGCCAGGCGAATTCACCCTGCGCGCCTTCATCAACGGCCGCATCTCGCTGCCCGAAGCCGAAGCCGTCCACGACCTCATCTCCGCCACCACGCTGCACCAGGCCAAAGTCGCCGCCCAGCAGCTCGGCGGATCGGTTTCACGCGCCATCGCCCCGCTGAAAGCCCAACTTCTCGAACTCATCGCCCTGCTCGAAGCCGGCATCGACTTCGCCGAAGACGACATCGACGTCGCCTCTCCAGACGATATCCTCGGCCGCCTGAGTCCCATCCGCACGGGCGCCGGCCGCCTGGCCGGCAGCTACGCCTACGGCAAGCTGGTCCACGACGGACTCACCCTCGCCATCGTCGGCCGCCCCAATACCGGCAAGAGCAGCCTGTTCAACCGGCTGCTCGAACAGGACCGGGCCATCGTCACCGACATCCCCGGCACCACGCGCGACACGGTCTCCGAACGCGCCGCCATCGGCGGCATCCCAGTGAAAATGGTGGATACGGCCGGCGTCCGCGAAGCCGCCGGCACGGTCGAGAAACTGGGCGTTGAACGCAGCTACCAGGCCATGGCCGACGCCGCGCTCACCCTTGTCGTCGTCGACGGCTCGCAGCCGCTTTCACCCGACGATCTGTCGCTGCTGGAAAAGGCCCGCGCCCAGGGGCCACTCATCGCCGTGTCCAACAAGAGCGATCTCGGCCTCGATCCGGCAATCGAGCCATTGGGATTCGTCGCCGTCTCGGCGCTGCTTGGTGAAGGCATCGACGAACTGCGCCGCGTCATCCTGCGGACCGTCTCGCCCCATGGCTCGATCCCGCCGGAATCCGGCCTCATCACCAGCCTGCGCCATGAGCGGCTGCTGCGCGAGTGCATCGAAGCGCTCGACCACGCCGTCCTCGCCGTGGAATCCGGCCTGCCCCACGAGTTGCTCCTATTGGATTGCTACGCCGCGCTGCGGCCCATCGACGCGCTCACCGGCGCCACCACGGCCGACGACATCCTGAACCGGATCTTCTCGACCTTCTGTATCGGGAAATAGGCGGAGCCGGAAACGGCGCGGCCGGGGCCTACTGCGGCGGTGAGGTGAGCGGAATATCCAGCAGCTTCCGGATCGAGTCCAGCACGCCGTTGATGAACGGGATCGCCTCTTCTTCCGAGTATCGGCGGGCCAGTTCCAGGGCTTCATCGATCACCACCGCGGGCGGCGTGCCGAGGTCCTTCATCTCGTAGATCGCCATGCGCAGAATGTTGCGGTCCACCAGCGGCATCCTGTCCAGACGCCAGTGTTCGGCCTTCCTGGCGATCAACTCGTCCAGCATCTCCCGTTGAGCGAAGGTCCCACCGGCCAGGGATTCCATGAAGGCATCACCTTCGGGCGGAGGCGCCGACTCCTCGCCGGTCAATTCGTCCATCTCCGCCGTGAAGAGGCTGGGGTAGTAGGCCTCGATCGCCTCGCCGATCTCCTGCTTCCTCATGTCGGCGAAGAACAGCACCTGAAGGGCTCGCTGTCGTGATTTGCGTCGTGCCGGCATGGGGAAACGACAGCGTCTAGTTGCCGCGCAACTGGCGCATGAGGTTTGCGGTTTCGATGGCCGACATGGCCGATTCGAAACCCTTGTTGCCGCTCTTCGCGCCGGCCCGGTCAATGGCCTGTTCCAGCGTGTTCGTCGTCAGAATCCCAAACGCGATCGGGATGCCTGACTCCATGCCCGCCTGCGCAATGCCCTTCGCGGCTTCGTTGGCGACATAGTCGAAATGCGGCGTATCGCCGCGGATCACCGCGCCCAGGCAGATAATGGCGTCATGCCTCTTCTGCCGGGCCAGTTCCACGGCCACCACCGGCATCTCCCAGCTTCCAGGCACGCGGACGATCTCCACACTCTCCGCGCCGGCGCCGGAACGCTCCAGCGCATCCAGCGCGCCCGACAACAGCCTCTCGGTCACAAAGCTGTTGAACCGGCTGACCAGAATGGCGAACTTCAGCCCCTTTGCGTCGAGGCGGCCTTCATAGACTTTGTGCGACATATGAGATAATCTGGAGAGCCAACCTGCAAGCGCACCAAGCGCGGCTCTACGTCCTTCATTCTACAGCATGGATCCCGCGTTCATCCGCAATTTCTCGATCATCGCCCACATCGACCACGGCAAAAGCACCCTGGCCGACCGGCTTCTGGAATACACCGGCGCCCTGTCCCAGCGCGAAATGATGGCCCAGGTGCTCGACACAATGGACCTCGAGCGCGAGCGCGGCATCACCATCAAGGCCCATGCCGTCCGGCTCACCTACAAGGCCGACGACGGTGTCGAATATCAGCTCAATCTCATCGATACGCCCGGCCACGTCGACTTCACTTACGAGGTCTCGCGCAGCCTCCAGGCCTGCGAGGGTGCGCTGCTTGTGGTCGACGCCAGCCAGGGCGTCGAGGCCCAGACCCTGGCCAATACCTACCTCGCCATCCACCACAACCTCGAATTGATCCCGGTCATCAACAAGATCGACCTGCCCTCGGCCGAGCCTGAGCGCATCAAGGAGCAGGTGGAGCAGATCATCGGCCTCGACGCCTCGGAAGCCGTGCTGGCCAGCGCCAAAAACGGTATCGGCATCCACGAGATCCTGGAAGCCGTCGTCGCCAAGGTCCCGCCACCCAAAGGCGACCCGAACGCCCCGTTGCGCGCGCTCATCTTCGACTCCTGGTTCGACCCCTACCGCGGCGTCATCATCCTGGCACGCATCATCGACGGCTCCATCCGCAAGGGCCAGAAAATCCGCCTGTGGGCGACCGATTCGGTTCACGAGGTCGATGGCGTCGGTTATCAGTCGCCCAAGCCGATCCCGTGCGAAACGCTCAGCGCCGGCGAAGTCGGCTTCCTGTTCGCCAATATCAAGACCGTCTCGGACGCCAAGGTGGGCGATACGATTCTCGACGCCGGACCCGGCGCCGCCGAACCGCTGCCCGGTTTCGAGGAGATGAAACCGATGGTGTTCGCCGGGCTTTACCCGGTGGAAAGCCACGAACACGGACTGTTGCGCGACGCGCTGGAAAAGCTGCGGCTGAACGATTCGGCCTTCAACTTCGAGCCTGAAAGCTCGGTGGCGCTGGGCTTTGGTTTCCGCGCCGGTTTCCTCGGCCTGCTGCACCTGGAGATTGTCCAGGAGCGCCTGGAGCGGGAATTCCAGATCGATCTCATCACCACCGCGCCCGGCGTACGTTACCGCGTCACGCTCGGCAACGGCGCCGTCATCGAGGTGGACAGCCCGACGAAGTGGCCCGATCCGAGCGAGATCGTCAAGATCGAGGAGCCGATCATCGACGCCACCGTGATCACGCGCGAGGAGCACCTCGGCGAGATCCTCAAGCTGCTCGAAGAGAAGCGCGGCGACCAGAAGAAGTTCGAGCACGTCGGCGGCGACCGCGTCATGCTCGGCTATGAACTGCCGCTGAACGAGATCGTGCTGGACTTTTACGATCGGCTGAAATCGGCCTCGCGCGGCTATGCCTCGCTGGACTACCACCTGGCCGGCTATCGCGCGTCGTCGATGGTGAAGCTGGACGTGCTGGTGGCGGGCGAGCCTGTGGACGCGCTGTCGATCATCGTCCACCGTGAATTCGCCCAGAACCGCGGCAAGGAACTCATCCACCGGCTGCGGAAGCTGATCCCGCGCCAGATGTTCGAAGTGGCCCTGCAGGCGGCCATCGGGTCGAAGATCATCGCCCGAGAGAACATCTCGGCCATCAGGAAAAACGTCATCGCCAAATGCTACGGCGGCGACATCTCGCGCAAACGCAAACTGCTCGAAAAGCAGAAAGAGGGCAAGCGCCGGATGAAGCGCGTGGGCAAGGTGGATATCCCGCAAGAGGCGTTCCTGGCCGTGCTGAAGGTTTCACAAAGCAGCAGCGAGGATTAGAATCGGCAGGTGGAGGGCTATCAATGCCCGGCTGGGTGTGGATCATTCTTATCGCCGCGGCGCTCTATGCGCTGCATAGGCTGGCGCTGCGGGCGGAAGCGCGCGGGTGGATCTACTACATGAAGTCGCAGGGGCACTCGACACGGGCGGGCAGCGCGATGCTCGAAGTGCAGCAACTGTTGGAACCGTCGAAAAAGCACGTCCTCGAGATGAAGCGGAATCAGCGCGGCGTCACAGATGACCAGGTCGAGCCGCCCGACCCCGACAACGCGGCCTGAACCGGCCCGGAGAAATAGCCGGGGCGCGACCGGACCTTGGCGTTGCCGTAGCGGGCGCGCGCGCCGCCGGAAAGGGTGACGTCGAGCGCGCGCCACTCACCCGGCGCGGATTCCGGTGCGGGGTAGTAGATTGTGTAGCGCTGGCGGATGCGGTCGAGCATTTCGCCGAGCTTTTCCGGCTTGTCCGACCTCATCCATTCACCGCCTGTCTCCTCCGCGAGGCGGAACACGTTGGCTGGAGTGTAGTCGGGGTTCACCTCCACGCCCTTGGGTGGCGGTTCCGGCGGATCGACCCCATCAGGGACGATGCCGTTCAGGACAACCTCGGCGGCGGCAAGCTCGCGGATCACCTTCTCGTCGGGCAGTTCCTTGCTCAAGCCGCCGTTGTCGGTCAACACAACCAGTGCGCGGCGGCCGTCATAGGGGCGCTGTTTGAAGTACTCGGCGGCGGCCAGGACGGCTTCGTTCAGCGAGGAGCCGGCGCCGAGGGTTGAGTTGCGTTCGACGGCGGCGTCGCGGATCACGGCGACCGCGGCGCGGCGGTCGGCGTCGGGTTCAAGGACGACTTCGGAGCGGCGGGCGAACAGCATCACGCCGACCTTGTCATCGGGCTTCAACACTGCCAGCGCCTTCTGCGCCACAACGCCCATTCGGCCGAGCAGTTGGCCCATGCTGCCGGAAACGTCGAGAAGGAGAAGGACTTCCAGGTGGTCGTTGTCCTTGTCGAGCGTCAACGCGGCGGCGGGTTGGCCTGCGTCAGTGACTGAGAAATCAGAGGCGGCGAGACCGCTGACCGGCTTGCCGCGGTGGATCACTTGGACGTCGACGCGGACCACCGAGGCGCCGGCTTTGAAGGTGGGCGGCGGGCCGGGCGCTTGTGCGAGGGCGGCCGCGGCGGCGACGATGAAGAGGAGCGGCCTCATGAGAAACATTATCGTCGGAACCGCGGGCCATATCGACCACGGCAAGACCGCCCTGGTCCGCGCACTCACGGGCATCAAGACGGACCGCCTGGAAGAAGAAAAGCGTCGCGGCATCTCGATCGACCTCGGATTCGCCCATATGGAGACGGGTGGCGTGCGGTTCGGGTTTGTCGATGTGCCGGGCCACGAGCGGTTTGTTCGGAACATGCTGGCCGGCGCCGGCGGCATCGACATGGTGGTGCTGGTGATCGGCGCCGATGAGTCGATCAAGCCGCAGACGAGGGAGCATTTCGACATCTGCCGGTTGCTGGGGGTGAGGCACGGGCTGATCGCGTTGACGAAGATGGACCTGGTGGATGCGGACATCGTTGAATTGGTGCGGCTGGAGGCGGCCGAGTTCGTCGAAGGGTCGTTTTTGGAGGGGGCGCCGGTCATCGCGGTCAGTTCAAAGACGGGCGAAGGGCTGGACGGGTTGCGCGCGGCGATGACAAATGTCGCAGCCAGGGTGGAGCCAAGAAAGGTGGAGGGCGGGTTCCGGCTGCCGATAGACAGATCGTTTGTTCTCAAAGGGTTCGGGACGGTGGTGACGGGGACGATGTGGAGCGGGCGGCTGAAGGTGGAGGACGAGGTGGAGGTTTATCCGAGCGGGCGGCGGCTGCGGGTGAGGGGGTTGCATGTGCATGGCGGGGCGGTGGAGGTGGCAGAAGCCGGGCAGAGGGTGGCGGTGAACCTGGCGGGCGTCGAAGCCGAGGAACTGAGCCGGGGGATGACGCTTGCGCCAGCCGGGCGGTTTCTATCGACTACGGTTGTCGATGTTCGATTCGATTTATTGGGTACAGCGCACCCTTTGAAGCACCGGGCGCCGATCCATTTTCATGCCGGGACGTCGGAGACGGAGGCCGAGGTCCGGTTGCTGGATGGCCGGGAGGCGATGGAACCTGGGACGACGGGGCATTTGCGGCTGCTGTTGAAGGAACCGCTGCTGCTGCTGCCGGGGGACAGGTTCATCGCGCGGATGTTTTCGCCGGTGGTGACGATTGGCGGGGGCGAGGCTTTGGACAACCGGCCACCGTTGAGGTTGCGCAAGCCGGCGGCGCTGGCTCGTCTACTACGCCTGACAGATTTTGACATGGATGGCCGTTTGGCGCAATTTGTGGATGAGTCGGCGGGGGGAGTTGGAATGCCGGAGGTTGCCGCACGGACTGGGTTGAGCGAGGCGGAGTTGCGGCTCGTGGCGAAACGCAATGGGCTGATTGAAGTGCCGGCGTCGCCGCCGCTACTGATCTCGAAGACCCGGCTGGAAGTTGACCAAACGAACTTCAGGCAGGCATTGAGCCTTTATCATCAACAACATCCGCTGGAGATGGGGATGCCGAAGGTGGCGGCGCCGGTACAGGGTCCGCTCTTGGAATATATCCTTGCGAGGATGACTGACGTAACAACTGAAGGCGATCTGATTCGTTTGGTCAACTTCCGGCCGCAGCTCAAAGCGGACGAAGACGAGGCGAAAACCAAGATCGAGAATCTGTTTCGCGAGGCGGGGTTGTCGGCGCCGGCGGTGAACGAAGTGCTCAAGAGTTCGGGCATCGACGCCAACCGGGCAAGGACGATTCTCCAGACCTTACTACGCCAAAAGACGTTGGTTCGAGTCAGCATGGACCTGATCTTCCACGCCGAGGCGATTGAGGGACTGAAAACCGTCCTGGCGGCGAAGAAGGGGCAGAGGTTCGGGGTTCCGGAGTTCAAGGACTGGACGGGAATCTCGCGGAAGTACGCGATTCCTCTGCTGGAATTCCTTGACCGGGAGCGTTTGACGCGCCGGGAGGGCGAGCAGAGGACGATCCTGGGTCCATGATGCGCGGTGGCGTGGGCTGGAGAATTCGGTGCATCCCGGTGATAGAATCTGCTCAATGAAGCTCGGCCTCGTCCTGATTGCCGTCCTCGTCCCGCTGTGCCTGGGCCAGCAGGCCGAAACTCAAACACCCCCGCAGACCCAACCTCCAGCCCCGGCGCCAACGCCGGAACCACCGCCGCCGCCTCCTCCGGAGCCCGAGCGTGTGCCTCCTCCGCCCGTATACGTGCCATCGGGGCCGCGGCATCTCTTTGCAACAGGCTCGGTTCAGCCGGAGGGGGGGTGGGCCGGCATCCAGGGGGAGGCCGCAGTTGTGGCCCGTTGCCTTGGATCGGGGCGAGGGGTCGTTTACACACGAGGCCATTTCGCGGTTCCGTTGGGTCTGGTCAGGGACGGCGACGGGGGGACGATAATCCCGGAACTGATGGGGTGCGAACTGACTGTCTCACTGCGCGGCTTTCACACAGTGCGAGTGGACCTGAGCAGGGGCGTAACGGTGGGCACGCTGAAACTCGTGAGGCAGCGCGGAGTGCTGGACGATTCCTACAGCATGACCACCCAACTAGCGCCGAAGGATGCGCGCAAGGCCTATGAGAAGGGCGTCGAGGCCCTGCGGAAGCAGAAATTCGATGAAGCGCGGAAGCATCTGGCGCGGGCGGTGGAGATCTATCCCAACTACTCCGTGGCGTGGTATGAGACGGGGGCCTCATTTCAGCATCAACGCCGGTTCGACGAAGCCATTGAAGCCTATGCCAAGGCCAGCCGGGCGGATGGGCAATTCGTGTTGCCGATAATCCAAACCGCCTCGATTCTGATCGGCCAACGGCGTTGGCGGGAGGCGGCGGGCGTGACCGGGGCCCTTGTCGCGTCAAGCCGCTTTGACCATCCCGAGGCGTTCCTTTATGACGCAGTGGCGAAGTACAACCTGAAAGACCTCGAAGGTGCGGAGAAAAGCGCCCGCCGGGCGGTGGAACTGGACGATCTGCACCGGTTCCCGAAGTCGTGGCATCTTCTCGCCATCATCCTGGTGTCACGCAATGAACCAGAGGAGGCGGTGCAGTACCTGCGCTCCTACCTCGAATACGCGCCCGGATCGCCGGATGCCGCATCGATTCGTCAGCAACTTGCCACACTCGAGGCCAATGGGAGGCCGTAGTTCAACCGTGCTGACCCGAAATCTCCGAGGTCCCTTCTTCAGCCGCCAATAGCAGGCGGAGGATGTCGAGGCCGGCTTGTTTGGCGCCTTCGCCGGTTTCGCCGGCCGGGCCGGTGCAGGACGGGCAACCGGATTCACAGGGGCAGTGGGCGATGAGGTCGCGGGCGCCGGCCAGGAGTTGGGGCGTCATCTGGAAGAGCGGGGCGCTTTGGCCGATGCCGCCGGGGTAGTTGTCGTACAAATGTAGATTTGGCTCGAAGCCGGCGACAGGTTGACCGAACTCCTCGGTGAGGGCGACGCCGAGGTCGCGGGGGTCGCACATCAGCAGCAGGGCGGCGACGGTGCGGAAAGCGTTGCCAAGGCCGGTGAGGGCGTTCAGGCGGTCAGTGGGGGCGAGGTGGGGCAGGCGAGCCAGGAACTCTGGCGTAAAGTGTAGATAATACGAGGTTGTGTGCATCTCCTGCTCGGGCAGCGAGAGGGCGCCGGCGCCGATATTCTCCATCGTGTAGAACTTGATCTTCTTGAAACCGACGATCTGGCGATTGACGCGGACCTCGCCGTGGGCAACGCGGGCTTCGGCGGCGGGCTGTGACTCGAAGGTTTCCAGGATTTTGACCTGGGTGTAGTCGATGGCGTCGGTGAAGTAGTCGCATTCGACGTGGCGGACCCATGCTTTGCGCTGGTCGTAGTCCATCTTTTCGACCTGATATTGGCGCGCTTCGTGCAGATAAATGGCCTTTTCGTGCAGTTCGGTCAACGCGGCGGGGAAGGCGACCTCGGCGATCACCTTTTCTTCATTTGTCTGATCGATGACGATGAAGTTGTCGCTGCTCACCGAGCGGAGGCTGATGGCGTCGGCCGGGTAGGTGTCGGAGGTCCAGTGCCAGGCGCCGGCGGAGTGGTGGAGCAGGCCGATTTCCTCCAGGAAGCGGCAGAGTTCGCCCGCCGGGCGGGGGCCGAAGGGTTCGCCGTCCTTGACTGGCAGTTCGAAAGCCGCACATTTCAAATGGTTTATCAGGATTTCCAGATTGTCAGGGTTGATGTGGGCGTGTTCGGGGGAGCCTTCGAAGAAGTACTCGGGGTGTTCGACAATGTACTGGTCGAGAGGGGCGGAACTGGCGACCAACATGGACAGCGAAGTGGTCATGCGGCGGCCGGCGCGGCCTGCGCGCTGCCAGGTGGAGGCGATGGTGCCGGGGTAGCCGGCCATAACTACTACATCTAGAGAACCAATGTCGATGCCGAGTTCAAGTGCGTTGGTGGCGACAACGCAGCGGATGTCGCCGTCGCGCAGACCGCGCTCGATGTCGCGGCGTTCTCGGGGAAGGTAGCCGCCGCGGTAGCCGCGGACGCTGTCGGGGTGGGCGGGAGGACGGGCGCAGGAGTCCTTGAGATACGTCAGGAGGATTTCGGTGGCGAGGCGGTTGTTGGCGAAGACGAGGGTCTGCTGGCCGCGGGTGACGAGTTCGGTGGCGATGCGGCGGGTTTCGTTGAGGTAGCCGCGGCGGATGCCGAGTTGGCGGTTGACGACAGGCGGATTGTAGAAAACAAAGTACTTCTCGCCGGTGGGGGCGCCGTTGTTGTCAACCAGATGGAACTGTTCGCCGGTGAGGGATTCGGCCAGGGGGCGGGGATTGGCGATGGTGGCCGAGCAGCAGACGAACTGGGGGGTGGCGCCATAGAAGGCGCAGATGCGCTTGAGGCGGCGGATGACGTTGGCGAGGTGGGAGCCGTAGACGCCGCGGTAGTAGTGGAGTTCGTCGATGACGATGTAGCGGAGGTTTTCGAAGAGCTTGGCCCACTTGGTGTGGTGTGGGAGGATGCCGGTGTGGAGCATGTCGGGGTTGGTGAGGACGACATTGGCTCGTTCGCGGATCTGTTTGCGGGCGTCGGGGGGCGTATCGCCGTCATATGTAAAAGCACGGATGCCGGAGCCCATGGCCTCGACCATGCCGTGGAATTCGTGGAGTTGATCCTCGGACAGGGCCTTGGTGGGGAAGAGGTACATGGCGCGGGCTTCGGGCTCGCGGAGGATGCGGTCGAGGACGGGGAGATTGTAGCAGAGGGTTTTGCCGGAGGCGGTGGGGGTGACGACGACGACGTGGCGGCCCGCGCTAATCTGTTGATAGCATTCGGCTTGATGGGTGTAGAGGCGGGCGATGCCACGATTGTTCAAGACCTTGGACAAATCGGGAGGAACGGCGGCCGGGATGTCTTCGAACTGGCCTTCGGTGGCGGGCTGGTGGCGGATGGCGCGGATGGGGGAGTCAGGCTCCTGCATGGAGGCCTGGAGGCGGGCGATGGCGGCATCGAGGCCGGCACGGCGGGCCAGGCTGAGGGATTCGGACTTCTTGGGGTCGGGGAATTCGAGGGAAAGGTTCACGGGTGGTCTCTTCGCCTTTTGTTTGCTATGATTTTAGCTCAAAAGGCGAAGGAGGCGAGAAAAAAAGTTCAGATGGTGTGCCGAACGAACTCGTAGCGTTCGAGCGTTGCGGCGAAGGACTGGATTTCCTTGTCGTGCCGGACCACCTTGCCCATGCAACGCAGGCGGACGGCGCCGATGGAGTTTCCGGAGGGAAGACTGATGTAATATTCAACAGGCTGGCCGATTTCCAGGGGAACGTCAGGGTTGGTGAACAGGACACCACCTGAGCTGACATTGCGGGTTTCGCCTGGCACCGAAACGTGTCTCATGCCCGCGCGGGTGAGTTCGACGGGAAGCTTGAGCTCGAAGCGCCGTGATTTTCTCTGGTCCATTGTTTCCACGACTCCAATCTAAGGGAAACCACTGAGTCGGTTCAATGGCTTATAGTACTACCGATCCTCCCGCAGTACCAGATAAATCCTTCACCGTACCAGTACCCGACTGAAAAGTCTGGATGGAGGAACTAGGGTCAAGGAACGGGCGTCTTCGAATAAGTAGTTGAAATCAATGGCAGTAACCCCTTAGCCGGGAGCTGACCGCCGGATGTTAAACTGGGAGATTCCCCCTTGAGAAAAACGCTGGAAATCACGGCAGGCATCATTCTGGTGACCCTAGGACTGATTGGCGGGCTGATCCCCGTGCTTCAGGGCTGGATGTTCGGCATTCCGGGCCTGCTGCTGCTGGCGAGGCATTTCAAGTGGGCGCGACGGATTTTGGACTGGGCGAAGTCGAAGATCCAGAGGGGCAAGGCGGGAGGACCGGCGGGCGGCGGGGGCCATGCTTAAGAACATTTCGGTGCACGGGGCGCGGACGCACAATTTGAAAGACGTCAGCGTGGAGATCCCGCGGAACACGTTGACGGTGATCACGGGGTTGAGCGGATCGGGGAAGTCGTCGCTGGCGTTTGACACGATTTACGCGGAGGGGCAGCGGCGGTATGTGGAGACATTGTCGCCGTATGCGAGGCAGTTCCTGGACCAGATGGAGCGGCCGGATGTGGATTCGATCGACGGGTTGAGTCCGGCGATATCGATTGAGCAGAAGACGACGAACCGCAGTCCGCGGTCGACGGTGGGCACGATCACGGAGATCTACGACTACCTGCGGCTGTTGTGGTCGTCGATTGGGGAGCCGCATTGCCCGAACTGCGGAACGCCGATATCGAAGCAATCGACGCAGCAGATCCTGGAGCAGGTGCTCGAGTTGGGCATGGACGAGCGGGTGATGATTCTGGCGCCGGTGGTGCGCGGGCGGAAGGGCGAGTACAAGAAAGAGTTGGAGAAGTTTGCGCGGACGGGGTTTGTGCGGGCGCGGATCGACGGGACGCTGCGGGGGCTGGACGAGGAGATCGTGCTGGACAAGCGGCGCAACCACACGATCGAACTGGTTGTGGACCGGCTGTTGCTCAAGGCCGGCATGGAGAAGCGGGTGGAGGCGTCGATCGAGACGGCGACGAAGCTGGCCGGGGGGCTGGTGGCGGTGGCGGTGGTGAACGGGCCGGAGAAGCTGTATTCGCAGAAGCTGGCGTGTCCGGACTGCGGGGAGAGCGTGCCGGAACTGGAGCCGCGGTCGTTTTCGTTCAACAGCCCGTATGGGGCGTGCGAGGAGTGTCACGGGTTGGGATCGGCATGGGCGTTTGATCCGGACAAAGTGATTGTGGACGCGTCGAAGCCGCTGTTTGACGGGGGGCTGGGGCCGGGCGGCAGTTCGTCGATGATGCGGCAGGCAGTGGCGGCGGGGGCGAAAAAGCTGAAGATCGGGATCGACAAACCGTTCGAGAAGCTGACGGCGAAGCAGCAGGCGACGCTGCTGGACGGCGCGGGCGGTTTTCCGGGGATCATCGGGATGCTGAACCGGGCGTATAGCGAGTATTCGGACGGCGTACGCGAACACTTAATGGAGTACATGACGGCGACCGAATGCGGGGCCTGCAAAGGGCGGCGGCTGAAGAGGTCGAGCGCGGCGGTGAGGATGAAGGGGGTGACGATCGGGGAGTTCACGGGGATGTCGATCGCCAGGTCGCTGGAGGCGGCGCGGGCGTGGACGTTGACCGGGCGGGAACGCCAGATTGCGGCGCGGGTGGTGGAAGAGGTGCGTAACCGGCTGGAGTTTTTGACGCGTGTGGGGCTGGATTACTTGAGCCTGAGCCGGCCGTCGGCGACGCTATCGGGGGGCGAGGCGCAGAGGATCAGGCTGGCGACGCAGATCGGGTCGAAGCTGCGGGGCGTGTTGTATGTGCTGGACGAGCCGTCGATCGGGTTGCATCCGAGGGACAACGGGCGGCTGCTGGACACGCTGGAGAGCCTGAGGGCGCTGGGCAATACGGTGCTGGTTGTCGAGCACGACGAGGAGACGATCGAGCGGGCCGATTTTGTGATCGATCTGGGTCCGGGGGCGGGCAGGCTGGGCGGGGAGTTGGTGGCGAGCGGGACGCCGAAGCAGGTGGAGCGGGTGGAGAGGTCGTTGACGGGGCAGTATTTGCGGGGGGCGAGGAAGGTGGAGACGCCGGAGTTCCGGAGGCGGGGCAATGGCGGACGGCTGCTGGTGAGGGGGGCGCGGGAGCATAATCTGAAGGGGATTGACGTCGGGTTTCCGTTGGGGACGTTGACGGTGGTGACGGGGGTAAGCGGGAGCGGGAAGTCGACGCTGGTGCACGATTTGTTGTACCGGGCGCTGGCGAAGGCAATTTACCGGTCGAAGGCGGCGCCGGGCGAGTGTGACGGGGTGGAGGGGCTGGATCTGATTGACAAGGTGGTGGAGATCGATCAGGCGCCGATCGGGCGGTCGCCGAGGTCGAATCCGGCGACGTACACGGGGGTGTTCACGCCGATCCGGGACTTGTATGCGATGCTGCCGGAGTCCCGGGAGCGGGGGTACAAGGCGGGGCGGTTCAGCTTCAATGTGAAGGGCGGACGGTGCGAGGCGTGCCAGGGCGACGGGTTGAAGCGGATTGAGATGAACTTCCTGCCGGACGTGTTTGTGCCGTGCGATGTGTGCCGGGGGAAGCGGTATAACTCAGAGACGCTGCGGGTGAAGTACAACGGCGTTTCGATTTCGGCGCTGCTGGAGACGACGGTGGAGGATGCGCTGGAGTTGCTGGGCAACTTCCCGCATATCAAGCCGAAGCTGGCGACGCTGGTGGACGTAGGATTGGGGTATCTGCATCTGGGGCAGCCGGCGACGACGCTATCGGGCGGAGAGGCGCAGCGGATCAAGCTGGCCAGGGAGTTGAGCAAACGCCAGACGGGGCGGACGCTGTACATCCTGGACGAGCCAACGACGGGATTGCATTTCGAGGATGTGAAGAAGCTGCTGGATGTGTTGAACCGGCTGGTGGATCTGGGCAACACGGTGCTGGTGATCGAGCACCAGATGGACGTGATCAAGTCGGCGGACTGGGTGATCGATCTGGGTCCGGAGGGGGGAGAGGGAGGCGGGGAGGTGGTGGTGGCGGGACCGCCGGAAGAGGTGGCGGCGTCGAAGAGGAGCCATACGGGGCGGGCGCTCGCGAAGGTGATGGGAAACGGTAAAGTTATTTAGAACGCTGTGAGCAAGTATTCCTACACACCGCTGGATTTTGGGGGTCTCGCGACGATCCCGATAGCCGACCGCGGCGGCAAGGTGCAGATCGAGCACATGGGCGCGGCGCCGGAAGCGGGCGTGCGGATGGGGCAGTGGCTGGAAGGGCTGCCGAAGATATTGGCGGCGGAATCGCTGCGGGCGGTGGTGGCGGCGCTGGTCGAGGCCAAGCGGAAGAAGCGGGCGATTTTGTGGGGCATGGGCGGGCACGTGATCAAGTGCGGGTTGGCGCCGGTGCTGACACGGCTGATGGACATGGGGTATGTGACGGGGCTGGTGATGAACGGGGCGGCGACGATCCATGATTTCGAGATCGGGATCGCGGGGGCGACGAGCGAGGACGTTGAATCGGTGTTGCCGGACGGGCGGTTCGGATCGGCGGAAGAGACGGGGCGGGAGAT
Organism: Candidatus Solibacter sp.; assembly: GCA_013822245.1. Classification (GTDB taxonomy): domain Bacteria; phylum Acidobacteriota; class Terriglobia; order Bryobacterales; family Bryobacteraceae; genus PNKE01. Next base: position 111,723 of record PNKE01000026.1, read on the forward strand.
GAACGTGGCGATCGGCGAGGGTGCGGCGCGGGGCATCGGGATGGGCGAGGCGCTGGGCGAGGCGATCACGAGGCTGGCGAAGCCGGAGTTTGCCGAAGCGTGTTTGCAGGTGCAGGCGTACAGGCGGAACGTGCCGGTGACGGTGCATGTGGCGGTGGGGACGGACACGCCGCATACGCATCCGGCGGCCGAGGGGGCGGCGATCGGGGCGGCGACGCATCATGATTTCAAGCTGTTCTGTTCGATTGCGAGGGAGTTGGACGGGGGCGGGGTGTATTTGAACGTGGGGTCGGCGGTGCTGCTGCCGGAGGTGTTTCTGAAGGCCGTGTCGGTGGTGAGGAACCTGGGGTATCCGCTGGGGAACTTCACGACGGTGAATTTCGATTTCGTGCAGCATTACAGGCCGAAGGCGAACGTGGTGGACAGGCCGCACGCGAAGTCGGGAGGGAAGGGCTATTCGCTCACGGGGCATCATGAGATCATGATTCCGCTGCTGGCGGCGATCCTGGCCGATTTGGAAGTATGAACCCGCAAGCGGAGAACGTGAACGGGGATGGCCGCGCGCAGGCGCAGCCCTATTGGGACTGGCTGGACGCGGCGATGTTCGCCGGGCTGGCGTTGCCGAGCCTGGCGGTGGCGATGCTGTTCAGTTGGATTTTGAAGCAGGCTCTGCCGGGCGGGGGCAATGCCGCGCTGGTGGCGATGAGCTTCCAGTTCTCGTGGTATCTGGTGTGGTTCGCGGCGCTGTATTTCATGTTGAAGATGAAGTACGACGAACCGTTCTGGCGGGGACTGGCATGGAAGGCGCCGTGGCCGGGGATGGGGTGGACGCTGTTCGCGGGGCCGGCGCTGGCGGTGGTGGTCATGATTGCGGGCGGGCTGATGCATACGCCTGAGATCGATAATCCGATTCAGAAGTTGCTGGTGGGGCGGTGGCCGACGCTGCTCGTTGGGCTGTTTGCGACGACGTTCGGGCCGATGGCGGAGGAGTTGGGGTTCAGGGGATTTTTGTTGCCGCTGATGATGCGGACGTTCGGCGCGGCGGGCGCCGTGGTGCTTTGCAGCGGGCTGTTTGTGGGGCTGCACGGGCCGCAGTATGGGTGGTCGTGGCAGCACCTGGTGCTGCTGATGATGGCGTCGGTGGTGTTCTGCCTGATCCGGATATGGACAGGTTCGACGGCGGCGGCGACGCTGGTGCACGCGACATACAACCTGACGTTCTTCACCGGCTATTTACTACAGGAAAGGGACCGCTTGTTCTAATGGTCGAGACGATTCAATGGACGGCGCAGGGCGTGGTGATGATCGATCAGACGCGTCTGCCGAGAGTGGAAGAGTACGTCACGTGCACGACGTATGAGGAAGTGGCCGAGGCCATCGTGACGATGGTGATCCGCGGGGCGCCGGCGATCGGCGTGGCGGCGGCGATGGGCGTGGCGCTGGGCGTGAAGCAGGCCAGGGCGGAGACGTTGGACGCCGAGTTTGAGAAGATCTGCGACACGCTGGCCGGGACGCGGCCGACGGCGGTGAACCTGTTCTGGGCGATCGACCGGATGAAACGGCTGTATGCGGCGGTGAAGGGCGAGGGGATCGAGGCCGTGCGGGCGGCGATGGAAGCCGAGGCGGTGAAGGTGTATGAAGAGGACATCGCCATCAACAAGGCGATGGGGGCCAACGGCGCGGCGCTGGTGCCGGACGGCAAGACGGTGCTGACGCACTGCAATGCGGGGGCGCTGGCGACGGCCGGATATGGCACGGCGCTGGGCGTGATCCGGGCGGCGGTGGCGGCGGGCAAGACGATCGACGTGTTTGCCGACGAGACTCGTCCGTTCCTGCAAGGGGCGAGGCTGACGGCGTGGGAGTTGATGCAGGACGGGATTCCGGTGACACTGATCACCGACAACATGGCCGGGCATTTCCTGAAGAGCGGGCGGATCGGCTGCGTGATCGTGGGCGCGGACCGGATTGCGCGCAACGGCGACGTGGCGAACAAGGTGGGCACCTACGGCGTGGCGGTGCTGGCGAAAGAGAATGGCGTGCCGTTCTATGTGGCGGCGCCGATATCGACGCTGGACCTGACGCTGGATGCGGGCGATCAGATACCGATCGAACAGCGGCCGGCGAAGGAAGTGACCGAGGTGTTTGGCGTGGCGGTGGCGCCGGAGAATGTCGAGGTGGAGAACCCGGCGTTCGACGTGACGCCGGCGAGGTATGTGACGGCGATCATCACGGAGAAGGGCGTGGCGAGGGCTCCGTATGAGGAGTCTCTGCCGGCGCTGGCGAGGTGAGGGCGGCGTTGGGGCTTGTATAATGATGAGCCAGCGGGCTACCCGTCAGTAAGAGGATGAAAGGATTCCAAGAATGACCGCTCTGAACGTGAAACTCTATCGCTCGAACCTGTCCATCGTGGAAGAGGGCGCGGCGGCGTCAGTACAGGCCGCGGCAGAGGCCGGCGGCGGCGTGCTGCGGTGTTTCCCAAGCTTTGTGGGCCGCAAATTCTGCCTGCCGGGCAAGAACCTGGAACTGGTGGACGCGGATTATTTTCCGGAAGGGCCGAGCGGCTGGGCGATCGATGAACGTTGGAACGGCAGCGCGATTCTGGCCGACACGGGCAACGGGATCCACGGCGAAGGGTTGTGCCACTTCCATCATCCGGACGGGTACCTGATTCCGATGGACGCGGCGGTGCACGGCGCGCCGGAGTTCATGGTGGGTCCGCTGTACAGAACGCTGGGCGGGACGGGCTTCTACAACAAAGAGTTCGACAACCTGTATCCGCTGGGCCACCACATGCACCCGTGGAAGCCGGAAGCGTACAACTTCAACCCGTGGCGGAACAAGCGGTATAAGAACGACTGCCATACGTCGGTGGGTCTGCTGGACTATGTGGATGAAGAGATGATGGCGGATTTCGTCCGCGACTTCATCGCCGGCAAGGACAACCACATCCGCAGTCACGCACGGAATTTCCTGGTGAGGATGGGCACGGGGTTCTTCACGCCGACGCGGATACTGCACGGTCCGGCGGCGGTGAACACGGAAGAGCCGCAGCGGGACCGCGACGATTTCCGTTTCTACCAGAGCCATGTGCTGTGTCCGGACGGCGAGGTGTTTCTGGGTCAGGAACTGCTGTTCAGGCATCTGCCGGAAGGGCTGGAGGGCGAGGACCGGGTGGAGCGGCTGGTGTCGGATATCGACATGGCCAGGAACCTGGATCCGTACATCGTGGAGAAGCACCTGCTGATGCCGGAGGTTGATCTGGATGCGAGCCAGGGCGGGTTCCACGACGAGTGGCGCGTGTATGGCAAGCCGAACGGCGATGAGTTGTTCAGCTTGAAACAGTTTGAGCTGGCGCCGAAATCCGAGGTGGTTCTGACCGGGCCGGCGGCGCTGTGCATCATCCACTTCAGCCATGGCCAGGGCATGCTGGGTCCGCACAAGGTGGAAGTGAAGCCGGGCATCCGGCTGGGCGAACCGCTGGACGACGAGTTCGTGATTCCGTATGCGCCGGCGAAGTCGGGCCAGGGAGTCCGGCTGGTGAACACGAGCGAGACCGAACCGCTGGTTGGAACGCGGTGCTGGGGTCCCGAGGCGTGGGGCCACAAACTGCCGAAGGCGCCGTTTGAGACCTGGCTGGGGTAAGCATCCCAGGCGAAGTCCGGGGCATCAGGTTGTGAGCCGCTCAGAGCGGCTTCAAGGGAGGGTCCGCGCGGCCCCTGATTGTCCGGGACCCCTTGCCGGCCGATCACCGGACTACATCCGCTACCGCCGCCGGCGCTCCGGTTCCGAATCCCGGCGCAATGGTTGCTCGCCGCATCGTCTCGCGGCGACGCCATGACCGAGCGGCATGGACTGCGATACGGGTTGGGGGCAGGCCGGCGGTCCGCCGGATAAGACGTGTTACTGGCCGCTCACCGTGAGCGTGTCGAAGTCGAGCACGCGGCGCAGATTCCCGTGGCGCATTTCCAGCTTCCGGCTTCCGCGCTCGGCCTGGAGGAACGGGCCGTCGAACAGTTTCCAGGAGGAAAAGTCGCGTGGCGCGCCGTAGGTGCAGTTCATTTCGGCGCCGCGCAGTGTGCGGAAGCGGACCGTGGGCGTGGGATCGAGTTTGAATTCGAGCGGAAGGCGAGTCACGGCGGCGCGAAAGGCCTCCAGCGAGTTGAAGTCGCGGAGCGAGGCGGCCTGCACGATGGCGCCGTTCTTCAGGTGGGGGCTGAACAGGCGCTTGCCGCCGCCCTGGATGGGTTTCCAGGAGTAGGGCGCCAGCGGGCGGTAGGCGATCCAGGTGTCGCCGCCGCGGGCGAAGATCCAGCCGGAGGGGTCCTCGATGATCGTCGACAGGTCCTTCGAGAAGAAGCCGTTGATGTGCGGGAAGCGGGCGCCGGGTGCGATGTCGTAGAGCGCGATGACGGTGTCGCGGTCCTGGAAGAGCTGCTCGAAGGGCGAACCGCCCAGGAGTTTATCCGGCGAGTCATAGGACTTCTTCGAGCGGTAGACGACCTCGGTCGCCGAGTCGGGCGGGAACGTGAAGTAGGCCTGAAGTTCGAGCAGGCCGGAGTAGGGATGGAGAGTGAAAAGGGTGTTGTGGACGCCGCGCGGATCGGCCACACGCCAGGTGACGTCCCAGGAGTGCTGCTGGACGGGTTGGAGGAGACCGCCCTGGTCGGATCCGACAACGTAGTCGTGGCGCAGGTAGGTGGTCTTGTATACATCGCCGTTGAGTTCATCGTGGAAGCGCCAGCGGTGGCGTGTGCGTTTGGTTTCCTTATGGAGCACGCCGTCGGGACGGTCGGTGGCGATGCGTCGCAGAATTTCGGGCGGCTGGTAGGAGGACGCGAGCGAGTAATAGAGCGCGTATCCGCCATAGCCAGGAGTGGGATAGCCGAGGCCGAACAGCAGCCAGCCGAAATCGGAGCTGACGCCAGCCCATTTCTCGACCACCTGGCGGTCGTCGGTGCGGGCGTGGGCGCCGGCGTAGATGCCGTCGATCTGTTCGGCGGCGTAGTCGGCAATGATGTAGTCGAGCATCATCCGGGCCTTCTGGCGCATGCGCGGATCGTCCGACCATTCGGCGAGGTAGGACATGGGCAGCAGGAAGACGCCGATGTAGTGGGTGCAATCGTACTCGCCCTGGCCGCGGCGGGTGGTCATGTCGACCCACCAGTTGATCCACTCCTCGCTTTCCTTGAAGTTCGCGGCGGAGGACTTGCCGTTGAACCAGGCTTCGCCGGGCTGATCGGGCCACATCTGGGCCATGAGGTAGAGGCTGGTGTAGTAGAGCAGCCAGTGGTTTTCGGTATCGCCGCGGAAGGGCATGTAGGTGCGCCAGGCGTCACGCAGCGCCTGCC